>ONFO01000015.1 GCA_900317155.1 uncultured Bacteroidales bacterium
GGGCATCTCGGGCTCCACAACCGTGAAGTACTCCTGAGGCGTGAAGTCGATGAGGCTCACGTTCGTGGCGGGACCGTCGTTGCGCAGGGTGAAGCGGAAAGGCTCCATCCAGCAGCCGTTCGGGCGGGCACCCACGACGACCGTCTCGACAACTTCACCATTCTGAAGGGCGACAAGGGCATCGCCAACCGGACCGCCACCAGCCGTGATGTCAATCTGGATGTTGGCACGGTTGGGTGAGACGTACTTGTTGCCGCTGTACGAACCCAGGTCATAAGGATCTGGATTGGCACTGTCGCTGTGGTAGGACAGAGCCTTGTCCGTAGCGGAGGTGTAATAGAAGTAACGCGTGCTGTAGCCCGAGGTGTACTCGTGCATACCGATCATCAAGTTGCTGATTCCGTCATATTCGAACGGAGTGTCAAGCGTGATGGTCGTCCAACCATTGTTGAAAGTCACGGTGCCGCTAAACACCATGTCTGAAGCCGTAACGGCCTCGAAATCTGTGCTGCTCGAGAAACTGGCTCTCGAAACAGCCTTCATGAACACGTCCACCTGATTGGTCTGGGCGTCCGTGCTCGACATGTTGAAACTGATGGCATTAATCGTGCCTGCAGTCCCAATCTCGTCGGCAGTGTAAACCTGCTCAACGAACGAGTAGCCCCAAAGGCTGTTGAAAGGAGTCACGTATGTCGTGCTCGTTCCATCACCAGTTTTCTCGTGTAAAAATGCAAAACGCCCCATGGCCAAATGGCATGGAAGCATCACTTTTCCTAAGCATATTACGAACATTCGAATGCATAGTAAACGCGTTGTTTTAATGTCTAGACATCCTTAAGACTCTCAACTTTCGGTTTACCCTTAGTCAAAAACCGAAAAAAATTGACTGATAGGATAATTTTTGTATCCTCGCAGGGTGTTTTCTTGACGGCCTACCATACAACAAATAAGGCCGCCTCAACGGCGGCCTTATAAGTCAGTAGAGACAAATACGTCTCACAAAGATTATTTCCTGATTAGTACACCAAGAACTTCACGCAGGACGTATTGGCACCCTGGCTGAGACGCAGGATATAAGAACCTGTGCTGAGGTTTTCGGCGTTGAGGTTGACTTGGTGTTCGCCTTCAGCAAAACGACCCATGTTCTGGCTCATCACCATACGGCCAGTCATATCGAACACCTGATAGCTGACATTGCAGCTTTCACTGAGTTCGAAGCTGAGAGTTGCCTGGCTGCTGACCGGGTTAGGATACATGCTGACAGCAATGTTTTCAACCGAAGGAGTCTCTGGAACGCCTGCGAAATCTTTCTTATAGTTCTCGCAACGATACACACCCTTACCGTAAGTGGAGGCATAGATGACACCCGTATTGTAGATGCCAGGATATACTGTCACGAAAATACCTTCATCAGTTACATTGGAAATCTGTTCATCCTCATGATAAAGCAGCTGTTGCTTGAGTTCCATAACAGGAACCTCACCCATAATATTGCCATCATTCGACCATTCAGGATTGTTGATGTTCTTAGTTCTGTAGATGCCACGCTCAGTGCCGAGGATAACATCGCCAGTAGCCATCTCAATCAATGAAGAATAGACTGGCATCTTGGGCAGGTTGGCCTGCTTGCTGACGAAGGTGGGTTCATCCGACATAGCGTTAGTGGAATAGAACACATAGTCATCATTGCCATAGTTACCGCAAGTGACAACAACTTTATTGTTATCGCGCGGGTCGACACAGACCGAAGTGACGCACTGGCCGCTCATGGGCAAAGTGATTTGAGTGGTAGTGACAGCAAACAACGAATCGGTGATGGTACCTGTAGCATCGTCAACAACAGAGTTGAGACCAGAGATACGGTAGAACTTACCATCCTTCAAACCAACAAAGAGGTTGTCGCCATCGGCAGAAATGCCCATGCAGAGAGGCTCGCCTCTGAAGCCTGAGTGACTCTTATCGGCCACTTTATACCATCTAGCTTCAACGTCAAATTGGAGAGGGGTGCGGGTCATTGTGACAACATCGGTGAAAGCAACAAAGAAGTTGGCAGTAATGGGGTCATGTACCTCAATGGAGTCGCCTGCAACAAGAGGAGCCGTCAATGTGTAGTGGAAAGGATAACTATTCTTGCTCATCACAATGACATCGGTTCCGCTCATCTGGGTTTCTTCAGTTTCGTTATAGTACCAAACTGTCTCAGGATTCAGTTGGTTGTTATACTTTTCGTGAAGCAGAATAGGCAGACGGAAAGAAGAAGTGCTGAGGCCAAGGCTCGAATGAGATGTAAAGTTGGTTGACACCCAGTCTTCACCGGCAGTTTGAGTACGCTCCAATCCACCACCTTTGTAAGTGACGAAGAACGTGTTGGGGTTCAAAACCGAAATGGCGCAAGGACCAGCGTGTCCATTATCACCAAACAAACCCATATCATAGCCCAAAGGATTAATCCATTCACCCGTGCCGAGCGTATTTGCATTTTCATCGCCCTCAATCAACACAGTGCCATGGTCAAGGCCAGCGGCCAGAATGCGATTGACTTCATTGGAGGGTGCCACATTGAACATACGAGTGGTCACATAATTGCGGTTGCAGTTGCTGAAAACGAATCTCCCTGTGCCTTTGTAGACACCACCATCGGTACCCACATAGCATTCTCCAGCGTTGTTGGGGTTAAACACCATGGTATGGATACCCACATGGAGATAATCAGGAAAATAAGAATAAGAGTCAGTCGTTATTTGTTCAGCAAGGTAATAACCAGTGCCACTTTCAGGCTTTTGAATCTTCCAAAGGTAATAACCCATCACATACAGAGTACCCTCATCAACGGGATCTACCACAATGCAGTGATTGTAAGTTCCAAAGCCACCATAAAGGAGGTGACCCTGATTAGCTGTCACGCTGGGCAATGCCATAGCCCAATTCTGGCCTTTATTATTGGAAACAAAGACACCACTATGGTTACCATCGGTACCAATGCACGACACATAGATAACGTTATCGTTCGTAGGAGCGATAGCAATGTCTATCATAGCTGCAGCCTTGGGAAGAAGGGTATCGCCTTGCAAGGTGGAACCCGTACCAGAATGGCAAACCAAATGCTCGACGTCAGCACCGATATAAACTTGACCATCGATACCAGCGACGATGGTGTTATCTTTAGCGACCTTCACTGCAACAGCCTTACCTTCAACAGCAACAGCCCAGGTTTGACCTTTGTCGTTTGAATACATCAAACCGTCGTCGGTAGCAGCCAAAAGTTTGCTGCCAGCAATAGCCAGGTCATTGATGTAAAGCCACTCGTCAGCTGTAGGAGCCTTAACTAATTCAAATGCATCATCAACAAGTTTGTAAAGACCTGTACCAGCGAAGCTGTTGTCGTAGCCTTGTTGGTCGAGGCCGTTGTAATTAACACCGTTGCTGCCGTCACCAGTACCGACATAGATGGTACCGTCAGCATCCTGAATCATGCAGCTGACCATCAGATTAAGATTGCCCACATGATGCCAAGTGACGCCGTAGTTGTAGGTTTTGTAAACACCGCCACCCTTGGAGCCGATGTAAACCACACCATTGGGATGACCTTGGTAAAGTCTGTTGTCATACACGACAGCAGTAGTCTGACCACCCATGTTGTCAGGACCCATGCTAATCCAATAGAGCGGGTCATTGGCACCGTTTCTTGTGGCCTGGACCTGCATTGCCTTGAACATGTCGGCAGGATCGATCAAACCAGTGTTTTGGTTAGCGCGAAGACTGCCCATAAAGCTCTCCGCATTCATAGTAGTTTGCGTACGCGGGACATAGTGTCCTCCTTGGTCAGCGATAGCCATCGATTGACCTAAGACCATGATTACCAGAAGTAAACTGAAAGGTAAAAATCTCTTTTTCATATCACGAAATTTTAATTAATTATCTGTTTTGACAGTTTTTCACCATAAATAGGTCTGCAAATATATGACATTCTCTCAAAGAAATTACATTTTGAAGAAAAAAAATTTCATTTTTTTTGAAAAAAAGTCATTTTAACCCCTAAAACGGTCAGAATGGGAGCATCTTATCCGCTTCAAGCCAGCCTTCGCTACCATTGGCGATTCGAACCCGATTCCAGCCGTTTGAGGTCTCCAAAACTGTCACCTTAGAACCTTCGTGCAACACGAACAAGTCGACACCGTTCTCGCTTGGTGAACTTTTCACCGTCACCGTTGGGGTCATGATGATGGCTTTGTCTTGGGCAACGGCGGCAGACTTCAGCTGAGCGGCAAAAGTCACCGAAAGGCCAAAAACTATCAAGAAAAGAATGCCAGCAAAAAAGCCAAGCTTCCGCAAACCGATGCGCCGTGAGCGGAGGAACAGGAAGAGAGAGAAAAGCAGCAATGCAAAAGCGACTATGGAACACCATGCCCAGTGGTCGCTCGAAAACAAAGCTCGTGTACTGCGCCACCATCTAACGAAGAAAGGCTGAGGCATGGGATCCACCTTGTCAACAATGGCAAGATTGGCAATAGCGAGGTTGGTCTTCACATCCTTATTTGACGGGTCAAGCTTCAAAGCTTTTTCGTAATAATAAATGGCCATGGGATAGTCGTGCTTCTTGTAATATGCGTTACCCATATTGTAATAAACTGGCACCGATTCCATGTCGGTAGCGAGAATCTTCTCATAAAGCGACACAGCAGTATCGTAATTACCGGAATTGTATGCGGCATTGGCCTGCTCAAACCATACTTCGCCATTATCTTGGGCATGAACCATGTTCAAGCCCATCATGGTAAGAAGACATAATATTAATAAGGTGTATCTTTTCATCTTTTTTCCCTTTCATTCATTACAATACTTTTTCCGCTTTTGAAATCACATCAATGCCTCGACGATAAAGGTCGTCCATCTTCTCTTCGGCACTGCCTGGAGCAAAACGGGCGAACTCGCAACTGTTGAGCGTATCGACAAACTGTTGTGTCAATTCATCAGGCACGTTTTTGCTCTTCATGGTCTCGCTCACCGTGTCCATCGATAACTTGGAGCGTTCGATGCCTGTCTTGTCGGCAATGTATCCCCATAATGCCTGCGACATCTCCACATAGAACTTCTCCTGATCCTTCACTTTCAGGTATTGCAAGGCGTTTTTCAACCTGCCTCGCGCCACCTTATCAGCCTTGCGGTTGCGGTTGGCAGCCGTATCCTTGGCCTGTTCCTCATGTTTCTTGAGGACAAACAACAGGATGACAAAAACAAGTAGCAAGGAGAGTAGTCCCACGAAATAGGCCGATGAACCGAAGAAACTCAACTTCTGTGGACGCAGATGGGCATTGCCTGTCATGATATGGTGGATGTCGCTACCCAAATACTTGATATCTTCCTGATTGGAAGCATAGATGCTTCCACCCTCATCTGTGTCTTTGCCTTTCTCAATCTTGATCTCATAAGGTTGTGATGACACCGTCTGATAAGCTTCACTCGAAGGGTTAAAATAAGAGAAATCAATGGTGGGGATGGTGAAACTACCTGCTCGACGCGGAATGACTAAATACTCAGCCTTCTTCGTCCCCGATAGTCCTTGAGCATTCACATTTGTTGAAGTGGTAATCTTGGGATCGTAGACTTCAAAATCGGGTGGAAAGACGGGTTCAGGCATTTGCAGCAGTTCGATGTTGCCTGTGCCACTGACGGTAAGCGTCAAAGTGAAAGCCTCGTTGGTCTTCAGTTCAGTCTTGTCGATATCCGCCTTGAAGTTATAATTGCCCACTGCACCCGCAAACGAATCGGGTTTACCAGCTTCAGGAAGATTCTTTACCTCAAGCAGGAAAGTATTCGAAGTCAATTCTTTCTTCACATTAGCGATGTTGCGGTTGAAAAACGGGTCGTTGAAGAACTCCTCAAACGGATCCATGCTGCGGCGGCGGTTGCTCTCCGTCCTGACTTGTGCGATGCATTCTATAGACATCGGGTCGATAGTAAGATTACCTGCACGCTGAGGCACAATTACGATTTTTTGAATCTCAGCCACCGTATACTCAATGCCGTTGATGTATTCGCTGCTTTGGTGCAAACTACCGCCGTTGTTATCCGAAATGTCCTTGGTCCAAAAACCTGCATAGGTAGGCATTTTACCGACCGACAAGGAACTGACCGGCACTTTGGTATACAACTTATAGGTCAACACCACCTGCTCACCCAAATAAGCGGATTTCTTGGAGGGTATGACGCGCAAGAACAAATCCTTGCCGCTGACCTGTGGGTCATTGGTGTTTTGCTGCGACTGGCCTTGACCCGAAGAGAAGCCACTTGTTGCTGGAGCGGCATGACTTCCATCGTCGGGCACCACCTTGATGTCAAAAGGCTCACTAGAGATTTTGTTGCCTTTGACTGTCAAAGAGGCGGATCCCACATGGAACGTCCCTTCTTGTTCGGCCTGCAAGGCAAAGGTATAAGTACATTTCACACTATGCGACATCGAGCCGTTGACCATTTGGAAACTGGAACTCGTCGAAGTGAACGGCCCGCCCACCACGGTAAAGCCATTGAACGAAGGGGCTTGAAAGCTCTTCCCTTCGGCATTGGCTTCAAACACCACTTGGAAACGCTCGCCCACCATGACTTCTTTCTTGGCGGAGACTGTCAATCTCGGGTCGTCTTGCGCCCACAGCCACAGGGGGGCTAACATCAAAAACAAAATGATTCGTTTATTCATAATTACCAATCTTTATCGCTCTTCTTCTTGGGTTGTTGTCTTACTTTCTGTTCGTTGACCTTTTCCATGGTCTTTTTTTCCTGGTTTTCAAGGGCATCAAGCATTCGCTGGGCATCTTCCTTCGACATTTGCTGACTTTGCTGCTGTTGGTTTTGTTGCTGCTGTTGCTGCTGGTCTTGGTTTTGCTGCTGGTCTTGCTGTTGCTCTTGATCCTGTTGGTCTTGTTGCTGGTCCTGGTTTTGCTGCTGTTGCTGCTGGTCTTGACCTTCGCTCTTCTCAAAAATGGCCGAAACCTCCACATCGAAATCGGGCATGGTGAAGAAGTTGCCTAAAGGCTGTACCTTAACAGCTGTATCTCCTACCTGATGGATGACGTATTCCTTAAACTGATAGCCCGGCTCAGGCGCATTGCGTAAAGCGACCGTCTCGCGGCGCGTGGCTTCAACTTGGTCGAGGAGCACATGACCTTCTTTCAGGGTCGTATCGGGAAGCACTTTGAAGTAATCCGTGGCTTCAACAAACTCGGCCTTCACCGTCACGTCAGAATCGATCATCTGGAAAACATTGTCATCCGAAACGGGCGCCGACTCGGTGGCATCCTTATCGCTAACCACCCGTAAATCACCTAACTGATAACCTTTGTCAGGCTTCACGATGATGGCAATATTATCGCCAGATTTGACCAAACTGTCGGTCACCGAAACCGTACCATAAGCCACACTATCAACACTGACTTTCAGCGCCGTACGGAAAGTAGCCGTCACAGTCACATCGAAATCGGGCATTTGGAACACCGTATCATTGACTGGCACCGTATCGTTTCTGCTTCCTGTCTTATACACAGTGAATTTATCCACCACATATCCATCTTCACCTTTACCAGACAATTTAACCTGCTGTCCTTCAATGGCTTTTTGTTTATCGGCAGAGACGGTTCCATGCTTGATATTCTTCTCAATCTCAATCTTATGCGCTTTCTTGAACTCAGCCGAAACCAGCACATTGAACTTGGGCATGATGAAATTACTACCGTTTACCTGCACTTGCACCTCCTGATTGTCGGCACGCACCACCATGAATTGCGAGAGTGCATAATCCTCATCGGGTTGTGCCGTCAGCGTGACACGTTGGCCGTTAAAGGCCTCTTTCTCATTTGCCTCTACCCTACCATTTTCAGGTTGCACCACCCAAATCTTGCTCTTGACCAAATGAGCACGGCAAAACTCGAGGTTATACAAGGCATTTTCATTCTCTGGATTCAGCTTCAGTGACACCTTATATATATTAAAGGCATCGTAATACTTGTTCTGCGCCAAGAGGCAGTTGCCCATGTTGTAAACGGCATCCGACTTCAGTTTGGCATCAGGCGACATCTCTACTACTTTCTGGAACTCGTTGTAGGCTGTGTCGTAGGATTGTTTGGCATAATACACATCGCCCAAATTGAACTGAGCCTTCGCATTGTTCGGCCTGATTTCCAAGGCTTTTCTATAATTTGTAATGGCTTGCTTGTAGTTCCCGTTTTTATAGTCACGGTTACCTCTTCGAATGGCCTTCTCGTCACTCTGTGCCGAAACCGTCAACGCAGACGACAGGAAAACTATGATGGTCAGATATTTAATGAACTTATTCATCTTTCTTTTCAAAAATGTTAAACTTTCGCTCCCAAGCTTTCTTGCCCGAGGAAATGAAAATCTCAATCAGCAAAAAGACGATGGCAGCGGCTACAAACCACTGGAACTGGTCTTCATAGTCGGTAAAGACCTTGGCATCAATTTCCGTCTTGTCAAGTTTGTTGATGTCGTCGTAAATCTTCTCCAAACCCACGTTGGAATTGCTGGCGCGCACATATATGCCGTTACCTGCTGCGGCAATCTTCTGCAACATTTGCTCATCCAAACGAGTGATGATGGTGTTGCCGTTTTTATCCTTGCGGTAACCCGTCTGATGGCCATATTGGTTGTACTCAGGAATCGGGGCACCATCGGCGAGGCCCATACCTATAGTATATATGTGTACGCCCTGTTTGGCAGCATCTTGAGCCGCCTTAATGGCTGCATCATTCTCGTGGTCTTCACCATCAGAAATGATGATGATGGCACGACTGTGGGCTTCGTCGGGGAACGACTTCAAGGCCAAGTTGATGGCCTCAGCGATGGCTGTACCTTGCGAGGCCACAAGGCTCGTGTTGATGGTCGAAAGAAACATCTTCGCCGCCGAATAGTCGGTGGTGATAGGTAGCTGCACAAAGGCCTTGTCGGCAAAAACAATAACGCCGATGCGGTCGCCACACATGTCACCAATCAACTTGTTGATAGCCTGCTTCGAGCGCTCCAAACGACTGGGTACAATATCCTCAGCGTTCATCGAGTTGGAGACATCAACTGCGATATACAGGTCAATACCTTCGCGCTTCACCTCCTCCATCTTACTGCCACTCTGCAAGTTGGCCAAAGCCAAAATCGAACAGGCGATGATAAGAAGGAAGATGATGAACTTAAAGTTGGCGCGTCGGGTGGAATAAGTCGGCACAAGGTTTTGACGCATCGCAATATGCGCGAAACGCTCAAAACGGCGCTTCTGACTTATGCGGAACAGGATATAAATGATGACCAGTACTGGGATGATTATCAACCAGTAGAGATATTCAGAATGTTCAAAATGCAATACGTTTTCCATGGCTTTAATCGGTTAAAGTTCTGAAAATAGTCTTACGCAACAGGAATTCGAGCAGCAGCAAGGCCAAAGCCAAAGCCACCAGCGGATAGAACTCCTCATGGAGTCGGCGAAATTCTGTCACCTCGATTTTGGAGCGCTCCAACTTGTCGATTTCCTGATAGATCTCGTCCAGCTTCTGGTTGTTGTTGGCGCGGAAATACTTGCCTCCTGTCGAGTTGGCAATGGTAGTCAGCAGTTTCTCGTCGATTTCAACCTTGATTTGTTGAAGCACTATGCCGCCAAAAGGATTCTGCATAGGGTAAGGTGCAGTCCCATAGGTACCCACGCCAATGGTATAAACACGAATACCATACAATTTGGCAATTTCGGCAGCAGTATAGGGGTCAACCGAACCAGCATTATTCATACCATCAGTAAGCAGTATGACCACTTTCGAAACAGCCTCGCTGTCTTTGAGTCGACTGATGGCAGTGGCCAGACCGTCGCCTATGGCGGTACCGTCTTCGATAAGGCCGTTTTTCATCTCGGCCAACATGTTGAGCATCACGCCATGGTCTGTAGTCAGCGGCACTTGGGTGAAGGTCTCACCTGAGAAAATGACCAGTCCCATGCGGTCGCCAGGGCGGTCTTTCACAAAGTCGGAAGCCACATTCTTAGCGGCGGTCAAACGGTCGGGCTTGAGGTCGCGGGCCAACATGGAGCCTGAGACGTCCATGGCCATCACGATGTCAATACCTTCAATATTGGAGGTAGAGTTGGTCGACGAGCTCTGCGGACGTGCCAAGGCTACAATCAACAAAGCCAATGCCGCCATTTTCAAGGCGAAAAGCAGGTGACGCAGATAGGCTTTCCAAGTCTTAGGCAGTTTGACCATCCCCTTTAAATCGGAGAAGTTCACAGATGCTTCTTGTTTTTTGTGGCGCAAAATGTACCAAACGATAGCTAAAGGCACCAACAGCAAGAGCCACAGCAGCTTGGGATTCGCAAATTCAATGTTTTCAAACATTTTTCACCTCCTCTTTTACTGCGGGTTCTTCTTGTTTCTGCTTCTGCTGCTCAGCGAGTCTCGCTTCTTCCTCGGCCTTCCGCTTTTGGAATTGCGCATAGCTCTCGTTGACGAATTCCGTCATGCTGTTCATGGCGTTTTCGCTTTCCAGGTTGGCTGCCGAATACTTGGCAAACTTCACCAAATCGGCGACTTCCATCGTTTCTTTCAACTTATTGTAGGTCTCTTGCGAGAAATGCAGCGGCTTGACCTCCTCCAGGATATCGTCGGTGGTCATCTCGACAGCATTCACACCAAACTGGCCTTCTATGTACTCACGGGCAATGTCGGTGAGCGAAGAGAAATACTCCTTCACCTTGCCCGACTGCCAGAGCTTCTGCTGACGTAGGTTCTCGAGGTCGCCTACTGCTTTATCGTAAGGCGGAATGACAGGACCACGGACAATGTTATCATCAGCATCTACCTTGGTTTTGCGGTGCTTGCGCCAATACCAAATGCCAAAGACAGCCAAAGCCAACAGCAACACGGCGAGAATCCATGGGAACACCTCTTTCATCTGAATCGGAGCAGCGATAGGCTCCACAATAGGTTTGTAAGCCATGGTGGTGTCGACCGTAATGGTAGTCGAATAAAGGTTGATAGGATCCGTATAGGCTTTCAGGCGATCAGGGTCGTCGAAAGACTTGGCGTAGGTCAGACCAACAGCAGGCACTTGGATTTGGCCAGTGTCAAAGGTCATCAAGGTCAGTTGCTGCTTCACGATGACATTACTATCCGCATCAGCGGTCCGTTCCACCTCGCTGCGTTTGATAATGTCGAGTTGCTCCGACAATGTGTCGATGGCGAAATCGTTCCATTCCACAAACCAGCCATAAGGCACCTTGAGACTCAAATCGAGCGTAAAAGGCTTGCCCACTTGCACTTTCGTGTCGTTGACCTTGCCTTCCACCTCCACGTTTTGCGCCTTAAGGCCGCCAAAGAAAGCGAACGTCGCCATCAAAAACAAAATGTATCTTCTCATCTTCTTGCCTCCCTTTTCTTAAAGAGTTGCATCAAAGGTCTCACATAGTCTTCATCGGTATAAATCAGAGAGTTGTCGATACCGTGTTTGGTAAACTCACGGTTCAACTCGGCCGATTTGTAGTAAATCATCTGCTGATAAGCATCATGCCAGGCACGGCTCGACGTGTCCACCCAGCGTTCCTTGCCCGTCTCCGAGTCGCGGAACTTGACCAGTCCCACCTTGGGCATGTCCATCTCACGGCGATCCGTGATGCGCAACGCCACCAGGTCATGTTTGTTGGCAGCAATCTGCATCTCCTTTTCGAAGCTCTTGTCCGTCATGAAGTCGGAAATGAGGAAAGCAGTAGTGCGGCGCTTGATGGCTGAGGTCAGGAAACGCAGGCCCTCGCCAATGTCGGTGCCGCGTTCCGTCGGCTTGAAGTCGACAATTTCGCGGATGATACGAAGGATATGGGAACTGCCTTTCTTGGGCGGGATGAACTTCTCGATTTTGCTACTGAAGAAGATGACGCCCACCTTGTCGTTGTTCTGGATGGCAGAAAACGCCAAGACGGCTGCCAATTCGGCAGTCAGGTCGCGCTTCGACTGACTCTGCGAGCCGAAGTCGTTGGAACCCGACACATCAATAAGCAGCATCACCGTCATCTCACGCTCTTCCTCGAAGATCTTGACGAAAGGCTTGTTGAAGCGGGCGGTGACGTTCCAGTCGATGTTGCGGATGTCGTCGCCGTACTCGTACTCACGCACCTCGCTGAAGGTCATACCACGCCCCTTGAAGGCGCTGTGGTATTGCCCCGAGAAGATGTGGTTCGAGAGGCCTCGCGTCTTGATTTCGATTTTACGGACTTTTTTGAATATTTCTGTTGATTCCATATTTTAAACCATCTTGTTTTCTTTTTTCGGCTTGGGGATTACACCCCGTTGCCGTTTTGTCGGCTACATTGCTGTCGTCCCTACGGGACTTGGCTTTACGGCACCTCGATGGTATTTAGGATTTCGTTGATGATTTCTTCGGTAGTAATATTCTCAGCTTCAGCCTCATAGGTCAGGCCAATACGGTGGCGCAACACATCGGGAGCCACGGCACGGATGTCCTCGGGGATGACATAGCCACGATGCTTGATGAAGGCGTAGGCCTTGGCAGCCAAGGCCAGGTTGATGGTGGCACGCGGCGAGCCGCCATAGCTAATCATATTAGCAAACTTCTTCAGCTTGTAGTCGCTCGGGAAACGCGAAGCGAAAACGATGTCGGTGATGTAATTCTCAATCTTCTCATCAAGATAAATTTCACGGCACACTTCGCGGGCCCGGATGATGTCCTCGGGCTTCACCACGGCCTTAATCTTGGCACCTGCATTGGCAATATTCTGACGCAGAATCAGTTTCTCCTCTTCCTTCTTGGGGTAGTTGATGACCACCTTCAGCATGAAACGGTCGACCTGGGCTTCGGGCAGCGGATAGGTACCTTCCTGCTCGATGGGGTTTTGGGTAGCCATGACGAGGAAGGGATCCGGCAACTTGAAAGTCTCGTCGCCAATGGTCACCTGATGCTCCTGCATGGCTTCGAGCAAGGCGCTCTGCACCTTGGCAGGAGAACGGTTGATTTCATCAGCGAGGACGAAGTTGGCGAAGATGGGGCCACGACGCACCACAAACTCCTCTTTCTTCTGGCTGTAGATCAGCGTGCCGATAAGGTCGGCAGGCAGCAGGTCGGGAGTGAATTGGATACGGGCGAAGTCGGCATCGATGGCACTAGCCATTGACTTGATGGCCAAAGTCTTAGCCAAGCCTGGTACACCTTCCAGAAGGATGTGTCCGTTGGCAAGCAGGCCAATCAAAAGGCGTTCGGTCATCTGTTTCTGTCCGACGATGACCTTGTTCATTTCAAGGTTGATGAGGTCGAGGAATTGACTTTCTCTTTGGATTTTTTCGTTCAGTTCACGAATGTCAGTTTCTATCATTGTTTAGTTGTTTAGTTTGTTCTTTGCTTGGTATTGCGCGGGGAATGAATTCTCCGATAACATTGGCTCGCCCCTTCGGGGCTTTTTCGGCACGTCAAAAAGCGTGCAAAAGTAGCCGTTTTTCGGGTTAATAACTCCTATTTAATAAATTTATTGCAGGGATTTCATATTTTTGCATTCTCAAATTGGAACGAGAATGATCAAAAAAATCTATAAATTCGGTGGTGCGTCGGTGAAGGATGCCGATGCCGTGCGCAATTTGGCTGACATTGTGAGTCAACATAAGGATGAGGATATTCTACTCGTGGTTTCCGCCATGGGCAAGACGACAAACGCCCTCGAAAAAGCATTGGCTAACTTCCGTGAACACGATGGTCAACTTGGCATGGAGGCCCTTCACGAAGTCATCACTTACCACGACGGCATCATCCAAGGCCTGTTCGATGGCAACACCGACCCGCGATTTGATGAAAACATCGCCGGCCTCTTCATCGAGCTTTGGGAGAAACTGCAAAAGACCGACACACCTTACGACTACCAATACGACCAAACCGTATGCTACGGCGAACTCATCTCGACCAGCATCATCCAAGAATACCTCAGCAAGCGTGACATTCCGACCCGTTGGCTTGATGCACGCCAATATGTCATCGCCGAAGACGACACCCACTACCGCGCCGCCAACCCCGATTGGGATGAGACGCGGCTCAGAATCAGCAAGTTGAACGATGAGCATATTCGAGGCATCGTATGCCTTACGCAAGGTTTCATCGGTGGCACATCCGATGGCAAACACAGCGTCACCCTCGGGCGCGAAGGCTCCGACTTCACCGCGGCCATCTTCGCCAACTGCCTCGATGCCGAAGAAGTCACCATCTGGAAGGATGTTGACGGCCTGCTCAACGCCGACCCGAAGCGCTTCGCCGACACGGTTCAACTGCCACATATCCCCTACTCCGAAGCTATCGAATTGGCCTTTTATGGTGCAACCATCATCCACCCCAAGACCATCAAACCGCTGCAAAACAAAGGGATAACATTGAAGGTACAGTCGTTCCTCCACCCCGAACATGCGCCATCGCTCATCGACGGTGGTCATCGTAAAAACGACGAAAGCATTCCCTCCTATATCGTCAAGGACAACCAGACGCTGGTTTCCATCTCGCCCCGCGACTACTCGTTCATGGACGAACGCAACCTGAAAACCATTTTCACCCTTTGCGTCGAGCTCAACATCCACGCCAATATGATTCAGACTTCCGCACTGATGCTCTCCTTCTGCTTCGACAGCAACGAGCAGAAGCTGAAACAGCTGAGGGCCAACCTCAAAGAAGGTTTCAGTGTAAAATACAACGACGGTTTGCAGCTATTCACCATCCGCCACTATCAAGACGGCTTGGAGAACGACTTCATCAAGGGGAAAAAGGTTTTGGTGAAACAAGGAAGTCGTAGTACGATGCAGTTTGTGTTGAAGCAAGAGACAGAAAAACAAGTGTAAAACATAGCCATTTATTTGAAAATGTATATCTTTGCAACATCAAATTAAACGGTCATGTGTCAAACGGAAACCATCACTCAAAATGTCGTCAGACTCAGCAAGCGAAGCTACAGCCATCGTTTGGAAATCATCATGCCCAATGCATATCATGCATCACAACTGGCTCGGCTCAATCGTGAACTCGACCGTTTATACGAGATGATTTATGACGATTGGCAAAGCATCAGAGAGGAAGACTACAAAGTATTCGGAGCACAACTTTCCATTTTGCTCCAAACTATCAAACAACTTTACAACACATGCAAGGAACAGCCCAGAGAAATGGCACTTGAAGAAGAGACCAAAAGATTGGGCATGAACTATTCTGCCCTGTTTGAATTAAACAGCGACATCGTGAATTTCTGCATAAATATGCCTAAAAATCAGGAAATGAAGCAACTGATGGAGCGTCTCACCCAAGTTGACAACCGCATCAAACAGGCCATCTGATGATCGACTATTTCGCCATTACCAATTTCGTGGAACGCATCGCAGCGTTAAAAAACGCTAAACGAGGGGTCTATGCTACCGTTGAAGAAGAAGTATGCACTGCTTTTAAGGATGTGAGTATCGAACAAATCAGACAAAACCGAGACATGATTCTGCTTGACGACCCTCGCCTTATCATCAAGCTTAGGCTTCCTGACAAAAAACACAAACTTGCCAAAAAGGACGGTTTTCGGCTCATTTACCTTGTTTATAAAAACTCTGAAGAAGTCGCTTTTTTGGACATCTATCCAAAAAACGGCCCCATGCAACAACTTGATATTGACGACCAGCAAGTAGTCAATTTAGTCAGGCAATATGTTGACGAAAAGGAAAATGGCACTTTGCGGACATACGAAATCTGATTTTCGGGTATTTATCAGCTTTTTTATCAAAAAAACACCAAAATAGAAACTACATTTTTTGTTTTTCCTAAATTTGCGCCCGCATTATAAGACTCAAAAATTCATCCTATATGTACAAAATCGAAAAACACCCCATCTTGGACATCCCGCAGGAAGACCTTGTGGAATTCCAATATGAAGGCAAGACCGTCAAAGGTCAACGCGGCAAGACCATAGCCGCCGCCCTTCACCAAGCCGGTTATCCCGTCCACAGCCACTCGCTCGACGGCCGCAACCGAAGCCTCAACTGCGGCATCGGCAAATGCGGTGCCTGCGAGATGCTGGTCGATGGCAAGATCCGCCGTATCTGCATCACCAAAGTCGATGGCGTCAAGGAAGTGCGCCGCATCGACAAGGAGGACACCATCCTTCCCGAGCCCAAGGAGCAACAGCCCCGCGAGGTGAAAGTCTACAAGACTCAGGTCGCCATCATCGGCGCCGGTCCCGCTGGTCTCGCCTGCCGTGAGCAACTCAACGCCTTCGGCATCAGCAACATCGTTGTCGATAACAACGCCAACATCGGCGGTCAGTTCAACATGCAGACCCACCAATTCTTCTTCTTCGAGAAAGAAAAGAAATTCGGCGGCATGCGTGGCTTCGACATCGCCAAAACCCTTGCGGGCGATAACCACGAAGGCATCCTGCTGAACAACACCGTTTGGGACTTGCTTGAAGGCGGTCGCGTGGCCATCAAGAACATCGTCACTGGCGAGATTGGTTACATCGACGCACAACATCTCGTGGTCGCCACGGGTGCCGTGCCTTTCATGCCGACCTTCGAGAACGACGACGTGCCGGGCGTCTATACCGCTGCCGTGTTCCAGAAGATGATGAACCAAGAGCACACCTTGTTGGGTAAGAAAGTCCTCACCGTGGGTGCAGGCAACATCGGCTACCTGACCTCCTACCAAGGCATGCAGGCTGGTGCCACCATCAAGGCCATCATCGAGGCCATGCCCCGCGAGGGCGGCTTCCCCGTGCAGGCCAACCGTGTGCGCCGTCTCGGCATCCCGATCATGACCAGCTATGTCCTGGTGCGTGCCATCCCCAATGCCGACTACACCGGCATCACGGGTGCCGTCATCGCCAAATGCGAGAACTTCAAGGCCATCCCTGGCACTGAGCAAGTCATCGACGACATCGACATCATCAACATCTGCACCGGCCTCATCCCCGACAACCAACTGTTGGTGAAAGGTCGCGAGGTCTTTGGCCTCAACACCTACGGTGCCGGCGATGCCATCCGCATCGGTGAAGGCACCAGCGCCGTGCTGCGTGGCAAACAAGTCGCCTACGAGGTGGCCCAAGCCATCGGCGTGCGCTTCAACTACGACGATTATCTTGAGATTTCAAGACAATATATCGACTCGCAACAACACCCTGTGCGTCTCCTTGAAAAGCCCAATTTGCCCACGCCCGAGCGCATGATGCAGAAGGCTTTCGTGCAGGCCGACTGTCTCTACGGCTTCGCCTGCAACCCCTGCTCGTTCAGCTGCCCGCAAGGCGCCATCACCAAGCCGTCCACCAGCAGCACGCCGACCATCGACTACAACAAGTGCATCGGCTGTATGCTGTGTGTCTCAAGCTGCCCGGGTCTGGCCATCTTCGGCTACGATGTGCAGAAGTCGACCTGCTTCCTGCCTATAGAGTATGAAGCACAGGAAGGCGCAGAGGTCTACCTCGTCGACAACGACGGCCAAAAGATTGGCGAAGGCGTCATCGAGAAGATCCTCAAGAAGTCGAACAAGACCAATGTGGCCCGCGTGAAAGCCCGTTCCTCACGCCCTTCCGGCGAAGCCAGCAGAGTGTTCGAGTTGACCGATGTCAAGGGCTTCATCCTGAAAGACCGTTACAACGCCAATAAGGAACTCACCACCCCGATTTCGCCCAAGAAATTGGCTGAAGGCGAGAGCGAGACCTATGTCTGCCACTGCGAGGACATCAAACTCGACCGCGTGCTGCGCGTCATCGGCAACCGCAAGACCATCTCCGTGGATGAACTGAAACACATCACTCGTATGGGTATGGGTCCCTGCCGCGGCAAGCGTTGCATCCCTCGTGCCCGTCAGATCCTGCGTTCCTATGGCATCGAGTTGGTCGGCGACGCCACGCCGCGTGCCCCGCTGTCGAACCAAGTCAGCCTCGGCGACCTCTACAACCCGCACACCAAAGAGACCTTCATCTTCCCCGAAATGAACGGCGTGAAGAAAGAGCAAGTCGAGGTGTTCATCGCGGGTGGCGGTATCGCGGGTAGCGCCTTGTTCCGTTACTTCTCGGAAGCTGGCAAGAAGCCCGTGATGATCAACTACAGCCGTGGCGCTTCGTGGCGTTGCATCGGTGGTGGTCGTCCGGCTTTCTCCAACCCCGACATCGCTGACATCGCTGTGCACAACCACGAGATCTTCAAGAAGATGCAGGCCGAGCACAACATCAACTACCACTTGACGCATTATGTCAACTTGGTACACGACGAGGCGACCTACAACTCCCTCGATGCCTCACGTGCTTGGAGTGACGCCTACATGATTGAACGCAAGGACTTCAAGAAGGAGATTTCGCCGCTGTGGGACGACAGCAAGGACACCTACAGCCACGCCCTCATCACCCGCGACTGTTGGCAAGCCACGCCTGGTCGCGTCATCGACTACATCCGTTGGATCGGCGTGCAGCAAGGCGGTCGCTACTTCGAAGACTGCGAACTGCTCCACGTGCAGAAGGTCGGCGGACACTATGTCACACTGGTGCGCACCCACGAGGGTGAGTTCATCGAGTACACCTGCGACCACTTCGTCAACGCGATGGGTTGGGGTGCCGAGAAGTTCAACGACATGCTGGGCTTAGACACAGGTCTCTATCCTGTGAAGCACCAGGCTTTCATCACGCGCCGTCTGCCTATGATGGGACCCAATGGTGGCCCGCTCGACATGATCATCGACCGCCGTCACTACAAGGGCTTCAGCGCCGTCTACGGACAGCAGTGGGCACACACCGGCCAAATCATCGGCTGCGCCAGCCCTGACACCGATGCCTACGAGGCACGCCAGAACATCAAGTACAACAGCAAGGAGTTCTTGGAAATCGTCTCCGAGGTCTTCGCCGAGTGGATCCCCAACTTGGGCGAAGTGAGCTTCTTGGCTTGCTGGGCTGGTCGTTACACCGAGCCGCGTTACATCGTTGACCCGGAGGTTGGTATCCTCACCGGCTTGCGCGGCCACGGCTTCATGCTCGGCCAATACCTCGCCAAGTTGTATGTGGACAAGTACCTCGGCAAGGAGGTGCCTGGCTACATGAAGGATTTGGCTTTGAGTGGCAAGGGGTTGAGCGAGAACGCGTTTAAATAAGAATGCGGAATGAAGAATGATGAATGATGAATGAAGAATGATGAATGATGAACAAGGCTGTCGCGGATGCGGCAGCCTTGTTTATTTTGTTACATTTCAAGTGTTTGCAGTCAAGTGTTCTCTATTCGCGAACAGAGAACACATAAAAAAGTAGGGAGAAAATGCAATGGTAGGGAGAAAAGTTGTATCTTTGCGGCAAAAACAACAATATGAGCATCTGGGAAGAAATAGAAAAACTGATACAGACCTACGAAACCTTGGGCATTGGGCAACAAGTGGACTACGACAAGTTCTACTTATACTCACTTATCACCCACTCTACCGCCATTGAAGGCTCAACCATCACTGAGGTAGAGAACCAACTCTTGTTTGACGAAGGTTTAACTTCCAAAGGCAAAAACATCAATGAGTATTTGATGAACTTAGACTTGAAGGCGGCTTACGAAGCCAGTATTTCAATGGCAAAAACCAACACTGTAATAACGACAGGATGGCTGAAAAAGATGGCTTCCATGGTGATGAAAAGCACGGGCAGCACTTATAAAACCGCTTTGGGTGAATTCTCATCCGCCAACGGAGACCTAAGACTGGTAAATGTTAGTGCTGGCATTGGAGGTGCATCGTATATGGATTTCCACAAGGTGCCCAATCGATTACAGAACTTCTGCAATACTCTGAATGACAAGCGAAAAAACATCAGCAAAGAAGACAAAAAAAGCCAATACGAACTCAGTTTTGATGCGCATTATGAATTGGTGACTATCCATCCATGGGTAGACGGCAACGGCAGAATGGCCCGACTGCTCATGAATCATCTTCAATTTGAATACGGCCTAATACCCACAAAAATCCTGAAAGAGGATAAATCTGAATACATTCAAGCGCTTATCGACACTCGAAGAGATGAAAACTTGCAGATTTTCAGAGATTTCATGTTCAAAACGCTAAGAAAAAACCTTCAGCAAGATATCCAATCCTTTGTTGATTCGCAAAATGAAGTGGGGAGAAAATCCTCAAATAGTAGGGAGAAAAATAAAGGAAGTAGGGAGAAAATCCTTGAGCTGCTGCGTGAGAATCCCAAACTCACCACGGCAGGTTTGGCTCAAGCAGTGGGCATCTCATCCAAAGGTGTTGAGAAGCAACTCGCCAACCTAAAGCGAGAAGGGTTGCTTCGCCGCATCGGTCCCGACAAAGGAGGTCATTGGGAGGTCGTTGATTTGTAACAAACACGAAAAAAGCCCAAGAATCGCTTCTCGGGCTGTTTTTCAGTTTTGAAACTATTATTGCACCACAAATTTCCGCGTCTCCTCGCCCAGGGTGATGAAATACATGCCCTTCGGCAAACCCGACACATCAATCCGATGGTTTTCGGCAGTGATTATGCCTGTCATTAGGGCTTGGCCAATCATATTGGTGATGTGGTAGGACTGGTCTGGTAGAGACATGCCACGGCCCGTCTCTACATCCAAAATGTTGTCAGTCGGGTTAGGGAAAATGGCAAAAACATCTTCAGTTGGTTCGTCAAGGCTGTTGTAATTGGAATAGTAAAAATCCCATTGATTGATTTGCCCCAAATTATCGGATGTGACATGCTGCAACTCATTGAATACCGGTACATTCAAGTTAAAGTCGTCCAACCAATGCTCCCAAAACAAGAGAAAACCCGCTATATTATCGATGCTTACGGTACGGTCAAATGTAAAATCCAAAGCGTTTTTCAAATTTGTCCACTGTCCTGTATCATAATCATAACCACTGTATATGCCTATGTAGGTACAATTGTTGTTTTCGTCGTATGCCAATTCTGTCTTTTCGTTGTAATACCATTCATCGGAATTTGTTCTCGGTAGAAGAGAAACTCTGGACAACAAGTTTCCAGCATCGTCATACTCATAACGCTCTTTATAATATGCGCCCCATTCCATAGTCCATCCTGGCTCAGTGTTGCGATAGCAACGAGTCATTTCGTCGCAAAGTCCTTGCGCATTGTAACTATAAAAGGTCTTCTCAAATGCATAATCGACCAAATAACGCAACATGGATTGAGGTAGGCCATCCTCATACTCCCAAACTTTCTTTTCCTTTTCCACCCAATGGTCATCGTCGTATTCGTATTCGATGAAAAGTGTCTGGTTCCCGTCCTCATCATACTCGTAGTCGTACTTATATTGGAAATGCCAATTGGTGCCATTGAAATAGGATTGGATAGCTTCCGACAGCAGGCTTTGTTCGTTGTAGGTGTATTCCGTTATTTTCACCGCCCCATCATCATACGACCTTATTGAAGTCACGCGGTCAAGGTCGTCATAGGTATACTCACGTGAAAAACAGACATACCATCCGATAGTGCCATAACAATATTCCGTTTGGCGCGTACAGTGAAATTGGGCATCGTATTCATACAGACATCTGGCCCATCCCGTCGTGAGGCTGTCCAACTTCACGGTATAACTATTATAATAGCGGTTCAATTGCTGGATTCTTAAAGCCTCCGAGTCGTCTGAGATTTGTTGTGCCGCAAGCGACACGGTGCAGCACATCAAGGCTGCAAAAAAGATGGATTTTTTCATTGTATTATGGTTTTAATTGTTTCGTTTCCGTTTCGGTCTGTAGGGCTGTCGTACCACGGCAGCCGCGTTTTGTTGCATTCGGGCCGAATGCGAGCCGACGGCTGCCACGATGTGACAGCCCTACAGGACCGCGATTAACGCACCACAAATTTCCGTGTCATTTCGCCAACGCTGATGAAATACATGCCTTGCGGCAAACCTGACACATCAATCTGTTGGGTTTCAGCGGTGAGGCTGCCCGTTTGGACGGTTTGACCCATGAGGTTGGTGATGTGGTATTCATTGCAGGTCGGAGACGTTCCAGCAAACGTCTCCACGAAGAGGACACCATCCGTTGGGTTGGGATATATATTAAATTGATTATCAATAGATTCCTCGATACCATTATGGTATTCCTGATACACCTCGTCGCAGTCCCTGTCGCCGTATTTGAGCACTAGTTCGCCGTTGCGCCAGTAGCAGCGGATACTTTCCACGCGATAATTCTTGCTGTGCATCATCAGCCTTTCGGGGAAGAAACTCGTCAAATGACCAATGCCGCATAAGATACTACCGCTGAAAAGGTTGTCGGGGTCGCTGACATACATCTGTCGATAGGATAAACCTTCGTAATCAATGTATTCCAATGCATCCACATGCATGGTTAGGCTCTGTGTTCCCACCTTGATTTCCCATTCGTCACCCACTCCGGCATTATAGTCATAAAGCAAGGTGAACTCTTCCAAATTCTCATTCCACCAATACACCTTGCCAAAGTCCTCGTAGATGTATTCACGAGTCACTTCGTTGTGTTCACCCTTGTCGTATAGCGTATTGGTACGAATGATGATTTTCACGTCCTTGTGATTGATAGTCGTGTCGGCTGCATATTCCAAATGCTGATAAGTGATACTTCCGTTCTCGTTCTGAATTTCATAGTACCATTCAGCACCGACAAAATCGTAATATTTGGCAGGAACACGATTGGAGAATGACATTTCACCTGATCCAAACACAGCAGCCACCACTGCGTCGCCATTGAAATCATCCGGGTTGTAATTGTAGATATTGGCAAAATAGCCGACCTCTTCAACGAGGCTCAACTCACCGTCAAACCAATCGTAGATGCGATAGGCCTCAATGGAGGCACCGTTTTCAGCCTCGAAAGGAGTCCATTGCAGGATATGGTTATTTGGTCCTTGAATATGGTCGAGATGGATGGGGCGATTCCAATAACTTTGCACGGGACATTCTTCTCCGTCAGCAGTCACACCAACCAATTGATATTGCCACTGCGTCGCCCCATTACCGATATTGTCTAGGAAACTTCCTTCTGTATAGGGCACAACTCCAACAAAATAACCATTTCTGTAGATGTTGACTTCAGTGATATAGGCAGACTGCGCATCATCGACCAACCATCTAATTTGGTTTAAGTTGGTTGTAAGGTCGGTAGAAGCAAGGCTGATTTCGACACCATTTCGAACCTCAACACTGTCGATGACATCACCGCAATTATTATACAATCGTGCCCAATATAATCCTGGATCTGTCACTTCAATCTCTCTCTGGCTCTCTCCCGTCGACCATTCATAATTCCAATAATACGGATTGTAGTAATAACTGGAATTATCAGGTGCAACAAGCGTTGTCGTTTCATCCTCATGTTTCCAAGCACAAATAGGAAACCAAGGCTCTATAGAAGGGAAATCTAAAAAACGTATCTCAAAAGTGAACCGATCATTCGTACAAGAATAATAATACACATCTAAAACATGGCTTGTTTCATCAGGAATCAATGTAAGAATTGGTTCTAACACTTGATAGGTACTGCCTCCAAACACAGGATACACAAGCCAATGTTCAATATATGAATAGTCACACGTGGTATCAACGATGACAATACTGTCATAATCCGGAATACAAAACTCTAAGACCTGGTCGGGTTCGATATCATCGATGTACATTAGAAGATAGTTTTGCGCTTTAACAAGCATGCAGCTTGCAAGCATCATCGTAATTAGTAATACTTTTTTCATAGGTCTAATTATTTGATTGTTATTTATCTATTCGTTTCGGTCTGTAGGGCTGTCGTACCACGGCAGCCGCTTATTGTCATGGCCGCATGTGCGGCTGCCACGATGTGACAGCCCTACAGGACCGCGATTAACGCACCACAAATTTCCACGTCCCCTCGCCCACGCTGATGAAATACATGCCCTGCGGCAAACATGACACATCAATCTGTTGGGTTTCAGCATTGAGGCTGCCCGTGAGAACGGTTTGACCCATCAGGTTGGTAATTCTGAATGATGAATGAGGAATGTTGAATTCTGAATGCTGAATGGTGAGGACGTCATTGGTCGGGTTAGGATAGATGGCAAACGGGATTACTGTGGGTTCATCAAGGCCGTTATGCAGTTCGGCGTAAATGGCATCGCAATCGCCTCGGTTGACAGTGAAAACCAAATCGCCATAAATCCAATAACAGCGCAGACCCGTCACGTGATAGCCTTTGTCTCGCGTCATCAGCCTTTCGGGGAAGAAGCTGGTGAGATGGCCGATGCCACTCATAATCTCTCCACTGAACAGGTTGTTTGCATCGCTCACGTGCAAAGTTCTATAGGTCGTTCCTTCATACTCATATTGCTCCACAGCATCAACATGCATAATGATGCTTTCCTCACCTACTTCAATCACCCATTCGTCTCCAACTTGGGCACCAAGGTTATACAATAAGGTAAAATCTTGAATGCTCTCATTCCACCAATACACCTTGCCGAAGTCTTCGTAGATGTATTCACGGGTCACTTCGCTGTGTTCGCCCTTGTCGTATAGCGTGTTGGTACGGATGATGATTTTCACGTCCTTGTGATTGATCGTCGTGTCGGCGGCATATTGCAGATGCTGGTAAGTGATGCTTCCATTCTCGTCCTGGATTTCGTAGTACCATTCAGAGCCAAGCGAAGACATGTTCCCGACGTGGAAATACACATAGTCTGGACTGTGAGGATTCTCACTCCTTTTGGCAGGCGCCGACTCGCGTCCATCGGTATAGGAAGCGGTCAGTTGGTAATAGTAGTCGCCAAAAGGCTGCTCCAAGGTGTCGAAATACTCCTCTGCGTCTCTGCCTACCTCGGCAACTTTCTCCATTTCGTCCAAAGAGCTGCCTCGATAGATGTTGTAATGGTCGAGATCTTCATTGTAGCCAGCCTCCTGATACCCCATATCATTGGTGAAATAACCTCGAATCATCCAATCGCCGCCTGTGCCTTCCACGGCCAGATAATCGTACCAACCTCCTATAAGGCTCACCCAACGCGCATCAGGATTGCCCGAAGTCTGACAATAAGGGGCTTTGTTGCCTGCGATAAAGGGAGCTCTCATCACAATCCACAGACTCCTTCCTTCTTCACAGATGATGGGATAACGCAGTTTGACCATCACCCATTCATCAGGACCAGGCTCAACCAACACCGAATTCCAAGCAAGGAATTCCAAGTTTTCAGGTTCCGTTTCACCACCACTGAATGCGAAATCATATTGTGTAGCCTCATTTTGGCCTCCAACCTTATAAAAAGCCACATGCGTCAACATGTCTCCTGCATGAATTTCCTCACCTGGAATGCGAATTCCCCACTCAAAAGCTTCAGCAGACCCTGCATAAGGTTTCTCATCGTAATGGAACCAATGGCTTGCGAAAGGTTTGTTCCACCAAAGTTGTGCACCGTAAATGCCTTGGTCGGTGGTCGGGCTACCGAAAAAGTTAAATGGTGCTTCGCAATAGGCTTCAAGCATGTCATCCCCTGCACTGAAAGGCCCAAAAACCGGAAAACCATCATTGGTACCTTCCATATCTTCCATCCATGTGCAAATGTGAGGATAGCTTGGCACCGAATCAAGTACAACGGCTGCACCAAAATTCAAGGCTTCCAAAAGGTCAGTGGTACCGTATTGGGCATCGTTGAGTGTCCAAGAAGTAGAGGTTGCACCCTGTACGAAAGCCGTGGAGCCATGCAATTCAGGTTCGTTGACATTGCCACAAGCCGACAAGACGTCATCATCAAGCCAATAGGCATTGAGATAGTGGCTGTCTTCGAGTCCACGACCAATAATATTACCATAGTCGTGAATGACGGAAGCAGGCAATTCGGGACCATTGACCACACCGGTATTATAGACATTGTAAATCGTTGGGTCTGGCGTTGCAGAGATACCTCCGACAAACAGCAATTCGGGATTCACAACAGAATCATCCACAGTTGCCGTCACATTACCACGATTATAACAATTGGCCACAATGCCAACACAATCTCCAACGATGCCACCCACAAAGCCTGAAGATTTAACTATTCCCATAACATCGCCTTTGTTGACACAACGGATGATTTTGGAGCCCCAGAGGCCAACGATACCACCTACGAAAGCATGCTGTCCCATATCGTGACACGTAACCGAGCCTTCGTTGACACAATCGATAATATCTAAAGAAGTCACATTCATATTACCATCACCATAACCGACTATACCACCAGTGGCAAATCCACCAGAAATCTCGCCTTGGTTGATGCAGTTCTTGATCGTAACCAAATCCGCTGTTCCTGCAATACCACCTGTGCCAGGGTTACCACCCGTCACCACAAACTGATTCAGGCAACCCGAAATTGAGCCATTGCGAAACCACCCGACAATGCCACCAGCGTCGCCATCACTGGTCACTGAAAACCCTGCCGTATAGCCATCATCCCATACCCTACAATCGGCAATCACCCAAGGATTGCGGCCATCATTCTTGTTAACTTTACCCACAATACCGCCAGCGCAATCGGAGCCTTCAATCCATGTTGCTACGTCAGTGAGACAGTTGGTGAGATAAGAAAACTCTATGTCCGTTGGATAGAAACCCGTACCAAAAGGCATGTCAGCACAACCCACCAAACCGCCAGCCACGCCTGCTTCGGTCTTGACAGAAGACTGGGTGATGCTGCAATTGGAAATGTTGCTCAGACCGGCATAGCCCACCAAACCGCCTACATATTGTCCATTTCCTCTGATACTGCATTGCACCAATCGGACATTGCTGATTACGGCATGATCGGTGTAGCCAAACAAGCCACCCACAGGCTGCAAATCCCCATCGCCGATGAACTGATTCAGATTCAGGATACTATAGCCATTGCCGTTGAAATGTCCCATGAACATATTGGTTGCGGTTCCGATGGAGACCCACTGTATCGTTCCGCCCTCGCACCTTTGCAGATTGATGTTCGCCACCAATTCATAATAGGCATCGCTACCAGTGCCGTTGTTGGTTTCATAGGCGAGCAAAGCCAGTTGTTCCGAAGTGGCAATTTGATAGGGATTTTCGGCAGTGCCGTTACCGCCAGCGTATGCTTCGGCCACCGTGCCGTCCCAGCAGTAGGATTGTTGGTCGCAATTATACGAGCCTTCGTGATAAAGCATCTCACCGTCAACAAGATAGCAGCGCAAGTAATCTATGGAATTACCACAGTAAATCTCACCAATGCATGCACCTGGATAAGGGAACAGTCCATTTATTTCGCCGATGCCTTCAATGATGGTTCCTTCGCCAGAATAGAAGAACGAATTGTAATACTCGTCTCCTCCTATGGCATACACATGCTGCACACGATAGGTATGGCCTTCCCATGTCTCCTCCTCAACGGATTGCACCTGTATCTCGAAAGAACAGGAATCCACTTCACAAATCCAAGATTCTCCCACTTCGGCATCGAAGTCGTAAAGTGTGGTGAAGGCCTGCAAAGTCTGGTTATACCAATACACCTTGTGGTTTTCTTCATAAACATACTGCACGTCGCCGTTGCCACCAAAAAAAGGTCGGGTGATGATGCTGCAAATATGCCCTTGGATGAGGGTGTCGCCTTCCACAGCCATCCGATAATAAGTGATGGGGCTGTTCATGAAGGTGCCGACATTGAAATACCACTCCGCGCCTTGAGGTGCGAAACTGCCTTGCTGCGCCATGCCACCAAGGGCGAAGGCGAGCAGGATTGCTAAGGTTAAAAATAACTTTTTCATAGGTCTAAGTATTTAATTGTTATTTAATTCAAAATTCAAAATTTAAAATTTATAGATTCATGATTTGATTAAACCGCATTCACGATTTCCTCAAACGTCCGTGTGTCGTCCATGAGGTTCATCTTCATCTGCTTGATGCGGGTCTTGCGGCGGTAATACGACTCGGTCTGGGTGTCCAAGAGGATGGAAATCACCTGGTTGGAAAAGCCGTTCTTGGAGAGGCAGCAGATGCGCACATCCCACTTGCCGAGTTTGGGATAGAGTTCCAAGAGACGCTGCGAAAAGCCGTCGTACACCAAGTCGGTGAGGCTGATGAAGTCGGCCCAGTCATCGTCGCTGAGGGCGAAGTTCATCGTGTCGGCGGTCACCTGGTCGCCAAGGCTCTGCGCTGTGGTGTAGACCTTGTTGCGTCCCATGATCTTGCTCGTCATCAGCAGGTCTTTTTGCGAGAGTGTCTGACGGTCGCGGCGCAGGTCGTCGTTGGTGCGGATGAGGTTCTCCATATCGCTTACCAACTCGTGGATGCGATTTTGGTCGCGTTCCACCTGGCTACGGAACTGCTCCACGGCCAACTTGTGATCGCTCACCTTCTTCCTCACAATCAGCACGATGACCAACAGGGCAATCACGGCTGCCGCAATGATGAGCCAGAGTTTGAGGCTGCGGTTGCGGAGCAGACTCTCCATCTCACTCTTTTGGGCCTTCAGTTCGTATTCGGCCTTGAGGCGTTGAAGGTTGTCGGAGGCATGTTCCTTGTCGGCCTGCATCATATTTTGCGTGAAGAGGTCTTGGTATTCCATGGCCTGCTCGAGATGACCTTCGTTGTAGGCGATGGCGTAGAGCGTTTGGTACACCGACATCTTTAGTCCAGCGCGCTCGCTGCGGAGGGCGGCTTCGAGGTAAGGCTTAGCTTCAGCGTAGTTATCTGTGTAGTAATATAATACACCCATCGTCATGTTGGCGATGTCAGTGTTGTTGTCATCAAGCTCGCCCTCCAAGGCACGGCGAACGCAAGTCATGGCTTCAGGATAATTGCCCACGGGCAGGTAGTAGTCGCGGCCCATCTCCAGGTAGATGTCGCTCTGCATAGCCTTATCGTTTAATAAGGTGGCGATGCTGAAGGCCGTGTCGTAATAACGCTTGGCTTGGGCAAACTGCTCCAACGACTTCGCCACACGACCGCAGTTGCGCATCGTGGTCATCACGGCAGTGGAGTCGTCGATTTGGCGGAAGCACGCGATGGCTTCGCAGTGCATCTTGAGGGCATCGTCGAAGAGGCCGTGTTTGTTGTACATCGCGCCAAGATTGTCCTTGAGTTGACCTTCGAGGCGGAGGTTTTCGGTGGTTGTCTCGCAGCCTTGCATCAGCGTGAGGGCTTGCAGGAAACACTCGGTGGCCTCTTCCGAGAGGCGTTGCTGGCGCAGTTCGGTACCTTCTTCATATAAGGCACGCGCCTGCTGCAGGCGTTTGGCGGGAGTGTCGCATGAGGACAGCATCACGCCGAGCGCGAGGGTCGTTAGGATGAGTGATTTTAGTGTTGCTTTCATAGGCGTTCTATTTTTGACTCGGGACTTCGAGACTTTCACCCCTTGCCGTCATTGCGGGCTTGACCCGCAATCTCCTGAACGAAATGGATCCGTCTTCGCGCTCAGGAGATGGCGGATGTACCTCCGCCATGACGGTAAAGGAGTAAGGGTATTGCCCCCAGTCCCATGTCCGTCGATGCAAAAATATACAGAAAAAACGCTTGTCAAGAGGTTTTTGGGGAGCCTCTCGGTTTTGTCCATGCTTTTTTGGATTGTCCAAATTTATTTTATTGGAAATCAATAATGTAAATTGGACATGGACAAAATTTTGTCCCTATGAAAAATGGGCGACTTCCGAAAAAATCGCCCAAAAACCAATGAAATTACACAAAATATGTTACATAAAATGTGTAACACAAAATGTGTAATCAAAAAAAAAGACGCTGCCGAAAGGCAACGTCCCAGACATAATGAGATTCCCTACGGGAATGGAGGTTATTCTGTGATTATCAAGCGGCGGCATGTAACGCTTGACATTCGTAAATTCCACAAGCCGCCGCCTTTTAACATCACAATGGTTCTCCATTCCCCGCAAGGGGAATCTCAAACTACTCCTTCTCGTTCCGCATCTTGACAATCTCTTCCTGCTTGTCCTTCGGCGTCGGCATGTACTGGTGGAACTCCATCGAATAGTTGGCGCGGCCGGAGGTGAGGTTGCGCAAGGCGGTGGCATAGCCGAACATCTCCATCAACGGGACAAAGGCATCCAGCTTCTGAGAGCCCTTACGGAAACGACGCATGGCCTCGATGCGACCACGGCGCTTGTTGACGTCGCCCGTCACATTGCCGATGTAGTCATCGGGCGTGTTGATCTCGACCTTCATCACAGGCTCAAGCAGCACGGGGCTGGCTTTCATGAAGGCCTGCTTGAAGCACATCTGGGCGCAAAGTTGGAAGGCCATGTCGCTGGAGTCGACGGGGTGCGAGCTGCCGTCCACGAGGACACACTTCACATCGACGACGGGATAACCTGCGAAAGGACCTTTGTTCATGGCCGCTGCCAGACCCTTTTGCACTGAAGGGATGTATTCTTTCGGAATGACGCCGCCCTTGGTGATGTCGACGAACTCGAAACCGCCGCCCGGGTTAGGCTCGAAGCGGATGACGGTGTGGGCAAACTGGCCCTTGCCGCCGGTCTGCTTCACATAGCGGTAGTTGCACTCGAAAGGTGCGGTGATGGTCTCGCGGAACGACACCGAAGGCGCGCCCACCGTGACCGGCACCTTGAATTCTTCCTTCAGGCGGTCGACGATGATTTCCAGATGCAACTCGCCCATGCCGGCGATGATGGTCTCTTCCGTCTCCTCGTCGAAGTGGGCGTGGAACGATGGGTCTTCATTGCAGAGCTTGGCCAAGGCCTCGCTCAACTTGCTGCGGTTCTTCTTGTCGTCGAGGTTGACCTTCATCTCGATGACCGCAGGCGGTATATTGATGGATTCCAACAAGATAGGTTGTTCCTCATCGCAGAGCGTGTCGCCCGTCTTGGTGTATTTCATGCCCACGAGAGCCACGATTTCGCCCGCACTGGCCTCGTTGATTTCCTCGCGTTCTTTCGCCTTGATGCGGAAGATGCGGCCCACGCGCTCACTCTTCAGCTTGTTGGTGTTGTAGACGCTCATGCCGTTGGTCAGCTTGCCGCTGAAGATACGGATAAAGGTCTGCTGGCCCACATACGGGTCGTTGATGAGCTTGAAGGCCAAGGCCGAGAAAGGCTCATTTTCAGAAGGGTTGCGACGGTAGGTCTTCTCCTCATTGGCGGGGTCGTGCGCGATGACAGCACCCAGGTCGTTGGGCGAAGGCAGGTAGTCGACGATGGCATCCAAAAGGAGCTGGATACCTTTATTCTTATAAGCAGCACCACAAAGCACCGGCACCATCATCAGTTTGATGGTGGCCTGACGGATGGCGGCCATCAGTTTGTCGGTCGGGATTTCTTTGTCTTCGAGGTAAAGCTCGGCGATTTCGTCGTCGAGGTCGGCGACCTTCTCGATGAGGTTACGGCGGGCTTCCTGGGCTTGCTCCATCATGTTTTCCGGGATGGGACCCACGATGCGTTCCTTCTCGATGAAACGCACCGAGTTCATTTGCACCAGGTCGACCATACCCTCAAAATCGGACTCTGCTCCGATGGGAAGATGCAGCGGCACGGCGTTGGCGCCCAAGTATTTATGCATCTGGTTGACCACCTCTTGGAAGTCGGCACCCGTGCGGTCCATCTTATTGACAAAGGCGATGCGGGGCACGCGGTATTTGTCGGCTTGGTTCCACACCGTCTCCGACTGCGGCTCCACGCCACCCACGGCGCAGAACACCGCCACCATACCGTCAATGACGCGCAACGAGCGCTCCACCTCGACGGTGAAGTCGACGTGACCGGGAGTATCGATAAGGTTGATCTGATAGCCGTTCCAATGGGCAGTAATAGCTGCCGAAGCAATGGTGATGCCGCGCTCCTGCTCTTGTTTCATAAAGTCCATGGTGGCTTGTCCATCATGCGTTTCACCCACTTTACGGTTGACGCCCGTGAAGAAAAGGATGCGTTCCGAAACCGTAGTCTTACCAGCATCGATATGCGCAGCGATACCGATGTTTCTCAATTTTGAAATGTTTAAACTCATTATTTTAGCTGATTTTCAATTTATTACAATTTTATATCGGTCTCCCGATTTGAGCGGCAAAAGTACGGAAAAATTTTGAAACAACGTTTTATGTTCAAAACCTTTGCCATTTACAAAAAAACGTATCTTTGTCGCACATAAAGTCAGCAAAACTAATCAAACTAACCGACAAAAAGCAGATAAAATGAAACGTATAATCAACACCTTACTTATTTGCGCATTTGCTATGGGTTCTTCTTTTGCTAGTTCACTTGTCGACAGCATCGCCCAACCCAGTCATATTACATTGACCAGACACGACGCCTCTGGAGACGTGCTAAGTTCGTCGTATGCAGACTTCGGCTATTATGGCGACGGAAAACTCAAGACTTTCAATTATGCCTATGGTGATCCCGGCAAGACTTATTCTTATGACGGAGATTTTCTCACGAAAATACGAATCAAGAATGGTACCGAGCCTGTATATTTTGAAACCTTCAGATACTATTATGAGAACAACAAAGTAAGCAACATCTACCATGATGGAGACGAGTATGGGATAACACACTCCTACAGATATGGGTTTACATACGATGCATACGGCAGGCTTGAAAAGAAAGAGTTCTTCGACTATTACAATTATTATTTCAACGAAACAGATTCTCTCTGGAGTTACTGGACTTACGAGTATTTTGACAATGGGAAGACGAGAAAGGAAACGATGTATGAGCATCCGTACTCCAAAGAATATGAGGTGATTTCCATTGAAACCTATCGTTATGATGACGATTACCGATTGATTTCCATCCAAAAAGACTCGGTAACATCGCCCCTGACTTTGACGACTTACACCTACACCGACAATGGCGAATTGGAGACCGAAACCAAGCAAAACTGGGAAGACGGCCGATGGGTCAATGCGAGCAAGTTGGTGAATGTTTTCGATTTTGAAGGTCGCATCGAGGAACATCGGATGGGCGAATGGTCGGGCAACGAATGGAATCTCAACAAGAAAGCTTTGTACGTATATGATGCAAATGGCCTATGCAAGAACATTTCGATTTTTAGAGAAAACGAGGAAACTTTGTTGGCTTGGGATTATGAAGACGACACTCTCTTTTATGTCTATCAGCCTTTCAAAAACAGCATTTCCATTTTCAACAATCCTTTGCTGTCCATGCAGGAAAAGGATTTGCATGAATGTTGCGGTTCCTACAACGAAATGGAGATTGAGTATGTTTATACCGAAATCCCAACCTATAATTCCGTTGAAGAGAAGGACAACGAGGCCTGCAAGGTGTATCCCAATCCCGGCAACGGCTCCGTGACTATTACCGTTCCCTTCGAGCGGTCGGTCATCCGTTTCTACGACCTTCAAGGACGTTTGGTTCAAGCACAACTTTTCGACTTCCAAACCAATATCAGCACCGCCGACTGGAAATCAGGGCTTTATCTTTGGGAAATCTGGCAAGACACCCAAAAAATTGCCTCGGGTAAGTGGGTTAAGCAGTAATCAGAGTTTTACAATCTTTCCAAACGTCTGTTGCCTTCGACGTCAATGGTTTAGCACTCATCGAAGGCCCTAAGTTCAATTTAGAAATGCGAAAGTAACGATGAAGGCCTTGCCGTTCCACTGGCTCCCGAATTATCGTTTCAATTATAGAATTTCTATAATAGAATTTGTATAATTGAAGAACTTTGCAAACGGGCGGAAAACGCCAAATTCATTTCACAAACCGACCAGTTTTTTTGAAGCCATTATCTTCAATTCCTTCAACGAAATATATCCCAGCAACCCATTCGGAAATATCCAATTTAATCTCCGAAGTGCCATTGACCGAAACCGTTTTAACGAGCTGTCCCAAAGCATTGTAGACATTGATGGTCTTCATTCCTTCCGCTTCAATCGTGACAAAAGACGAGGCGGGAACAGGATAAACCTTCAACGACTCCGTTTGTATTTGATTCTCAACAACTCCTGTTGGATCAAAAGTGTCGTTACCATCAGTGAGCCATTCAAGGCTGAAGTTGTAGAACACCGTCGAATAGCCCGAGGCGCCAGCGTAGGCTTCCTCGACATAGAGTCCAATGGTGCCATCGGGCAGAATACAGAGCGAAGAATAGGCCGAGCTGTAGGGCACGATGCACTTCTTCACCGGCCAAGTCTCACCCTCGTCGTAGCTCACATAGACCGTCACATCGGTGCGTGAGTTGCCGTATGGCACCGAATGCAGCAGTCGGTTCTTGTCGTGGCCTTGGTTTTCGGAGGTATAACGAATCATATCGCCATTGCAGGCTGGCGCAGTGATGTCGTACCAAGTGGAAGTGGTAGGCTGCCAAGTCTCACCACCGTCCTCGGAAATGTTGTACCAGCGGTTGCCCGCGTGACGGATGCTCATCAGGATGCGGCCGTCGGCCAACTCCGTGACCTTGGCTTCGTCACCCGAGGTGGAGGCACGACCCGACACATGCCAGGTCTGGCCGTTGTCATCGGAATAAACGGCATGGTTGTAGAGTACCTGTGCTGTAGTCTCACGGATGGCGGCCACGAACATGATACGACCCGTGGAGGTGCGCAAGCCATTGCCCGATCCAAAGAATGAGGCGCGCCATGTGCGCTGTTCGGGGATAATGCAGTTGTCACCAAAGATGAAGTGGGTGATGTCTTCGGGCTCCGTCCAAGTCTGACCGTTGTCATAACTCTTACAGATATAGGTGCGGATCGGATTCGATGGGGTGGAATACCACAAGCCGGGACCGCCCACGAAGCCTGCGATGAGGCCGTTGTCATCGTTGCTCCACGCCAAGGCGCAGTCACCGAAACCGTGATTGACACCGGTGCCCAAGGCGATGGTGTAAGGCTCACTCCAGGTGTGACCGCCATCAGTGCTGCGGTTACAAACAATGTCGATGTCCTCGGGCAGGTCGCCTTCGTTGTATTTGCGCTTGTCGGTCACCGCAACGATGCTTCCGTCTTTCGCGGTGATGACGGCAGGAATGCGATAATTCGTTGAGTTATAGTCACCTGGCCGCAAAAGCAAAGTATGGGCAAGGATGATTTCGCGGCTACCCGCGGGCGAAGGATTAGCCAATTCATAAGTCTCTTCCGTCGTCGTAATCGACTTCAGTGAAACATCAATCATGTTGCCTTCGGTAGCATTGTCTGCCACCTGGGCCACGACCCACAAGTAGTTGGTGCCAGTAAAGAGGTTGCCTTCGAGGTTGCAGGTCAAGTCACTCGAAGCAGGTTCTATACTACCAAGCAATGTGGCATTTTGAGGATGACGCTCATCGAAAGCATTGACCGTACCCGTGGAATACACCTTAATCTCCCTGACATCGCTCAGGTCCGTCGTCCCTTCAAGGTTGAGCACCATGGATTGCAATCCAACCAAGGCATTCTCGCCGCCAAACGAAACTGCTGCTTTCAGCAACACATCGTTAGCGTTTCCACGACCTGCCTTGCGTGTGTCTTGCGTCAAGGTGACATTCAAGATTTCAGCGCCACCAAAGTTGAAATTGACCATCTGTGCATCGTGACCTTGGCCTGAGAGGTCGGCCAACATGTTGTTGCCAATCCAAACGGTTGAAAAATCATAGGCTGCTTTTAAATGATTTGCCATACCAGGATGCAGATCATACAAATCATCCGCACTCATGTCAACACTAATCTCGTCGGCGTCCAATGCCATATGGTAGAATCTCACGTTGCCGAACGAGCCATTGCAAAAATTAGTTGGCTGTCCACCGCTGTTGCCTGCCCCTATAAACAAGTCATGCATGTTGGTCACAGCCCAATCGTTAACTGCCGCTGCCCAGTTATTGTTGGTCTGTCCGTTGTGATAAATACGAATCTCGTTGTTGGTGCGGTCCACGACCAGTGCAAAATGCATCCACTCCCCTGCAGGCACCGTGACACCCGTATAGATCGACAAGGCATGACCCGATGTGGCTGTTGGCGTATTAAGTCCCAAGGACTGTCCTGCACTACCCGTGCCAAAGAACTCATACCCCGTGCGTTCACTGCCGGCACCTTGCACCGACATATCGCGTTTGCAGACATAGCGTGGATAACTGGTATAGGTCTCGTTGCGCACCCACCCCGTGACCGTGAAGCTTTGGTCGGCAGCGATGTTGAAGTCTTCGTGATGCGGGATACGCATGTATTGGTCAGTACCGTTGAAAGTGATGTAATGGGCAGGTTGGGCAAATGCCCCAGCCAAAGCCGTCAGCAGAACAGCGAGAGCAAATAGTTTCTTCATGGCAATAAGTGTTATTGGATTAAACTTCAATGTATTGGGTGCAAAACTAATATTATTTCGGAAATCACACAACTTTTTCATATTTTTGCCTCGTGTATTATGCCAGACACCATCAACATTCGAAAAGGAAATAGGATTATTATTTAAACAGTATAAAACTATGGGTTGGCTTGTTGATCATTACAAAATCACCTACAACGACCTATTTGTGGGCAGTTATTACGTTTACGAAGACAATACTTGCAGGTATTATGTCAACAGTTGGAAAAATGAACTGGAGCCCATCCAGGACCTCCTTGAAAAAAAAGGTCTGTTGAAAGACAAAGACACAAAGAGACCTATCGCTGCCATCACGAAGATGATGACGGCTGAAAATAGGGTAAAGGGCAGGAAGAGATCCATATATCATTGTGACGGCCTTACTTTGGAAAGGATTCCTAATGAGACCAACGAGCGTTTTTGGGTGTATCGACATGATGCCAATAAAGGGCAACCAGGCTACTCGGACAAAGACCATTCCGCTCCGCATTATGAAGGTGAAAAAACACCGGAAGGAATGAGAGAATGGACCACCTGGTATGCCTTCGTAAAGATGGACGATGGCACTTATGAGGCGGCACTCGATGAATCCTGGTGGTGGGGCGGCGGCCACAACGACGGCGGCACTATCCACACCGACATCCCCGAAGAATGGTTCGAATTGTCCTACGACGAGTTCCTTGAAAACGTGGTGACGCTTTCGGCGGCTTCACACTATGGTTTCACGCCAGATGAATTAAAAGAAAAGCAAGGACTGAAAGAATTCTTTGGTTTCGAATAAGACACAACACGCTATTTCCACCATCCTTCCAGTTTCAGCAACGCGATTTTGTTGTGCATGCCTCCTCCATAGCCTGTGAGGTTTCCATTAGCGCCCATCACGCGATGGCAGGGCACAATGAGGCAAATGGGGTTCCATCCCACTGCACCACCTACCGCCTGTGCAGAATTGATTTTCAACCGTTTTGCGATTTCTCCATAAGTTAGTGTATGCCCAAATGGTATCTCGCACACGATATCCAACACTACCTTGCGGAATGGTGTCAAGTCTTCCATGCGGTAAGCTGGTGTGAAATCGGGCTGATGGCCTGTGAAATAGAGGTCCAACCAACGATAGGTATCATGGATTACAGGAGGTAGAGACGTGGCGCGCCGCGTCACTACAACGCCCAATGGATGTTTGTTTTCATCTCGCGAACCTGCAAACCAAAGGCCTGTCAGCGCCTTGCCGTCGGTGCTCATCAAAAGGTCATCGAAACCTTCTGGTGTCGGATAAAGGTATGTAGCCATATTCAATCCTCCAAAGCGAATTTTCGCAAAGCCGTTTCATCCAAACGCTGCACGGTCCATTCGTCCATAGGCACGGCACCGATGCTGCGGTAAACGGTCAGGGCGGGTTTGTTCCAATCAAGGCAGATCCATTCCATGCGGCCGCAGTTGCGCTCCACAGCGATCTTGGCTAGGTATTTCAGCAATGCCTTGCCATAGCCCCGACCGCGTTTCTCGGGAAGGATGAATAGATCCTCCAGATAAAGGCCCTTGCGCCCGACAAAGGTGGAGAAGTTGTGGAAAAACAAAGCGAATCCAACGACCGCGCCGTCTTCCTCGGCAAAGACCACCTCGGCAGCATGCTCCACAAAAAGGGAATGATAGATGGTGGCTTCGTCGGCCACAACTTCATCGGCGCATTTCTCATACACGGCGAGTTTTTTGATGAATTCAAGGACGAGGCCTGCCTCTTCGGGCTTCGCAGGACGGATAGTGAATTGATTATTCATGGTTTGACTATTTCTGAAAGTGCAAAGATATCATTTTTTCAGCATCTTTCCCCTAATATGTTTCAACGCGGCCGGCAGCACCTCTGGCTCCATCATTTGGAGTGCCGTGTTGAACTCTTCGAGCAGTTCGGGATAGAATTTGCTTTGCGCATAAGTAAGCTTAATGGCCAGAGACTTCACGCCGATGGGCTCATTGGAAAGCATGGTGTTGAAGCAGAAATCGAGGAAGTCGGTGCGGATATTGTCCGGTTCAAAAGGTGTTCTTTCCAATAGGTTCATGATGAGACGGCGCTTGGTGGTGCTGGTGGTCCGCATGACTTCATCGATAAGGGTATTTTGCCTTTTGGCCAACCAGGCATCTGCGGTTTTGGGCAGGTGTGTCATCACCCAGGCGGCATTATCGGAAGTACGCTTGTCAGGGTCAAAGAGCAACTGAAACAGTTCTTCCTTGAAGTCGCCAACAGCCAAGGCTCGGGCGTCGCTTCCGCTGATTCTGCCGGACAATATGGTTTTCAGCTCCGACATAAGCTAAACACACAATTCTCCTTTCGCCACAATCGCCGCCGTGCCGCCCACATAGATGGTGCCATCCTTTCGGATTTGTGTGGCCACCACAGAGGGTCGACCCATGGCCTCACCTTGCATGAAGGCGCATTCCGCTTCGGCGCCAAGGCATCCGTTATGTTGCAGATAGAAGGTCAATGCCGCATTGGCGGTACCAGTGGCCGATTCCTCGGGCACGCCGTACAATGGCCCAAAGTCGCGGACATGGGCTGTGTAGCTGTCGTTGGCGAATGCAAAGACATGGAAACTGACCGCATCATATTTCTTGGTGATGGCAGTAATGGCTTCCATGTCGGGATTCAAGGCCTGCAAAGTGTTCACATCGGGCAAGGGAATCATCAAATCGGGAAGGCCCGAGTAGGCAATTTGTATAGGCATAACAGGATGGTAATCATTGACGCCCAATGCCTTATAGATTTCTTCCGTTTCTTCGACAGTAGCCACAATACGCGGCATGGCCATCTGCATCATCACCCTCTCCCCTGCTTCGATGCGTAAATCACCTGCAAGCGTGTGGCAAAGACATTGACCCGACGCTAACCCTTCATGGTGCAACAAATAGAACGACGCTATGGTAGCATGGCCACACAGCTCCACTTCGGCTTTGGGCGTGAAATACCGGACAGTAAACTCCTTATCGGAGTGTCGCCTGATGAAAGCAGTCTCCGAATAACGCAACTCGGCAGCGATTTGCAGCATTAATTTCTCTTCGGGGAACTGTTCTGATTCGAGCAGCACCACACCCGCAGGATTGCCGCCGAAGGGTTGGTCGGTAAAGGCATCAACAACGTAATATCTCATGACTTAAAGTATTTGTGCCGTATGGTTCTTCGTGTCCACCTTGCCTATGGCATCAACGATAACACCTTGTTCATCAATGACGTAGGTAGTGCGCAGCGTTCCTTCGGTCACCTTGCCGTACATCTTTTTCTCACCCCAAGCCTCGTAGGCTTTCAGGATGGTCAAGTCGGTGTCGGCAATGAGGTGGAAAGGCAGGTTATATTTTGCAATGAAGTTTTGGTGCGACTTGGCACTATCGCGGCTGACGCCCAGCACATTATAGCCCAACGACAGAAAACGCTCGTAGTTGTCGCGCAGGTCACAGGCCTCAGCGGTGCAGCCCGGTGTGCTGTCCTTGGGATAGAAATAAAGCACCAGTTTCTTTCCGGCGAAATCCGTCAGTTTGACAAGGTTTCCGTTTTCGTCTTGCCCTTCAAAGTAAGGGGCTTTCGTTCCTTTTTGTAGCATAGTTTGTATGTATTGTTCGTGTGTGCAAAGTTACACATTTTGACACTAATTCAAGTAAAAACAAATATTTTGAGTTTATTTATATTCAACACTTGCTCTTTCACGAAAAATGTGTACTTTTGCAGCAATGAAATACTGGTCGATGACCGCAACGGGTAGCTTCACGCCATTAAGGTGAGATTATTGTCGGTTCAACTCCGACTGCCAGTTCAAAGAGAGCGATTTCAATCGCTCTCTTATTTTATAAGCACAAATTGAGGGTTCTCAAGAGACTTCCATGATAATACTCCATATCAACTCCCCCAATTATCCCTATCCAAACTACGATAGTTTATTGCCTCGGCGAGATGTCCCGTCTGAATGTTTTCGCTGCTGTCTAAATCGGCAATAGTGCGAGAGACTTTGAGAATCCTATCGTATGCACGGGCCGAGAGTCCTAAGCGATTCATGGCATTTTTTAGGATGGTGCGACAATCTTCGTCCAACTCGCAATATTTCTGGATGAGTTGCGAGGTCATTTGTGCATTGGCATGGATGGTGGGATATTCGGCATAGCGTTCCTCCTGTATCTTCCTTGCCTTGATGACACGCTCGCGCACCACTGCACTTGGCTCACCGCTGCTCTTCGATGATAAATCCTTATAGGCGACTGGCACGACTTCGACATGCAGATCGATGCGATCCATCAAAGGCCCACTGATGCGATTAAGGTACTGTTGCACCATACCTGGCTTGCAGGTGCACTCCTTATCAGGATGGTTGTAATAGCCACAGGGGCAGGGATTCATAGCCGCCACCATCATGAAATTGGCAGGGAAGTCAACGGTCATCTTGGCTCGTGAAATCGTTACTATCCTATCCTCCATCGGTTGACGCATCACTTCGAGGACAGTACGTTTGAATTCAGGGAGCTCGTCAAGAAAGAGCACACCGTTATGTGCAAGTGATATCTCACCAGGTTGTGGATATGTGCCACCGCCCACTAAACCAGCATCGCTAATGGTGTGGTGCGGGCTCCGGAAAGGTCTCGTACGCACTAACGCGGCATTACGGCCAATCAATCCCGCAACGGAATGGATTTTGGTGGTTTCAAGGGCTTCAGCCATCGTCAAAGGAGGCAGGATGGTGGGCATGCGCTTGGCTAACATGGTCTTGCCGCTGCCAGGAGGACCGATAAGAATGACATTGTGTCCACCAGCGGCCGCAATCTCCAAAGCACGCTTAATGTTTTCCTGCCCTTTCACATCGCTGAAATCGAATTCACAGCTGGTATCTTGCCATGACTCCGCTATGTCAATAGTCACAGGTTGGATTTGCTTCTCTCCATTCAGAATGGAGACTACCTCATGGATATTATCCACACCATACACTTCCAAACCTTCCACTACAGCAGCTTCACGTGCATTGGATTTGGGGACGATGAGTCCACGGAAACCGTCTTGTTTCGCTTTGATAGCAATGGGTAAAGTACCCTTTATAGGTTTGAGTGTACCATCAAGTGAGAGCTCGCCCATGATGATGAACTGCTCCAACAAATCCCCATTCACCTGCTCCGATGCTGCCATAATTCCGATGGCAATCGGCAGGTCATAGGCAGAGCCTTCCTTACGGATGTCGGCAGGCGCCATATTGATGACGATTTTCTTGTGAGGATAGTAATATCCTAAATTAATGATGGCGGCCTCAATACGTTGTTGGCTTTCTTTGACCGCATTGTCGGGCAGGCCGACCAGATAGAAGTTGATACCTCTGTCGATGTTCACCTCAATGGTGACCTGAATTGCTTCGATGCCGAAAAGGGCACATCCAAATGTCTTTACTAGCATAATACTTTGTTTTTAAAGTTTCATGCCGCAAAGATGCAACCCTTGTCAAGAAAAAGCCGTTGATTAAACGTTTGTAGTCGACAGTAGTCGTTTGTTGTCGTTTGCTGTCGGATATGTTTTTGATATTCAATAATATAAAAATTAATGGACTGACACATAGGTCTGCCCCTACTCTAAACTCTAAACACTCAACTCTAAACTATTTCCTCGGCTTATAGCCCGAATCCTGGAAAACATTCTGCAAATCCTTGCGTTGCATCAGATCCTGGAGCGAAACCTCATTGTTCGAGAAATAAGAGCGTGAAATGTTCAAGCCGAAGAACTCGCCCAAACGCGAAGGCGCATCGTTACTGTAGGCTTGAGTGAAAGGCCCATCCCCGAAAAACATCATGTAGGCATCCAAACTTGCATCATAAAGTCGGCGGTTGCCTACAATATCGGCCCACACTTGTCCTTCGTTTTCCACAGCCCACTGCCATTGTTTCGACGAATAGCCGAGCAATACGCTGTCGGGCAACTCGGGACACATCGCCTCAACAAAAAAATCGCGGCGACCGTAAAACACCATCTCGCCTACAATCTGACCTTGCTTGCGCCATTCGTAGAGGTAATACATATAAAGCTGTTCGGCAACTTCCTTTGCCAAAGTCGACACATTCCTACGCAACGACATGTATCTTGGCATTCCGATTTGGTCATATAACTCTTCATCGTCAAGATACCAATCCAAGGAGATCACCAGCTGGTCATCGATGATTTGAACAGGTGGCTCATCAGGGTGAACTCCTGTGATGCAAGTAAAAGCCTTTTTAGGCAGTTCAATTTCAGGATAATAGTAATGGAAATGCGCAAAAACATCCTCAACCACAGGTTCAATTTGTTTCAAGTCGGAAAAAACGGCCTTCACATTTTCATAAAGTGTGATGCTGAACGGGTCGGTGGCGAAATCCTTTAGGTATTGCACCGCATCAAGATTGTTGAGGTCACCACTGAGGAACACACGGTAGCGGTCTTGGACATTCATCAGCTCCACCTGGAAATCATTGGTATCCAAGTTGAAGAGCACCTCTTCGTAACGGTCAAATTCGAGGTTATAGGGTTTTGGGGTAATGTCAAGTTTAGCCTTATAGGCAGGATCGTTTTTTTGACAGGAGGCCATCATCAGGCAGATGGCGAGGATGGTTAGTATTCTGTTCATGTTCTATGTGTGTTAAATGCAAGGACTTACGTCACCTGCTTATCTTTCGCCCCTACGGGGCTTGGGTTAATCGATTATCTGTTGCCGAAGCATCTCATACGCCGCTATCGTGGCGCGGTTAATGACATTCTCGCGGTCCTTACCGAAGTTGAAGCGTTTGGAAACGACACTCGAAGGCGATGCCACACCTATCCACACTGTGCCTACAGGATTTTCCTCAGTTCCACCACTTGGTCCCGCAACACCCGTAGTGGCCACGCCGAAGTCGGCTTCCATCAGGTCGCGAACACCTATAGCCATACTTTCCACTACTTCCTGACTTACGACACCGTACTTTTCAATCATCTCGGCTGGTACACTCAGCACTTTAGTTTTCATCGGTGTAGCGTATGTGACCGCCGTCCCCTTGAACACCTCCGAACTACCTGGAATCAATGTGATGACATGAGCAATGTTGCCACCCGTACAACTCTCCGCCGAAGCGAAAGTCATACCTTTGTTTTTTAGCAAGTCGAAAACCGTGCGTTCAATGGGTTGGTCTTGCATGGCAAAGATGTACTCGGAAATTAAGGGTACAAGTTTTGCCACTTCATGGTCCAATGTCTCATGAAGCATCTGTGCATCCTCGTGCCTGCCGCTCAAGCGCAGGCGCACCATGCCATATTGTGGAAGATAGGCCAAAGAAAGGAACTCAGGCAAAGCATCTTCCCAATCCTTTATCTTGTCGGCCAAAAACGACTCGCCTATGCCCGTGGTCATGATGACTCGTTTTTCGTAGGGAATGGCTTGGAAACGTTCCTTGATGCGAGGCAGAAGTTCATCAGTGAAGATGCCCTTCATTTCGAACGGAACACCGGGCATAAACACAAAAGCTACCCCTTTCTTTTCCAGCCACATGCAAGGTGCCGTGCCGTAGGTGTTTGGAATATACTCGCACGACTTCGGCAGCATCGCCTGACCACGGTTGCGCTCACTCATCTGGAAGCCACGACGCTTGAACAAGGAGACCAAGTTGTCATAAGCCGCCTGACAAAACTCAAGTTCAGTATCAAAGAACTTGCATACCGTTGGTTTAGTGATGTCGTCGGCAGTAGGTCCCAATCCACCTGTGACCAAGACAAGGTCAGCATCCATGCAAGCATCGAAAGCATCAAGGATGGCCTTTTCGGAATCACCTATTGTTATTATAGAATCCAGTTGGAAACCAGCCTCCGACAAGTGTTCACCGAGCCAGGCCGCATTGGTGTTAATCACCTGACCAATAAGTAGTTCGTCACCAATCGAGATATTCTTTATGAGTATTTCTTTCATCTTCAATCAAATTTGCGCAAAGATAGGTCATTTTTCGGCTATCATTACGAAAAAAACGTCATTTCAAAATATTTCGTATCTTTGCAGCTTCAAAATGAAAAAGATATGAATCAACCTATTCCTGCATCGCAACTTGTCCTCAATAATGAGGGTGCAATATACCACTTGAACCTCCATCCTGACCAACTCGCCGACGACATCATTATGGTAGGCGACCCTGGCAGGGTCGACCTGATTGCCTCGTTCTTCGACAAGATAGAGGTGAAACGACAGAACCGTGAGCTCATCACCCGCACCGGTTATTTCAATGGCAAACGTATCACAGCGCTCTCTACCGGCATGGGCACCGACAATCTTGACATTGTGATGAACGAACTTGATGCCTTGGCCAATATTGACCTGAAGACAAGAATGCCCAAAGAGGAACATCGCTCACTGAATTTGATTCGGCTCGGCACTTGTGGTGCACTTCAGCCTGAAATAGAAGTGGAAGACAATTATGTAGCGACCCGTTATGCAATTGGCTTGGATGGCCTACTCTATTTCTACGAAAAGCACAAAGAAGTGAACGAAATCGCCATGCGTGATGCCTTCATCGAGCAGATGGATTACCCCAAAGACCTGCCCCTCCCTTATGCAGTGGAAGGCTCAAGAGAGTTGTTCGACCGTTTGGCAGAAGGTTATTATCAAGGCATAACAGCCACAGCGCCAGGATTCTATGGACCACAAGGCCGCACACTAAGAATGCATCTCGCCTATCCCGAAAACAACCGCAGAATTGAAGCCTTCAACTATCAAGGCTGGCGTGTGTGCAACTTCGAAATGGAATCGTCGGCACTGTATGGACTCGGCAAAATGATGGGACACAACTGTCTGACCATTTGCGTGGTCGTCGCCAACCGCGTGACCGAAAAATTTGCCACGGACTATCACCCATACGTCAAAAAACTTGTTTTGAATACTTTGGAAAGGCTTTCGACAAAATAAATCGCTTATTTTCAGCAAAAAATGTCTTTTTTTTCATTATTCTATTACTAATAAAGAAAAAATGACTATTTTTGCCGCGCTTTTGAGCTCATTAAAGGATTTAATTATCAATAAAACAGACAAATAGAAGCAAAACAACAACATAATGAAAAAAGTATTTATCACGCTTATCACATTACTTGCCTTTTCTTCATCGGTGATAGCAGAGGGACATGTTGATTCTGTTCGGTATCTGACAACAAGATGGCGCAGAAACTGGTTCGTTTCAGCAGATGCAACCATAAATTGGTGGCAAGGAAGTATGAGAATGCCTGAGGGTTTTACAAACAGTTACACCAAAGTTTATTGGGATCAACCCCATTTTGGTGTTACAGCCAATTTCGGAAAGTGGATTAACCACAAAACGGCTTTCAGATTGTCATACGACAACACAGTGATTAGTAGCTTCATCAATGGAAGACACCCCAATTTACCTCATATCCAATTCCTTTATGGTGACAATCCTGAAGTGGTTGAAACCGCAAATGGTATGACAGTGTACAAAACTTCGATGCATTACCAGTGCTTATCGGCCCAATTCATGGTAAGTCCGATTGACTTTTTCCAAGGCTATTATAACCCCGATAGGATTTGGACACCTGTGCTATATGCCAGTGCTGGTGGAGCATTGACTTCCAGTCGTATGTTCCTTACTCAGAATATCATCTATTACATGAATTACAACAACGGGTACGACCTTACAAAAATCGACGGTACCAACTTCGAATTATCACTGGGTGCTGGTATAGTTAACAATTTCAAACTTGGCGAACATTTCGACCTAAACCTTGATATCAGATGGAATTTCTACAGATGGACCATAGATTCTTGGACTCATGAATTTGAAGATGGTGGTCCTGCTTTCTTTGCTGAAAATGAGCATCATATCAGACCGAAAAGATTCGACAACATGTATTCTGCCGCTTTAGGTCTCACTTATTACTTCAGCAGAATATATGAGTTATATCAACCCGATACCACCACATGTGTGGTAGAACCTCCTTGCGAGCCTGATACGGTTACTATCTTCATCAACTCTGGTGAAATGGCCTGCTACCCATTCTCTATCTTCTTCCATCGCGACTCATATCAACTGATGTCAAACAGAGACTTGGTCAACTTGCGAGAGATTGTCAATGTGGCCACAGATAATGACTATAGGATTCGTTTAAGAGGTTCTTGCGACAGTGCTACAGCTACTGCTTCCTACAACCAAACCTTGTCAGAAAACCGTTGTAGAAGAATCATGCAAGAATTGTTGAAGATGGGTTTCCCCGAAGACAAAATTATCATCATCCCGATTGGTGGAATCAAGGAGCTTGACCCTACGGAATATGACCGCCGCGTGGTTGTTGATCTTGTGAAATAACAAAAATATTGGCAACAAGAAAAAAGAAGAAGGTGACTGCAAAGTAGTCACCTTTTTCTTTTTATTCGGTGGGGATAGAGCTCTGTTACCAAATACTCTATTCTCAGACAGGATTCCAGACCTATTTAGTCACCCTATTTTCTTTTCCTAAATATCTAGACTAATCCAAAAAGCATCCTTGCATTCTCAGAAGTAGTCTCTGCGATATCCACGAGAGACTTCTGCAAGATTTCAGCAATCTTTTGCGCTGTATGGACAAGAAACGCAGGCTCGTTGCGCTTGCCTCGACAGGGAACAGGAGCCAAATAAGGCGCATCCGTCTCCAAAACGATTCTATCCAAAGGCAGACTGGGAAGAAATTCTTTCACACCGCAATTTTTGTAAGTCGTCACACCACCCAAACCAAGATGGAAGCCCAATTCAAGGTAAACTTTAGCTTCTTCTTCCGTTCCCGTGAAGCAATGCATGATGCCGCACAGGCCGCCGTCTTGCTTCTTTTCCAGGATTTTCACCATCTTGTCGAAGGCATTGCGGCAGTGAATGGATAACGGCAAGCCCAGTTGTTTTGCCCAATCCAGTTGGGTCTCAAAGGCGTCAAGTTGCTGATGCTCATAGGTTGCGTCCCAGTAGAAATCGAGGCCGACCTCCCCCACTCCAATATAAATGCCGCGTTCCAGCTCCTTTTCCATCGTGGCCAGCACCTCTTTGTAGTCTTCCTTGACTTCCTCGGGCTGAAGGCCCATCATCACTCGGATACAGTCGGGCCATTGTTCGTGCAATTCAAGCATCGGAGTGATAGTTGAGGCGTCCACATTAGGTAGAAGCATCATCTTTACGCCTGCATCCAAAGCACGATGGACAGTCTCTTTTCGGTCTAAGCTGAATTGATGGTCGTAGATATGTGTATGGGTGTCGACGAGATACATGGTCAATACAAGAAATTATCGTATGGATAGCGAATCGCGTGCATGTCACGGATTTCCTTATAGAGCAAATCTCTGAATTCCTGGTAATTGTCGCGATTTTTGGCGGAGATAAAGATGCAGTTTTCATTCATCTTGGCCATCCAGGTCTTTTTCAGATCCTCGTAAGAAACATTGCGCTTGGTGGGCGGCGTCAGATCATCAGGATCCTTCTCCTCCCAGGTATAGGCGTCGGTCTTGTTGAAGACGACAATGGTCTTCTTGTCGGCACAACCCAACTCGGCTAGGGTCTGATTCACCACCTCCATCTGCGCTTCGAAATCAGGATGCGAGATGTCGACCACGTGCAGCAGGATGTCAGATTCACGCACCTCATCCAAGGTAGACTTGAACGATTCCACAAGATGGTGCGGCAACTTACGGATAAATCCCACAGTATCAGACAAAAGGAATGGTAGATTATCCACCACCACCTTACGCACCGTGGTGTCCAAAGTGGCAAAGAGCTTGTTCTCGGTATAAACCTCTGACTTGCTCAACAGGTTCATTATGGTCGACTTGCCCACATTGGTATAGCCAACTAAAGCAACTCGCACTAACTTGCCACGGTTCTTGCGCTGCACGGTCTTCTGCTTGTCGATATCCTTCAGCTTCTCTTTCAGCAAGGCAATGCGTTCCAAAATCAAGCGGCGGTCAGTCTCTATTTGGGTTTCACCAGGTCCACGCATACCGATACCACCACGTTGGCGTTCCAAGTGTGTCCACATACGGGTCAGACGAGGCAGAAGGTATTGATACTGTGCTAGTTCAACTTGCGCCTTGGCATGTGCTGTATGGGCATTGGAGGCAAAAATGTCCAAAATGAGGCTAGTGCGGTCAAGGACACGACATTCCAAAGCCTGTTCCATGTTTCGGGCTTGGGTTGCGCTGAGTTCGTCATCGACGACGGCAATCTCGATGTTCTCCGCCTTAATATATTGGTGAATCTCCTCAAGTTTACCTGAACCGAGATAGGTTACGCTGCTCGGATGGTCCAATGGCTGAATGAAACGTGCCACGGGCACACCACCGGCAGTTTCCAACAAGAAAGCCAGTTCGTCAAGGTATTCCTCAGTACGCTCACGACCTTGTTGTTTGCTAGCAACGGCAATCAAAACGGCACGTTCCGGTATTTTTTCGTATGTGATAAAGTCACCCATTTTATTGAATTATGAATGTGGGATGCTGAATGATCGCAATGCGACGCAGGGCTTCGCCCTCATTCATCATTTTGCATTCAGCATTCAGCATTAATATTGCCTAAATCCGATGATTTTACGAACCTCATTCAGCGTCTTCGCCGCACTCTCACGAGCCTTTTCAGCACCCATACGGGCGATGCGGTCGAGGCGTTCTGTATCGGACGAGAACTCGATGATGCGCTCGCGGATGGGGGCGACTGTCTTTTCAAGGTCTTCAGCTATCTGTTTTTTCATGTCGCCGTAACGGATAGAGCAGTCGTTCCATTTCTCGTCGAAATACTTCACCGTCTCAGGCTCGCTGACGATGTTCATCATCGTGAAAAGGTTCTGGATAACCTCAGGCTTGGGGCTGTTGGGAACGGTCGGACCGCTGTCGGTGACGGCGCGCATCACCTTCTTTCGCATGGTCTTCTCGTCCTCAAAGAGATAGATGCAATTGCCGTCGCTCTTGCCCATCTTGCCGCTACCGTCCAATCCTGGCACCTTGATGGCATCGCCACCGAAATAGTAGTTTTGCGGCTCAGGGAAGAACTCCACTTTATAGATGTTGTTGAAACGGCGAGCGCACTTGCGAGCCATCTCCATGTTTTGCTCTTGGTCCTTGCCCACGGGCACCCATTTGGCGCGATGTTGCAGGATGTCAGCAGCCATCAGTGTGGGATAGGTGAACAGGCCGGCGTTCACGTTGTCGGGTTGTTGACGTGCTTTCTCCTTGAAAGTCGTCACACGACCCAGCTCGCCAATGTAAGCGTTCATGTTGAAGTAGAGGTACAGCTCAATGGTCTCTGGCACGTCACTTTGAATATAGATGGTGGCCTTTTCGGGATCAATGCCGCAGGCGAGGTATTCTGCCAAAATCGTGCGGGCCGATTTCTGTATGTTTTCGGGCGTGGGGTGTGTGGTCAACGAATGCCAGTCGGCGATGAAGAAATAGCAGTTGTAGTCTTCCTGCATCTTCACGAAACTACGCACGGCGCCATAATAATTACCGAGGTGAAGGTTTCCAGTGGGGCGGATGCCGCTTAAAACGATGTCTTTATTCATGTTGAAGTGTTGACTGTTGAAATGTTTAATTGTTGTTTGAGGCGGAACTGCGGGACGCGAGATTCAACCCAAACCATCATTGCAGGCTTCACCCGCAATCTCCCTCGCGAAATGATGTCGTCTTCGCGGGTAGGAGATGTCGGATGTTCCTCCGCCATGACGGTAACATGGGAATAGTTGTAAGCCCCCAGTAACGCGTCAGCATTAATTGGGTGCAAAAATAAGAAAAAGCCCGCTCTCAGAGCAGGCTTTTTGAGGTTTTTTTGTGGCAGTGGCTTCCGATCAGAGCTTGATATCGTCGCCATTGGCGTTCTGGAAGTTGTACTGCAGCGTGTGGAATTCAGGCATCGACTGCACTTTGAATTTCTTGCCGTATTTTTTCATCCATTTGCGGCGAATCGAAAACAGGCCATCTATGCAGAGGTAGGAATAGATGAAGGGATGCACCTGCAGGGTCAAGTGGTTCTCGTTCTGGTCGACCATGAGGTACTTGAGGTGGTTTTCGATTTCGTCGATGAAGAGAATGGCGGGGCGTATTTTGCCTTCGCCTGCACAGACAGGACATTTTTCCTGCACCTGTACTTCTGTTTCGGGGCGCACGCGTTGGCGTGTGATTTGGATGAGGCCGAACTTCGTCGGAGGAAGGATGGTGTGCTTGGCACGGTCGTGCGACATGGCTTCGACCAAGGCGTCAAACAAATCCTTACGGTGTTTGGCTTCGTGCATGTCGATGAAGTCGACAATAATGATGCCGCCCATGTCGCGCAAACGCAACTGGCGCGCGATTTCCTTGGCAGCTTCGATGTTGACTTGAAAAGCGTTGTCTTCCTGCGAATTCTCCTTGTTCACCCGATGGCCGCTGTTCACGTCGATGACGTGCATGGCTTCGGTGTGCTCGATGACAAGGTAGACACCGTTTCTGATAGTGACAATCTTACCGAAAAAGCCTTTGATTTGCTTAGTTACGTTGAAAAAGTCAAAGATAGGCTCTTTGCCTTTGTAAAGTTGCACAATATCAACTTTTTGCGGAGCGAATGTCTGAATGTTTTTCTGGATCTCTTCATAGAGTTTCTCATCGTTCACATGGATATTGTTGAACGACTCGTTAAGCAAATCACGCAGCATAACGCTGGTTTGATCCATCTCGCTGACCATCCTTCCGAAGGTCGTCATCTTTTTCATCTCGATGATACACTGTTCCCACTTGGAAATCAATGAGCGGAGGTCGGCATCAAGTTCGGCTACTTTCTTGCCTTCAGCGACGGTGCGGATGATGACGCCATAGTTGGCCGGCTTAATGCTCTGCATCAGGCGACGGAGACGGTTACGTTCTTCGCTGCTACGGATTTTTTGTGATACCGAAATACGGTTAGAGAAGGGGACAAGGACGAGATAACGGCCGGCGAAAGAAATCTCGGCAGTGATTCTCGGCCCTTTGGTATGAATGGGCTCCTTGGCAATCTGCACTGGCAACAAGTCGCCTACAGCAAGCCAATCGCTGATTTTGCCATTCTTGGGCAAGTCGCCTTCAAGTTTGAACTTGTCCATGGCCACATCATCGTTGGCAAGGACCATCTTCTTGTACTTGATCAGCGAACTGGCTTGAAGGCCAAGGTCCAGATAATGCAGGAAAGCCTCCTTGGGGTAGCCCACATCAACGAAAGCTGCATTTAGGCCAGGCAATATCTTCTTTACCCTGCCCAAATAAACGTCACCAACCGCAAATTGGTTATTGGTCTTCTCTCTGTGAAGTTCGACAAGCGTGTTGTCTTCCAGAAGAGCGATGTCAACCTCCGAAGCGTGCGAATTGATAATCAAGTCGCGCGTCACTGTCTTATTTTCCACTGCAACCTCTTGCTGTTGTTCTTCAGACATAGTGTTTTAACTTTGGGGTTAACGAATTGTTTGATAAAACAATAACACAACAATGGTGTGAGCCAATGCTGTGTTATTGTTGTGTTTAGGCTCAAGAAGAGCTTATTTCTTCTTGTGTCTGTCCTTTCTCAAGCGTTTTTTGCGCTTGTGCGTCGACATTTTGTGTCTTTTGTGTTTTTTACCGTTTGGCATAATATAAAAATTTTATCTTGTTGTTTATCTTACTTGACAGCATTCATGAAGGTCTTAGCAGGCTTGAAGGCCGGAATCTTATGAGCAGGAATAGTGATGGCGATGTTCTTGCCAATGTTACGGCCAGTCTTTTCAGCTCTAGTCTTGATGATGAAGCTACCGAAGCCTCTCAGATAAACGTTTTCACCCTTAGCCATAGCGTTCTTCACAACTTCCATGAAATTTTCAACAACATTCTGGACAGCACCTTTTTCAATGCCAGTCTTGCTTGCGATTTCAGCAACGATTTCTGCTTTAGTCATTTTTTCTCTTATTTTAATGGTTAGTTATTATGTTTGTCGTAAATTTGCGGCAAAGGTACGAACAATTTTAATACAAAGACCTAATTAATGCAATTTTTTTATTCTAATGAGTTATAAATAAAGAATTTCGCAAAAGGGAACACGATGAACATCATACAAGACACCTTAATTAATTGGTATGCTGAAAACCACCGCGACCTGCCATGGCGGAATAACCCCACGCCTTACCAAGTCTGGCTTTCAGAAATCATCTTGCAACAGACTCGCGTCAACCAAGGTTGGGAGTATTACCTCCGTTTCGTCGAAAAGTGGCCCACGGTGAACGACCTTGCAAAAGCCTCAGAGGAAGAAGTACTAAAGATGTGGCAAGGACTCGGTTACTACTCGCGCGCTCGTAACCTGCACAAATGTGCCAAGCAAGTTGTGGAACAATATGGAGGTCAATTCCCCGCTGATTTTGAACAGCTTAAGCAACTTCAAGGCATAGGCGACTACACTGCATCCGCCATCGCATCCATCGCTTTCAATCTGCCACATGCTGTGGTTGACGGCAATGTCTACCGCGTTCTGGCTCGCCTCTTCGACATCGACACTCCTATTAATAATAAAGAAGGCCAAAAACAATTTGCCTTGCTCGCCGACGAGCTACTCAATCGCAAGCAACCCGGTCTCCACAACCAAGCCATGATGGAATTCGGTGCCCTGCATTGCACACCCAAGAACCCCAACTGCTTGTTATGCCCACTACAACCCCAATGCCTTGCCTTTGCACATCAGACCGTAATGCAACGACCCGTGAAATTGCCCAAAGTAAAGATCACGACAAGATATTTCAACTATTTGGTTCTCAAAATCAATGGCAGTGTTTATTTCCATAAACGCAGCAACGACGACATTTGGAAAAACCTCTATGACTTTCCGTGTATTGAAACGCCAAAACCAATGAATGTCGATGAAGTCATTGCCTCAAATGAATTCCAGCAACTTATTGATAACAAACCGTTTACCGTTACTAAAGTTTCCCCACTCTTAACCCACAAACTGACCCATAGAACCATCATCGCACAATTCATCGAAATAAAACTTGAAAAAAAATTGTTGCGGATTGAAACAAAAGATTTATTTTTGACGCCCGAAACGGATTTGGGCAGTTTTCCCATTCCACGCTTAATCGACTTATACTTAAACAATTAAAAAACTACACTATGGCAAGTTTAAACAAAGTCATCCTTATAGGACGACTTGGGAAGACCCCAGAAATCACCACTTTTGAAAACGGCAACAAGAAGATATCGGTCACCATGGCCACTTCGGAACGTTACCGCGACCGCGACAACAACTGGGTGGAGCAAACCGACTGGCACAACATCGTAGTGTGGGGCAACCTCGCCAACGACATCGCCGACGGCCGCCGCAACTATTCGAAAGGAGACCTGATGTACATTGAAGGCAAACTCCGCACCCGCCAATATACCGACCAACAGGGCATCGTCCGTTATGTCACCGAGGTGAACGCCGACAAGATGATGCAACTGGCACCTGCACGCCCCGTCTCTCAGTCGTCATACGGTCAACCTTATACAGCCGCACCTGAACCTACACCTGGTTATGTGCCGCAGAACAACTTCGACACTCCTGACGAAGGCAACGACCTACCTTTCTGACTTTGAATTATTCATATAGAGTCTTTATATTACAACACGAATTATCATAAATTATACACGAATTACAAAAAATATATTTCAGGGAATAATTTGTGACAAATTATTGATAATTCGTGTTTTATAAATAGCAAGAATTTACGTAAACATTTTAGGCCAAAGAATATTGCCGCGAATTTAAGAGTTTTTTCTATTTTTGCAGCCTCAATATTAAATGATAAGATTTTGGAAACACCTGACCCTGACCCTCTCATAGGACTCCTCTCTGTTGTTTCAAACAACTTTTTCACTGGATTTACCGTCGACGCCGTCATTGGATTGATTGTTTTGTGTCTTCTCCTCATAGCTTCGGCTTTGATTTCGAGTAGCGAAACAGCATATTTTTCATTGCAACCTGCCGACATCGACGACTTGGAATCGCGCAACGATGCCAAAAGCCGTTTGGTTCTCAAACTCCGGGAAACGCCAAAGACCTTGCTCGCCTCCATCTTGATAGGCAACAACTTCGTCAACGTCACCATCACACTGCTGTCGACCTATATCATGTCCCAGATGTTCGATATGGTGAACTATCCCGTGGCGGCTTTTCTGTTGGAAGTGGTGATCGTCACCTCATTAATCCTTATCGTAGGCGAAATCACACCAAAGATATATGCCAGCAAACGTCCTGTCAAAATGGCTCGTTTCATGGCTCGACCGCTACGTTTTCTCATCGGACTCTTCAAACCTTTGAGCAAGTTGCTGGTCAACTCCACCTCGTTCATGGACAAGCATTTGGAGAAGAAAAAAAGTGAAATCTCATTGGAAGACCTTTCAACTGCCGTCGACATTGCCACTGAAGAATCCACTCCGATTGATGAAAAACAGATGCTGAAAGGCATCGCTTCATTCAGCGAAAAAGAAGTCAGTAGCGTGATGATTCCACGCGTTGACATCATCGGTGTGGAAAAAGACATGGATTTCGCCACCATGTTGGCCATCGTCATCAAAAGCGGCTTTTCGAGGATTCCCGTTTATGACGAAACTTTGGACAAGGTGGAAGGCATCCTTTATGTGAAAGACCTTCTCCCCTATCTTGACGCCGAGTCGTATGAATGGCAGAAGCTCATCCGCCCCGCCTTCTATGTGCCCGAGAATCGCAAAATCAACGACTTGTTTCAAGACTTCCGCGAGAAGAAAATACACATCGCTATCGTTGTAGACGAATATGGCGGCACATCGGGCTTGATCACCATGGAAGATGTCATTGAGGAAATTGTGGGCGAAATCAATGATGAGTTTGACGAAGCTAACATAGAAGACCATTACAAAAAACTTGATGATGGCTCTTATCTCTTTAAAGCTCAGACTAGTATCGTTGACTTCTGCAAAGTTTTTGGCGTCGATGAAGGCTATTTTGAGCCCATGCAAGGCGAAGCCGACACCTTGGCCGGACTCATCCTCGAAATCGAAGGCCGCATCCCTGAAATTGGGTTCAAGTTTAATTTCGAGAAGTTCCACATGGAAATCACTGATGCTGACTCCAAGCGTATCAAAGAAGTAAAAGTTGTTTTTGATGAAGAATAGACTATCTATATTACTTGTGGCCCTTGCTATCGCCATCATCGCCATCTCCTGTAACCGTGAGCCCAACTACCTGCCAAAGCCACGAGGCTATTTCCGCATCGACTTGCCTAAGAAGACCTACACCAAGGTTGACACCATCGAAAGATACAGTTTCGAATGTCCGGACTATGCCTTGTTGACCTATGACCGCTACTCACCTGACGAAAAAAACTGGATCAATATCGAGTTTCCACAATTCAAAGGGTCCATTCACTTGACACATAAACCCGTCAATGGCAATCTGGGTGATTATTTGGAAGATGTCCATACCATGGTAGTGAAGCACTTGCAAAAGGCGAATGGCGTACGTGACAGCCTAATAATCAACGAGGAGCACCAAGTCTATGGCTTATTCATCGAGATGGACGGCAAAGGTGTGGCCACCCCAATGCAGTTCTATCTTACCGACAGCACCCGCAACTTTGTCCGAGGCGCCTTATACTTCAATTTCCAACCCAACAACGACTCGATGCAACCCGTCATCAATTTCATCCGACAGGACATTGACCACTTGATTAACACCTTCGAGTGGAAATAAATTGCGGTTTTTTCCCGACTTTTCAACAAAAAACACTATTTTCGCGGCGCGAAACAAATTTTGCGCCGATGTAAACTGAGTATTCACTAAAAAGAAAGGGGGAAAGGCCTATGATGAACAGCCTGAAAATCGGGAACTTGACTTGGCGTCATCTCAACAACCCAACGGAAGAAGACTTTGAATTCCTGAAAGACCGATTTCACTTCCACCCTTTGGACATCGAAGACTGCAAATCCGTCAACCAGCGTCCTAAAATCGACATCTACGACGATTACTATTTCCTTATCCTTCATTTCCCTAACTTCGACCGTCAAAACAAGTTCGTGAAAATCAAGGAAGTGAAGATTTTCTGGGGCAAGGAATATATTATCTCCATCGAGAAGAACCCTTGGGGTGTGTCGCAACTTTTCGAGGAATACGAGGAACGCATCCAGAACGGCGAGGAGATGAACTTCCGCAACTCCGATATCCTGCTCTACCGCATCCTCGAGAAGCTGATGACCGAGTCGGTGTATCTGTTGCGCAAGGTCGGCTTGGATGTGGAATTAATCAACCGCGAACTGTTGCAGGAGAAACAAGTGAAGATCATTGAACGCATCAGCGTGACCCGCAAGAACCTCATCCTCATCAACACCATCTTCAAGCCGCAGCTGAGGCTCTTCCACCTCTTCGAGACAGGTAAAGTCACAGGTTTCACCGACGATGTGGAGTACATGGAAGACTACTGGGGCAACATCCTCGACTACCTGCAGAAGGTGTGGGATATGACCGAGGACTATGAGGAATTGATTGAAGGTCTTTCGATGACCTTCGACTCGATGCAGACCAACAAGACCAACGAGACGATGAAAATCCTGACCCTCGTGTCGACCATCATCCTGCCTTTGACCTTCATCACAGGTCTTTACGGTATGAACGTCAAGCTACCCTTCCAGGAAGCCGCATGGGCATTTTGGGGCATCATGGGATTTATGGCTGTAGTCGCAGTAACGTTCTATATCTATTTCAGGCACAAGAAAATGATGTAATCAGTTGTCAGTTTACAGTTTACAGTTGCTCAGTTTGTAGCTCAACAAAACTGAATGACTATTTCACAAGAAGTTTCTCGTATTTCAGCACATTGCCATTGCACATCAATTTGACAATGTAGCAACCTTTGGCAAAACCATCAGGCAAAGTCACAGCAAAATCGCCGACAAGATGTCCAGAAATCTTAAACAGGGTTCGGCCACACAAGTCACAAATGGCGACAGCATCAAAAGCATTACAGTTGCTGCTCAAATGCAGGGTTTGTCCACACTCTATGGGATTGGGAAATAGATAAACCTCCATCGAGTTCTCCTCCACAACACTCCAGTTAGGATCCCAAATCATGCGGGCATACTCCGGATGGTCGACAAAAGGATTTCTATTGTGCTGGTAATCATTGTAAATTGTCTCATTACGTTCTTTTTCCTTTTCGCTCACAGGGTCCAACTCATTCCAACGCAGCAACATTTCAATAGCCCATGGCTTGATTTCCGACTTGCTGGTCATGTCGCTACTGCTCCAGCTAGCATCTTCGCTAAAGTAACGTACACTCATGTACATGATGGCACGAGCAAAATCACCTTTGTACTCATCAATGGGCTCAAACACCGTCCCTGAAAAGCCTGGTGTTTTGCAAGCACCTAGTTTTGAGCCATTTCGAGAAGTCCAAGAAGCAGAGCCAACCTCACCAAAAGCGTAATTACCGCGACGGTTATTGACGTACCCATCAGTTGGAAAAATGTGATGTAAGTCTGTACGCGGAGTGTTCTGATCATTAAACCAGCTCGAGGGCCATGAATGCTCACGGTTGTAGCAGTCACCCTCACCACTGTAGTTACCGCATTGGTCCTCACCAAGGTAATAAACATAAGGAGATGTCCCATTGGGGCGGTCAGAATACATGTCCCACACTACACCATTGCCTTTATTGTCGGTGCTCCAGAAAGCATTCCAAATCTGAGCATACGATATGGAAGAGTGCCCCTTGATGATATTGTGCAAGGCGACCTTCAACTGATTTCCTGTCAATCCATTGGCCGAGTTGTAATAATTGGCAGGCTGCGCTGCAACAAGCAACGCAAAAGACAAAGCTATTATAAGTGAAAATACCTTTTTCATTGAACCTTAAATCTTTAAATCTTATATCAAATCCGTAAACAAATAAAGAATGGCTATAACAACCATAAACACTGAAGCAGAGAATTCAACAAAACTCACCTTTTTGATGATGCCAGGAGTAAAGTCAACGCGGACAGTGAAGAGAGCCCACAAAAAGCCCGCCACCGTGACCGCAACGAAAAACCATTTCCCAAATGGTGCATAGAACACGCTCACAATCGAATAGAGAAAGGTATTGAACGCCGCAAGGATGGTAAGCAGAAACATTTCACTCTCTTTGCTGACCGTATACATCATCTTGCCTTTCAGCACTCGCATAGAATCAACAAACATCTTTACCGCAACCACAAGCATCATGGCAAAGACCATATAATCAGCGATATAGGTAAAAAGATGCGCTATCAGACGTCCCAATCCGCTACCCCACAAGGCCATTACACCTTGACTGAGGCCAAAAGTTACAGGAATCCATATCTTCTGCGATGGTTTGTCGTCAGAGTTCACCAAACCCACCGAACGCGAGACCACGCTGGAGGTCAGACAAAGGATAAAAAGGATACCAATTATTATTGATGCAGTGGTCATAATTCACTTGAATTGCTGCAAAAATACATATTTTTTCGTTGACAAGACAAAAATTGGAGACTCAACTTGGGTTGAGTCTCCAATTTCTTTCAATCGCATGCGATTTGCTCTTACTTATGCACCTTGCGGATAAACTCCTCCACCTCAGGCACGCCGCCCTGATAAACGAGATAGCCGTTGTAAGGCTCTCTCGGGGTGATTTCGCTGTTCACAGGGGTGAGCATGATGTTCTTCACCTCTTCGCGGTCGTGCGTCTGACCCAAAGCCCAGCCCAACTTGATGTAAGCGGTCTCGGCGAGCATGTTCTGTGCGGGGATGATGCCACGGTCCATGAGGTCACGGCCAGTGTCGTAAACGAACATGTGGGCATAGCCCCAGATGGTTTGCACGGTCATGTATTGGTGCACGCCCTTGTCGGTGGCACGCTGGATGGCGTCGAACATGCCACGGTTGACGTGACCCAAGCCCGTGCCATCCCAAACGATGCCCTGATAACCATTGTCTACCAAGGCGTCAAGCACATCGGGCTTCATGCCAGGATAGTAATAGAGGATGGCCACGCGGTCGTCGAAGGTCGGGATGATCTTCACGTCGCGGTCGTTGCGGCGGTGGTTGTAGACTTCCTTAATCGGCACCACGCCACGTTTGCGGTCGACGGTAGCGACAGGCGTGTCGCCGATGGTGCGGAAGGTGGAACGATAGGACGAGTGCATCTTACGCACACGCGTGCCACGATGCAGGAAACCATACTCGTCGGAGGTGGGACCGAACATGCAGACCATCACCTCGGCCACATCGCCGTGACCGGCAGCGGTCATGGCATGCATTAGGTTCAAGGCAGCATCCGAAGAAGGACGGTCTGACGAACGCTGCGAGCCGACCAAGACAATCGGCACAGGCAGGTTCTGGCACATGAAGGTCAAAGCGGCGGCGGTGTGGGCCAAGGTATCGGTGCCGTGGCCAATGACGATGCCGTCGATGCCGTTCTGGATCTCCTCGCCAATCTTCTTGGCTAAGGCGATGTACTCCTTGGGCGACATGTTCTCGGAGAACACGGCAAACACCTTCTCGGTGTCGAGGTTGCAGATGTCGGCCAACTCCGGCACGGCGCCATACAGCTCACCCGGCGAGAAAGCGGGAATCACAGCGCCCGTGCGGTAGTCCAAACGCGATGCAATGGTGCCACCCGTGCCGAGCAGCTTCACGTGCGGAAGTCCCTCAGTGTAAGGGAATTCCTTCTCCGGAATGTGGTAGTTGGCTTTCTTGTAGTCGGTCTCGACCATGCCCGTGATGGTGCTGATGTCGACACCGATGTTGTAACCCGTGTTGACCTTCATGACGATATGTTGGTCGTCCTGGAAGGCGGCGCGAGGCAGGATCGTGCCTTTGAAAAGGCCTCCCGTGGTCTGGCACTCGGCCTGACTCCACACGCGGCAGTTGTATTTTTTGAGCACCTCAAGCGAGGCGCCCCAATATCCTTGGAAAAAATCTTCAGCCATGTTCTTCTTTATTTGATGTTGTTAGCCAATTCTTTCATTTCGATGTTGCCCATCGCTTCCTTCATCTGACCCATGATCCAGTTCTGACGGTCGAGGTCGGTGCAGGACTTCTTCTTCGGCGCGAAGCCGGCGCAGAGGTTGTCGAGCTTGGTGAGCAGGTCATCTTTAGCATAGCGCTTGAAGCCCATCTTGTTCAACACTTGCTCCATCGGCAATGATGCGTCTTCCACCAAAGCGGGAGCCATGTTCCAAGCCAGACGATAGTCCAGACCTTGCTCCTTCAGGAAAGCAAAGAGCTTGTACAAAGTCTCGCCGTTGAACTTCGAAGCGGCGTTCTTGCCCAGCAGGTGCTTGAGTCTCATGCCAACGAAGCGGCCCACGGTGCGACCATCCACGCCGAGTTTCTCGACGACTTCGGCCATGGCGGGGAACCAGTTCTTTGCGAAGATGTAACGGAAGCAGTCCTCCGGCACGTTCCACTCCTTGAGTTTGTAGTAACGGTCGATGATCTCGGTAGGCATCTCGGCACGCAAAGCCTTGATGAAAGCCGGGTCGAGCGGGATGGGAGCCGAGTCGGTGTCGGGATACATACGGTCGGCACCAGGGAGCACGCGCTCGAAGATGGTGATGCCGTTGCAGATGGCCTTACGGGTCTCCTTCGGCACGCCGTCGAAGGCCATGAGGCAACGCTCTTCGATGGTCTCGATGGCGGTAGGCATGTCGTTCTGCGGACCCCACACGAGGATGAGGGCATCCTCATCGGTGGCATGGACACGCTTGGCCAACTTATGCCATTGGGAATGGGTCAGCACGGGTTCCAGCATCTCGTCGTGGAGCATGTTGGGACGCTCGAGGCAGGCGATGACCTTCAGGCGGTCGGCGATTTCGTCGGCAAACATCTTGCCGGGTTGGGTGAAGTGCGAAAGCACGCCACGGAACTTCGGCAACTTGACGAGTTTCAAGGCGCCACCTTTGGCTTTGTTGTCGAGGATGGGCAGGTAGTCGGTCGGGAACGACACATCGGCCACTTCCACCTTCCAGCCTTCCTTGCCCACTTCACGGTTGAGGCGCTCTTGCAGCTGCACCAACGACCACTGGCGGAAGCACTCATTGTGCGACAACTCGGGGATCCACTTGGCGTGTTGCACACCCTTCAACTCGATACGGGTGCCGCCTGTGCAACTCACATTGACGTCTTGACGGCCTGCGCCCATGCCTGTGCGGACAAGGCCAGTGCTACGGCCGAGGAAACGAATGAATTCGCAGGTCTCGCGCAACTCGTCGGGGTTCTTGCAGTCGGGATAGGTGACGGTCTCAATCAACGGCACGCCGAGACGGTCGGTCTGATAGATACGACGGTGGCCAATGTCGCTAATCTCGCGGCAGGCGTCCTCTTCGATGCTCAGTTGGATAAGGCGGATGTCCTTCTTCGGCAACTTGAGCAGGCCTTCCACGCCCACGATGGCGGTACGTTGGAAGCCCGTCGGGATGGAGCCGTCGAGGTATTGTTTACGGGTGATATGCACCTCGCCCACGATGTTCAGGTTCGAACGCAAGGCGATGATGATGGCGTTGTGCAAAGCCTCGCGGTTGATGGGGAACGGCGGGGTGTCGTCAATGTCGTAGGTGCAGGCGGTGCCGTTCTTGATGCGGTAGACGATTTCCTTCTTCGTCTTGAACTCCATCAAGGCTGTTCCGTCGTATTCGCCTAATTCTGAAAGAGTTGGGCGCATGTGACGGATCAGTTCGGCATCGTAGTCCTCAAACTTGTTGAATTGTCCGGCGGGACAGTGGCAAAACAGCTTCTCCTTGGTCTTGATCTGCTGGTGCACTTCCAGTCCCGACATGAAGCCTATGCGGTAATAGTCTTCCTGTGTGGCTTTCTTGCGCTCGACGTAGCCAGCCTGTTGCTTGGTCAGCTCGTAGTTGGCGCGTGGGTCAAAGTTGGTGCTCATATTTGTTGTTTAATTGTTGTTCGTTGAACTGTTTAATTGTTGAATTGACAAGGGACTTCGAGACGCGGGACGCGAGACGATGTCACCCTCATCAAAAACAATCGGCTAAAATAGAAAATATTTGGATTGGTTGAGAAAATTGTAGGAGAAATTTGCAAAACATTTATTGTTCTTGACAAGCTTTTAAGCTATCAAGCTGTTTTTTATAGACATCCAAAGTGTAAAGGTCTTCTGGCTTGAACGCTGGAGTGTAGAAATCATCACTGAAAGGAGCTTGCTCTTCAATGACGATTTCCTTATGATATTCCTCCATAAACTTCTTCAATTCCTTCTCGGAAATACCTATCACACTCATATTCTGCTTATTGGTATAACGCATAAGTTCTGCCTGATAATGCAGCCAGCAGAGCCAGTTGTGCTTCATCACCATCGTTTGGCGCACATTGTTGTTTCGTAACCATTTTGTGCATATATATTTTCCTGGATGTTGTTCGGGGTTTCCGCTGATATCATCGAAGATTTTCTCTTCCTCTTTCACTCTGTTATTCCAGTAATCCTCGATATTGTGCATTCTTGTAAAGCAGTCACCGACATTGTTTATAAACTGGAAATTACCCAAATTTTTCCAAGTTTCTAGATTGTTGGAAAAAATGTTCTCAGCTGCTTTGTCAAAAGAGACAAAGCTGTTGCTTATGGCATCAAAAACCAATTCCTGTAGCGTTTCTCTAGGCATCAGTTCCAGTTCGTCGACAGGCACACTAAGGAGCCACGCACAAAGCGAGTCGCAATGCTGTTGTTGTACAACAATTTCGTCGATACCGTTGGCAAAGTCCTCTATGGTACCCATCACCATAAGAGCCGACAGCCTGCGGTCGTTGGCCCGTTCCCTGAGTTCAAGCAACATACTTGTTCCAATGGTAAGCGCCAAAGAGATAGTAGTACCGATGATAATCATACCTATTTGTTTCCAAAAACTGGTATGTTTTTTTATTTCTATGTTTTGCGGTAATTCTATTTTCATGTCTTTCATAGAATCGGCTAAAATAGAAAATATTTGGATTGGTTGAGAAAAATGCGTTAGAAAAATGTATTAAAAATGTAGAGACGCGATCAATCGCGTCTCTACAGGGTTAATTCTTGTCTTCTATCGTCCTTGCAATCTTCTCGATGTTCAGGCTGCGTGCCGAGGCATCGATGATGTCCTTGTAAATGCCGCCTTTCTTGTAGATGCTGTCGGGGTCACCGTCCTCTTCAACACGGCCTTGCTGTAGGGCATAGATATAGTCGGCATCGATGATCTGAGAGATGCTGTGCGAGATGATGATGACAGTGCGGTCTTTCTTGATGGCGTCGATGCTGTTCTTGATTTGCTCGGTGGCGATGGCATCGAGGCTGGCGGTAGGCTCATCGAGGAAGATGATGGGCGGGTTCTTGAGGAACATACGTGCGATGGCCACACGCTGCTGCTGACCGCCCGAGAGGTCGGCGGCGTTGTTGTCGAACTGCTTCGGCAGTTCCATCACCTGGTCGTAGAGATGCGACTTCTTGGCGGCTTCCACCACGTCTTCGTGAGTGGCCTTGGGGTTGCCGTAGAGGATGTTTTCCTCGATGGTGCCGTCGAAGATATGGTTCTTCTGCAGCACGAGGCCGATGTTCTCGCGGAGGTATTGCGTGTCGTATTCGCGCAAATCCACACCATCAAGCAAAATCTGTCCCACTTGAGGTTCATAGAACTTGTCCAACAGGTTGACGATGGTGCTCTTACCCGCTCCAGAGAGTCCGACCAAAGCGGTAATCTTGCCAGGGTCGATGGTCATGTTCACGTCGAAAAGGGCTTGGTTGCCATTGGGATAGGTGAAGTCGACATGCTTGATTTCGAACTTGCCGTGAATCTTCTCGGGACGGTAGCTGCCCGAAGGCTCCACTTCTTCCTCCGAATTGAGGATGCCAAAGAAGCCCTCGGCATAAATCAAGGCGTCGTTCACATCGTCGAAGATGCGCTGCAACTGCGTGATGGGTGCGATAACGTTACTGAACAGCATCACGTGATACATGATTTTACCGATTGTCATGCCAGGATAGTCTATTAAAACAAGGTAAGCCGTCAGGATGATGACCAACACCGTGCCGACTTGCTTCACAAAGCTCTTGACGCCGTTGTAATAAAACGCCACCTTTCGAGTCTTCATCTGGTTTTCAGTCACTTGATTCTGAATATCCAACTGCTTTTGTGCCTCAATCTGTTCACGGTTGAAGCTCTTGATGACGTTGATAGAGTCGATGATGTTTTTGATGCCTTGGCTCTTGGTCTCAAGGTGCGAGCGCATTTCACGACGCCAGCCTTTGAGGCGACGGGCCTGCCGATAGGTAATCCAGAAATAGATGGGGACTATGGCGAGTGCCACCAAGCCCACATAGACATTTGCAGCAAACATCAGTATCAAAGCCAAAAGAGCACTCGTAAACAGCGGCAGCAAATCGATGAAGAAGTTCTGCACCGTGCGGGAGAGGCTGCTCACGCCTTGGTCGATACGGGCTTGGAGCTTGCCAGTGGCGTTGTCGCCCGAGTTGAAGAAGGCCATCTTGAAGGTCAGCACCTTTTCGATGACGCTTTGGGCCAAGTCGCGGCTGACATAGATACGCATCCGCTCGCCGAAGTAGTTCTGCGCGAAAGTGATGCCTGCCGATAGGATTTCCTTACCGAGCAATACCGATGAAATCAGGATAATGATGTGCGCCGCACGTTGTCCCCATTTCTCCCCTGCCGTGATGAGACCATTGACCTCATCGACAGTCCAATCAAGGACAATGGCGTTGACCTGGGCCATGAGTGACCCTATTAAAGTTAATACCAAAGTGATGAAAACCAACCACTTGTATGGCTTCACAAAGGGGCTGACATTTTTGAAGAGTTGAAATAGATTCATGAGATATAGGTTTTAATTCGTTGCTAGAGAGAAAACGCGCATCAGGCAGTTGCGACAGTCGAACTCAAGACGGAAAGTGTTATTTCCATTACGAAGATACAGCGGCTCGGCTTTTTTCCCCGTTTCTTTGCTGCACATGCCATTGGCGTAGCGAATGCAGTGATGGCAGGTCATTAGACATGAAGGAATTTCATCGGGGTCGGTCGTCGTTATAGAGACATCGCGCGCAACATTCGCACGGAGTGCACGGTTATTCCTATGACTTTCAATCAGTTCTTCCGTCAATTTCGCCACCAAATCCCTTTTCATTTCGCCGATGACAGAGGCGGGGATGAGACGTGGCTCGGCAAATTGCAATTCCAAGTTGACGGGGTTAAACGGCGTATCGCCCCATTGTAGGGCCTTTTTGCGGATGTTTTCGGTGGCCTTTTCGGGGTTGTTGGCGGTGATTTTGTCAGTTTTCAGTTGACAATTGACAGTTGACAGTTTATCTATGAGTTCATAGCCATCATGGGTTTCTCTCAATAATAAATCAATGTCAATCTTACGATTGCCCATTGAGGCATCCACCTGTTTTTGCCATTCAAGGTCGTAATTGCGGTAGATTTTCGCACCGCGGTAGGCACCGTGGGGGCGGTTGCACGACACCGTGACGCCGTTAACCACATCCGCACGCAATCCGACCAGTTCATTATCTTGATTCAAAAAGCATAGTCCGTCGCCGTTGTGCAACACCTTGTCGGTTTGAATCTCCATGCGGAGCGGATTGCACCAACTGACCTCACCGATGTATTCCCCCATCGACTTCGGGGTAAAAGGCGAACCGATGTACTTTTGTCGCCCATTGATGAAGAAATCGGTGAAGCCTCGGTTGAAAGATTTCTCGGGATTGACCTCAAATGTATAGCTGCAATGCCCACGTGAAGCCTGCTCCAAATCCGTACGACGACTGATGATTTCATCCAGCTTCTGACGATAGTAGGCCGTTACATTCTTCACATAGTCAGCGTCTTTCATCCTACCTTCAATCTTGAAACTCGTGATGCCTGCGTCAATCAATTCCTCCAAATGGGTGCTATTGTTCAGGTCTTTCAAAGACAGCAGATGCCTGTTCTTAATCAACACCTTCCCGTCGGCATCAAGCAGGTCCCAAGGGAGGCGGCAAGGCTGGGCGCAAGCGCCACGGTTGGCACTGCGGTTACCGATATATTGGCTCAGATAGCACTGCCCGCTATGGCTGACGCAAAGCGCGCCATGCACGAAAAACTCAAGCGGGACAGTCGTTTTTTCACGGATCTCACGAATCTGCTTCAGGCTCAGCTCACGACCTAAGACCACTTGACTAAAGCCCAATTGTTCAAGTTGTTGCACCTTCTCCACCGTCAGGTTGTCGCATTGTGTGCTGGCATGGAGCGGAATGGGCGGAAGGTCAAGTTGCAGCAGCTGCATGTCCTGCACAATCAGTGCATCGACGCCCGCATTCCAGCAATCGTAGGTCATCTTGCGGGCGCGTTCCAACTCATTGTCATACAGCAGAGTATTCAACGTAACATACACCTTCGCGTCAAACAAAGCCGCATGGCGGCAAAGGCGTTCAATATCTTCAATCGAGTTGGAAGCCTTTTCGCGGGCACCGAAATCAGGGCCTCCAATATAAACGGCATCAGCACCATGGTTAATGGCAGCCATACCCACCTCACAATCTTTGGCAGGCGAGAGCAGTTCTATCTTCTTTGTTTTCATGCTGCAAAACTAAGATTTTTCGGCATGATGAGGATAGTTTTTCGTATTTTTGCAGATTCTATGAATCATTTCATAATGAAAAACCTCGTCAAGGTCATATTATTCACCCTAACAGGACTGCTCCTTTTTGCCTCCATGTTTCAGAAAGCCACACATGTGTGGGATTTCAAGAAACTGAATGGCGTTGAGGTTCCTATTCCTCAACCCTCCTTGACCTTTCAAAACTGTCGCGATGGTAGTTTTCAGGAACGCACAGAAGGCTATCTAAAACAAAATTTCGGATTCCGTGAGCCGCTTGTCAGGCTATACAACCAATATCTGTGGGATTGTTATCAGAAAACGCCAGTCGGTGCAGGAATTTTGACCTTCGGGAAAGACGGCTGGCTGTATGAGCCCTGGGTGGTGGCGGACTATTACCAGATACAGTTTCGCAACTACGCCTACGATTCAGCGCAAATGGCTTCCATGCTGACAGAAGAAGCACATCGGGTGCTACAACTGCAGCAATTACTTGAACCTTATGGCACACGTCTTTTTGTATGCCAAGTGCCAGCCAAAGACCTGATTTGTCCAGAACACCTTCCAGAAAACCAAGATAAAAGATTCGACGATGAGCCAAAAATCTCGGCCAGATTCTTCAATGAGGAAAAATACACCCAGCTTGGTGTCAATCATCTGAACCTTGAACAGTGGTTCCTCCAGATGAAAGACACTGCCGACTTTCCGCTGTTTCCAAAGACAGGGACCCATTGGTCTTACTATGCATCTCTGTTCGCGGCAGACACCTTGATCCGTTATATGGAACATTTGGGCGACATCAACATGAAGAACATTGTCATTGGACCCAGAACGCTTGACAAAGCACACAATTCCGACGACGACCTTGAGAGCCTGTTGAATCTGATACGCCCTCTCCCCAACTCACAATACTATTATGCAGACGCTAGTATTGAAGAAGACACAGCCGCAGTAATGCCAAAACTGATTACCGTTGGCGATTCTTTCTGGTGGAGCATTTCCAACCAAATACCAATGAATAGCATCTTTTCCTCATCACCCTATTGGTATTACAACAGCACCATCTACTTCGACGACAACTATTCTTCCGTAAACGAAGTCAATTTGGCTGAGCAACTGCTTTCTGCCGATTTCATCATGTTGTTTTATAGTGCGACACAACAGTATAAACTGAACAACGACTTCACAAAAGACGCCCTGATCGCACTTTGCTACGACCCGGAAGAAATCGCATCGGTAAGGACCACCCTTGAGCAGATAATCCGCTCCGATTCGTCATGGATGGAAAAGCTGAAAGACAAAGCCGCATCACAATACAAGACCTTAGACGAAACTGTTAACAACGAGGTCAAATGGCTCATCAACAATAATCCAGGCAAGTATTTCCCTGCCCTGAACGATAGCCTTCCCACCAAACGTTCAAGATGCGTTGATGCTTATTTCAACATCGATTCATTGACCTTCATTGAACAAGAAGTGGAAAAAGTCATCCAGCAAATCAAGGGTGACGAAAAACAGATGCAAGACATCAACCAGAAGGCTTTGAAATATGGCAAAACATTTGAACAAGCCCTTTATGATGATGCCCTTTGGGTCGTGAATTACAAGTTAGAACAAGGCATCTTGCAAATCCCTAGCCGATCAAGAAAAAACTCATGTCATGGGAAGAATCAAAGTAAAATATGATTTGTTGCTGTTTGTCCTGTTGATGGTCATACTATTTATACCCATCATACAGGAATGGACCGGTGTCTTTCCCGTGAAACCTTTGAACGGCGTGTTCGTGCCCACCACCAAACCCGAGCTCACCTTCGAGAATTACAAAACGAACACTTATCAAGCCCAGATCGACAAGTATTCGAGCGAGAACTTCGGCATGAGGGAGCCTATCCTTAGGCTATACAACCAATACCTTTGGGATGTCTTCCGTAAAACCTACGTCAGCAAAGAGCAAATCGTGTTCGGAAAAGACCGCTGGTTTTATGAGCCCGGATCGGTATCTGACCATGAACAGCGGCTCTTCCGCTATTTTGCTGCCGACTCCACCCAGATGGCTTCGATGCTTTCAAAAGAGGCACAAAAGCTGCTTCATCTGCAACAAATCCTTGAAGCCCATGGCGTCCATCTCTTCGTCTGTCTTGTTCCTGCCAAAGACCTAATTTATCCAGAGTATATCCCAGAAAATCACGACACCACCTATCAAGGAACGCCTAAAATCTCGGCACGATTCTATAACGAAGATAACTTCACCCGACTTGGCATCAACCACTTGAATCTGGAACAATGGTTCCTTCAGATAAAGGACACAGCCGACTTCGCGCTATTTCCACAAACAGGTATGCACTGGTCGAAATATGCGGCATTGCTTAGTGCCGACACACTCATCCGATATATGGAACACCTTGGCGGCATTAATATGAAAAACCTCGTCATTGGACCCAGGGAATATGACGAAGCCCGCCGTCCCGATGGCGACCTTGAGGATTTGCTCAACCTGATGCGACCCGTCCGTAAACCCAAATATTGCTATGCTGACTGCATGACCGACGGCGACCCCACCGCCACAAAGCCAAAGATAATTGTCATCGGCGACTCGTTCTGGTGGACCATAGCGGATCAACTGCCTTTGAAAGAGATTTTCTCCAGAGCTCCTTATTGGTACTACAACAACACTATCTATTACGACGACCGGTACAACTCCCTCGACGAGCTTGACCTTGCAGAAGAGTTGCTTTCATCTGATTTCGTCGTACTTAGTTACTGCGCCACCCAACAATACCGCATGAACGACGGCTTCACGCAAAAGGCTTTGAAGGCGTTAGGAGTAAAAGACAGCGATGCCATCATGGACTCTGCTTCCTTTGTCGAGCGCGAAATCCAACGTACCATCGCTGATATTTTGGCCAGTCCAAAATCCATGGAATCGATTCGCGAAAAAGCCAAACAATTCAACAAGACCGTCGAGAAAGCCGTGCGCGACGATGCAAAATGGATAGTCAACTACAAAATCCAAAATGGCACTTTAAATTGGCCTAAACATGATGACTATATTGCTATGGACTCGGCGACTTTCATCGAGTGTGAAATCCAACGCACCATTAAATCGCTTAAATCCAATCCGGAAGCGATGCAATCGATACGCGAAAAGGCGACCAAATATAACAAGACCTTAGATAAAGCCCTCCGCGACGACGCGCTGTGGGTGGTTAATCACAAAATCCAGCAAGGCACCCTGAAATGGCCCGTAAACAACAATGACATGAATCCTAAACCAGAAAGCCATGGTATTCAGCAGTAATATTTTTCTACTCTATTTCATGCCAGCGTTCTTCCTGGTCTATTTCCTCACGCCGAGGAAAGCCCGTAACTATGTGCTTCTGTTGGCTTCGCTCATTTTCTACGCTTGGGGTGCGCCTGAATTCATCATCCAACTTGTTGCCTCCACGGTGGCCAACTTCTTCTTGGTCAGGTGGATGTGCAAGACCGATAAAAAAGGCCTGAAAAAGCTGCTCTGCGCTTTGTCTATCATCATTCCCTTAGGGTTGCTGATTTTCTATAAATACGGCAACTTCACCATGGAGAACCTGAACGCCATACTGGGCCTTACAGGCCACGCACCGCTCACCTGGAAACGCATTATGCTGCCCATCGGCATCTCGTTTTTCTCGTTCCAAAGCGTTACCTACACTTTGGACACCTACCGTGGCGTCAACAAGCCGATGGAGAAGCTTACCGACTTTGTGCTCTATATCACCATGTTCCCGCAGCTGATTGCCGGACCCATCATCCGCTATTGCGACGTGGCCGACCAAATTCGCAATCGCGAATCGACCATGGACGACCGCTTGCATGGCTTCTACCGCTTCGTCATTGGCCTATGTAAGAAGATTCTCATCGCCGATGTCATCGGTGCCCAAGTGGATGCTGTTTTAGGTCCCGCGAATTTCTCCCTTTTGGAAGCATGGCAAGTCTCCGACATCTTTACCCGTGTCGCCGAATTGGACAGCACCTCGGCTTGGATTGTATCGCTGGCCTATACGTTCCAGATTTACTTCGACTTCGCGGGTTACAGCGACATGGCCATCGGCTTGGGTCGCATCATGGGCTTCAAGTTCCCCGAGAACTTCGACAACCCCTACACTTCGCGTTCCATCACCGAATTCTGGCGCCGTTGGCATCAGACACTGGGTGCGTTCATTATGAACTACCTCTACATCCCTTTGGGTGGCAACCGTAGGGGCAAAGGACGCATGTACTTCAACCTCTGGGTCTGTTTCCTGCTCTCGGGACTTTGGCATGGCGCTTCGTGGAACTTTGTCATCTGGGGCGCACTGCACGGCCTGTTCATCTGTGCCGACAAGCTCTTCCTTGGCAACGTGATGAAGAAGATCGGCAAACTGCCCAGTGTCATTCTGACCTTCCTTCTGGTTAACATTATCTGGGTGTTCTTCCGTATCGAGGATTTCAGCTTAGCCTGGCTGCTCATCAAGCGAATGTTTGCCTTTGACTTCGCCTTGCTACCCTTCAGTGGCAATGTTCAGCTCTATGTCACAATGATTGTGGCTGCATTCTTCTCCTTCTTTACGCTGACCAAGTTGGGGCAAAACGTGCAGGAGAAGGTTTACTTCAGCAGTTTCACCAACGGTCAGCACATCTTCGTGTGGCTTGTGGCCGCCTTCGCCTTAGTGTTCTGCGTGGCCGCCCTTAATGCCTCCGACTTTAGTCCGTTCATCTATTTCAGGTTCTGACAATTAAAGACTCAAGATATGGTATTCAGTAGCAACATATTCCTCCTTTACTTCATGCCGGTGTTCTTCCTCGTGTATTTCATTTTGCCGAGGAAGGTGCGCAACTACTTCCTGCTGCTCGCCTCGCTGGTATTCTATGCCTGGGGCGCGCCTGAGTTCATCATCCACCTCATTGTGTCGGTTATCGCCAACTTCTACTTGGTGCGCTGGATGAACAAAACAGAGAAACCTGGCCTGAAGAAGGTGCTCTGCGGCATCTCCATCGCTATCAGCATCGGGCTGCTGTTCTACTTCAAGTACGGCAACTTCACCATGCAGAATATCAATACCGTAAGAGGCTGGTTCCATGCAGAACCGTTACAGTGGGTTAAAATTTTACTGCCCATCGGCATCTCGTTTTTCTCATTCCAAAGCGTCACCTACACCTTGGACACCTACCGCAAGGTGAACGAGCCGATGCAACGGCTGAGCGACTACATGCTCTACATCGTCATGTTCCCGCAACTGATTGCCGGTCCCATCGTACGCTACTGCGACATTGCCGACCAGATTCGCAACCGCGAGTCGCTCTATACAGACAGGTTGCATGGCTTCTACCGTTTCGTCATCGGTTTATGCAAAAAGATTCTTATCGCTGACGTCATCGGATTCCAAGTTGACCAGATTTTGGGGCCTTCCAACTACGACGTGCTGACCTCCGCTCAATTGGCTGACATCGCCAATAAAATCGCGACCATCGACTCAACCAGCGCCTGGATCGCCATCTTTGCCTTTACCTTCCAAATCTATTTTGACTTTGCTGGTTATTCTGACATGGCCATCGGCTTGGGTCGCATGATGGGTTTCAAGTTCCCCGAGAACTTTGACAACCCGTACGTTTCCACAACCATTTCGGAGTTTTGGCGTCGTTGGCACCAGACCTTCAGCGTGTTCATCAAGAACTACCTCTACTTCCCCTTGGGCGGCAGCCGCGTGAAGACCGAAGCGCGCAAATACTTCAACCTTTGGTTTTGCTTCCTCATCTCAGGTTTGTGGCATGGCGCAGCGTGGAACTTTGTGGTCTACGGTGCCTTGCAAGGCATCTTCATCTGTGCCGACAAACTCTTCCTCAAGAAATTCAACGAACGATTAGGACGAATACCGAGTGTATTTTTCACCTTCCTCATCATCGTGCTGACGCGCTGCTTCTTCCGCATCGAGCGCATCGACCTGTCGTGGTTGTTCATCAAGCGGCTGTTTGCCTTCGATTTCGTTCCTTTCCATTTCGGCGACAACCCACACCTCTATGTGACCATGCTTGTGGCCGCCTTCTTCTCCTTCTTCACCCTCTCAAAATTGGGTTTGAAGGTTCAGGACAAAGTCTACTTCACTGAATATAACCGCCGTCAGCATATCATCGCGTTTGTGGTCAGTATACTTGCCTTCATCTTCTGCCTCGGCGCATTGAACGCTAGTGGATTTAGCCCGTTCATTTATTTCAGGTTCTAATCTTCATGGTATTCAGTAGCAACATATTCCTTTTCTTTTTTCTGCCTATCTTCTTGATAGCCTATTTCATCACACCGCAGAAATTCAGAAACTACACGCTCCTGCTCTTCTCCATCGTGTTTTATGCCTACGGCGCCCCCGACTTTGTGTTTCTACTTGTCGGCGAATGCGTTATCAACTATTTCATCGTCAGGGCGATGGGGCGTTGTACAGACGGTGTGCACACCGTCTCTACAAAAAAGAAACTGCTCTGTGGACTATCCGTCGTCATGGCCTTGGGGCTGCTGCTCTATTTCAAATATGCCAACTTCTTCATGGAGAACCTCAACACCATTTTGGGTTGGGCACACCATGAACCTATCGGTTGGATGAAGGTGGCCTTGCCTATCGGCATCTCATTCTTCACCTTCCAATCCATCACCTACACCATCGATGTGTATCGTGGCACAACACCGCCCAGCCAAAAGTTGACCGATTATGTGCTGTATATCATGATGTTCCCGCAACTCATCGCAGGTCCTATCGTCAACTACAACAGCGTGGCCGCCCAACTGGTCTCGCGTACAAGCACAATGGAAGACCGCGTGGTGGGTTTCTACCGCTTCGTTATCGGTTTGGCAAAGAAAGTGCTCATCGCCAACACCATGGCAGCCTACGCCGACCAAGTGTTTGGCATAGCGTACGGCGACTTGGCTACAGGTACGGCTTGGATCGGCATCCTCGCCTATACTTTCCAAATCTACTTCGACTTCTCGGGTTACAGCGACATGGCCATCGGCTTGGGCAAGATGATGGGCTTCCGATTCCCCGAGAACTTCAACGACCCCTACACCAGCCGCAGCGTCACCGAGTTTTGGAAACGCTGGCACATGACCTTGGGCAACTTCATCATGAACTACCTCTACATCCCGCTTGGCGGCAACCGCAAAGGCAAGGGACGCATGTATTTCAACCTGTGGCTCTGTTTCCTTCTTTCAGGACTCTGGCATGGAGCCTCGTGGAATTTCGTCCTTTGGGGCGCTTTCCACGGCTTGTTCATCTGCGCCGACAAACTCTTCCTTAAAAACGCATTAAAAAAGATAGGCATGCTACCCTCCGTCGTCATCACCTTCTTCCTTGTGGCCATGGGTTGGGTGCTCTTCCGCGTCGACACGGCAGCCGATGCAGGCGCGTTCTATCAAGCGCTGTTCGCTTTCAAAGGCGGCTTGACGGTGGCAGGCGACGCACAATTCTGGTGCATCTTTGTCCTTGCCATCGCGTTCTCCTTCCTCACTCTTGTCCCCTTCGGACAAAAGCTTCAAGACCGCATCTTCGCCGACAGCTACTCCAAACCGCTCTCGTGGACCATGTTCGCCATCACCTTGGTCTTGTTCATCCTCTCAGCTGGTTCGTTGTGCGTTTCCGATTTCAACCCCTTCATTTACTTTAGATTCTGAGCCATGAACAAGAAACCGCACTTCCTCATACAGTTCGTTCTCATCCTTGTGGCATTTACTGCCATCTTGCTTCAAGGCTTCACCCATGTCGTGAAGATGAAACCTTTGGCGGGCTATGTCCCAGACGAACAACCCGTAAACCTGTCGTTCAAAACCTATTACGATGGCACTTTCCAAAATTACCTGACCGACCACGCCAAGCGCAACAGCGGCTTCCGCGAGCCCTGCATAAGAATCTACAACCAATGCCTGTTCTCGCTTTTCAGCAAACCGACCAACAACACCCTCATCCCTGGACTCAACAAAGAGATGTATTTCCAAATCTATCTGGACGAAATCAAGGGCAAAACGCTGAAAGACTGCTATGGCTCGGAGGAATGCTTCAAAACAAAGGCACAAAAAGACATCGAAAAGACCTTGGTGCTCATCGATAGCTTGAGGCAGCACAACACAGCCTTCCTCGTTGTGGAAGCTCCTTCCAAGACCTGGGTTTATCCCGAATACATGCCACAAGAATACCAAGACTCCATCATGCCGTTCTGCGTGCAGGACTACTACACCCAACTCTTCAAGGAAAACAACATCCCGCACATTGATTTCCTTAGTTATTTCAAGTCCCTGAAAGGACAAACAAAATACCCCTTGTACACTCGTTACGGCACCCACTGGGCCGAAAGCACCATCCCCTTTGTGGCCGATTCGATTCTATCAAAAATCGGCAGCCTCATCGGGCAGGAGATGCCGCACATCATTTGTGTGGACGAGAACCTGACCACCAAATACTCGAAGCAAGACGGTGAACTAGAAGCACTGATGAACCTGTTGCTGCCCATTAGGAAACCCGCCATACCTCAACCTATCATGAAAGTCAGCGACACTACGCTCTGCAAGCCCAACATTCTCGTGATAGCCGACAGCTATTTCGTCCAATTGCAAGAGTCGTGTTTCGCAGAATGTTTCGACCGCTGCGAATACTGGCAATACAATGATGAAATCATCACCAAGGACATCGAGTTTTTAGGCAAGGTTGCTACCTATCCTGATGCATACAAAGTGATTAATGAAGTTGACATGGTGTTGGTCATCTCCACTTCGGTCTTTGCATACAACTATTTATTCGGATTCTGCGAAACAGTTCCAAAAGCCCGTGAAATGGAGATTCAAAACACCATCCAGCGCATCAAGAGTACCCCAGCGTGGCTTGAAAACGTCAAGCAGCAGGCCATTGAGCGCGGTGTCGACCTCGACGAAATGCTTCGCCTCAACGCCATTTATGCTATGGAAGTAGACAAGAAAAACGAACAACAACTTCAGGATGTCATTAAACGCATTAAAAACACGCCAGAATGGCTTGAAAACGTTAAGCATCAAGCCAAGGAGAAGAATATAAGCCTCAACGAAATGCTTCGCCTCAACGCCACCTATGCCATCGAGACAGACAAGCAAAAGCAACAGAACTAAATGGAAAAGAAGCCGAAATACGACCTTGTATTGTTCATCCTGCTCATGGCGTTGGGGTTCTTGCCCATGCTGCAAGGTTGGCTTCACTTTATCCCCACAAAGTCGCTCTACGGTGTAACCGAGACGGCGGAAAAACCTGAATTTGAGCTTAATGCCTACCGTTCAGGAGACTATGCCAAGCAAGCGGAAGCCTACACCAGCGAGCACTTCGGTTTCAGGGAGCCCATCATAAGGCTTTACAACCAGTATCTCTGGGATTTTTACCACAAGACCTATGCGAAGGATGTAGTTGGCGGTAAGAAAGGTTGGCTTTACTATCCCCAAAGTGTGAGGGATTATTACGGCCAGGAACTGCTTTGTTGGCACAACTCCACCGACGAGGCAAAGGAAAAATTCGACCGCGAGGTGAAATACCTCAACTGGGCCCGCAGCATATTGAAAGAGAGCGGCGTCGACCTGCTTGTCTTCATGGCTCCCGAAAAGGGTTTCCTCTATCCCGAGTTCCTCCCAAGAGGCGAAAAAGACACGACCACTTTCAATGCCTGCGACTATTTCGCACAACGCTTTGAAGAGACTGGTTTCCCGCACATAGAGATGACACACTGGTTCCAGCAAATCAAGGATACGGTCGACTACCCGCTCATTCCCCAAGCGGGAGCGCATTGGATCTTCCCTTCCGTCTATGCCGTCGATTCGTTGTCGCGCCTCATGGGAGAACTGAAAGGCATCGAATTGCCGAAAATCAAAATCGGTGAAGCCTATCAGATTCGCGATGCCGACCACGACTACGACAACGACCTTGAAGAGCTCCTTAACTTGGCTTTTCCCCTACGGCACCCATACGGCTACTGCCCAAGGCACGAAGTCAGCATCGAGCAAGAGTCGAGCAACATGAAACCCAAAGTACTCTTCATCGGCAATTCCTACTTCTGGTCCATGAACCTGTTTGTTCCCTTCGACGAGATGTTTGAAACCACCGAGTTCTGGTACTACTTTTCCACTGCCTATTCGGGCGACAGTCTGACCGAAACCACCAGCGTTAACCATCTGGACTTCATCGAGAAACTCCTGGATTTCGATTATGTGGTGTGGTTCACGACAGGCAACCAAATGAACAAAGGCACCTCCGACTTTGCCGCGAAAATCATTCTCAATCTTTGCTATAGCAAAAAAGAGCTTGACAAGACTTATAAACACATCTTCGATAGCCTCGGCTTAGCGACAGGCACACCGATTGTCGATAGCAACGACAGGTCTCAACTTTGGAGTACCGCATACAAAATCGTTTTCGACCATCCCGAACGCTATTTTCCTGAATTGAACGCCGACAGTCTCCCGAAGTCACGCAATCCTTGGTCGACCTGCCAAACTGTTATCCAAAACGCCAAATTGGAGCAAGTGCTGCTCATGGAAGCCCACAACATCATTGAGGGCAAGCCATTGATGCGCGATATGGTCGACCCCGAAGCCAAACGTAGACGTGTAGAACACCTCGTTGCCGAAATGATTGAAGAAGTGAAAGCCAAGCCACTCCTCATGCAACAAATCGAGGAAAAAGCAGCGAAAAACGGCATATCCGTAGAGCAACAAACGCTTATCGATGCCCGTTGGATTGTCAACAGGCTCATCGAAAAGAAATACTTCAGCTTGGAAGCACCCTAATACCGCACAATCCGCCGCGAATGGCTACCCACCTTCAGCACATAGACGCCTGCAGGCAATTTAGGATTAAGGATGATTTCATTGCCGTTTTCAGCGACAACCGTCTCGGAAAACACTTTCCTGCCCAA
>ONFO01000043.1 GCA_900317155.1 uncultured Bacteroidales bacterium
GTACTATTCCAACAGGACAGAAGCAGTCATCGTGGAGTTGAGCGCTCCTGCCTCGCAAACCATGGTGACGACAGGTGAGCCGACCAGCATCACCGCCGAGAGCGCCGTAGTGGGCGGTACGGTGACTGTGCCTGAGGGCACCCACGTGTTCCTACGTGGCGTTTGCTGGGGCACCGAGCCAAACCCCGACATCGACGGCAGCCACACCACCGAGGAAACGGGCATAGGCAGCTTCAGCAGTACGCTTGATGGCTTGAACCCGAACACAACCTATAATGTACGCGCCTATGCCGTGACCGACCACGGCCTGGCCTATGGCAACGAGCTGAGCTTCACCACCGAAGCTGGCGGTAGTGGCGGCGACCACGAATATGTTGACCTCGGCCTGCCGAGCGGCCTGCTGTGGGCCACCTGCAACGTGGGTGCCAATGCCCCCGAAGAATACGGCGACTACTATGCCTGGGGCGAGACCCAACCCAAGGACATCTACAATTGGAGCACATACCACTACTGCAACGGCGACTACAACACGCTGACCAAATACTGCAACAACTCCAGCTACGGCTACAACGGCTTCACCGACAACCTGACCACCCTGTTGCCCGAGGATGACGCTGCCACGGCCAACTGGGGCTCTGACTGGCGCATGCCCACCGAGGAGGAATGGCAGGAACTTCTCAACAACACTACCGTTACATGGACAACCCAGAATGGTGTGAACGGACGACTTTTCACCGCATCGAACGGCAACAGCCTCTTCCTTCCCGCGGCGGGCTACCGTTGGGACGGCGATCTCAACTCTGTTGGCAACTTCGGCATCTACTGGTCGAGTTCGCTCAACACGGACTCCCCTAGAAGCGCGGGGAGCCTCTTCTCCACCTACGTGGACAACATCATCCGCAGCTACGGTTTTTCGGTGCGTCCCGTGCTGCAGATTACATCCTTTGTTATCGAAGCCACAGCCAACCCGATTGAGGGCGGCATAGTGATTGGGGATGGTACCTATGAAGAGGGTACGTTATGTGAACTTACTGCTACTGCTAACGAAGGTTATGCCTTCGTAAATTGGAGCGAAAACGGTGAGGTGGTTTCCGTGGAAGCCACTTATTCATTCATTGTTTCGGAAAACAGAAACTTGGTTGCGAACTTTTCTATTTCCAGCGGCGACCATGCCTACGTTGACCTCGGCCTGCCGAGCGGCCTGCTGTGGGCAACCTGCAACGTGGGTGCCTACAGTCCCGAGGAATACGGCGACTATTTCGCTTGGGGCGAAAACCAGCCGAAGGACTATTACGACTGGAGCACCTACCAGTATTGTATGGGCAGCAGTACAACAATGACCAAATATTGTGACAACCCCAGCTACGGCTTCAACGGCTTCACCGACAACCTGACCACCCTGCTGCCTGAAGACGATGCGGCCACGGCCAACTGGGGCAGTGACTGGCGTATGCCTACCATCGGAGAATGGCAGGAGCTCTACAACAATACGACTTGCACTTGGACGACCCAGAACGGCGTGAACGGTCACCTCTTCACTGCAAGCAACGGCAACAGTCTCTTCCTGCCCGCCGCTGGCTGCCGCGGCGGTAGCGATCTCAACTGGGCAGGCAGCATCGGCTACTACTGGTCGAGTTCGCTCGACACGGACTACCCGGGCCGCGCGTGGGAACGCGTCTTCCATTCGGACGGTTACGGCATGGACTTCAGCGGCCGCTACTACGGTCAAAGTGTGCGTCCCGTGCGTTATGCTTCTCAGAACACTGCCCCCACCGGAGCCATAGATGGCAAGTTCACCATAAATGCCGATGGCGACCAAGTGTATTTCTCGCAAGGCAACCTACAATATCAAGCTTCCACCAACACATGGAAGTTTGCCGAGAACCAATACGACTACGTTGGCAGCGACAACAGCAATATCTCATCCACCTATGATGGATGGATTGACCTGTTCGGTTGGGGCACGAGCGGCTACCATGATGAGAGTGACCCCTATAACGTGAACTATCAGCCGTGGTCGACATCTACATCGCAGGTGAATAGCAGTTATAATTACTTTGGTTACGGTCCATCCACCAATATGACAGACCCGGACTTGACTGGCACTAGTGCCAACTATGACTGGGGTGTTTACAACCCGATAAGCAACGGCAGCAACACAACCAACCAATGGCGCACCCTTGGCCATTCCGAATGGGTTTATTTGTTTATCCATAGAACAACCATTTCAGGCATTCGTTATGCCAAGGCAAATGTGTCTGGCGTGAATGGAGTCATCCTGTTGCCTGATGACTGGAGCACTGATACCTATAGTTTAAACAATCCAAACGATGATGGAGGCTCTTTCGGCGACAATGTGTTGACTGACTCGCAATGGGTTACGCTTGAGAGCGCTGGTGCAGTTTTCCTGCCTGCAGCGGGCTATCGGTATGAGACTTATTTCGGTTATGCTGAGGGTAGCGGCGGTTATGAGAATAGTGGTGGCTACTACTGGTCGGCTTCGGGAGGCGATAGAGACAGTGCGAATTGCATATGCTTCTATGATTGGTGCGTCAATATGGATGTCAAGCTTCGTTTTTATGGGTTCTCTGTGCGCTTGGTGCGTGTTGCCGAGAATTAATCTTTGTGTCTATCCCGCGCCACGCAGGGAGGCTGGGGAGAGGAAGCCGAAAGAAGCGAGCGGGGTGCCTCCCAGGGCACCACACGCCGCCCGCATGGCTGTCAACCAGTTTAATACAAAGGCGCATAGAAACTATGTGGAGACATGCTTGTTTGGCGTGTCTCCATTGTTTTTGTATCGCCTTTTCTGTCGCTTTGCGCCGCGTCGCTTCACGTCATTGATTACGTCGAATTAAAGATTTGCGAGGAACGAAGTTAATCCATTGAAACCGCATCAAGTCACCTTCCGCAGCGAACTTTAGTTTTTTTTGAGGGACTATTCATCCTAAGCATTGTTTTTGTATTTTTGAACCCTAAATTATCAATCCATAAAAATTTTCAATTATGAAAAAAGTATTTATCTTATTAGTGAGCTTGTTTGCCATGATGGCGGCAAGCACGGGCTTGAAGGCCCAGGAAGTTACAATCTTATTGCGTCCAGGCTGGAACTGGATAGGCTATCCGTATGCTGAGTCTATAGATTTAGAGGTTGCATTTGGAGATTTTGTACCCATGAATGACGATGTGATTCAATCTTTTTGGGGGTATTCCGAATATGCAGCGGGATATGGATGGTTCGGAGCAGTTGATGAATTGCAACCTGGATGGGGCTACATGTACTATTCCAACTGCCGTAGTGGGCGGCACGGTGACTGTGCCTGAGGGCACCCACGTGTTCCTGCGCGGCGTGTGCTGGGGCACGGCTCCAAATCCTGACATTGACGGCGACCATTCTTCAGAGGAAACAGGTGTTGGCGTTTTCAACAGCACGCTTGAGGGTCTGTCGCCAGGCACCACTTACTATGTGCGGGCCTATGCAGTGACTGATTATGGCCTTGACTATGGCAACGAGATGAGTTTCACTACCCTGTTCCTAGGAAGCCTCAACGGTCTGTTCTCCGTGGGCGAGAACACCCAAGTGTGTTTCTCGCAAGGCAATCTGCAATACCAAGCTTCCACCAACACTTGGCGGTTTGCTGAAAACCAATGGGATTATGTTGGTGAAGGTAACGGCAATGCCTCTCCAACATACGAGGGTTGGATAGACTTGTTTAGTTGGGGTACTTCTGGCTATGACCATGGTGCGGTGTGTTACCAACCGTGGACTCAGGGAGGCCAACTTGATCATGCTGCCTATGGTAATCGTGATTATGATTTATGTGATGGAAACGGACAAGCTGATTGGGGCTATAATGCTATTAGTAATAGTGGGAATCAGGAAAGGCTGTGGCGTACCTGTAAATCATCCGAATGGCAGTATTTATTGCAGAATCGCCAAACTCCTTCGGGCATTAGATTTGCAAAGGCAGTTGTGAATGGTAGAAACGGTTTGATTATTCTTCCCGATGATTGGGATCCGAGTGTTTATGTATTGAATAATACTAACGAAGGAAATGTTTCATTTGAGGCAAATACCATTTCGGCTGAAGATTGGAATTCGCTATTGGAAAATAATGGCGCTGTTTTTCTCCCTGCCACAGATATGGAAGGAAATACCCATGGCGCATATTGGACCGCTTCCGCTACTGGCTCTCCTTGGCTGAAGCGTCGTATTGATTTCAGCAACAACAACTTGAATGTAGGGGGCTCATATTATCCACATGTACGTTATGCTGTCCGACTTGTTCGTTCTGCACCAACCAATCCTACTTATTCTTTTGAAGCCGTTCCCAATCCATACGAAAGCGGCACGGTAAGCGGAGCAGGCAACTATGACTATTATGCATCGGTCGTACTAACAGCCACTCCAAACGAAGGCTACACTTTCTATCAATGGAAAGAAAACGGTAAAGGTGTTTCCATGGACAATCCATCCAGTTTTGTCTCGCTTTTCGACAGAAGTTTAGAGGCTTGCTTCCTTGAAAACTCCACTTACCCGTTGCTTTATACATTTAATGAAAATAACCACACTGCCACTGTAATTGGTCATTGGGACGGTCAAGGTGCCACAGGAGACCTTGTCATTCCCGAAACCGTGATGCACAATGGTGAAGCTTATACTGTGACTGCTATTGGAGGTGATGCGTTTTTTGGGTACTCAGGATTAACATCGGTTGTATTACCCAATTCATTGAATTCCATTGGAAGTTATGCTTTTGATCAATGTTCGGGTCTTACATCGATAGAGATACCTGAGGGCGTTACCAGTATTGGCAGCCAGGCTTTCACTGGCACCAGTATTGTTTCGATGGCGATTCCTGAAAGTGTAACCTCTTTAGGAAACCAGGTGTTTTATGGATGCGGAAATCTGACATCGGTAACATTGCCTAGTGGCATTACAAGCTTAGGCTACGGTTTATTCCAGTATTGCGGAAGTCTATCTTCGATAACCATTCCTGCTGGAGTAATATGGATAAGTCAATATGCGTTCCTTGGTTGTGGGTTAACATCCATTACCATACTTGCTGAAGTATCTGCTTCGATACATGAGCAAGCTTTTGAATCGGTGAACAAATCCATCCCCGTTTATGTCCCTTGCGGCACTTTGGAAGCCTACCAAAATGCCAATGGCTGGAATGAGTTCACAAACATTAATGAAATGTGTCCTGGTGTGATTACTGTCACGGCCAACTCTGCGGAATATGGAACAGTATCTGGTGGCGGCTCGTTTGAAGGAGGTGAGATCTGCACAGTGACTGCTACGCCCAACCAGGGCTATTTCTTTGAATCATGGACGGAAAATGGCGAAGTAGTCTCAACCGATGCCACCTATTCGTTCATTGTTACTGGAGACAGAAACTTGGTGGCAAACTTTAGCCGTCATGACTATGTCGACCTCGGCCTGCCGAGCGGCCTGCTGTGGGCCACCTGCAACGTGGGTGCTGAGGCCCCTGAAGACTATGGCGACTACTTCGCCTGGGGCGAAACCCAGACCAAGGACACCTACAACTGGAACACCTACCAGTATTGCATGGGCAGCGAAAACACCCTCACCAAGTACTGCCATAATTCCAGCTATGGCTACAACGGTTTCACCGACAACCTGACCACCTTGTTGCCCGAGGATGATGCCGCCACGGCCAACTGGGGCAGTGATTGGCGCATGCCCACCGAAGAAGAGTGGGAGGAGCTGTACCAATACACGACCGTTACATGGACGACGCGGAAAGGTGTGAGAGGACGACTCTTCACCGCTGAGAACGGCAACAGCCTCTTCCTGCCCGCTGCGGGCTACCGCAGCAATAGCGGCCTCTACTATGCAGGCAGCAACGGCAGATACTGGTCGAGTTTGCTCAACGACTACTCGGACTACCCGTACCTCGCATTGTACCTCAACTTCTATTCGTTCAGTTGCTACGTGGACGGCAGCGGTAACCGCGGCTATGGGCAATCTGTCCGGCCAGTGCGCGTTGGGTCGCAGAACTAACCTTTGTTCCGTTACGGGCAAGACGGGCAAGGGGCGAAAAAGTTATCGGGCGGGGGCGCACGCGGTAGCGTGCACGGAAGCCCTCGTCCGGTAACTTTTTCGCGGCAGCCTCGTGCTGAAGGCACGATATTCTATTTACCACATACAGCTCCGCTGTGTGGGGTTTACCACACTGTAGACTAGGCAGGGCGTGCTGGAGGCACGCTACAGATGTGTCAGGAGGCAGTGGCTATGGTGTGTGGGTCGCTCTAGACTAAGCCGGACGAGCATAGTGTCAGACTGATATGGGGCAGACCGGACTGTAGACTCGTGAGAGTGAGCGTGGGGATATGATACGGCTAGAGGCGCGTTTGCGAGCCCCACATGGTGCCGTGTGGGGTATATAGGAGGTCGTGTCTTCGACACGGGTTGTCGCAGCACAACTCGTCGGGCGTGATCCATGTGTAACTCTTGTCTTTCCTCAGCCAAGTCATCTGCCGCTTGGCATACTGCCGCGTGTGGATCTTGATTTGCTCCACGGCTTCTTCAAGGGTGTACTGCCCATCGAAATAGGCGAAGAGTTCCTTGTAGCCAACGGTGTTTAAGGCATTCAGATGGCGTTTGGGATACAAGGCTTTGGCTTCCTCCAAAAGGCCTTGCTCCATCATCATGTCGATCCGTTTGTCGATGCGCTCGATGAGGGCTTGGCGGTCCCAAAGTAGGGCGTATTTCTTAATCTCGAAGTCGCGCTGGGCGGCATTACCGCTGCGGAAGGATGAAAAAGGCTTCCCCGTCTGATAACAGACCTCTAAAGCCCTTTGTAATCTGCGGGGGTTCTGTCGGTCGACGGTGGCAAAATACTCAGGGTCGAGGCGCAGCACTTCATCTTGAAGGGCTTTCAATCCGCCTTCGTCAAACAACTTTTGCACTTTTTCTCTTATTTCTGGCTGTATGTCAGGCATGGCATCGATGCCGTTGCAGACTGCATTGATGAAAAGACCGGAGCCACCCGTCATGACAACAGCATCGTGGGTCTTGAAGAGCTCATCCAGCAATTGTAGAACATCACGCTCATAGTCGGCGACATCGTATTTATCCTCGATGCTGATGTAGTGCACAAAGTAATGCTTTACTTGGCTCAGTTCTTCCTCGGTAGGAGCGGCAGTGCCGATGCTCATTTCCTTATAGAACTGTCGGCTGTCAGCGGAGAGGATGACGGTGTTCAAGGCCTTGGCCAACTCGATGGAGAAGGCGGTCTTGCCCGAGGCGGTAGGGCCAGCGATGATGATGAGGGTTTTCTTTTTATCGGACATGAGACTTTAGACTGAGTGGGGTTACTATTGCGCTTTTAACCCTCATGGCGGAGGAACATCCGCCATCTCCCAAGCACGAAGACGACTCCTTTTCGGTTGGGAGATTGCGGGTCAAGCCCGCAATGAGGGTTAATGGCGCGGTTCTAGGCATAAGGTCTATCGTCTTGTTATACTTTGTTCGGCACCGGTCCATTATTCGCCACCACAATCGGTTCACTGATTTCCTTCACCACGCTGAGACCCAGTTTCTGGCCTTCTTCCTTCATAAAGGCGTACGCCTCGCTGAAGTTGTTGCCAATGACACCGTCCAAGATGGCCTCGCGAATGGCATTCTTGATGACGCCGACCTCGCGACCCTCCGGGATACCGAAGGTCTCCATGATGGCAATGCCGTCGATGGGTGGCTGCCAGTTGCGCAGGTGGTCCTTGGCTTCGATTTCCTTCAGTTTCTCCTGAACAATCTCGAAGTTGTGATGGTATTTCTTGATCTTCTCTTCGTTCTTCGAGGTGATGTCGGCATGACAGAGCAGCATGAGGTCGTCGATGTCGTCGCCAGCGTCAAAAAGCAGCCTTCTCACGGCGCTATCGGTGACAATGTCCTCGGCCAAGACGATAGGACGAAGGTGCAATAAGACCAGCTTTTCCACGTATTTCATCTTTTCGTTCAAAGGCAGTTTCATGGCAGCGAAGATTTTAGGCACCATCTTGGAACCTTTGAACTCGTGGCCGTGGAAGGTCCAGCCCGTGCCGTCCTCCCATCGCTTGGTCTGTGGCTTGGCGATGTCGTGCAGCAAGGCTGCCCAGCGCAGCCAAAGGTCGTCGCTCTTCTCGGCCACTTGGTCGAGTACTTGTAGGGTATGCAGGAAGTTGTCCTTATGGCCTCGACCTTGCACGACTTCCACACCTTTCAACAAGCAGAGCTGAGGGAAGATGAGCTTCAATAGCCCGCTTTCATCCAACAGCTTGAAGCCGATGGAAGGCTTCGGCGAGAGGATGATCTTATTCAGCTCCTCAGTGACGCGCTCCATCGAGACGATTTTGATGCGGTTAGCATTGCGTTTGATGGCCTCAAACGACTCGGGCTCGATGTAGAACTTGAGTTGCGAAGCAAACCTAATGGCACGCATCATGCGCAAGGGGTCATCGGAATAGGTGATGTCGGGGTCGAGCGGCGTCTTCAACAGCAATTCTTCCATGTCATCCATGCCACCGTAGAGGTCGATGAGCGTGCCGAAGTCCTCGGCATTGAGGCTGAGAGCCATAGCGTTGATGGTGAAGTCGCGGCGACTGATGTCGTCTTCCAACGTGCCGTTTTCCACCACGGGCTTGCGGCTGTTGCGGTCGTAGGATTCTTTTCTAGCGCCCACAAACTCCACCTCCATGCCGTCGAAGTGGATCATGGCCGTACCAAAGGCGCCATAATACTTGGCTTCCTTGTGGCCGGGCAGGAGGGAGGCGACCTTCTTGGCGAGGGTGATGCCGCTACCCACGGTGACCACATCAATGTCATTGGAGGGTCGGCGCAACAGGATGTCGCGCACATAGCCGCCGATGACATAGCTCTTGTAGCCCAACTCCGCGCTGGCGTAGGCAATCACCTTAAAGATCTTGCTGCTGATATGTTTCTTGAAGTCGTAGTTCATCAGACTTTGGCTTCTTCAAGGACTTTCTTTTCGCTCGGGATGACGTTGACGATGGTCTCTTCGCCTTTTTCGTCGAGGTCGATGCTAATGGTGTCGCCGATATGGAGGTTGGCGGAGATGATGGCCTCGGCCAAGACATCTTCCACATACTTCTGGACGGCACGTTTCAACGGACGGGCGCCATACTGTTCGTCCCAGCCCTTCTCGGCGAGGAAGTCCATGGCCTTTTCGGTGATCTCGATCTTGTAGCCCATCTCTTCGACGCGCTTCACTACCTGACGGATCTCGATGCCGATAATCTTCCGGATGTCGTTCTTCTCCAAGGCGTTGAACATCACCACATCATCGACACGGTTGAGGAACTCGGGCGCGAAGGTGCGCTTCAAGGCGTTGTCGATGACGCTTTGCGAGTACTCGTTCTTGCTGTTGAGCTTGGCCTGTGTGCCGAAGCCCACACCCTGACCGAAGTCCTTCAGCTGGCGCGAGCCGATGTTGGAGGTCATGATGATGATGGTGTTCTTGAAGTCGACCTTGCGACCGAGGCTGTCGGTAAGCTGGCCATCGTCGAGGACTTGCAGCAACAGGTTGAACACATCGGGGTGGGCCTTCTCGATTTCGTCTAGCAAGACGATAGAGTAGGGCTTGCGGCGTACCTTTTCGGTGAGTTGACCACCTTCTTCGTAGCCCACATATCCGGGAGGCGCTCCCACGAGGCGCGACACGGCGAATTTCTCCATGTATTCGCTCATGTCGATGCGGATGAGGGCGTCTTCGCTATCGAAGAGGAACTTGGCCAGCACCTTGGCGAGGTAGGTCTTACCGACACCCGTGGGGCCGAGGAAGATGAAGGAGCCGATGGGCTTGTTCGGGTCTTTCAGTCCGGCACGGTTGCGGCGGATGGCGCGGGTCACCTTCTTGATGGCCTCGTCCTGACCGATGACGGTGCCTGCCAACTCGGTTTCCATGTGCATCAGGCGGTCGCCTTCATTCTTGGCGATGCGCTGAACGGGCACGCCGGTCATCATGGCGACGACCTCGGCGACATTCTGTTCGGTCACGGGTTGGCGGTGCGCCACGGCATTGTCCTCCCAGGCCTTCTTGACGTCTTCAAGCTGCGCCATGATTTTCACTTCTTCGTTGCGGTACATGCCCGCCTCCTCGAACTTCTGCTCGGCGATGGCGGCTTTCTTGTCCTTGCGCACGGTTTCGAGGCGGCCTTCCAACTCAGTAATCTCGCTCGGCACATCGATGTTCTTGATGTGGACGCGCGCGCCTGCTTCGTCCAAGGCGTCGATGGCCTTGTCGGGCAGGTGACGGTCGCTGAGGTAACGGTCGGTGAGCTTCACGCAGGCTTCGATAGCCTCGGGCGTGTAGGTGACCAGGTGATGGTCTTCGTATCTCGGTTTGATGTTATTCAGGATTTCGATAGTCTCGGCGGGCGTGGTGGGCTCGACGAGGATCTTCTGGAAGCGGCGCTCCAAGGCACCGTCTTTCTCGATGTACTGGCGGTATTCGTCCAAGGTGGTGGAACCGATGCACTGCAACTCGCCACGTGCCAAGGCGGGCTTGAACATGTTGCTGGCATCGAGCGAACCGTTGGCGTTGCCTGCGCCAACGAGAGTATGGATTTCGTCGACGAAGAGGATGATGTCTCTGTTGTTCTCCAACTCGTTGAGGATTGCCTTGATGCGTTCCTCGAACTGGCCACGGTATTTGGTGCCGGCCACGATGGAGCCGATGTCTAGCATAACCACTCGCTTATTAAATAAGGTACGTGGCACGCGGTGCTGCACGATGCGGATAGCCAAACCTTCGGCGATAGCCGACTTGCCCACGCCAGGTTCGCCAATCAGAATGGGGTTGTTTTTCTTGCGACGGCTGAGGATTTGGGCGATGCGTTCCAGTTCGCGCTCGCGGCCCACGATGGGGTCGAGGCGGTTCTCTTCGGCGGCTTTGGTGAGGTCACGGCCAAAGTTGTCCAACACGGGTGTCTTGCTCTTGATGTTGCTGGTCTTCTTGGGCTTTTCCTGCTGTGGCCGTATCTCGTTCATCAAGTCGTCTTCCTCGTCGTCATCTTCTTCAAAGATGTTGGAGGCATAGCCTTGCGATTCTTCAGCGGACTCTTGTGGGTCGGCGTTTTCAGCCGTGTAGCGTAGCAGTTCCTGCTTGAAGTTGTCGTAGTTGATGCCTTCAAACTCGAGGTTTTGCGAGATGATGTTGTTCTTCTCATGCAAGATGGCCAACATGAGGTGCTCGGAGCGGACGATTTCTGAGTGGAACTCCTTGGCGATGATATAGGTGAACTTCAGCACGCGCTCCGCCTGTTTGGTCAAAGGCAAGGCCAGCACTTGGCTGGAGTTGCTGTTGGCAGTGCGTACCGAGGCTTCCAGTTTCTTGGAAAAGACTTCGATGTTCAGGTTGAGGTTCTCCAAAATGCGGATGGCAGCACTGCCGCCTTCCTTCAACATACCCAAAAAAAGGTGCTCTAACCCGACGTATGCGTTCCCTAAGCGTTGTGCCTCCTGATGGCTAAGTGACAAAATGGCACGAACGCGGGGAGAAAATTTTGCATCCATATAATTACAATTCTTTTATTTTCAATACTTTAATAAAATACCCAACTTTTCACTTGTCTGATTCATTCAGAGTGCAAAGGTACAAACAAAAACCGCGCCGCGCCAGTGCCGAAATCAGATTTTTTATTGTGATCTATCGAAGTTTAAGGATGGAAAACTTGTAATCTATCGAACTTTACAAGCAAAAAACTTGTAATCTATCGAAGTTTGCGAGTAAAAACTTGTATTATTCTTATCTTAGATGATTGGTTATCAATTGCAGGTGAAGAATTGCTATCTTTTTTTGCGGTATTCAATGGAAAGTTTTCTATTTTTGCCCCCAACAAAAACGAAAGTTTAACCAAATCAAGAACAATTAAATTCAAAGTAATATGCAAACAAAATCTTTACAAACAAAAAGGGCATTGCGTGCCGCCCTGCTCGTCCTGCTGTTGAGTTTGGCGGGGATGGGGAAAACAATGGCGCAGAATTACGATTTTTCGGCAGTTTGCTCTACGGGACAGACTTTATATTACAAAATCACCGATGCCACGAACCATTATGTAAGTTTGACTTGCCCAAATGATAACTATTATTATAACCCATGGTCTGGATTTACAAAACCGACTGGTGATATAGTCTTGCCTGAAATTGTTCACTTTGACGGTAATAACTATACAGTGGTATCGATAGGCAATTATGCATTTTGGAGTTGTAGTGATTTGACAGGCAACTTGATCATACCCAATTCCGTGACTACGATAGGCGAAGGAGCTTTCTCAGGTTGTAGCGGTTTTACGGGCAGCCTTACCATTCCCAATTCCGTGACCTCGATAGGTAATTACGTGACCACGACGGGCAAAGGAGCTTTCTCAGGTTGCAGCGGCTTTACGGGCAGCCTTACTATCCCCAATTCCGTGACCACAATAGGTGCTGCTGCTTTCGCTGGTTGCAGTGGCTTCACGGGCAGCCTGACCATCCCCAATTCCGTGACCACGATAGGCTATGGGGCTTTCTGCAATTGCAGCGGCTTTTCTGTAGTTTATTATGATGCTACAAATTGCGTCGACTTTTCTGCTGATGGTCCATACTATCTTCCTTTTTCTGGTTGTGGCGGCAACCTAACCATCGGGGATAATGTGGAAAGAATACCAGCAAACATTTTTCGCGATGGGGGATTTACGGGCAGTTTGACTATCGGCAATTCTGTGACATTGATAGGTGATAATGCTTTTAAGGATTGTATAGGCTTTAATGGTAATCTCATCATTGGTAATTCCGTGACCTCAATAGGTCATGGTGCATTTGCGGGGTGCAGTGGCTTCACAGGTGAATTGGTAATCCCAAATTCTGTGACAATCATTGAGGGTGGTAACTCCCCGTATCCATATAGACCAAGTGCATTTGAAGGTTGTAGTGGTTTTTCAAGTTTGGTCTTAGGAAATTCATTAACAAAAATCGACAACCGAGTCTTCTATGGTTGCAGCGGCTTCACTGGCAATCTGGTGATTCCGAATTCTGTGACTTCAATAGGCTATAGTGCTTTTGGTGACTGTAGCGGTTTGACATCGATCACCATTCCCAATTCCGTAACACACATCGGAAATAATGCTTTCGGTGGAACAGGATGGTATGCTCAACATCCTGACGGTGTGTTGTATTTAAGTGGTTGGTGTTTAGGATATAAAGGCGTTCCAGTTGGTTCAGTAGTTCTTGCTGGAAATACAAAAGGCATTGCTGATTTAGCTTTTATAAATTGCGGAATGTTTCCAGGTAGCCTTACAATTCCAAATTCTGTGATTACGATTGGTGCATTGGCTTTCTCAGGTTGTGGATTTAATGGCTTGAATATAGATATGACGGATATTCCTAATTCTGTTTTCAAGGATTGCGACAAATTCACAGGAGACCTTTCTATTGGAAATTCTGTGACATCGATAGGTGACAATGCATTTCAAGGTTGTAGTGGCTTCACTGGTAACCTTTTTATTGGTAATTCTGTTACATCGATAGGTGACAATGCTTTTAAGGATTGTATAGGCTTTAATGGTAATCTCATCATTGGTAATTCCGTAACAAATATTGGAGGAAGTGCTTTTGAAGGGTGTAGTGGTTTTTCTGGAAACCTGACAATTCCAGATTCTGTGGTATTCATATATGATTACGCTTTCTTAGGCTGTGAAGGCCTTACTGGTAGTCTAACCATTCCCAATTCAGTGATCGTAATTGGTGACAAAGCATTTTCTCGTTGCATGGGTTTTACTGAAATCAATTTCAATGCTGATAATTGTGAGAGTTGTGGGGTTTCTATTTGGTCTGAATGTACTGGAATTACCACTATTATCATCGGCGATTCTGTAGAAACTATTGAAGAAGGTTTGTTTTACGGACTTGGAAACCTTACTACGGTTAGCCTAGGAAAGTCTGTCAAGTATATTGGAGAAGAGGCTTTCGCCAACAATCCAAGATTAAACATGGTTTATTACAATGTGGAAAAGGATTTGGAGTCAGATGACGATGTGTTTGACAACTGCCCCAACCTTACCACCATCCACATTGGCCCGGAGGTGAAGGAAATCGGTTCAGAAATATTTAATGGCTGCAACACGGTGCATTTCGTGGTGGCACTTGGCCCTACGCCTGCTGTGTTGGATGCAGGCGCGTTCTCGGATATTGTGGACAACTCGGTGCTTATGGTGTCGTGCGGCAAGCGTATCACTTATTACTCGGTTTGGAACATGTTCCCCTTCAACAACATCATCGAGGACTGCGATACATACGGAATCAATGTCGGGGCTGTGGGCAACGGAGGAACCATTACGCCTTCGGTCACAGAGGCGCAGATGGGGCAGGAAGTGCAAATCACCATTACGCCCAATCCAGGTATGGCCTTGGCTACGATAAAAGTGGTCAATGCCAACGACCCCACGCAAATCATCCCCATTTCGCCTACGGGCAAGGCAGCTTCTACTTACAGCTTCACCATGCCGCCGTTTGAGGTGGTGGTTATGGCTACCTTTAAAAGTAGTGGAGCTTCAGTCAATGAGAACAACAGCATTGAGGTTGCTGTTTATCCTAATCCTACCAATGGTCTTGTGAAAATCGAAGCTGAAAGCATCAAACACATCTCTATTAGCAACATGCTCGGCCAGGTTGTCTTCGATGGCAAAGTGGACGGCGATGCGTTTGAATATGACTTCAGTGGACAAAAAACAGGGGTTTACCTCGTCAGGATAGAAACCGCGAGCGGTGTTGTCGTTAATAAGGTCTCTGTTACACGATGAACTGTGTGAAAACACGATGAAAAGCCGGCAGCGATGTCGGCTTTTCGCATTGTGATTATATTGGCTTCAAAAAATGTTCGCAAAATTAGTGAACATCCAAAACATTTTTTCTATTTTTGCAGCGACAAAATAACAGATGGGATGCAAATCGTCTTTCAAAAAGAGTATTTGAGCGAATTGTACTATGAGGGCAAATCAAGTGACAAAAAGCATCGTTTTCAGCCCGACATTGTAAAACGATACACCCATGTCATCAACACACTGATTTCCGCGAGTAGGATTGAGGATTTATTCCCTTTGAGGTCGTTGAACTATGAAGTGCTTGAAGGTGACTTGAAAGGATACGAGTCCGTGCGCGTCAATGACAAGTATCGGGTGTTGTTTCGTTCGGAGAAGATCGAGTGCGAACCAATGATTACCATCTGTAACATTGAGGAATTGACAAACCATTATAAATGATAATTATGGCTAATCTAGGTTATTCATTTTATCCTACACATCCTGGTGACATCTTGAAGGAAGAGTTGGAATGTCGGAATATCTCGCAGCGCAGTTTTGCAAAGCAAGTGGGTATGTCCTATTCGGTTCTGAATGAATTGTTGAATGGCAAACGTTCGCTTTCGCCCACAATGGCATTGATGTTTGAGGCCGCTTTGGGCGTTTCTGCCGATATGTTGATGAACATTCAAACCCGATATAATATGCAGACCGCACGTAAAGACAGCAAGATTGCTCAATGGCTGTCAAGTATTCCACGGGTAGCGGCCTTATGGTAATGGGTGAAAATACGGACAAAATCCGCCTCCTTTTGCAAAACCAAAGGAATTTTTCCCTATCTTTGCACCCCTATTTATAAAAGAGAAAATTAGAACCCAAAAATGGACGATAACAATATCAACAATCCTGAAAATCAGGGCGAAATGCCTGAAGAACTCTCGGGAGAAAAAATAATCAAAGTTAATCTTGAGAACCAGATGAAGTCGGCTTACATCGACTATTCGATGTCCGTTATCATCTCGCGTGCCTTGCCCGACGTGCGCGACGGCCTCAAACCTGTGCATCGTCGTGTGCTCTACGGCATGAAGGAATTGGGCGTCACCTCACGCAGCGGCTACAAGAAGTCGGCCCGTATCGTCGGTGAGGTGCTCGGTAAGTACCACCCGCACGGCGACTCGTCAGTTTATGACGCTATGGTGCGTATGGCCCAATCGTGGTCATTGCGCTATCCTTTGGTGGACGGTCAAGGTAACTTCGGCTCGGTCGACGGCGACAGCCCTGCCGCCATGCGTTACACCGAGGCACGCCTCCAGAAGATTGCTGAAGAGATGCTCGACGACCTCGACAAGGACACCGTCGACTTCCAGAATAACTTCGACGACTCGTTGCAGGAGCCTACCGTGCTGCCTACGCAGATTCCTACCTTGTTGGTCAACGGCACCAACGGCATCGCCGTGGGTATGGCCACCAACATGGCTCCCCATAACCTTAGTGAGTGCGTCGACGGCATCATCGCCTATATCGACAACCGCGAAATCACCACACAGGAACTGATGCAATACATCAAGGCTCCCGATTTCCCGACGGCTGGCGTCATCTACGGTTATGAAGGTGTGCGTGAGGCGTTTGAGACGGGTAGGGGACGCATCGTCCTCCGTGGCGAGACCCATTTTGAGGAGCACAACGGCCATGAGCGCATCATCGCCACCTCCATTCCTTATCAGGTCAACAAGGCCGAAATGATCAAGAAGACCGCCGACCTCGTCAACGAGAAGAAGTTGGAAGGCCTGGCCGACATCCGCGATGAGTCAGACAGAAAAGGTATCCGCGTGGTGTATGAGCTGAAACGTGACGCCAACCCCGACGTGGTGCTGAACAAGCTCTATCTGATGACCCCGCTCCAAAGCTCGTTCAACGTGAACAATGTGGCTTTGGTCAATGGTCGTCCCTATACCTTGAACCTCAAGCAGCTGATTGAGCACTTTGTGGCCCACCGTCACGAAATCATCTTGCGCCGCACCCGCTTCGAGCTGAAGAAGGCCGAAGACCGTGCCCATATCTTGGAAGGTCTGGCCCGCGCCATCGACATCGTCGACGAAATCATCGCCACCATCCGCGCCTGTAAGGGCGGCACACCAGAAGCCAAGCAAGCTATCATGGACAAGTTCGGCTTCGACGACCCACAAGCCTCGGCAATCGTGGCTTACCGCCTCGGTCAGTTGGCTGGCCTCGAAATCAAGAAGATCTTGGACGAGTTGGATGAAATCCACGAACGCATCAAACATTTCCACGAAATTCTACAAAATGAGGAATTGCAGTTCCAGATCATCAAGGACGAACTGCTGGTCATCAAAGAAAAATATGGCGATGCCCGCCGCACCCAAATCGTGCCTGCCGCCGGTGAGTTCCGCATGGAAGACATCATCGCCGACGATGCCGTGGTCATCACCATCTCGCACCTCGGTTACATCAAGCGCACCCCGCTGACTGAATACCGTGTGCAGAGTAGGGGAGGCAAGGGCTCGAAGGGCTCTGCCACCCGCGACACCGACTTCATCGAGCACATCTTCACGGCCACCAACCACAACCACTTGCTCTTCTTTACAGAGCAAGGTAAGTGCTACAAACTCAGAGTCTTCGAGATTCCTGAAGAGGGTAAGAACAGCAAGGGCCGCGCTATCCAAAACCTGTTGCCGCTCGACAAGGACAACAAGGTGATGGCCTACCTCAACGTGAAGAGCATGAGCGATGAGGACTACCTTGAAAACAACTACATCATCCTCTGCACCAAGAAGGGTATCATCAAGAAGACCAACTTGGCTGCCTATAAGAACATCCGCCAAAACGGTATCATCGCTGTCAACATCCGCGAGGACGACCAGCTGCTTGAGGCTTGCCTCACCAGTGGCAACGACGAGGTGCTGATGGCAGTGCGTTCGGGCAAGGCCGTCCGCTTCAACGAGCAGACTGTCCGCCCGATGGGCCGTACCGCTACGGGTGTGAAAGCCATCACCTTGGGTTCGCCCGACGACGAAGTCATAGGTATGGTTTGCATCAACGACCCGCAACAGACGGTGCTCGTTGTTTCAGAGAAGGGCTTCGGCAAGCGTTCCGACATCGACGACTACCGCATCACCAACCGTGGCGCAAAGGGCGTGAAGACCTTGAACATCACCGACAAGACGGGCGACCTCATCGCCATCAAGGGGGTGACCGACGACGAAGACTTGATGATCATTAACAAGTCGGGCATCGTCATCCGTATGGCGGTCAGTAAGTTGCGTGTGATGGGTCGCGCCACCCAAGGCGTGAAACTCATCGACCTGCGTGGTACCGATGAGATTGCCGCCGTCACCAAGGTCGAACACGAGGACGAACCAGAAGAGACAGTGGCCGAGGTCGTTGAACCTGTTGAAACGCCAACCCCAGATGGAACTGAGGCCGTGGAGCCTGTCGAAGGAGTCGAAGGACCGTCCGAAACAGAAGAAGAGAATAACTAATGAGAATTGCCTCCCATAGATTCCCCCTTACGCACAAGCCTACGCTGGAATGACATGGGAGGCAATTCAAACCAATTTGGAACAATAATTGCTATAAGGAATAAAAATCGAAAATTGTCAAACTTTAAATAATTGAGAAAATGAAAAAAGTAATGATTTTGCTGGCCGTCCTGCTCACCGCCAACGTGATGATGGCCCAAAAGAAAGACAGAACCGACGCTTACATGTACAACAAGAATGGCCAATACGAAAAGGCCATGGTCTCCATTGAAAAATGCGTCAACCACGAACAGTTTGCTGGCATGAAGCCCAACGACCAGGCTCAGGCTTGGCTGTATCGCGCTGCCATCTATCAGAACATTATCCAATCGGGTGACGAGGCTTTGATAGCCAAGGCTCCCAATGCTTTGGAGGTTGTTTACGAGTCGCTGATGAACTGCATGAAGAATCCTGACTTCCTTGAGGATAACAAGCAGGAAATCTACCAGCGTGTGGGTTCCGTCATGACCACCTATTATTCAAAAGGTGCCGACGACTATAACGCTGGCAAGTTCGCCGAAGCTGCTCCCATGTTCAAGAAGGCTTACGACATTGCCAAGTCATTGGGTAGCCCCGATGCCAACGACATGCTGAACTTGGCTGCTACTTCCGCTCTTCGCGCTGGGGATTATAACACCGCTTTGGAGTATTTCACCGAGGTGAAGAACAATGGTACGGAAACTTCCGACATCTATCGTCATCTTGCCGCTTGCTACAACGGATTGGGCAATGCCGAACAAGCCATGGCCATGATCAATGCCGGTTTGGAGAAGAACCCTGGCGACGCCAACCTCATCCTCGAAAAGGTAAACGCTTACCTGAAAGAAGGCAAGGGTGCCGAAGCCGTTGAAGACCTCAACAGACTCCGTGAACTTGACCCTGAAAACGCCCAATTGCTCTTCGTGCTGGGTACCATCTATGGCGACGAGAACAACAAGGACGTCTACGATGTTGAAAAAGCCCGTAAGTACTACGAAGATGCTTTGGCCATCAACCCCGACTACTACGATGCCATCTACAACATCGGTGTGCTTTACACCTCAATGGCTAACAAATACATCGAACAGGCTAATGAAATCACTGGTTTCTCGAAAGCCGAGCAGGAACAATACAATAGCCTGATCGAACAAGGCAACGAATTGCTCCGCACAGGCCTTCCTTTCCTGCAAAGGGCTTATGAAGCTCAGCCTTCCGATGACGTGAGGAACGTGCTGCGTTCCATCTACGTGAAACTCAACATGATGGAAGAAGTGAAAGCCTTGGACGGCAAATAAAAAATTGTATACCTATTTCAATAATTAGAGCCTCGGGGGAAGCCCCCGGGGCTTTTTTTTGTAATTTTTTTGTCGCAATAAGTAATTTTACTTACAGCTGTTTCAATAATTCCCTTTAAATTTGTGGGCGAAAATCCTAACGGCTCTCAGCAAAGAATTACTAACCAACAAAATATCACATTATGAAAAGAACTCTACAACATCAAAAAGGAGTCTTCGCCCTCCTCCTTGCCCTCAGCTTGGGCATGGGAACGGCGTATGCGTACAGTTTTTCAAAGACCTGTTCCACAGGGCAGACGTTGTACTACAACATCATCAATTCCACCCAGCATTATGTGGAAATAACCTATCCGTCAAATAATAATGCTAATCCCTGGGGTGGATATACCAAACCCTCTGGGAACATCACCCTGCCAAGCAGTGTCACCTATAATGGGGTCACCTATTATGTGAAAAGGATAGGCGATCATGCTTTCGATCAATGCTACAACCTATCGGGTTCGCTGACCATCCCGAGTTCCGTAACCTCAATTGGCGATGGGGCTTTCAATTATTGCTACGGCTTCACGGGTAACCTGACCATAGGCAGTTCTGTGGCCACAATAGGCGAACAGGCTTTCTCTCAATGTTCAGGTTTCTCGGGTAACTTGACCATCCCAAGTTCCGTGAACACGATAGGTTGGGCCGCTTTCTCTCAATGCTCAGGTTTCACGGGCAACTTGACCATTGGAAACTCCGTGAGTACGATAGACGATTATGCTTTCGAAGGATGCAGTGGGTTCGAGGGTACGCTGACCATAGGCACTAATGTATCTACAATAGGTCGTGGTGCTTTCTCTGGTTGCAACAGTCTCACTCAAGTGAACTTCAACGCCACCAATTGCGCAGATGTTGCCAACGATGCCAAACCTTTTGAAGGCTGCACTGGGACACTCACCATCGGCAACAGCGTGCAAAGGATTCCCGCATATATGTTCTACGAATGCACCAACTTCACTGGATCGTTGAACATTCCAAACTCCGTGACTGAGATAGGCGATTATGCATTCTACACGAATGGTTTTAACGGTTCGTTGACCCTTGGTAGCTCCCTGACCACAATAGGCCAATCTGCTTTCTTTGGTTGCGTGAACTTCACTGGCTCGCTGACCATTCCCAATTCCGTGACCACCATGGGCGGTGGTGCTTTTTCTTTCTGTATGAACTTCACGGGCTTGTCCCTCGGCAGTTCGCTGAACACGATAGGCGATCTTGCTTTTACTCTTTGTACGGGCTTCACGGGCTCACTGACCATCCCGAATTCCGTGACCACGATAGGCGTTGGAGCTTTCTTTAATTGCACGGGCCTCAATGGTTCGCTGACCATAGGCAATAATGTAACTACGATAGGCGAACAAGCTTTCCAGAATTGCGGCTTCACGGGCGCACTGACCATCGGCAGTGACGTGACTTCGATAGCCCAAGATGCTTTCTCGTATTGTACAGGCTTTTCCTCGATGACGGTGTTTCCTGAGACGCCACCCACCTTGGGCGAGGACGCTTTCGAAAACGTTCCGACAAGCATCCCCGTGTATGTGCCATGCCCCTCGTTGGAAGACTACCAGTCGGCCTCGGGCTGGAGCAACTTCACCAATATGCAATGCTTCGAAGCACTGTCCGTGTTTGACGGGACAGCCACGAACGGCTACGTTCCGGTGTACGGTTACTATGCCGACGCTTACCTGAAGGCTGAGTTCGTGATGCCTTCCACTGAACTTGTCGAGATGGTTGGTTGCGACATCATCAACATGAAGTTCTATGCCACCTCTCCCGCATCGGATCGCTGGACCAGCACCTTCAGGGTGTTCATGAAGGAAGTGAACGACGCTTCCATCAATGCCTTCAGCGGCACTGGCGGGGCTACGGTTGTGTACGAGGGCCTTCTCGACGGCACAGGAAGCGAGATGACCATCCACTTCAACACCCCTTACCACTACAACGGCGGCAACCTATTGGTCGGTGTGTACAACATCACCAAAGGCAACTATAAGTCCGTCACATGGGCTGGCGTGACCGCCACCGACGCTTCCGTGCAAGGCTACGACTACAACAGCCTTGAAGCGATTGAACCCACGCAGCAGAACTTCATCCCCAAGACCACCTTCGTCTACATGCCGATTTGTGAGCCCCAAAGCCTGCCTTATACCTACGGCTTCGAGGAGGGAGACGAATTCGACTGCTGGACTATGCTACGTTGCAATCCTTCCACGGGGAGATACACTGCCAGTTCCAGTTATCCCGCACACCAAGGCAGCTATGGATTCCGTTTCCAATACAACACCAACCCGCCACAATACCTTATATCACCCAAGTTTGAGGGTACAACACCCATGGATGTGTCGTTCTATTACAAAATCCAATCAACCAGCTTCCCTGAGACCTTCCAAGTGGGTTATTCCACCACCACCAAGTCGCCTGATGCTTTCATTTGGGGCGACCAGGTGACCGCCAACAATGCAAGCAGTTGGATGCTGTATGAAGATTTCTTCCCTGAAGGCACAAAGTATGTCGCCGTTAAACTAAACTCCTACGATAAATGGTTCCTTTACCTCGACGACTTCAGTTTCACCCCTGCCTTCTGCCCGCCCGAAGACCGGTGCGAGCTCACTTTCACGCTCACCGACGGTTACGGTGACGGCTGGAACGGCGCAGCCATCAATGTGGTGGACGTGGAAACGGACATCCTGCTTGCCTCACTTTCGGCACCAAACCATGGCCTTATGTATACTTCCACTACCGACACCTACACCCTCGCCGTGTGCGACGGTCGGGAGCTCATGTTCTGGTGGGAGAGCGGCAACTATGATGGCGAATGCTCCTATACCGTCACCGATGTCAACGGAAACGAGGTCTTCTTAGGCACCGGGGCGATGAGCGAACCTTTCAACTACATCGTGGACTGCCCGCAACAGTATATCTTCCTCACCAACGGCAACTGGAACAACGATGGCTGCTGGAGCACCGGCACGGTGCCTCCCGCAGGCAGCGATGTCATCATCCAGGCCAATGTCACCGTTCCTGCAGGCTGTCTTGCCGTGGCCAACGAAGTGAACCTCGATGGCGGCAGCATCACCGTGGCCGACGGCGGACAACTGAAGCACAACACCCAAGGCCTTGAGGTGACGATGAAGAAGAACATCGTGGGCTACGACGATGCGAACGACATACGCAACTATTACCTGTTGTCATTCCCCTTC
>ONFO01000008.1 GCA_900317155.1 uncultured Bacteroidales bacterium
CAAGCCGTCGCCGTTGTCCATCAGCCTTTCGGGGAAGAAACTGGTGAGATGGCCGATGCCGCACACGATGTCGCCGCTGAAGTAGTCGTCCGCGTCGCTAACGCGAAGCATCCTATAGGTTTTGCCTTCGTATTCAACGGTTTCCACCGCGTCAACGTGCATGATGAGGGTTTCCGTGCCGACCTTGGTGACCCAAGTGTCGCCTTCTTCGGCACCAAAGTCATACAGCACGGTAAATTCTTCCAAGTTCTTGTTCCACCAATACACCTTGCCGTCGCGTACATAGACATACTCGCGCGTCACCTCATCACGTAGCTCCTTATCGTAAAGCGTGTTGATTTTCACAAGGATATGTGTCGGCTCATCTTGAACGATGGTGTCGCCAGCTTGATACATGTATTGGTAAGTGATGCTGCCGTTCTCGTTCTCGATTTCGTAGTACCATTCGGATGGGAATGAAATCACATTGGGAATGTCGTCGGCATTGGGGATGCTTTTCCAGTATTGGCTGTTGCCATAGAAATACAGATGATTGTCATAGCCTTTGGAGAGAAAACCGTCTTCGCCGCCGGGAATAGGCTCCTCAACGGGAAGGTTCTCTATGGTGTTGTAGAAATGCTCGCCGTGGTCCAAAGAATAGGCCAAAACCGCGTTATTATACATGCTCATTGCGGTCTTGTAAACAATGCCGTTGTCGGCAATGGCCACACGATTGGCCCAAAGGGCATAAAACCCTGGAACATGCTCGAAACCCGAAAAATCGCCTCCGAAATTAACGCCGCAAACTATGTTGCCATCGGGGTCAAACGCCATGTCTTTCACGCCAACATTCTCAAAGGCAGCAATTTCCCAGTTCTGCATATCGGAGAGGGTGGAATGATACACACCGATGTTAGGCCCGATGTAGTACCAAACACTGACATACACATCTCCGTTTTCGCTGACGAGGAGATCGCTGATTTCTTGGTGTTCTTCCATGAATTCAAGGCCTGAAAAGCCCCAAGTCTCACCACCATCAAGCGTCCAAAAGATTTCCCTGTTTTGTGTCCACCCCACAACGATGTCATTGGTTGCAGCATACAGACCTGCTACACGGTAAAACTTCCAACACTGCCGTCGAACACAGTTTCCCATGTCTCGCCTTCGTCTTGCGAACGAGCCAATGTGGAAGGATAGACATCTGTATTTCTACAGAACAGGTCTCCTTGTGCGTTTGCACCTAAAAGTATTCCAGGGAGATTGAGGGGCTTCCAAAGGCTATGCACCACATTGCCGCCGTTTGAAAGGCCTCCGGCAATGAAGAAGAAATAACCGCTTCCTTCGCCTTCGGAACTGCGACAATAGGCATGTGTCACGACTTGCTCTTCAGGGAAATTGACCAAAGTGACCGCAACCTCAAGAAAGCCACCCGCCGGGATTTCATAAGGCAGGCTGTGCGAAGGCACCATTTCAAGATAGTTGGTGCCGTATTCGCGAATCTCATAGACTGTGATGCTTTGCAGGGCATTGGTGTTTTGCAGGTAGAAGGATTGCGTCAAAGGGGTGTTTTCATCGAAAGTAATCCCTTGCATAGGTATCCACAATAATCCCTCGTCCCATGCTTCCTCGTTAACCTTGACGATGACATGCCTGTAGCCAATCGAGGTGGCTATGGTGACGTTGTAATTGTTATAGCCTTTGTATCCGATAGTGTTCACTTCCACTGTCACATTCATGGTTTCGTTGGGCTGCAAAGTGCGTGGCAAATCTTCAAAGGAGAGTAGCACCACATTGTCGTCAGGTTGCACGTTGATGGATGAAATGGTGACGGCATTGTTGGTTTGGTTGCTAATCGTGAAAACTTGCGGCACGGCAGGCTCGTTAAAAGTCAGCACGGTAGGTGTAACCACCAAATCGTTCTGCTGTCCTGTATTCACGATATAGCACTCATTATACCCTGGGGTGGTATTCTGCCATATCAAATCGCCGTCTTCATAATAGCAAAGGAGGTCTGTCGAGCCTCCCATCAAGAAAAGCGAACCTGGATCAATGATTCCATAAAGGCTACCTATGCCTTCAATCCATACTTCCTCTACGCCACTACCAAAAGGATATTCCAACACGATTTGTTGTCGTGGCTCTCCATTAACGAGGATTTCTCCCTTTTCGATAACGACCATACAACATTCAGAATACCCAAAATCACACATACAAATGGTATCCCCAACTTCCATTGAAAAATCATACAGGAGCTGTTCATCAGAAGTGGAGGGTCTACGAGAGAAGACTTGCCCGTCCTCGGTTTCTCTGAGAAAGCCCCAGAGATTCCATCCAGTAAGGTCTTCGTTCCTTGTGGTGTACATCACTTTGTACGACATGCCATCCACCAGCGTATCACCCTCGATTTTGTAGATGTCGGTGTACTTGTGCTGTGGCTCCGGCGGACTCCACGGATAGGAAAACAGCACATTCCATTGTTTCCCGTCCTCAACGATAGGATGATAGTCTTGTGCTTTCATTGTCATCCCGCCCATCATCATCAGGGCAATCAATGTGATAAATCCAAGGTTTTTCATAGGTCTAATTATTTGATTGTTATTACTTTGTATTTCTTTTTTTATTGCTTCGCAAGAAATCTATCAAAATGATTTGAAAATCCATTAAAAATAATATTTGATTGATTTTGAATGATTTTATTTGATTTTTTCAAGATTTCTCGGCCTTGGCCGATTCCATCACACAGCATTCACAATTTCTTCAAAGGTGCGGTTATCATCCCCGAGGTCCATCTTCATCTGTTTTATGCGGGTTTTGCGTTTGTAGTAAGAGTCGGTTTGAGTATCCAACAGGATGGAAATCACTTGGTTGGAGAAACCGTTCTTGGAGAGGCAGCAGATGCGCACGTCCCACTTGCTTAGTTTGGGGTAGAGTTGCAACAGCCGCTGCGAGAAGCCGTCGAAGACCAAGTCGGTGAGGCTGATGAAGTCGTTCCAATCGTTGTCGGTCAGCTCGAAGTTGAGCGAGTCGTTGTTCACTTCTTCCGTGAGGGCTTGCGCGGTGGTCATAATCTTGTTTCGCGTCAAGATTTTCTGGATCGACATCAAATCCTTCGGCGGGAGCGACTGCTGGCTGCGGCGTAGCTCGTCGTTGGTGCGGATAAGGTTCTCCATGTCGCTCACCAACTCATGGATGCGGTTCTGGTCGCGCTCCACCTGCCGCCCAAAGTGCTCCATCTCCAACTTGTGGTCGCTGATTTTCTTCCTCACAATCAGGAGGATGACGAGCAAGGCAATGACAACTAAGGCGATAATCAGATAGAGTTTCAGGTCGCGGGTGCGGTGCAGGCTCTCCAACTCGCTCTGCTGCGCTTTCAACTCATATTCCGACTTGATTCTTTGCATGGTCTCGCTGGAGTGCTCCGCATCGGCTTGCATCAAGTTGTCTGAAAAATGCGTGTGGTATTTCACCGCCTGCTGGTAGTCGCCCTCGCTGTAGGCGATGGCATAAAGCGTTTGATAGACAGACATTTTCAGCCCGGCACGCTCGCTGCGGAGAGCTTGGTTTAGGTAGGACTTCGCCTTCTCGTTTTCGCGCGTGTAATAATAAAGGACGCCCAAGGTCATGTGGGCGATGTCGGTGTCATTGTCATTGAGGCCGATTTCCAAGGCTTGGTTGACGCTCTCGATGCCTTTGGCGAAGTTGCCCGTCTCCATGTAATAGTCGCGGCCCATCTCTAGATAGAGGTCAGCGAGCATGGCTTGGTCGTTGATGAAGGTGGCGACGCGGAAGGCCGAGTCGTAGTATTGCTTGGCTTGGGTGTATTGCTCTTGCGCCCGCACCGCCCGACCACTGTTGCGATAGGCGTTCATCATGCCCGTGGAGTCGGCGGTCTGCCTAAAACAATTCAGCGCCTGTTGATGTTGCTTGAAGGCATCCTCGAAAAGGCCGTGTTTGAGGTACATCGCGCCGAGGTTGTCGCAGAGCTGGCCTTCCAATTGGACTGTTTCCGCAGTCTTGTCGGAACGCTGCACGAGTGCCAGTCCTTGCAGGAACTTCTCGGCGGCCTCTTCGGAGCGGCGTTGCTCACGCAGTTGCACACCTTCATTATATAATGCTTGGGCCTGTTCCAGACGCTTCGTTGGACTGTCGCAGGCTGTCAGCCCAAGGCAAGCGATGACAATTAAGATCAATGAGTGTAAATATGTCTTCATGACTGTTATGTTTTGTCATCGCAAAAATATACAGAAAAAACGCTTGTCAAGAGGCAAAGGGGGCGCGACGAGGCGATGTCCCTACTTTTTTGGAATGTCCTTATTGGTTTTTGTTGAAAATCAACAATGTAGCAAGTAGTGGCAAAAGGGCTTGTCCCTACTTTTTTATAATGATTGTGGGTGAAAAAGCTTCATATAATCACTATTTTCCCTTAGATTCAAATGGCATTAATCGCAGATTTCATTACTTTTGCGCCTCGGTTTCAGGGATTCAAATGCCTGGAAGATGAGAAGATGATCATTTTGGTTTGTTACGTGTATATGCAAATGAAAACAAAGTACATTTTTACGCTTGCTTTTTTGCTCGTTATGGGGTTGACGGTCAATGCGCAATCCAACCATTCCATTTCCTTGACCATAGAGAAAGGGCAGTCTTCCACTTTTTCGGTCAACGAATTCGTTGAGACTATCCACGTGACATCTGGTGGAATGGAGTTTTGGGGTTCGCTGTCTTTGCAGGCCCCCGAAGGATGCCTAATGGAAGTGAGTGGCTATTTGAATGGTCATTCTGGCAATTTGACTTTGAATTGCGGCTGTAGTGGAGTATCATACGAACATGAGTTCCAAGTCGATGACGGGAATGTGTATTTTGGGGGAGAACAGCCTTTGATTACGCATGGGAATTGTTTGACGTTCACCGTTTCTGGCCCAGCTGTTTCTTTGGATGCTGTTGTGCATGTTTACCATCCCGACGAGGTTTCGTCAGAGGAGAATTTACGCATGTTTTTGGAGTATAGCGAAGAACCACATCTCAAGCTTATTGATAATATTGCACTTTCCGAGATGTTCGGTGTCGACGATGGGAAGAGCATTGAAATCGATTTGAACGGCCATACGGTTAGCCGAAATCTTGAGCAGATCGTCGAGAATGGCCATGTGTTCACTGTGGCAGCAGGTGCAACGCTTACCATCAAAGACAGCAGTATGGACCAGTTGGGAGCCGTCACTGGAGGCAAGGCCACACAAGGCGGTGCTATTTATAACGCGGGTACTTTCATTATCGAAAGCGGTCGACTCAGTGGCAACAAAGCTGTCAAAGGTGGTGGCATTTATAATGGGGCAGGGGCGAGGTGCGTCATCCGTGGCCATGGTGTTGTCAGAAGCAACGAAGCCACAGACCATGGCGGTGGCGTATGGAATCAAGGTGTGCTTGAAATGGAAGACTACATTCAAGTCAAGAACAATTTAGGCGATAATGTTTATTTGACTGATGGTCACACCATAAACGTAACGGGAGCCATCACCTCTGGCGAAAACAGCATCGGTATCGAAATGGAAAAGCGAGGTCAGGTGACTTCGGGTTACAGCGCCTCTGGAACTGTGGTCAATCCATTCTTTGCTTGCGCCTCCTCGGTCAACAAGGTCGTAGTGGCCAACGGTGAATGTTGGTGGCGCTATGGCTACATCGAATGTACTTGGGACAGTTTACTCAATGTGGTGACCTATACGGAGCGTACTATACCCGTCGACAAGGAGGTGGATAACATTTGCTCGTCGAAATATGCCAATGGCGGCGGTTTATGGGGTGACTCCTATTGGTTTATAGCTGAGGGCACAGGATCCACTGCGAACGGACTTACTTGTCATGGTGATGTCCACCTCATCCTTTGCGACAGCGCATCTATCACCATCGCCAAAGGCCTTTATTTGAATGCGGGTTCAACACTGCATATCTATAGCCAGTCTTTCGACGGGAAGATGGGCAAACTTATCTCCGAGAACAGTGAGTCGGATCAGCCGGGCATCGGGCCCAAACATGACGATAGTTACATGGGTGTCTTACACATTCATGGTGGTGACATTAAGGTCAAAGGTGGGAAAAAGGCAGCAGGCATAGGTGGTTGCAAAGACAGAAGCTCCGGAGAAATACGCATTTGGGGAGGAAAAATCCAGGCTACGGGAGGTGAAAGCGGTGCTGGCATTGGCGGAGGATACGGCGGCGGCGGTACGCTCACTAACATTTACGGCGGCAATATTACTGCCCAAGGAGGTGGGTACGCTGCAGGCATTGGCGGAGGCGAAAAATATGGTGGTGGTGGTGATAGTGGAACGATAAACATTTACGGTGGTGTTGTGAATGCCACTGGTGGTAAGTCACAATCCATTCTCTCACATAGTTGCGGAGCAGGCATTGGGGGCGGAGGTGATGGCTCTCAGACAGGCCCTATTTGTATCTATGGTGGCAAAGTGAAGGCAACGGGATGCAATCACTCAGCTGGCATCGGTGGAGGCAACGGATCCAGTGGCGGAACCATAAAAATCTATGGAGGCGAAATCGAAGCATACGGCGGACAAGTAGGAGCGGGTGTAGGTGGAGGAGTGAATGGCTCAGGTGGCCACATCGAAATACATGGCGGTAGGTTAATTGCTGTTGGACAGCATAATAGCGAGGAATTTGGTGGGTCTTGTTCTGGAGGCGCAGGTATTGGTGGTGGAGGTCTTGGAGCAGGAGGAGACATCCACATCTTTGGTGGTGAGGTCTATGCCCTGGGCGAAGACGGGGCAGGCATCGGTGGGGGAAGGAAGAAGAGCAGTGGATCCATCACGATTGATGGAGGCAATGTGGTTGCCATAGCTTTTGTTGGAGGAGCTGGTATTGGAAGTGGTTCTGGTTATGGTCATGATTCCGATATAGGACAATGCGATAATGTTGTTATCAATGGAGGTAAGGTGCTGGCCTTTGGAGGAAACCTTGATTGTATGGAAGTTAACCCTGCGTCAGGATCGAAATATAATGCTTGGACAACCTTTTTAAAGATCCTTTCCCAAATGTGTAAGAAGGCTCCTTATTTTCAGTTCGCCAAAGATATGATTATAGATGCAGTGGTGCAATTGATAGAAGCCTTAAGGCCTGAGGACGAAACATTTGGAGGTGCAGGCATCGGCGGAGGCCTCAAATGCAATTGCAGTTCCGTACAAATCAATGGAGGGATTGTGGTTGCCTTTGGCGGAGACGATGATGTTCCAGCCATCGGACATGGACTTGACGGCAATTCGAGTGGAACATTGTCGCTTTTCGAAAAGGCCATGGTGATTGCAGGAGCAACAGAGGATGACGCAACAATGCAATTGTGTGCCAATAGAGGAGCTGCGTGCCAGAACAATGCGTACGTTAGAATCGATGCCTGTGGACATAGGGATTCGGAGGGCTATGTAGATAATGGCAATGGCACTTACACGACAGGAGGTAACTGTCTTTACTGCGGTTGGACGGGTCCCGATACCTTGAATCACACGTTCTTTGAGGAAGGTGCGTGGAGTAACCGTTTTTGTTGGAAGAGTGGTCATGTGCCAAATGCCGGCAATAGCGTTGTCATTAATGAGAATTGCGACATCAATGACAATTATGAGGCAGTTTCAGATTTCATTACCTGCACATACGGAGATACTATCTTCCTTTATGGCGGTGGTGAACTCATCCACCATAACCAAGGCGTTTTGGCTGTGGTGGAGAAAAAGATCATAGGCTACAACGACAACGGTGGAGGCTGGAATTTTATCGCTTCACCCGTCACCGAAACCTTTACGGCTACCGTAGCTAATGGCTTGCTTTCAGGCAATTACGATCTCTATTATTACGATGAGCCAGAGCATTATTGGAGGAACCACAAGCAGGGAAATTTTAATGTAGACCCTGGTTTTAAGCTTAACAATGGTCAAGGCTACCTTTATGCCAACGCTGCCACTGATACATTGGAATTCACGGGAACACTGAGGCCTGGTGAAGATGTGCTTACTGTCTCCAACTTGAGTCACCAAGCCACAACACTCAACGGTTTTAATCTGATAGGAAATCCCTTTGCTTTCTCAGTTTTTGCTAACCAACCTTATTACACGGTTGGGGGCTCTTCCCTGAGACTGGTTGAAGACTACTGGGAAAATGAGATCCCCCCATGCGAAGGCATCATGGTTAAGGCAACGGCGGAAAACAATTATTCCGTCACGTTCAGCAGAACAGAGCCGGAACACACCAACAACGGCCGTTTGCAAATCATCGTGACACAGCAAGCCACCGATCGTAAAGCCGTCACCATCTCCGATAAGGCCATTGTCAGTTTCAACCCGGGTAACCAATTGGAGAAGTTCAGCTTTGGCGACAACGCACAACTTTACATTCCTGAAGGTGTGAGCAAATATGCTATCGCAGTTAGCGAATGCTTTGGCGAGATGCCTGTGAATTTCAAACCTTCAGAAAACGGCAGTTACACGCTAACGGTGAATCCAAAAGACGTAGAGATGGATTACCTGCACTTGATTGACAACATGACGGGTGCGGATGTCGACCTGCTTCAAACGCCAAGTTATTCTTTCGCTGCATCAACGAGTGATTATGAAAGTCGTTTCCGCTTGGTGTTTGATGCCAAAAAGGAAAACGGCACGACAGACACTGGATCTTTCGCATATTATGCTGACGGCGAAATCCGCCTTGTTGAGCCCCAATACATCAACTCTCATTCCCAATTACAGATCATTGATATGATGGGACGCATCGTAAAGCAAGGAGATGCGGTGTATCGTGTCCCTACCGATGGCCTGGCTGCTGGATTGTATGTGTTGCGCCTTGTCAACGCAAAAGAGACCAGGTCGCAAAAAATCCGAATCAATTGAAGATTGCCATGACGGATGCCTTTTTTGGTACAGTTTTTGAGAAATGAGAAAAATTGTTTGAAAATTTGGAAGTTTTGAACAACGAACAACAATAATTACTAATTTTGCAACAATTTTAAATCAATAAGCAATGAAGAAAGTGATTTATCTGCTTGGTATCATGCTCCTTATGGCTGGAGCTGCCAAGGCTCAAGACAACAAGGCTGTCCCGATGGGACCTGAGATTGAGTTTGAAAAAGTCGTCCACGATTATGGTGATGTGCCCTACAATGGCAATGGCGAATGTGAGTTCCGTTTCACCAATACGGGTACTGAGCCCCTCTTGGTACAGAAACCCAAGTCGAGCTGCGGCTGCACCATTCCTTCCTGGCCCAAGGAACCTATTCTCCCTGGAGAGTCAGATGTCATCAAGGTGACCTATCGAACCAACCGTGCCGGCAACATCAACAAGACTGTGACCGTCACCTCAAACGCTGTGAAGAATTCGACTGTGGTTTTGCGCATCAAGGGCCGTGTTCTCGACCAGCCCACAGAGGCACTGCCAGAGAAGAAGAGCGACATGGGAAGCCCCGTCAACAACAATTAATTTGAATCCAATAAAAGAAATTATTATAAAAGCCGTCTAATCTTTGCGTTAGATGGCTTTTTGTTCAAAACAAATCTTTATGCCACAAATATCCAAAAAAGGTATGGAATTGCCACAGTCGGCAATCCGTAAACTTGTTCCCTTCGCCGATGCCGCCAAAGAACGCGGTGTCCATGTGTATCACCTCAACATCGGTCAGCCCGACATCGAGACGCCTAAAGGTGCCCTCGCTGCTTTGGCTGATACCGCCCGTGAACTCCCGGCAACCAAAGGCGTGTTGGAGTACAGCCATTCCGCTGGTATCCCATCATATCGTCGTGCGCTCTGCAACTATTATCACCGCCACGGCATTGATGTTACCCCTAACCAGATTCTCGTCACCACTGGCGGTAGTGAAGCCTTGCAGATGGCCTTCACCGTGTGCCTCAATCCTGGTGACGAAATCATCATCCCGGAGCCATACTATACCAATTATAACACCTTTGCCAAGCTGTGCGACGCCAAGATTGTCACGATTCCTAGCGACATCAAGACGGGCTTCGCTTTGCCGCCCATTGAAGACTTTGAAAAAGCCATCACGCCTCGCACCAGGGCTATCATGATCTGTAACCCCAACAATCCCACGGGTTATCTTTACACCCATGAGGAGCTGCTGAAGGTGGCTGGTCTGGTCAAGAAGTATGACTTGTATCTCTTTGCCGACGAGGTGTATCGTGAGTTCTGCTACGATGGCCATAAGCACTTCAGCGTGATGCAGCTTGAAGGACTGGAGCGCAACACCATCCTGTTCGATTCTGTCTCGAAGCGCTACAGCGCTTGTGGTGCCCGTGTGGGTTGCATGGTGACCCGCAACAGCGAGGTCTACGCCACCGCTATGCGTCTGGCTCAGGCCCGTCTTTCACCACCGAGCTTTGGTCAGATTTTTGCCGAGGCTGCTGTTGACACCCCGCAGGAGTATTTCGATAAGGTGCAAGCCGAATATGTGGCCCGCCGCAATGTCATTGTCGAAGGTGTCAACAAGATTCCGGGCTGCTTCTGCCCGATGCCTAAGGGTGCTTTCTACACCGTGATTGACCTTCCCATCGACGACAGCGACAAGTTCTGCCAGTGGTTGCTGACGGATTTCAGCTACAACAAAGCTACTGTGATGCTGGCTCCTGCTACAGGCTTCTATGCCGATCCTGAGAAGGGTCGTCATCAGGCCCGTATCACCTATTGCCTCTGCATCGACGACCTGAGGGCCGCCATGAAATGCTTGGACGAAGCTTTGAAGGTGTATCCTGGTAGGACAAGATAAAAGTCCTATGAAGAAACAAACAACAATTAGGGTGCTTGCAGGGGTGTTATTCCTTTGCAGCACCCTTTTTTTGCGCAATGCAAGACCTCTCGTTACCAAGTAAAGGGAATTTCCGAAAAGGTTTGGGCGTTCAGTCAGACGCACCCCGATGGTTTCACACTTGACCTTCGCACAATGACCGAACCTACAGAAGGAATCTGTGTTGCGTATGCGGAAACGCAAAATAGCCACTCGCGCGACCAATTGCCCAAAGTCGTTTCTCACGCACTCAGTCATAATGGTTATGTGGGCGGTTGGTTGAATACCTCCGACAGCCTCTATTATTTTGATAGTGACAGAATCTTCCCTGAAGACTCGCTTGCAGCAGCTTTGCGTTTCGCCAAAGAGAATGGTCAAATTTCCGTGTTTGTCCTTTCCACTTATACTGAAATCGTTGTTGACTCAACGGCGAAACGTCGATAAAGGTCATTTGATAATTTCCTCCAATGCCACTCGGAATTGAGGCATCGGACAACCGGTATCGCGCTCGATGATGAGTGTTTTCAGTCCCGCAAAGGGCCTGATTTCTTCCTCTATATCTTTGAGTGAGCGTTCTCTGCCATAATAAGCAGGCGCAAAGGCTTCCCAAAACTTGATGGCAGTGGCTTTCTCCATGTGGAAGGTCTCTTTGATGAATGACGCATCGCTGAGGTTGCAGCTCAGGTAGACCATACCCAAGTCGAAAAGGGGGTTGCCGTAGCAGAAATCGCCAAGGTCGATAAAGTATCGTTTGGTGTCATTGAAAACAGCATTGGAGTATTGAAGGTCGCCATGGATGGCAGTGTCGGTATCGGGAACCTCGTTGATGAATCGACTAAGCTTTTCTTTTTCGTCTGCTGTAAAGAATGGATTTTCAGTCAATAGCTTGTGATAGCGGTCCTTCACACACTCAAATTGTGTGGTGTCGACATGTGTGTTGTGTAGCTGAAGACACATCTTGGCAAACTCCTCGGCATAGTGTTGAACATGTTCGGGATGGTTGGCGGTGGCGCGTGAGTACGAGACCTTGCTTGGGATGCGTCGGAAGAGGATGCCATAACGACCGTCCTCCGTCACCACGTACTTGCCAGGTTCGGGGCAGGGGATGCCTATGTCGTAAACCTTTTTGGCTAGTTGCATCTCATCCAAAGGCTGATTGATTTTGCCCGGGAAATAGAGTTTGAGCATCACCGTTGGGTCGGTTTTATGGTCGTAGCTCTCTCCATTGGCACCGCCTCCGGTAAGGATATAGTCGTCTAAGGAAATCTTAATTGCTTCCATCGGTTGTAGTTAGGATTTCTTGGGCAAAAATAGAAAAAAGAATAGAAAAGCGTTTTATTATTCAAGTTTTTGTAATTTTGCTGCAATTAATCTGAGACGTGATGAGAGGCAAATCGTTTTCAAACAGGCTGAGTTGGAGGATCATTGGCATCGTTTCGGCCATTACTGTTCTGGCACAATTTGCGGTGTATTTTGCGTACAAGTCATGGCAAGATACTCCTTTCCTGCATGTGGTCATGGTGGTTGTTGGCTTGGCAAGTCTTGCAGCTATTTTCTTTGCATGCAGGGCGGTCATCAATTACATGACGCGACCTGTCACAGAACTCTCCAAGGCTGTGCTTGAGATGGCCAAGGGTGATTTGAAAGCGCAGTTGCCCGAAATAAAGAGCGAGGATGAGATGCGGCGTTTGCACGACAGCTTCCAAACCATGCAAAACTCACTCATTGATTATATTGAGGAGCTAAAGACCTCAACCGCCATCAATGAGCGCAACAAGTCGGACCTTGACTTGGCTCGCAAAATCCAAAAAGGAATGTTGGTCAAGGAGTTTCCGCCTTTTATGTATGCAATGCTTCACCCTGCCAGGATAGTGGGTGGCGATTTGTACGACTTTACCTTGAAGGGCGACCAACTCTATTTCGCTATCGGTGACGTGTCGGGAAAGGGTATAGCGGCCTCCTTGGTGATGGCCATCACAAGGGTGATGCTTCGCTTCGTGGTGGGCATGGGGCTGCCTTTGGACGAAACCTTGCGTCGTATCAACGATGAGTTTAGCGCAACCAACGAAACGGGCATGTTCGTGACGCTCTTCGTTGCCCGCCTCGACCTTAAGACGGGACACATGGACTATTGCAATGCAGGACATAACCCTATCCTGGTTATCCCTCCTGATGCCGAACCGTATTATCTCCATAGCAAAGCCAATATTGCGATGGGCTTGTTTGGGGATTTTGCCTATGAGGCGGAGCAAATCGACCTGAAACAGGGTACCCGTATCATCGCCTATACCGACGGCGTGACTGAAGCCGAGAAAGCGGATTTGAGTCAATATGGAGAGGAACGCCTGTTAGAATGGGCGAAAAACATTGTAGAGACGTCCCCTGAAATGTCACAAAAGTACATTGTGGAAAACCTATACGATTCGGTAAAGGATTTTGCCGAAGGCAACACACAGAATGACGATATATCCATTGTCAGTTTACAATTGAAAGTTAAATAGTTAAGCGTTGTAGGGCTGTCACATCGTGACAGTCGAAACCAGTTTATTGAACAAGAAAAAATGATGAAAAAACGATTCAACCCGATAAAGGACCGAAGCAGCGAAATTGTCGCTTTCCTGATGGCTTCGCCCGATATGCCCAAGGATGAAGACGTGCGATTCAAAATAGAATTGTCTATTGAAGAGGCCGTCGAAAACGTGGTGCGTTATGCTTACGAAGGCGGCATCGGCTGGCTTGAGGCAGGCACCAGCTTGGACGATAAGTCCTTGCTACTCACCATCGAGTTGCGCGATGCAGGCATGCCTTTCAACCCATTGGAAATGGATGATCCTGACGTCACCTTGGGAGCCAATGAACGACCTGTTGGAGGGCTCGGCATCTACCTCTGCAAACAAATGATGGACAACATCGAGTATCACTATAAAGACGGAAATAACATCCTTACAATGAAGAAATTAGTTAATCCCGAAAAGGTTTAACAATAGGCTCCGACATATAACGTCGGGGCAAACAGCAAAACGAAGAATATGGATATTACAATAAACAAACTAGAACAAAAAACCTATGTTGTGCTTGACGGGCGTGTCGACAGCACCAATGCCGACCAATTCCAGAAAGATGTAGCCCCATTGATGGAAGGTGAAAACCTTGACATCGACATCGATTGCACCAACATGACCTATACCTCGTCGCAAGGACTGCGTGTGTTTCTCTTGTTGCAGAAAAGCCTTATGTCGCGCAATGGCAAAATGGTGCTGCGTAATATGAACCCCCGCGTGAAGGAGGTTTTCGACATCACTGGATTCTCAAATATCATCACCATCGTATAAAACAGCCTACTATGAAGCTTGACATGCACAGTGAGATGATTCTCGACGAATATCACGAGAAGCTGCCTGTTTATGAGAAGATGAAAACTGTCATTCTTCGTTTGTTGCAATCCTGCCTTGAAGAGAATCATATCCTCGTTTCGGGTTTGGAAGCTCGTGTCAAGACCGAGCAAAGCCTCGCTGGAAAGCTCGAGCTGAAAGGCTTTAAATACCGCTCTTTGGATGATATCACCGATGTCGTTGGTGCCCGCATCATCACCTTCTACAGCGATGAGGTCGACATCATCTCTGCTTTGGCCGAGAAACTGTTTGAAATCGATTGGGACAACTCCGTCGACAAACGTAAGATGCTCGAAATCGACCGTTTCGGTTATTTGTCACTCCATTACGTCTGTCGTATTCCGGAGGCTTTGTATAAAGACCCTGAGGTGCCTCAACTCAATAAGATACGTTTTGAGTTGCAGATGCGGAGCACGCTACAGCATGTGTGGGCCAACATGTACCATGACATTGGGTACAAGAGCGATGTGGAAATCCCCATTGAATACCAGCGCAATATGACTCGCCTTGCTGGGATGTTGGAGCTGGCCGACGAGCAGTTCAGCCACATCCGGAAAGAGATTAATGGCTACCGTCGAACGGTTCAGTCGATGGTGGCCAACGGCAACTTCAATGAAGTGCCACTCAATGGCGACACCTTCCGTAGCTTTCTCAAGCTGAGACCCTTCAAGAAACTTGCCGACAAAATCGCAGCCATCAACCAAGGCGAGGTTTATGAGGACAACCTCATGCCTTATTACAAAATACTACTGCACATGAACATGAAGACCATAGGCGACATTGTCAGGATGTGCAACGAATATAGCGAGAGTGCCTATCAGTTGGCGCTGCTGCAATTGGCAGGCACGGGTTTGGACATCGTGACTTATTCTGTGGCTGTCCTGAACCTCTGTATTGTTCTCATCCTCAAGAAAGGCTATGGCGAGGCTGGTTTGGTGCGCCTCTTTGACGCACTCTATGGCGAAAATGACTATCATAAGCAACGTGCACATCGCATTTATGAACAAGCCAAAAAAATCAATATGATATAAGAACCATGAACAACCCATTGGAAACCACATTCTTCGACAAGGCCGTGAAATTTGCCGTCGAAGCCCATCAAGGTACCGAGCGTCGTGGCAAAGGTTACCCTTACATTATTCATCCCATGGAAGCAGCTGCTATCGTGGCCACCATCTCCAACGATCAGGAATTGTTGGCTGCAGCCGTCTTGCACGACACTGTTGAGGACACCGATGTGACCATCGAACAAATCCGGGAACAATTTGGCGATAGGGTGGCGGAACTTGTCCAGAACGAAACCGCGCCTTTGGACGAGAATATGGCATGGCGTGAAAAAAAGACGGTTCAAGTCAATCAATTAACTAATGCACCATACGATAGCAAGGTGGTAGCGCTTGGCGACAAACTCTCCAACATGTATGGTATAGCTATAGATTATCGCAGGGTCGGCGACGAGGTTTGGAAACTGTTTCACGCCCCGAATGGGAAAGCGGATGTGGAATGGTATTATCAATCGTTAGGCGAAGCCTTGTCGGACTTGTCGGACACGCTTGCTTATCAAAAGTTTGTTGCTTTGCTTGAAGAGGTTTTCGGCTGATTTTGTTGTTCTTAGGTTTCAGAAATCATGTCATTCTGTACGGAGGATTGTTCCAGGTCTCAGCAGGCATGTCATCCCAGCGCAGGGCAAGTGGGTAAAGGCATGGGATCTATGCGTGCTGAGACCGTCCGGATAAGGTTTTTCCTTCTTTGGTCCGCCTCCCATAGATTCCCGCTCACGCACATGCCCCCGCTGGAATGACATAGGAGGCTGGATTTCAATACAATAAGTATTTGGCTCTAATAGCCTTGAAATTTTCAAGTTCGTCCTCCCATGAAGCACGGATTTCGTCCGCAGTTTTTCCGTTTTCAATGTCGCGTTGTAACTGATTGTCGCCCGAAAGCAGACGAAAGTAATCCTTAAAGAAGCCTTTGTCTTTCAGTTGCTGGTAGGCTTCGATAATCCACTCTAGATGGAGTTGGTTTTCGTTGGAGGAGTAATAGTGTGCATAATCCACGAGGTTCTCGCCTCGGCAACGTTGGCCTTCCAACAAAGGCTTGGAGGCACCACTGGTGCTTTTGGGTGTGAAGGTATAGCCGCCTCGCATGTCGGGATGGCCGAAGATTTGGAAGGGCGTTTTGGTACCTCGTCCCACGCTTACGATGGTGCCCTCGAAGAAGCAAAGGGTAGGATAGAGGTACACCGATTCCCAATTGGGCAGGTTGGGCGAGGGCTTCACGGGCAGTTCATAGATGGCGTTGCGGTTGTAGTCCTTAATGGAAATCACAGTGAGGTCGCACTTGACACCATTTTTCAACCAGCCTTCATCGTTTACCATCCAAGCATATTCGCCGATGGTCATGCCATAAACTGCTGGCACTTGGTGCATGCCTACAAAGGATTGGTTTTCGGGCTTCAGAACAGGGCCGTCCACATAAAATCCATTCGGGTTGGGACGGTCGAGGACGACGACTGGAATGTCGTTCTCGGCAGCGGCTTCCATCACGTAGGTCATCGTGGAGATATAGGTATAGAAACGCACGCCAACGTCTTGCAAATCAAATAAGATGACATCGATGCCTTGGAGCATCTCGGGCGTTGGCTTTTTGTTTTTGCCGTAGAGCGAGACAATGGGCAAGCCAGTTTTCTCGTCCTTACCGCTGTTCACTTTGGCACCAGCGTCGGCAGTACCACGGAACCCATGCTCAGGCGTATAGATTTTTCGAATGTCAATTCCTAATGAAAGCAAGGTGTCCACCAAATGTGTTTCGCCGATGATACTCGTTTGGTTGCCGACGATGCCCACGCGTTTGCCTTCGATAAAAGGCAGATAGTTTTCGGGGTACATGGCGGCACTGACATAATGCGCCTTGTCGATGAAGGTCAAATTCGGTTCGTCGTTTGTCTTGAATACTTGGGCTTGAGTAGGTGCCATGATAAAGAGGCAGAAGAATGCTATGGCAAAGATTTGTTGTTTCATTTCAGATAGGTTTTGTTTTTGCAAAAGTATAGAAAAATCTGCAAAATTCGCGCCTAATGATTTCGCCAAACTTGTTTTTCCTTTTTTTTGTGTGTTCAAAATGGTTTGCTAATTCGTGATATTTTGATAATGGTAAGCGTTATACTTCTTTAGTTGATTAGCATAACTATCTTCATGTTCCTTAGTAAAACCTTGGAGCGAAAGGGCTGGGTTTTGTGCTCATATTTCGAAAAATGTGGCGGTGTTGGTGTTTTTGATTATTTTTGCAGGCTGAAAACAAAATAGTAAATGGTTATGACAGCAGTTCAGATAGATTTGGAACTTGAGCGCGAGATTGGTAAAATTCGCGGTAATGAAGAGGCTATGAAAAGAATGCTTGAGGCCGCAAAGTTGATACGTTTGATGTATATGAATCCTATGGCATGGGCCAACTTTGAAATCCAGCAGGAACGCTTGGCAGAAGCCGAGGCTGAACGACAGTTTCGCAGTTTGCGTGGCTGTTGGGCCGAGGACCCTGAGGATGCTTCTCTTATGGAAGCAGCCATACTTGAGGCTAGGGCATCAGATATGCCACGTGAAATCAACCTTGACGACTGATGACTATGGATAAATATTTACTTGACACGGTCTCTTGGATTGAGTATTTCAAGAACCGCATCGGAATGGCTGATCGTGTGGATGCCATGCCTAGAAGCCAACTTTGTGCATCGGAAATTACAGTGGCCGAATTGATATATGGTGCCTTTAACAGTAAAAATTTCGAAAAACACTATCGGGAAGCCATGTGGCTTAAAAATAATGTTGAAATCTTCCCTATATCAGAGGTTTTTGATGACTATGGCGAAATCCGTTTTGCTACAAAGCACAAAGGTAATCCTGTCGGTCAATTTGATTTGCTCATTGGAGCAACCGCTCGTCATTATGGTTTAACTCTTGTGACTGACAACTTGAAAGATTTCGAACCAATGCCTGGCGTAAAGGTTGAAAATTGGGTAGTGCGTTAAGTTTGACCAATGTCCGCCCCAAAATTCATAGCAGACCGAATTTTTTCGCTTTCGAAGGAAAATCTTTCTTCGACGGTGATGCGACTGGCCGTCACGAGTGTGGCTTTGGCTATCATCGTGATGCTCATCGCTTGGGCGGTCGTGGTGGGCTTCAAGAACCAGATTCGGGACAAGGTGATTGGCTTCGTGGCGCCGATTCACGTGCAGGCTTTAGACATGAACGAGTCGGTCGAAGAAACACCATTTGTGTTGGATTCGTTGTTAATCAGTCGGTTGAATTCTATTGAAGGCATTTCGCATTATCAGATGGTGGCCAATAAGGCGGGCATGATCAAGACCGACGATGAGATTCAGGGCGTGGTGCTGAAAGGCGTGGACGAAAACTACGACTGGAGCTATTTCAGCAATTGCTTGTTGGAAGGGGTGTCTCCGCAATACCATGCGGGTGAACGTTCTACGGAAGTGTTGGTTTCTAAGGTCATAGCTGACAAGATGCTCCTCCATGTGGGCGACGACGTGCGGGTGTGGTTCATCGACAAAGATCAACAGGCGCGTGGAAGAAAGTTCACGGTGTCGGGCATCTTTGAGACTGGACTTTATGAATTTGACGAACGTTTCGTCTTCGCCGACCTCAACCAAATCCGCAAGCTGAACGGTTGGGAAGATAACGAAGCCGGATTGTTGGAAATAGCCTTGGACGGCAATGCAGATGTGAATCGAGTTAATGAAAAGCTGTACTACGCATTGCCTTCCGAATTGGCTTCCTACACCGCGCGCCAAACTAACTCGCAGATTTTTGACTGGCTTGACCTTTTGGACACCAATGTCTGGCTTATCATGGCCTTGATGCTTCTTGTGGCAGGCATCACAGTCATAAGTATGTTGCTGATTATCATTATTGAACGTACTTCTACCATAGGGTTGCTGAAAGCCATGGGTGCCAGCAACAAGTTTGTTCGTGAAGTGTTTTTGCGTCGTTCGTTGCGTATCTTGTTTATCGGCATGGTGATTGGCAACGTCATCGGATTGGGATTCTGTCTCTTGCAGAAATATACAGGACTTATCAAACTGGATGCTGCTACGTATTACTTGTCAGCCGTGCCCATTGAGTTGCATATCAATACAGTGGTACTCATCAATTTGGGTACTTTCCTGCTTTGGGTCCTGATGCTGCTCATCCCAACCTCGGTCATCAACCGCATCAGTCCCACCAAGTCGATTCGGTTTGAATGAGGAAAATTTCTTGTTTTTTTCCTTTAGTTCCAATAAAATCCCTATCTTAGCGGCCCAATCAACATAATTATGATGAAAGACTTTACAATCGAACCGTTGAAAGGCTACGGGGAAATACCTTTCGGAATGACACTTGATGAGGCCACCAAGATTTTGGGTATGCCTGACTTCTACGAGGAGTTGAGCGACATGGAAGAGACAGGCAACCGCTCTATCTACTATGAATATGAAGAACTTGAGACCAACATCTATTTTGAAGGTGTAACAAAGTCGGTGGTGGCTTGCTTTGAGACGGAGAACATGGAGGCAACGCTTTATGGCGAACCTGTTTTCGACCTTACGAAAGAGGAAATCATTGACTTGATGAAGCAGCACGGCTTCAAGGAGCTGGAAGAGGAAAAAGAAGATGACGAACAGCGTGTATCGTTCGAAGACGCCATGATTGACTTTTTCTTTGATGAGGATGGCCTGGCGGCTGTCAGTTGGGGCGTGCTTGTTGATGAACAAGGAGATATTATTTGAGTTGTCTCACGCAGAATGCGCAGAATTATATGAAGCGCAAAGCGACCCTAAATATTCAGCCGGTAGGTTCTGCGTATTCTGCGAATTCTGCGTGAAAAAGTACAATATGAGAATCCAACAGAAATACGACGCCTTTGTAGCCTATTTTGAGGATCACATGCCCATTGCCGAGTCGGAGTTGCATTACAAAGACCCGTATCAGCTTTTGGTGGCGGTGATTCTCTCGGCACAATGCACTGACAAGCGCGTGAATATGACCACTCCAGCCTTGTTCCAACGATTTCCGACGGTGCAAGACATGGCAGCTTCATCGGCAGATGAGATTTATTCCTATATCAAAAGCATCTCTTATCCCAACAACAAAGCCAAGAATCTGTTGGGTATGGCGCAGACTTTGGTGCGTGATTTCGATGGCGTGGTTCCCAGTAACTTGGACGACTTGCAAAAACTCCCTGGGGTAGGTCGAAAGACCGCCAACGTGATGATGGCTGTTGCCTTCAACCAACCCGCCATGCCGGTCGACACGCATGTATTTCGCGTCTCGAATCGTATCGGCCTGACCAAAAACTCCAAGAATGTGTTGGAGACCGAAAAGACCTTGGTGGCGCATCTGCCTCAAGAGGTGATTTCGAAGGCGCATCATTGGCTTATCCTGCATGGACGCTACGTCTGCCTTGCACGCAAACCTAAATGCGAGGAATGTGGCATCACGACAATTTGCGATTTTTATCAAAAGAAACAGAAACAACAACAATAACCATGGAAGACTATTCAGAAAAATCCACAAAAAGAGGAACTGGTAAGAAGATCCTCACCACGTTAAGCATCATTATCGTATTGGCTGCGGCCGTCTTTGTTTTCTTCAAGTTTTTCTACGTCTTTGGCTCTGGCGTAAAGGCAGGTGAACTTAACTTGTTCGTCTACAAAGGCTATGTCTTCAAGACCTATGAAGGCAGGCTCATCCAAGCGGGCTACAATTCCAGGAACAGCAACAACACCATTCAGTCGAACGAGTTCAACTTCTCAGTGAAAAAAGAGTCGGTGGCCAAGCAGCTGGAGCGTTGCACTGGTAAGATGGTGGAGTTGCATTATAAGGAATACCTGGGCACTTTGCCGTGGCGTGGCATGACCAAATATGTGGTCGACAGCGTCTATTCGGTGACTACGCCGAATGAACCTGAGGAGTTGCCGGTGACGGTGCCGACAGAGGTGCTGTAGAGCATTAATTACCTCTCGAAACTTCCAGCTTTCCAATTTCCACCTCGTTGTTCTCGGAGACAATCTCAATCCAAGTGTTGTCTTCGCTGAACCATTTGTACTGAGAACCGATGCGGAAGATGAAGGTCTTTTCCTCCGCCGTGGCTGCGATGGGCAACACGAAGCCGCCGTTCTTTCCGCCTTCACCGCCGAAGGAGACGATCATCGGGAAGGTCTTCTCGGGATGCGGGTTGCGCACCTTGATGATGATGTAGTTGGAGCGGCGCACTGACACGTCAATCTTGTTGAAATCGAAGCGCTTGGCCTCGCCAGCGGCAAGCAACAGAGGCTCGCTGTTCAGTTCATACAACTTGTTCTGTTCGATGATTTCGCTGATGCGGGCAATCATTTCTGAGGGGTAGGACTCTAAGCCAAGTTCATCGGCTTTGGTGTAGGCCTCGATGGCTTTGTCGTAGGTATTGGTCTTGAAGTTGGCATCACCCTCCTTGACGAATTTATCGTATTGGCTACGCAAGGCAGCGATGCGGTCGTTCTCCGACTTCGTGGCGGCGGCCAGCTGCGTCGTGGCAGCAGGATCCTCGGGTTTGAAAACCAATGCGCTCTGATATTGCGTGATGGCTTCAGCGAACTTCTCTTCACTCATGGCTTGGTTGCCGGCAGTCATGGCCTTGTTGTAGTTGGCTTCCAACTCAGCCGCCATTTGCGCCAGGATGCCGTCGATTTCATTGATTTTGGCAGTGGCGGTGGCGTTGCCTTCGTCGAAGGCCAATACCTCTTGGTATTTCACTTTGGCTTTGGGATAATCTTTTTCGTTAAACAAAGCATCGGCTGCATCAAGCATGCCTTTGATGGTAGCTTGGCGCTCGGCCTCGGCGGCAGCGAGGGCAGCCTGACGTGCGGCCTCTTCCTCCGCTGCGATACGAGCGGCCTCTTCGGACGCCAATCGAGCGGCTTCCTGCTCAGCGGCAATCCTTGCAGCCTCTTGCTCTGCAGCGATTCTTGCGGCTTCGGCTTCAGCTGCCAAACGTGCTGCCTCTTGTTCGGCAGCGATACGGGCTGCTTCGGCTTCTGCAGCCAGCCTTGCAGCCTCGGCTTCAGCAGCCAAACGCGCAGCTTCCTGCTCTGCAGCTATGCGGGCAGCTTCTTCAGCATCTTGTTGGGCAATGAGCGGGTCGAGGCGGGCAATCATGTCGGTGGCGTAGGCGTCACCTGCCACGACAGCCAAGGCGCCTTGGTATTGGGCTTTAGCTTCCTTGTAGGCCTTGTTTTCATAGAGTTGGTCGGCCACGGCAATGATTCCGTTGTATTGGTCGGCGACGCCTTTAGCAGTTTGGTATTCGTTGCGTTTCGCGTTGGCTTCTAGGTCGTTAGGGAAGAGTTCCAAGGCTTGGTCGAGCTTGCCAATGGCGGCCTCATAGTTTTTGCGCAGTCCAAATTGTCGAGCTTCTTCCATGAGGTTGTCGAAACGGGTGACTTTTTCGGTATAAAGCTGTTTTTTCTGCTTGGCTTCGGCCAGTTTTTCCTTGGGTAGTTTGTCGTTGGGGAAGATCTCACTTGCTGTTTCAAACTGCATGATGGCTGCATCATAGTTGTCCTCTGCGAGCAAGGTTTCACCTTGACTCATAGCCGTGTCGAAGGCATCTTGCTTGTCTTGGCGTTCTTTGAGGATGGCACGCACGGTATTGGCTTGACCGCCAACATATTTGTCCTCGGGGAAGACCTTCAAAGCGGCTTCGTATTCTGTCAAAGCCTCTTCATATTTCTGCTGCCCGTAATATTGGTCTCCAGCATCCAAATGGGCGTAAAACACTTCCTGCCGGGCGCCGTCCTCCTGGATCTTCTTCACCGATTCGTCCAATTTCTTTTTGGCCGTCGGGTCGTTGGCCTTTTGCTTCAATGCCATCTCGAAATAGGTCTTGGCACTGATATAGTCCTTGGCAGTGAATTTTTCATTGCCTTTTTTCATCAACGACTCGTAAGTCTCGGCATCTTGGGCTTGAACAAAATTGGCACTCAACACAAGCGAAGCGCCCAACAATAAGGAAAGTATGAGTTTTTTCATCATTCTATAATTATTCATCTACAAACGGACAAATCCATTTATTATTGTCCCACAACCTCTAAATCTTAAATTTTGAATTTTGAATCTTGAATTTTAAATCTTGAATTTTAAATCCTTAAATCTTAAATCCTCCCATCTTTGATCGTAATCGTCCTATCCGACATGGCTGCAAGAGTGGGGTTGTGGGTGACGATGACGAAGGTTTGGTTCATCTCGTCGCGGAGGCGGAAGAAGAGCTTGTGCAGTTCTTCGGCCGATTTGGAGTCGAGGTTGCCCGAAGGCTCGTCGGCCAGCACTACGGCGGGTTGGTTGATTAATGCCCTGGCCACAGCCACACGTTGTTGCTCGCCGCCCGAAAGTTGGGAGGGCTTATGGTCTTTTCTTCCGGAGAGATTGAGATAGTCGAGCAGCTTTTCAGCTTTTTCCATCGCTTCTTTCTTTGCCATTCCTCCGATATAAGCAGGGATGCAGATGTTTTCGATTGCGGTGAACTCGGGGAGGAGGTGATGGAATTGGAAGACAAAACCGATTTTCTGGTTACGGAATGCGGCCAATTCGGTGTCGTTGAGTTTGTTGACCTCAGTGCCATCGATGAGCAGTTGTCCACGGTCGGCCTTGTCCAAGGTGCCGATGATGTGGAGTAGGGTGGACTTGCCTGCCCCCGAGGCACCGACGATGCTCACAATCTCGCGCTTGGCGATGTGAAGGTCGATGCCTTTGAGCACTTCAAGGCTGCCGTAGGATTTGTGTATGCCTGTCGCTTGGATCATAGTGGATGATTTGGCTGCAAAAATAAGGATTTATGTTGAAGTGTTGATTCTTTAATTGTTTTTTTGACTGCGGGACGACGGGACTGCGGGACGATGGGACGATGGGACTACAAGGTTTTGTGCGTTTTTTTTTGAGCATTTCTTCCAAATAATACTTTCATTTATAACAATTTAAATTTTTTGTGGAAAAATAGTACAAATATATACCTTCATCTAGTTTTTTTTTCCTAATTTTGCCCCGTTTTTTTATCCACTTTGTATATAGTATATAAATAATAATAAATAAGTAATAAAAAATGAGTTGTATGAATCGAAGAAATTTTCCCAAATTGAGGGCATTGTTTGCCTTACTGATTTTTTCGCTTCTCTCCGTTGGTACGGTTTGGGCACAAAATGCCCCCACCGTAACGACGAATGATGCGACGGGTATCACGGCCATTACCGCAAAAGGCAATGGCAATGTTACTGCTGACGGCGGGGCGACCGTAACAGAACGTGGTATCTGTTGGGGCACCTCGCAGAACCCAACCATTAGTGGCAATCACCTCTCCAGTTCGGCAGGGACGGGCTATTTTGCCGCTGAATTGACGGGACTTGCCGAAAACACTACGTACTATGTGCGTGCTTACGCAACCAATAGTGCAGGTACGGCTTACGGTGACAACAAGACTTTCACGACAAAAACCATCGTGGATCCTGTGGTGACTACGCTTGATGTGATCCACATCAGACAGAATTCTGCTGTGGGTGTGGCTAGGTTGACTGACCAAGGCAACGACCCTACCACTGAGAGGGGCGTGTGTTGGAGTAGCTCCGTCACCCTGCCAACCCTTAATAATCCGAATTGCCGTCATGCCAAAAACGGAGTGGGCGAAGGTGACTATTCCGTGAGCATGTCCTACATTGAGCCCAATACCCTTTATTATATGAGGGCTTATGCGAAAAACAGTAAAGGAACCGTTGTTTACGGCGCTGTGAAGACCTTCCATACCCATGTCCACATGCAAAACGGAACCATCGAAGTGGACGAAGATGGCTTCATCTTTACCGATAGTAATGCTGACACCGATGAACCTGGACAATGGTACACCCATTACGAAGAGTATTCGGTCGTCTTCATTCCCGAAAACTCTGCTTACGGCGTGAAGATTGTTTTCGACTCACTGCTCATCAACAACGATTTTCTGTATTTCTACGATGGCGACATCGCCCCCAGCAACCTTATCGGAGTTTACACTTGCAACGAATATCATGCATATAAGCATAGCAATAGTGAACAAGTCTCCGTTTTTGGCTTGGGTGGCAACATCTTCACGGTGACTTCGCACAACTACATGACTGTGCGTTTCGTCTCCGACTATCACTGGAGAGATTTCGGTTGGCGTGCCCATGTCACACAGGCTGCTTTCACGCCCCAGCCTCCCGCAGTAGCCAAGATGGCTTGTTCTGACAACTCTTTCGTTTTGTTAGGCACCAGCAAAGGACAGCACTCCACCACGCTGAAGTATTCCGTAGGTTATGGTGGCGCTGAACCAGGCGCTCCCAGCGAGACTTATGAAGAAGGCACACCTATTAATATTAATGGGGACTATCCCGTTAAGATTAAGGTGATGACGGAAGTGAAGGAAACGGCCGACGGAGATGTTATCTCTTCTGCAATTAAGATGTACACCTTTGGCGATGAGTCAAAAGTGATTCATCCCGATGCGCCTACCATCACTGGACCTGCCGCTAACTCTTCCACGGTGACCCTAAGTGTCGTGCGTCCTGCTGCCCTCAACGATACCTGGACTATCCTCTATACTCTTAATGAATTAGAAGACCCAGCCACTTCGCCAACGGCTCAGGCCATCACTTCCACCACTGAAGACCCGATTACCCATGAGGTGACTACTTCAGGCACTGTTGCACTTCCCGAATTCTGTATGGTGAGAGCTGTTGTAATAGGCACTACTTGTCCGGAGGCATTTTCGGAGGAAAGTCAGTATCTTTACGACGATACCCATACCCTTTATCTGTTGCCTCCAGCCATCACTTTCGATGGTACTGGAAGTTCAGCTAACACTATCATTACCCCGTCCACCTCTGGCTGTACCATTCATTATACGATAAATGGTGGTGAGGAGTATACCTACACAGACTATAGTCATACCTTCGTGGTGAATGCCAACGATCGCGTGGAAGCTTGGGTGACCAAGGATGGCCCTTATGTTGTCTCTCCCCATGCCGTTGCGACCTATCTTCCTAGTGGCAGCACTCCAGGCAGTTCAAGTGGCTTGTATGGCGATGTGGTTTATCTCGACGACCGCGAGTCACACAGCTTAAGCTACTACAGCGATGGTAGCCAGCCTGTGTTTAGTCTCCATCCCGTCGATGTGAAGATTACCTACTTCGGCAACGGCATTGGCAACATGACCGATTCTACCGAAGATGGCGATAACCCCACTTCTTTCAGTGCAAATGCCACTGGCGTCATGGTGGGTGTGGCCCAAGGAGAGACGCAAAACACCTTTGTGTATAACGAGACACTCGAAAGCAGCCACTATGAAGTTGATGATTATGGTTATACTGTTATGGTCCCTGATTATGAAGGGGCAAATAACGAATATACCTATACAACAATTCCTAACCCCTTCTCGGTGAGACCGATGTATACAACCGTTACATCAACGAGAAACATTTATGTTAGAGGTACCATACAATCCAATGCTTTTGGGTATATAAATGTAACATATACCGATGTCAATAATACTCTGCAGACATGGAGCGGATACATTAACTGGAGCCAACAACAAGGATCTATTTTTCCTGAGGCTACTCTTCAAGTGTTAGCAGGAACAACGGTTTCTTTCTCATTATACACTTCAAACGGAGGTTGGGCTGATAATGGTCATATCGGTTGTGAAGTAAGATACGACAATGCAGATGGTGATGTGATTTGGACTGGAATTGCTTATTATTCTACTAACGGCCAAAATAATCCAGTGACAGGATCGGTCACGGTGCAAGAAGGTGGCCCTGGTGGAGGTCAAACTATTACTTTTACTGACTATCGTGGCTTCTACGCCTGGCGTGTGAAGCGCTTGCAGGGCGTAACCATCAAGGATGCCTACGGAAACACCTATGATGAGAATTCCACTATCTTTGCTGAGACCAGATTGATTTTCCAAATTGACAATGAATACGGCAATGAGGTGGACTTTGAGGCCTTGTGGGCGAAAGCCTATGTGGGCACCGTGACTTCTAATCCTTGGGGACAAGTCGTTGTAAGCGGACTGAATACCAACGTCTCTTACGAGCGCAACTTCGTGGTTGGCGTGACCCGAATCAATGCCTTGAATGTGCCTGCCACATACAGTAGTTATTATCCTGATGGAACACCGTCACAATCCGTCTCAAACACTGTGACACTTATTACTAATGACAATAACGGTAATTATACTGACACTGACAGATTCTTTTTGTATGCTGATATGAAATTCGAGAACATGAATTTCTCTTATACCCAACGTATCGTTGGCAACAACCATTACCTGTGCTTTGGCCGGGGTATCAACACGGTTAATGTTCCTTATAGCTTTGAAGGTGTTTATACGGATAATGATCACCCTATGGGACCATTAGACTATACTATTCGTGTTGAAAGTGGAAGATTCAACATGTTTTCTTTCATAAGTGATACCTACACTTATGGTAATGTTCAGCGTCCTATAAATGGTCGTTATTTGGTGAAAGGTATAATGGGTAGCGATTACGACAGAGCCCAAAATGATAACAGCAAGTTGCGTGTTTGCTGCGACTATAGTAACGACTCCCTTAATATGAATAGGTTATTCCTTTGTTACGGAATTCAGGGTAATGGTATTGAAAACAAAGATATAGAGACCTTTAGTCTTGTGGTGAAGGGTGGAACTTATCAGGAGTCTTATTGGGAATATGGCGGCAATGGACGTTATGATCAATCGTTTTATGTTGGCCAGAACTTTTCTTCAGGTTATCCCGGTGTTCGTTACATCACTGTTAAAGGTGGAGATTTTGGTAGTATGAATGGTGGGCGTGGCACAAGTAACTACGACCATGGCCATGTAGATCCAAATGTTGTGGCATCAAGTATCAGAATCAAGGGAGGAAAGTTCCATGGAAGTGTGTTTGGTGGCGCAGCTGATAATATGACTCCTGGCAGCCGAAGAATTGTGATTACTGGACGCCAAGATGAGAACCAACAACCTACCACCTTAGTTCAAGGTTGGGTGGCTGGTGGCTGCAACGGTACGGGTGAAAATGGCGAAATGGGATGCATTGATGGCAACTCATACATCTATGTGGGTGGAAAAACCGTTGTGGGTTCAGAACCTTCCATTATGGTGAACGGCACTGAGGGTGGCAATGTGTTTGGAGCTGGACGTGGCGTTATCGATTATTGGTATACTCCCCCTACATGGCAACAAGGAGAACCTCACTGGGTTAACCAAATCGCTTATGTACATATATCCAATGTGGTTGTTGCCGACGATGCTTTCATCTTTAAGGATGTCTATGGTGGTGGTTTCCATGGATATGTTACCGACACTTCCAATGTGTTTATCGTTGGTGGTACTGTTGGAAACAATGTCTATGGTGGTGCCTTCCAACATGGTCATACTGACCCGATTCCGGCCACAAGAGTCCACATTAGAGACGGAAATGTGTTGGGTAGTGTGTTTGGCGGAAGTAATACTTTGGGTAATGTCGGTTTAACTGGTGCCAACCCTGAAGATGACGATGACAACAATGCCGTCGTTTGGATGACCGGCGGAACCGTTGGCACGACTGGTAGTTTTGAGAGCGGTTGTGTGTTTGGCGGTAGCGATGGTATAAATACCAAGGTATTGAGCAATACTAGAGTCCACATCAATGGTGGCTTGGTAGTGAACAACGTGTATGGTGGTGGCAATTTAGGTCAAGTTGAAGGTAAGGCCACGGTGAAAATCGAAGGAGGTGAAGTTGGTGACGAACACGACGATGTGAATCCCACCAAAGGCAATGTATATGGAGGCGGAAAAGGTGTTGCTGCTGCTGGTGGAGATACCTACGTCAATGAGGCTGAGGTCGACATTCTTGATTCCTATATTATGGGTTCGGTGTTTGGCGGCGGCGAGAATGGACATGTGCTGACAAACACAGTGGTCAATGTTAATGGCGGCCAAGTGGGTGGCTATCCAGGCGACATCTTTGGCGAAGGCGAACATGCAGACTGTGCTAATCCTTACCACGGCAGTGTGTACGGCGGTGGTAGTGGTTTGAACTTGGACAGCAATGGTAATATGGTTGGTGTCGACCCCGAAGATGGTTGGGTGAAGGGCAACTCCACGGTCAACATCGTGTCGGGCGCCCATATCTTGCGCAACGTGTATGGCGGCAGTAACGTCGCTTCGGTGGGTTTGACAGCTGGTACGGAAACCATTGACGGAAAGACCTATCTTATTCCTGTGCCTTATACGGGTCTTGCCACTGTCAACATCTCTGGTGGTATCATCGGAACAGATGGCGAGGATGATATATATAATGGTATAGTGGCTTCCAATGGTATGGTGTTCGGCTCAAGCCATGGTAAGGCTGTCATTGGCGATTTGAATTACGCCCATGTCAACAGCACCCATGTCACTATTTCAGCTGGTGCCGACATTCGCGGTTCGGTGTTTGGCGGCGGCGACGATGGTTTCGTGCTCGACTCTACCTTCGTTGAAATCATGGATGGTACTATCGGCACGCCTTTGACGGCTGAAGAATGTGTGACCGACGACTTTGGCTCGGGTGCGATTATCTATAGAGGTAATGTGTATGGTGGTGGTCGAGGCATCGATCCTGAAAACGGCCAAATCAGTACAATCGCTGGTTTCGTGAAGAAAAACACGAGAGTGATGATGACGGGCGGCTTGGTGCGCCACAACGTGTATGGTGGCGGCAGCTTGGCTTGCGTCGGCTTCAAGGACAGACCGGAAACGGGTATAGCTACCGTCTACATCAATGGCGGTCAGGTGGGCTCTACGGGTCTCAACAATGGTCGCGTGTTCGGTTCAGGTCGTGGTATGCCAGCCACACCAGGTGATGACGAACTCATGAAATATGCCAGTTTGGCTTTCACTAACAACACTTATGTCACCGTAGAAGGTACGGCAAAGGTAATGGGTTCGGTCTATGGCGGCGGCGAGAATGGCCACGTGGCAAAAAAGACCACGGTGACTGTTGACGGTGTTGCCACTATCGGAAGTGAAAAAATGTATCCTTTCACTGGCAACGTGTTTGGTGGCGGACGTGGTGTTGACCGTTATGGCACGTCGCTTACCGATTTCAGCCGCACTGCCGGTAAGGTGTATGAACAAACAGAGGTGAACATTAACGGTGGTCAGGTGTACCATGCTGTGTATGGTGGTGGTACTATGGCTTCCGTGGGTCAGATTATTACTGATGACGGTAACGGTGGCTACGGCACACCTTCCGACACACCTATTTATTATGGTCCTGATGACGAAACCGTGGCAGATGCTGAAACAGGTTTCTTGAAGCTCAGACCTGATATTGATAACAACGGTTTGGCTGTGGTTAACATTAATCATGGTGCCATCGTCGGTGACGACGGTGATGGCGATGGCATGGTGTTTGGTTCTGCACGAGGCATGGCCGGTGCTGACTACAAGCACTTTGCTTACACTGGTAATACGGATGTCAACATCAATGGCGGTCAAATCATGGGTTCGGTCTATGGCGGTGGCGAAAATGGTCACGTCTTGGGTAGCACCGATGTTGATGTCGTCGATGGAACCATTGGTTTTGTGGGGTCACACAACATCTTGATGGGTAATGTCTTTGGCGGTGGCTGCGGTACCGACCTGGATCTCAGCGGCAATTACAGCCGCACTGCCGGTTGGGTGAAGTTCAACACCAATGTCACCATCGAAGGTGCTCAGACCTACCGTAACGTGTATGGCGGTGGTAACTTGGCTTCCGTGGGTATTGCTGAAAACCACGATGCTGAATTCTCTGGAAGAGCCAACGTCATCGTCAAGGACGGTGTTGTTGGTTCCGATGGCAATGAAAATGGCCATGTGTTCGGTTCGGGATACGGTCGTCCTGCCGGAGAAGGCAATCAACAGATTTTCTCCGAATTGGCCTTTGTGAAGAACTCTTTCGTCACGATTCAAGACAACGCTGATGTAAAGGGTAGTGTGTTTGGCAGTGGCGAAAACGGCCATGTGCGTCAAAATACCCATGTCTTTGTGACAGGAGGTACCATTGGTATCGATGGCACCACGGGTTACGAAGGCAACGTGTATGGTGGAGGTCGTGGTAAGGACCAGATTGGCGGTGAGTTCAGCATCACTTCTGGTAGAACCTACGGCAACACTTTCGTTGACCTCAGTGGCGGTAAGGTGAACGGCTCTGTCTATGGCGGTGGCCGTATGGCTAGTGTGGGTACTTATCCTGAACGTGGCGACATCCCTGCTGACCCCGATTACAACAACGGTGCCGAAAGCGGTCGCTCCACTGTGTATATCCATGGCGACGTGATAATAGGCAATGAAAACACCGCCATTCGTGGTGGCAATGTCTATGGCGGCGCGAAAGGCTTGGTGGGTTCCGATTATGCCCAGTTGGCCTATCTGAAGAATACGGAAGTTATCATCGATGGTGCTACAATCACTGGTTCGGTGTTTGGTGGCGGTGAAAACGGTCACGTTTCCGAGAACACCAAGGTGGTTGTTAACGACGGCACGATTGGTTTCGATGGTGGCAACGAGTATAAAGGTAACGTGTTTGGCGGTGGCCGTGGTATCGACAGAGATGCCAGCGGTAACCAGACCGAAACCGCTGGTATCGTACAAGGCAGCACCCGTGTCTTCTTCGAGGGCGGTACTGCTTATGGAAGTGTGTTTGGCGGTGGTAATGCAAGCCTTGTCTCTTTGGAAAAGGTGGTCAATATCAATAGCGGCACCGTGAAGCAAGATGTGTTTGGCGGCTGTAAACAAGTCTCTGTTGAAATGGCTGACAAGCACCCTGGCACCAAGACCGTCAATATGCGTGGTGGCCAAGTCAACGGTTCTGTGTATGGCTGCAGCAACAAGTCTATCGATGGTAACTTTGAACCAGGTCACGAAAAGGACTGGACCGCTTTCGTCAACATCAGCGGCGGTACCATCCTTGGTAGTGTACATGGCTTAGGCTATGCAGGTGAGGTGAACGGCTCGTCGCTTGTTAACATCGGTGTTAACGCCATTGCCGAAAAGGTCGATGGAGAATGGTCTGATTTGAGCAAGCGTAATGTCTACAATATCTATTTCGACGACCGTGCTTATCTTCCTACGGTTCTTACCTCAGGTGTTTTTGACGTGACAGGTACTACTGCCGAAGTGGACAGCTATGTCACTTCCATCGGCGAGAGCGATGTCACTGAACGCGGTATTTGCTTGGGCACGGAAACCAACCCCACTCAAGAGACAGAAGTCGATGGTATTACTGGAGATGGTCGTGGCTATTATTCCTACAACCTGAGTGGACTGACAGCAGGTACCAAATACTATGTGCGTGCCTACGCTAAGAACGACAAGGGAACGGCCTACGGTGCCGAGATCTCCTTTACTACCAATGCAGCAGAACCTGAATTTGCTTCAGGTGACATCGACCGCGATGAGCACGAAGGCAAGATTGCCATTGAAAACGCGGTGAGCATCGGCAACTCGGTGTATGCCGGTTCCAACTATTTCGGTACGCAAGGCAGCAACGTGAACGATTGGACCCACCACGATGCCACGGGTTACACCAATATCTATATTGATGGTACTGAGTACAACACCGCTTCGAATTCAGGCAATTCCATGAATATCGGAGGTGGCGTGTTCGGTAGCGGTACCCACTGCGAGGCTGGTCTGTCGGGACACAATGTCTTGATGAGAGAGTATGGTCATCGTAACACGGAAAATAATGGTCATGGTGATGAGTTCACTGAAGCCACCCGTTCGCTGACCACTATCCAGCGTTGCCAGAACCTGTTGCTCGACAATGTCAACATCAATCTGACAGGTCTTAACGACATTAACACGACGTACAGCACCTCTAAGATTTATTCTGTGGTTAAGGTGGACGAGGTCATGTATCTCACCAATGCCAGTGCACTTTCCGTTGGTGGTGAAGCTGGACCTGCCTATATGGATTCCATCCATTGCCTGCGCAGCATGCATCTGAATATTCCTGCAGGTACAACGATCTACGACGAGCTTTATGCTTTGGAGGATGGTGATCTCACTCCTGCTGAAAATGATGAAACCAAGCAACACTACGACAACATTCAAAACTTGGAGTGGATTGCTGTTAATCCTCTCACCGGTGGTGAAAATACGGCTGAAAATGCTAGACTGTATTACGTTACTTCTGCTCCAACCACCCCGTTGGATTACGAGCAGGAAAATGTCATCTTGTTCAACAACTTCTCGCAACTTTGGGTGCGCTACCATAAGGACGAGCCAAACACCAAGTATGGTGAGCTGCAAGGCTTCATCAGAATGGACAGTGACTATGAGCCTTACGGAACGGAGAGCTTCGCCTTTGCCCGCCCGAAGATTACCGGTGCTAAGAACAACAACATCTTGACAGGCAATCCTGCTCATCCTTATCTATACGAAAACGACAACGTTGTTGACGGTGGCTTCCTGAGCTACAAGGTTGACAATTTGGGTGTTGATTACGAGCATGGATACAACTTCTTCACTTTACAAGATAACCTCGGTGGTTGGGATTATCCTGCAGATGGTGACGACGGTGGTGATGACTACACCAAGACGAAGCAGTATCCTTATATCAATGTGTATCCGCTCACGAGAGAGGACCGCGACTTCTACCGCATGTGGGTTATCCCCAGACCAAACGGCGCGCTTTGGTATGTGGATGGTCGTGGCGTTGGTGAAGAAACTGGCGGTTGGGGTAAGGATTTGAACCACCAAGACGGTTGGGGCCATTTCCCGGATAAGCCGAAACTGACGGTGAGCTTTAATGCTGGTGAAGATGATGCTCATAATGGTATCATCTATGACAGAACAAGAACTATCCCAGATCCTAGTGGACAAGGACAGTTGACCGGACCGTATAAGGTGTTTGATCCTTCGAAGGATATCATTTATGTGGTAGGACCTGTTTCTGCCTTGAAGGAAGAAGCTGGTGGTGAAATTAACATCAACAGGAATTGGGAAGGTGAGTATACGCTTTATCCCAATGAGGTGTATCAGTTAGACAACTACAAGTTGAAGCTCTTCCGTTATCCTGGTGGACATATGATGAGTAACGGGAAGATCGATGGTTCTGAAACGACCACACCGCTGACCCAAGACATCCTTGGTGATATTACATTTGAGGCTTACAATGGATTGCCAGCAGGCGTTACCACTGGTCCTGGTGCCAACTACAATGCCATGATCGATGTGGATTCTATTTCGGATTCGCAACAAGGCAATATCACGCTGAACAATGTCTTGGTCGATGGTTTGTATGGCCACACTCAAATCGATGATAGTTACCATCAGATTCCGACCAGCTTTGATCAGGATGCAGTGCACAAGCCGCTTGTTGTTATGGGTGCTGGAACTACGTTGACGCTCAAGAGCGTTGCTGAACCAGACGACCTGACGCAGGAAGGTACCGAACTGCAACGTTGCTACAACAACACCAAGGCTGATTACTACTACGATCCTGATTATGATGCTGACGCTGACGATGATCCTGACATTGTCTTTGCTACGCGTCATGGCGGTGCTGTCTATGTACACCGTTATGCCACAATGAATGCAGAAGGCAAGGTGACCGTGAAAGACAATCTGCAGAATCTTGATCAAATTGTTTACAATGAGGATGGAGAAGAGGCTGGAACTACACCTGTCAAGATTGAGAGCAACGTCTATCTGCCTACCTTTAAAAAGCACACTTACATCACTGGTGAGTTGGATCAAAGTTCACGAATCGGTATCACCAGCCCGATTAGAAATGCGGAGCCTCATTTCACACAGAACACCATGTCACCTATCGCAGAAGCTACTGATGCCACCATTGCATACAATGCGTGGAATAACGAGAACTACTACGATGACTTGGCCCGCTTCTTCTATAGAGGCTATGAGGACGACTTCAAGACCACCTATTATGAACAAAGTGCAGCTAACTATTCGCCGTTATTGGCTGATGCAGGAGACGATGAAACCATCGAAAAGACTCTCTACTTCGGCTGGACTTGGAACAATGTGGTGACGAGGAAGCCAGCTGAATTTAGCTACGACAACATTGACTCGCCCGAAGACCTTGCCTGGCTGATTAGCTTGGTGAACGGTTTGAACGGCAGGGTAGCCAATGACCTTTCCGCCATTGATGTTATCGAAGAAAAGACCGACATTGACCTGGTGCAGTATGTGTGGCTCCCGGTTGGTGATCGTCTGGTTGGAACGAAGCCCTTCGGCGGCAAGTTCGACGGTCGTGGTCATATCATCGAAAACTTGAGCATTGCTTACTTGGGTAATGGTGATGGCCGTTACAACAGAAACAACTACGGTATGTTCGGTGTGGTTGACGGCGGTGTTGTTGACCGTACCTTTGTGTTGAGCGGCTATATCGAGCCCGTCAGTGACCTGAACTATAAGGGTATGGCCAATATGGGTACCTTGGTTGGTATGCTGGGTACGGATGGTGCATCGAAGCCCGCAAGCATGGTTTCCAACAGCGAAGGTGGAGCCGACATCGTCTGCGCACAACGCGACAATGATTTCAACGTGGGTAGTGTCATCGGTTACATGGTGGAAGGCGAACTCCATTCCTCAATGGGTATGTCCGACATCACAGCCATGAAGGCCTATCCTAACGGTGGTTATGTTGGAGGTCTGGTCGGTCGTGCCGAACCTGATGTTGAAGGTAAGGTGGCGAAGATCAACAACTCCTTCTCCAACTCCAAGATGACATTTGGCCAAACAAGTATGGTCAGTGCAGGTGGCTTGGTCGGATATAACGTGTCAACCATGCAGAACTGCTACAGCCGTCTGCAAGAAGGCAGCGCTGTTTACGACAAGTTCAAGCTCCTTGCTTTTGAGACCATGATGCCAATTACCTTGGGCCACAGCTTCCAGATGCCTGTCTATGAACAAGCCGGCTTCGACCAAGGTTGGGGCACTGCCGAGAGCATGCTGATCGATTGCTACCACTACACCAATCCGAAGTCCGCTGACTTCTTCCGTTATATCTATAACGACAACAAGTTGCAGAAGAAGGAAGACGGCAGTTGGAAGGATATTGAAGAAGACGAAAGCTGCCTGCTCTTCAACAACCTGAACCAGTGGGTTGAGGATAACAATGGCGAAGGACACAAGTATTCCTTGTGGGTCCGTCCGACCATCACGGGTATCAACGACGACTTCCCGATCTTGCACCTCTGTGATTGGAACAGCGAAGGCAAGCAAGGCCTTGGCGACTTCCGCAACATGGCTACCTGGCATGGTGGTCCTAAGTTGCAGTATGCAGGTCCTGTGCGTGACTTTAATGAACTGAACTCGATGATTGAGAGAATGGGAACCAATGACTATATGTATGTCTATGGTGATATAGCAGAAGAGGTGACGGCTGACATTATGTCGGAAGGTGTCTATAAACCCGCTCAACTCAGCGTTTATGAGCATGCTGCCATCTTGCATCCCGGCACTTTGGCTGAACATCCTCAGACCTACGTTGGCGTGACATTCGACAATTCATGTGGCCATGCCTATTCCACCCCAGAAATCAACCATATGGATAACTTCATTTTGCCACGCGACTGGCACATGTTCTCATCTTCAATCAACAACGCGCCTTTGGGCTTCAACTATGAGGTGAATGGAGTGAACACCAACCTGTCACAATATTATCCTGAGAATCCTACAGGTGCTGCTGTCGACAATGGTGACTACTACAACAACCCGTGGCCTTATCTGCACCAGCAGGGTCCTTATGGTGAGTTCACATGGCTTAATAATGCCCAATCGAACGATAAGATCCGTTATTGGATGAAGGGTTGGGAGAACAGCCAGAGCTTGAATGTTGAGAATCCTGAAATTGATGAGGAAAAATGGGTTGATGGTTACTTCCCGAGTAGGGTAGATGGCGCAAGTGAATTCAGCAATAGCTGTATTGAAACAGAAGATGAATATGGTCGCTTCCCATACGGTATGGATATGTTCTGCTGGTATGAGCCCGAACCACACTGGATCAACTTCAAACGTAACGGCCCGAACCACTGGCACAGTGATGAGTATGAAGATGAACATCATCTCCACGCCCACCTGCCTTATACTGAGAATGGCATCGCCAACCAGAATGAGGATGAGCTTGTGTTCGGAAAGGGCTATATGTTTGCCATAGCTGAGAAGACCTACCTGCAAAGCCATGGATATCTGAATGCCAATAGTAATACACGAGATAGAGTTGTTACCAATACGAATAGTGCATTCGCGGGTAGTATATTCTCGGGATGGAACCTTGTTGGTAATCCGTATCACGCTTACCTTGACTTTGAGGAGTTTGCATCCGACAACAACATTGGCTCATACTATGTGATTTACGATGCTGATGGCTATCAAGACGGCCCGTCAAGTGCCTATCTCTATTATCCGCAGACAGGTTCGAATGGTGGTGCGTATGCAGATCAATTCCTGCATCCTCACCAAGGCTTCTTCGTCAAGTCGACCGATGGTAGTGCCTTGTCATTCAATGAAGGAATGACAGTAACCAGAGACGAAGCCTCTAACAGCGCGTTCCGTAGCTGGAAGCCGAACTATCCTCTGGTCAATCTCTATCTGAACAGCGAAAAAGGTTGTTCTGATGTGACGGTCATTGAGTTCCACAGACCTGAATGGGGTGGCGCAAGGAAACAGAGGGAGCTTCGTCAAGGCAATGGTTTGCTCTATGCCTACAATGATGAAGAACCTTATGCAGCCTTGTTCGTCAAGGAAGGTGCCGAAAGGGTTCCGCTGTGGTTTGAAGCTAAGGATACCGATGTGTATACCATGACTTGGAACACAGCTAACGGTGATTTCAGCAGTCTGTATCTGATTGACAACTTGACAGGCACACGCTACGATATGCTTAATAATGACAGCTATGTCTTTGAAGGTAAAGCATCAGACTATCATTCCCGTTTCTATATCACGTTCAATTGTGTTGACGTGGAAGAGAATGATGAAGACACTGAGACCAACATAGCGTTCTTCGACGGTTCACAATGGGTGGTAACCGGTGAAGGTAATATTGAGTTGATAGACTTGCAAGGCCGCGTCCTTTGGAATTCACGATTGAGTGGAGGCCAGAGTAGGGTAAGTGTTCCCAACGTGGCAGCAGGTCTGTATCTCTTCCGCTTGACAAATGCCAACGAAACGAAAGTCCAGAAAATAATCATTAAATAATAAACCTTGGAGGATTTGAAAATGGAAAATAAGATGAAAAACTTTAGAAATAGATTCTTCGCAGTGATAATCATGTTGTTATTCATTGCGGTTCCAATGCAAGCTCAAGTGTTCATGACAGAAGCAGACCATAATGGAAACATAAGGGTAAATGATCCTGAGTTTTCAGTGCCGGTCCCTTACCAAGGTACTTCTCTTGATGAGATATTTTATGCTCCTTTGGGAAGTGGATGGCTTTTGTTGGCTGGCTTTGGAGGGTATTATCTTCTGAAGAAGCGTAAGGAAGATAAAGAATAATCCAAATACCCTTTCCTATTGGCCGCTACAAGGATGTCTTTGTAGCGGCCATTTTTTTTGTTTTGGGCACAAAAGTCAGGGCTTGGCAGATAGGAAAATCAGCCACCCATGTCATTCCTGCGTGGGCAGGTGTGTTGGCGGGGAAATGCTCTGCATTCGACGTAGTCAATCTATGGGAGGCTGCATTAAAAAGTGAAATCCCTAATCGATCGATGACCAATTAGGGATTCTGATGTTGTCGTGATCCGGTTGGGATTCGAACCCAAGACCCACAGCTTAGAAGGCTGTTGCTCTATCCAGCTGAGCTACCAGACCATCTTATTTCGACTGCAAAGGTACGACTTTTTTTGAAGAACGGGTCGTTTTTTAGAAAAAAAATGCATGAAAGCCTATCATCCTTCTGTCTTTGGCACATATGGATGATGTTGACGTTTTGGCTTAGCAGGTTTTTCAAGTTTTGGAGCTGGGGCGACTTGAGGGCGCGATTTCTTGACTTGCAACTCGTTACCCATAAATACGGTCTCGTCAGTCTCTACAATGGCCTTGTAAGCCTCGGCATCATTGGGCATTTCCACAAAACCGTAGCATTTTGAGCGGCCTGTTTCACGATCCATGATAACCTTGCAGGAGTCAACCGTGCCGAATTGTTCAAATAATGCTCTCAGGTCTTCTGTTGTGGTTTTAAAAGCTAATTTGGCGACAAAAATCTTCATAATAATGATAATGTGAATTGATAGTGCAAAGATATATAATAAATTCAATACGATAACCAAAAATGTGGAAATTTTAAAAGTGAGCCTAGTAGAGCTCTTAGGCATAAAAAAAGCGAAGCCTGAAACTTCGCCTTGCAGTGGGGGAAGGTGGACTCGAACCACCGAACGGATTCCCGGACAGATTTACAGTCTGTTGCAATTGCCACTATGCGACTCCCCCAAGAAAAAATAGAACCGATGTCTCTTTTTGACGCGGCAAAAGTACATCTTTTTTCCTTATCCCCTGCAAAAACCGCAAAAAATTTCGCATTTTTGCATTTTCAAAAACCACATCGCAATGAAATACAATTTCGATAAAATCATTAATCGCGCTGATACTAACTGCGTTAAATATGACTTGAGAAAAGAAGTTTTTGGCAATCCCGACGTGATTCCCATGTGGGTGGCCGACATGGATTTCGAGACCCCTGATTTTGTCCGTGAGGCTGTCATCAAGCGGGCAGAGCATCCAGTTTATGGCTATCATTTCAAGGATGAACCTTATTTCCAATCCATTGCAGGATGGCTGAAACGCCGTCACCAGTGGGATGTGGAGCTGGAATGGATGTCGTTCACACCCGGCGTGGTGTGTGGTTTCAATATGGCCGTTTTGGCTTTTACACAGCCCAGCGATGAAATCATCATCCAACCGCCTGTCTATCCGCCATTCCATCATGCCGTTTCGGGGCATGGGCGCAAGTTGGTTTACAATACCTTGATTGATAAAGGAACTGGATATGAGATAGACTTTCCCAAATTAGCGGAACAAGCCAAGACTGCCAAGATGCTGATTCTTTGCAATCCCCATAATCCCGTTGGACGTTGTTGGACCCGAGAGGAACTGCTACAGTTGGGCGAAATATGCATGAAAAACGACATGTTGGTCATTTCTGACGAAATCCATTGCGACCTGGTTTTGCCTGGTTACCATCACACGCCTTTCGCCACTTTGAACGAGTCATTTGCACAAAACAGCATTACCTTCCACGCGGCTTCCAAGACCTTCAACCTTGCCGGCTTGGCCACTTCGACGGCAATCATTCCCAATGAGACGTTGCGCAAGACCTACATCGACTATGTTGAGACGTTGGAGGCTCATCTGGGTAACATTTTCGGCAAGGTTGCCACCGAAACCGCCATGAGATGTGGCGACGACTGGCTTGGACAATTGCTTGACTATGTGCAAGGCAATATCGACTATGTGTCTGACTTCTTGGCCCGGAACCTCCCCAAAGTAAAATTCCATAAGCCACAAGCCACCTACATGATGTGGCTCGACTTCAACGGCTATGACTTTTCGGAAGAGGAACTTTGGCGCAAGATGACCCAGGAGGCCCAACTCGGATTCAATCGGGGCAAGGACTTTGGAGAGGCGGGCAGTGGCTTTTTCCGCATCAATTTGGCTTGCCCGAGAAGTACGGTGGAGGAAGCGATGAGGCGACTGAAAAAGGTGTTTGGATAAAGTTCTTATCCCATTTTCCCGGTTTTCAATTCATTTTCCAAGATGGAATATACGTATTTGGGACTTTGGAAATACAAACCACTTTCAGGACGATTCAAGGCTGCGTAAGTGTCTGAGTTATAGAATATATCGAAGGCGGATTTCATGTCCATGTTGTGACGTTCCATCAACAAGGAAATGAGGTCGCGGGTCATAATATCGACCATAAACTCAAAGTCTTTTTCCTCTATATTCATATTTTCTTCAGTTTGCTAATAGCCAATTCAGTACAAAAAGCGTATTGGAAAGTGACGCCTTTCATATAGTGTAGTCTGCGCATAAACTCGTCGATGTCGATATATCCTTCACGAAGGTTGAACATTTGTCGGCCAACTTTGTCGTTGGCAATGGGTCCATAAACAATATCGTAATTGTGTATGTTGACTGCAGAATCCGTGTCCCTGTTGGAAAAAATGAACTCAGCCCATTCACGGGAATAGCCGTCAAAGGTTTTCACTTGAAGTTGTCTGCCATCCAACAAGTTCCTGTCAAATTCAAACGAGCTGATGATAGGTTTTCCACCAAATCGGTCTACCGTGAACGCGGCCATTTCTTTGGCTTGCTGTACTTCTTCGGAAAGATAAAAGGCTTTCCCGAAATCCTTGTTGGGCTTGGATTTGCTTAGGTCAATGGTCTCGATTTCAATATTTGAGCCGTGATAGAGAATCATGACAGTTGACCTCCTTGTCTTTTACAATAGTCTGAAATGCCTTGAACCATCTCTTGAAACGAAAGCGTGTGCATAATGCCATAATTTCGCTCAATGAAGCCAACGCCATCGTAACGACTGATATAACGATAGGCCTGAACGGGAGTGAGTTGATACTTGGCTGCAAACAATTTGACAACCATAATCAGATACTCGATTTTGTCTATGGTCAGTTGCGGCATTTTCTAAATGCTTTTGATAGTGCAAAAATAGAAATTTTCTTGAAAATGTTCAAAACAACAATCCGTTTTCTTCTGGTGTGCGCGAAACGCCTATCATTTCCTCAAACTCTGCCTCAGTGATGATAGGAATGCCCAACGACTCCGCCTTTTTGCGTTTTTCGGGCCCCATTTTGTCACCGGCCAAAACGTAGTCGGTCTTGCCGGAAATGCTGCCCACATTCTTTCCACCATAGGCCTCAATGATTTCCTTGATGCCATCGCGGGAATAATGTGCAAACACACCGCTCACCACGAAGGTCTTTCCAGCCAAAACTTGTTCCTTGTCGGAAACAGCCTGCTCAGCCATGGCAAACTGCAAACCATGTTGTTTCAGTCGGTTGACAATTTCGATATTGCGCTCATCATCGAAGAAATTCCTTACCGAAAGAGCGATTTTTTCACCGATTTCGTTGATTTCTGTCATCTCCTCGACACTGGCGCCAATAATATGGTCGATGTCGTGCATGGCTTTGGCCAACACTTTGGCCACCGACTCGCCAACGAACTTGATGCCCAAGGCAAACAGAACCCTTTCGAACGGTACCGACTTTGACTTCTCCAGGGCATCCAAAATATTCTGCGCCGTCTTTTCCTTGAAACTGACCTTGCGTGTAGCTACGGGCATGAGGCTGAACTCATCTTCAATCGTGATGACCTTTTCCAGACCGTAGAGCTTCTCAAACGTAAGGTCATACAAATCGGCGACATTGCGCACCAAGCCTTCTTCATAAAGCAACTCCACTTTTCCTTCGCCCAGGCTTTCGATATTCATGGCTTTGCGCCCGATGAAATGCTCAATACGGCCACGGATTTGTGGCGAACAGCCCGAACTGTTGGGACAATACCACGCCGCTTCGCCTTCATTCTGAATCAATGGGGTGCCGCAAATCGGGCAGGTCTTGACAAACTCCACTGGCTTTGCCCCCGCTTGCCGTTTATCCAAGTTCACGCCGATGATTTTCGGGATGATTTCGCCGCCTTTTACAACGGTGACCGTGTCGCCATAGTGCAGGTCAAACTGACGGATAAAGTCTTCATTATTTAAAGTGGCGCGTTTCACCGTCGTTCCCGCAAGTTGCACGGGTGAAAGGTTGGCCACAGGGGTGATGGTGCCGTGACGACCTACTTGAAAGTCGACGCTTTGCAGTTCTGTTTCCACTTCCTCCGCCTTGAATTTATAGGCGATGGCCCATTTCGGCGACTTGGCCGTGAAGCCTAAAGCCTGCTGTTGTGCATAGCTATTGACTTTCAGCACGATGCCATCGATGGCAAAAGGCAATTCATGGCGTTTCACATTCCAATAGTCGATGAACTCAAAAATCTCGTCGATGGTCTTGCACAGGGCCATGAAATTGGAAATATTGAAGCCCCATTTGCGGGCTGCTTGCAGGCTTTCGTAATGGGTTTGGTACCGACTTTCAAGTCCGTCCATCATCATGTAGTAGCAGTAGTTGTCGAGCCTGCGTCGTGCAACTTCCTTGCTGTCTTGCAACTTGAGCGTTCCGGCAGCGGCATTGCGTGGGTTGGCAAAGAGGTCGTCGCCGGCTTCGGCACGGGCTTCGTTGAGTCGGTTGAAACTCTCGAAAGGCATCACGATTTCGCCTCGCATCTCGAAAAACTCAGGGAAGTCGCCATGGAGTTTCAATGGCACAGTGCGGATGGTTTTCACGTTGGTGGTGACATCGTCGCCTTGGGTGCCGTCGCCACGGGTCACGGCACGAACCAACAAACCGTTTTCATATTGTAAGCTGATGCTTAATCCGTCAAACTTCAGCTCGCAGCAAAACTCAACTTGTTCGTCGATGTTTTTTTTGATGCGGTTGATGAACTCAGTTATTTCCTCGCGGCTGTAAGAATTGGCCAGCGATAACATGGGATAGCGGTGTTGCACGCTCTTGAATTCTTTCGTGACCCCGCCACCCACACGTTGGGTAGGCGAGGCAGGGGAGAGGTACTCTGGAAATTCCTTCTCCAAGCGTGCCAGCTCCTCAAGTTTCATGTCGAACTCGTAGTCGCTGATGGTGGGTTTGGCAAGGATGTAATAATTATAGTTGTGCTGTTCAAGCTCTTCGCTCAATGCTGCAATGCGCTGACGGGCTTCTTCTTTGGTCATAGTTGAATGTATTTCAATGGATCGACATTGAGTATAGTCAGCAGAAGCGACACAAAGGCAATGGAGAGGATGACGCCTATGAGGGTCATAAGTGCACCTTTGAAATTGCGGCGGATGCAGAGAATCATGAGGATGCAGAAGACTATGAATGCACTTTCGTACCAAACACTAATACCAAAACCGAGCATCAAACCAGCGATGAGGAAAGAGGTGCGGTGGACATTTTCGCTGAGGTTGTTTTGCCTCAGCACTTCCTGACGTAACACCACGTTGGCACCATATAGCAACAGCGGAAGACCAAGAAAGGCACTGGCATTTTCAATGATGCCGAATGAGGGCATGATAATGCAGAAAGTAGGAATGAGTGCCAAAAGCCAAGCATTCTCCTTGTTGGAGGTCAGGTCACAGATGCGATAAACCATCGAAACGGTAAAGAGCGACACGGTGGCATACAAGGCTCGGCTCAGAAACATGAGCCCTTGTCCAGAGGCGTCTTCGATGCTGAAGATGGATTTCATTTTTTCGAGAAAGCCGATGAAAAGGGTGGTATGTTGTACTTCTCGGTTGGAACCGAAACCTGGAACTAAGACCACGACGAGGATGCGCACCGCAATGGCAGTCAGCATCAAAGCGGTGAAAGGATGACGTTCTTTGAACAGTTTTAGTTTTTGCAGCATGATATTTTCTGTTGAAAAGGCAAAAGTACGAAAGTTTTTGTAATTTTGCCGCGTTTTAATTCAAACGGAAAAAATAACCTATAATTGTCAGTAAAATGAAGAAACTAGTAAGATTGTTTGCTTTGGCTGCCTTGGTGATCATGGGCGGACATGCAATGGCACAGACACATGGCTATATGAGCCTTGGTGCCACATTCCCGATGGGAAACTATGGTAATGGTACGGCCGAGGAATGGGCGCTTACCAATGAAACGAGTACGAATGGTGGCGCAAGCATTGGTTTCAATGCCGGCCTCAAGTGGGACTTTGGTGTTGGTGTGCCTGGTCTCAATGTCATGCTCTCTATTGACGGCTTTTATAATGGCCTGAACGATAATCTGAAGGAGTATTTCGATAAAAAAATCGTTGATATTAAGAATGATCCTTTGGTTAAAGATTATTCGGTGACACGTCCAAGATACATTAATCTCCCTGTCATGGCTGGTCTGAACTATATCATTTATCCCACCAACTCTTTCGGTATTTTTATTGAAGGTGGCGTAGGTGGCAACTGCCGTTGGATCACCAATTATGAGGAGACTATAAAGTATGTGGGTGATGTCGTGTCAGCCACAACACTCATGAAGTACAAGACCGCCTTCAGCTTTGCCTACCAAGTGGGCGCTGGCTTTGAGGTGGCCAAGAATTTCATTATTGGTGTAAGTTACTATGATCTTGGCGGTAGTAAGATTATTGCCGAAAGGACGCGTCCTGTTGTTGGAAACGATGTTTACAATAACGTGAATGGTGTGAGACCTCGCATGCTTTTGGCTCGTATCGGATTCAGATTCTAAGATAAAACCAATATCATTATTCAAAAGCGAAGTGTCGGACATGCCGATGCTTCGCTTTTTTTTCTTGACTATGGAAAAAATGTCTACCTTTGCTGAAAATTATTGAAAGATGAAAAGAGGATTTGGAAGTGACAACCATTCAGGCATTTGCCCTGAGGTTTTGGAAGCCATCGCCCGTGTGAACCAAGACCACGCTTTGGCATACGGCGATGATGAATATTGTGCTGCAACGGAGGAACTGTTCCGTCAGCAGTTTGGAGAACAAGCACGTGTGTTTTTCGCCTTCAATGGAACAGGATGTAACACCTTGTGCATCGATGCCATGACACATTCGCATGAAGCTGTGGTGTGTGCCGAGACCGCCCACATCAATGTGGATGAATGTGGTGCGCCACAACGTATCGTGGGTTGCCGATTGTTGACCGTTGCCACTCCTGATGGCAAGCTGACCCCAGAGTTGGTGAAGACGCGTCTGCACGGCTTCGGTTTCGAGCACCATTCCCAACCTAAGGCCATATCCATCACCCAACCTACTGAACTGGGTACTTTGTACACCTTGGAAGAAATCAAGGCTTTGGTGGATTTGGCGCGTGAATACAACATGTATGTCCACATCGACGGTGCTCGTTTGGGCAATGCCGCAGTGGCTTTGGGATGCTCCTTCAAGGAAATGACTACCGACTTGGGTGTGGATGCCATTTCATTTGGCGGCACCAAGAACGGACTGATGATGGGGGAGGCCGTCGTCCTTTTGAATCCTGAGCTATGCCCCGACTTCAAATACCGTCGTAAACAGGCCATGCAGCTCTGCTCGAAGATGCGTTTCATCGCTGCGCAGTTTGATGCCTATTTCGAGAATGATTTGTGGAGACGTAATGCCGAACACAGTAACCGTATGGCACAACTGCTCTATGAATCGGTGAAAGACATCCCTGGTGTGAAGGTGGTTTATCCTGTGCAAGCCAATGGTGTTTTCGCCCAATTGCCCCGAAAGGTGTGGAAAGCGTTGCAACAGCATTGCTTCTTCTATGATTGGGATGAGGATGCCGATGTGGTGCGCTGGATGTGTGCCTTCGATACGACAGAAGAAGATATACGTAATTTTGCGGGATTGCTAAAATTGTTGATGGTCAACCAATAAAATTATGTGTAAAAAATGCCTTTTGGTTTGAAAAATGTTATCTTTGCAGCGTTATAACAATATTTTATCATGAAAAAAGTAGTTCGAACAGTATGGATTGGCGCCTTGTCGGGACTGGCTTTCTTGACCGCCTGTTGCTCTGAAAAAGGTTTGTCAAGGGCTGAGAGAAAGCAACTCATGAAGGAACGCGATTCCATTCAAGAGATTTTGACTCGACGTGAAGGTGCGGCTGTCTATGGCTCGCCCGAAATCATTGCACGATATGGGGCTGAGACCTATCGTCTTAAGAGCCAGCTTGATTCCATCAATTACAAGTTGGGCGAAGATGTGGATTTGGAAAAGAGTGCCCGCCGTGTTGCCTTGCAGGATCGCATCGTTGAACTTCAGGCTGCTTTGCAACGCCGTGAGGGAGCCTGCGTTTACGGTTCGCCAGAAATTATTGAAGAATACGGTCGCGAGACCCAGCGGATGAGGGATGAAATTCAGGCTATCCGTAAGGAACTGAAAGAATTGAACCAGGAATAAGTGCCATGAAAAAGGTAGTCCGTTCGGTATGGATTTGTGCCTTGTCTGGACTGGCTTTCTTGGGAGCTTGCTGCACGCAGAATGGCTTGACGCGTAAGGAACGCAAGCAACTCCGCAAAGAGCGTGAGCAGGTCGAAATGCAGCTGGCCAAAGTGAAAAGCGAAGAGTGGGAGAATCCCGAAGAGAACGACCCTACCTACTACCAATATTACAGGGAAGCTTTCATGGAACATTTTGATGAAAAGTATTCCCTTGAAAATAGGCTTGACTCCATCAACTATCGTTTAGGCGAAGATATCGACCTCGACCGTAACGTTCGTCGCCGTCAAATCCTGAAACGTATCGATTCATTGGATTTACTTATTAAATCCTATATTCCGCCTTGTGTCTACGGTCCGCCTCCAGGGATGTATCCAGATTACGATGAAGAACAAGCTAATATTGAAAGTGATATTTCCATTTGGGAGAGACAGTTGAAAGAAGCGAAAAAAGAGCTGGATGAGTTTGGTATTTCTCGTTTACCGGATGCCGAAGTTTTGTATGGTAGTCCATATGAGATACGGCAAATAAAAAAGTAGAGCAAAAATGAGCGATCGTCTCGGTTTTTATAAAAAGGTGATGCTCGAACTCAATCATCAGATGCTGCAACAGCGCATCGACGAGCACGAGCTTCACCAGCTGTTTTGGGAATGCACCCTGCGCTGCAATCTCAATTGCCGCCATTGTGGCTCCGATTGCCGTATGCTTTCCGAGAAGGACGACATGCCTTTCGAGGATTTTGCCAAGGTGCTTGACGAGGTGCGAGCCCATCAAGACCCCGCCAAGGTGATGGTCATCACCACGGGTGGCGAGCCTACGATGCGTAATGACTTGGCACATTGCGGCGAGGAAATCACCAAGCGTGGTTTCGTGTGGGGGATGGTGTGCAATGGCATGTTGCTCTCGCCCGAAAAACTTAATGAGTTTATGGCTGCTGGACTGAAGTCTTTAGCTGTCAGCTTTGACGGCTTCGAGGAAGACCATAACTGGATGCGTGGCAACCCCATGAGCTATAAGAATGTGCTTCGTGCCGTGGAGGCCATGAAGCAGCATCCGAGTCTCACTTGGGATGTCATCACTTGCGTCAACCAGCGGACCATCAAATATTTACCCCAGTTTCGTGATTTCTTGATTTCCTTGGGTATCCACCGTTGGAGGTTGTTCACGGTGTTCCCTTCGGGACGCGCCGCCAACGACCCCGAGTTACGACTCTCCAACAGCCAATTCGTTGAAATGATGGAGTTTATCAAGGATACACGATTGCAAGGGAAAATCCGAGCGGATTATGGTTGCGACGGTTTCTTAGGTAAATACGAGGGCGAGGTGCGCAACCATTACTATTCGTGCAGTGCGGGCATCAACATCGCCTCGGTGCTGGCCGACGGCTCCATTTCGGGCTGCCTCAGCATCCGCAGCGACTATCATCAGGGCAACATCTACAAAGACAGTTTTTGGGACGTTTGGCAAAACAAGTTCCAAGTCTATCGCGACCGGAGATGGATGAAGACCGACCAGTGCGCCGACTGCAAGATGTGGCGGTATTGTCAGGGCAATGGCATGCATTTGCGCGACGGGGAGGGGAAACTTCAACTGTGTCAGTACAAGATGATAAATGGGGGATGAGAAATGATGAATGAGGAATTATGAATGAGGAATTATGAATGATGAATGCAGAATGATGAATGTGGACTTATGTATATTGAATCTTTGCATCTTGAATTTTGAATTTTGAATTTTGAATTTTGAATTTTGAATTTTAAATCTTTGAGTCTTGAATCGTATTTACATCGTCGGTTACATGGGTGCAGGGAAGACCACTGCGGCGAGGCGACTTGCTCAGCGCATGGGTTGGGAAGTGGTCGACACCGATGCATTGTTTGAGGAGAAATACAAGATTTCGGTTTGCGATTTCTTCAACAAATACGACGAACCGCTCTATCGTAAACTGGAATCCGAGGTGCTGAAGGAAACGGAAAGCCTTGAAAACGTGGTGGTCTCGACGGGTGGTGGCACGGCTTGCTATTTCGACAATATGGATTGGATGAACCAACATGGATTGACAGTGTTTCTTCGTATCAGTCCTAAGGCAGTGGTTGACAGGTTGCTCCATGCCAAACGCAAACGTCCTTTGGCGGAAGGGAAGAGTGAGACTGAGCTGACGGAATTTGTCAACCAACATTATACCTCAAGGCTGCCATTTTATGAGCAGGCGAAAATTACCATAAAATCTGAAGACCTTGATTTGGATAATCTATTAAAACTAATTGAAGATGAATAAATTGCTTTGTTCGTTGTGTGTGCTACTATTGTTGATGGCATGCGCTGAAAAGAAGACAACACCTGAAGTCGATGTTACCATCGATTATGCCGATATGACCTATTGGTACGCCTTCGGCGAGAATGACAAGCGGGCAGACGTGTTTTATGTATATCCTTCAGTTTCGACCATATCTTTTGTCGACAACGACTCCTCTTGGTTTGCTGATATCACGCAAGCTGAGGTGAGGGAAGAGGCTAACGGCAACCAGCGTTTCAACAAGATGTTGTACGACGATTACAACTTCTATGCTCCGTATTATCGTCAGATGATTTTTGAATCCTACACCCAGCCCGACAGCATTTTGCAAAGGAATGCTGAATTTGCTGCTCAGGATGTGAAAGATGCGTTCCAGTATTACATGGTGCACGGCAACGGAGGTCGGCCTTTCTTTTTGGTCGGGCACAGCCAAGGTTCTCAGGTGCTCATTGAGCTGTTGAAGGACGGCATGACTGAGGAGCAACGTAATTTGATGGTGGCGGCTTATTGCATTGGTTATCATGTCACTGCTGAAGAGATGGCGCAATATCCCGAACAACTTTGTCCTGCACACGACAGTGCCGAGGTTGGGAAGCTCATCATCTTCAATTCGGTAACCGATACAACGGCTATTGGCATGGTTTCGCGAGGCGACGTGGCGGGTGTCATCCCAACGGTTTGGTCTGCCGTAACTGATACCATTCCTGCTGATTGTCAGTTAGGTATGGCTAAATACAACGATTCCCGTGACAGTGTTTTGATAGTTCCTTGTCCTACAAGAACCTATGTTTACAAACACAATACCGTCTGTCCAGACCTTGACCCCGATATGGTCTTCATTCCTGCTTACGAGGACATGTTTCCTCGTGGTAACCTCCATTTCGCCGACTCGTGGCTTTTTGCAGGCAATGTGAAGCAAAATATGGCTTGTCGACTGAGAAACTGGAAGGCAAAGAATTAGGATTCTCTTAATTCCAACAGACAGACGTTTTCCACATGTTGTGTGTGCGGGAACATGTCGACGGGCTGGACAGCCATTACTTTGTATGCAGAATCAAGTAGTTGTAAATCACGTGCCTGCGTAGCTGGATTACAGCTCACATAAACGATTTTCTGGGCTCGGATTTTCAGTAATTGTTCCACCACTTTTTCGGCCATTCCAGCACGTGGCGGGTCAGTAACGATGAGGTCGGGCGTGCCGTTGGTCGTGATGAAGTCGTCGGTGAAGACCTTGGCCATGTCGCCGGCATAGAAGGTACAGTTCTTGATACCGTTGATTTCCGCATTTATCCTTGCATCTTGGATGGCGGCCTCCACATACTCGATGCCGACCACTTTTTTCACGAAACGTGAGAAATATTGGGCGATGGTGCCCGTTCCTGTGTAAAGGTCATACATCAACTCGTTGCCTTGCACATTGGCGAGATCAAAGGCCGTCCTGTAAAGCCTTTCCGCTTGATACACATTGGTTTGGAAGAAAGAAACGGGACCGATGCGGAACTTCAAGTCGTCGAAGCCCTGACGGGGAGAGGCCATGGTCTCGATGAGGTAAGGCTCACCCTTCAGACATTCAAAAGGCAGGTCGTTGATGATGTCGTTCAGCTTCGGGTTGATGACCAAAAGCAAGGAGACGATTTGCGGGAAAGCCATTTCCAAGGCAGGAATCAGTTCATGGCGCACGATGGCCTTCTCCTCGCTGATGACGAGGATGACCATGAACTCGCCTTTCGAGTTGCAGCGGATGACGAGGTTGCGCATCAAGCCTTCATGGGCGCGGAAGTTGTAGTAGGGCAGATGTCGCTCCAAAGTGAATCGCCTGACAAACAGTCGGATGTCATTTGATGGGTCAGCTTGCAAATGGCATTTTTCGATATCAACCACGCGGTCGAAGAGCTGGGGCAGGTGGAAACCGAGTCCTTTGCAGTATTCCTCGTCATGGGTGCCAATAGGTGCGCCATCAGTGAGCCATTTGCGGTTCGAGAAGGTGTATTCCAGCTTGTTGCGGTAGGCAAACTGTTTCTCGCAGCCCAAAATCGGACGAATCTCTGGATACTCGATTTTCCCGATGCGGTCGAAGTTATCCTTCACCTGCTTCTGCTTGTAGTAGGTCTGCCATTGGTAGTCCATGTGCTGCCACTTGCAGCCGCCGCAGAGACCGAAATGCTGGCAAACGGGTTCCACACGCTTCTCTGATTGCTTCTTGAAGCTCAAGATCTTGCCTTCAAAGAAGTTCTTCTTGCGCTTGTAGACCTCGATGTCGACCACATCACCAGGCACGCCAAAAGGAATGAAGATCACGCGCCCTTCGGGCTTGGCAACCGACATGCCTTCCGAGCCTGCGTCGATGATTTCCACGTCTTCGATGTATTCGGGTTCTCGTTTTACTTTGCTTCTCGTCATTTCTTCTTTTTTTACTATGGCCTTTAGCTTATGGCCAATGGCTCGCTTCACCCAAGGTGTGAATTTTGTGCTATTTGTTGAAGCGAGCCATCAGCCATAGGCCATGGGCTATTGTCTATTAAAAATCTCCCAAGTTTTCTTTGCTTGTTCCTCAAACATCTGTATTCCACCAAACACCTTCGCGCCCCAAGTCTTGCCCAATTCCATGAAAGCAGTCTCCTTCGGGTTATAAATCAAATCGATGAGGATGTGTTTATTGCTTAAACCTTGATAGTGCAGGTCGGGGAAGTTGTCGATTTGAGGGAACATGCCTACAGGCGTTGTGTTGATGATGAGGTGGTTTTGCCTCAAAACCTCATCGGTCAGTGTGTCGTAAGTGTAATCGCCTTTTTCGATGCTTCTACTGACAGTGGAGTAGGGTATGTTTTTCTTTTTCAGCACATACTGAACTGCTTTTGATGCGCCACCTGTGCCCAAAACCAAGGCATGTTCGATTTGGCGGTCTTTGATGGCTCGGTTCAACAATTGTTCAAAGCCATAAACATCCGTGTTATAGCCTTTCAACTTGCTATCAGTGATTTTCACCACATTGACTGCACCGACTTCCTTGGCCACGACATCAATCTCGTCCAACAACGGAATGATGGCTTCCTTGTAGGGTATGGTCACGTTGAAACCGCACAAATCAGGGTATTTCTCCAATACATCATGAAGTTCGTCCAACGACTTTAGGTCGAAATGCTGATAGAGGCAATCCAAGCCCTCGTATTCGAATTTCTCGTTGAAGAGGTGTCTCGACATGGAGTGCTTCAATGGATGTCCGATGAGTCCGTAGCGTTTCATTTTCAGTTATTTAATCCCAAACACTGCCCCAAAGCCCAAGGTGCACACCACGCCGACGATAATGCTGGCGAGCACCACACCTCCGATGACGGCTAAAACGCTCTTTTTGAAGTCCATGTCCAAGAAACTGGCGGCGAGGGTGCCTGTCCAAGCACCTGTGCCAGGCAACGGGATGCCTACAAAGAGCAGCAAAGCCCAATAGAGTCCACGGCCCGCTTTGGCTTGCAGCTTTTGCCCGCCCTTTTCTCCTTTTTCGAGGCACCAGATGCAGAACCTGCTGAACCAGCGCACTTTGACATCCTTGCCCCATTCCAACACCTTGCGGGCGAAGAAATAGATGAAGGGCACAGGCAGCATGTTGCCGATGGCGATGATGATGTAGCTCCACAGGAGGCTGAAGTCGGGGTTGGCTGTGTGTATGCCGTATGCCACGGGTAGCGCACCGCGAAGCTCGATAAGGGGTACCATGGCAATAAGGAAGATGTAGATGTAATTCTTCATGCAGGAGTATTGTTTGGATTAGGATTGGTTTCTTGGTTCTTTTTGTGTTGTTCTATGAGTTCAAGGATGTCGTTGTCGTTGGCCAACAGCTCTCGGTCGTATTCCAGGAAGTCGGGCCAGACCTCAAAGTCGGCATCCAAGGCTTGGTCAAGCGCTTCAAGCCCTTGGTTATGACAACCTTTCACGAAATAGGCGTAAGCCAAAAGATAGAGTAGCGAAGCGTCGTTGTCGGTCTGCAACAACCCGAATTTGATGGTGTTGATGGCCTCGTCGATTTTATCCTGCTGGCCATAAAGGTCAGCAATGTAGTAGTAAGCGTCAGGGTCGGTTGGGGTCGTCTCTTGGATTTTGCGCAAGTATTCCAAGGCCTTGTCGTATTCCTTGAGTTTCATGTAGTCGGTTGCGATGGAGTAGAGGTGGTCGGTTTCCCAAGGCTCTATCGTCATGGCCTTTTCGAAGTATTTGATGGCCTTGCGGCTTTGGCCGCGATCGCTGAAGACATAACCGAGACCAGCATAACCTGAGCCTATCATCGGGTTGATTTCGAGGGCTTTTTTGAAGTGTTCCTCAGCGGTCTGCAAATCGTTGAGGCGGTAGTAGCAGTCGCCTATTGTTGTGTGTATCATTGAGGTTTCAACGCCGTTGCGCAAGGCTTCCTCAAGGGTGTCGATGGCTTCTTTGTATCGTCCCAAGTCGTAATAGATGTCGGCCAAGTGCATGTTGGTCCAGAGGTCTTCGGGGTCGATGCTGAGGGCGTATTCGTAGGGGTCGATGCTCTCTTCGTATTGCCCCATCATGCGGTAGACGTCGCCGATGTTGGTCCAGGCCTTGCTGTTGTACGGGTCTTTGTCGATTATCTGTTGGAAATAGGCGATGGCGTCTTCTTTGCGGCCTGCACTGAGGAAACAGCAACGGATCTCGTGATAGATGGTGTCATTGTCTTCCGCATAGGGCAAGGCTTTCCCGTAGAACTCAAGCGCGAGGTCAAATTGCTGCATGTGTTGGTATTCGTAGGCGATGGCGTTGTAGAGCTCAAACTTCTCGTCTTCATCGAAGTAGGGCAGAGCACTGAAATAGTTCTCCAGGGCTTCTTCCGATTTGCCCAACATGGCGAGGCATGAACCCAGGGTGAGGAAATAATCGGGGTCGTCGTCGTCTTCTCGCTCGATATGCTGCATAATCTCGAAGGCACGTTGGGCATCGTTTTCAAGCAAATACTGCCGTGCGTACTTGATTCTCAGCTTGCTGCTTTCGGGATGTTGTGCCAAGGCCAACTCCACGGCTTGTCGTGAGCGTTTCAGCTCGTTGTGCTTGGTGTAGTGGTCGATGATGTATTCAAACTCCTCACTGTCGAAATATGCGGAGTCATGCTCTTCCAGCATGGATTCGTACCTTTCGATGGCCTTTTCCATCTCCGCTTCGTGTTCGAAATAATAATCTTCGTCCTCAAACATATTGTGACTTGACTGAAATTTTGTGCAAAAATAATAAAATCTCGGGAAATTGGGCGCTCTTTTGTGTCTTTGTGAATTCTAATTTCGATTTCCATGGGAAGAAAAGCCCTCCTGCTGTTGTTGATATGCCTGAGTTTCAATATAGTTAGAAGTGGGTATTAGGTAGTTGATAGTTAGGAGCTGAAGATTTTGTGGCGATTGGTTTTGTTTTTTTTGCTTTTTCCTTTAATTTTGCCGACTGAAATACCATAATTGAGTGTTACGTTAGATGAAAAGAAGCTTTGTCCTGTTGGCCATGTTCCTTGTCCTGACGGTTTCGGTCTTCGCAAAAAAAGTTGAAGTTCAAACCGCCAGACATGCAGCCCAGTCTTTTCTGAACGCTAACATGGACACGCCTCCCGAAATCAGCTTGATTGATTTCACTGGCCAAGAGTCATTCCTGGGCTTTTATGTGTTTGGCAACAACCGCTGTTTCGTTATCATTGCTGCCGATGATTGCGTGCACCCGATATTGGGGTATTCTACTGACTGTGCTTTTGTTACCAATGAGATGCCAGCAAACACTTTTGCCTGGCTGAAAGCCTACGATGAAGAAATCGCTTACGTGTCGGAAAGCAGATTGGAAGCTGATGATGCAATCCGTTCGGAATGGGATAGTCTCTTGGATGGCAGGGGATTGGAGCCGAAATCAAGGAGCAGCGTCAGTCCGCTCCTCAGAACAAGATGGAATCAAGGTATGCCTTTCAACAATCTTTGTCCTGCCGACCCTAACGCAACTGATGGTCATGTTTTGGCAGGATGTGTTGCAACGGCCATGGCTCAGATTATGAACTATTGGGAACATCCTACCAGAGGTTCAGGTACGTATTCCTACACGCCTCAAAGCCATCCGGAATATGGGGTGCAGTTTGCGGATTTCAGGAACACGAACTATGATTGGGATCATATGAAGAATGTGTATTCAAGAGGCTATTCGGATGCTGAAGCTAACGCTGTCGCCACCTTGGTGTACCATTGCGGCGTGTCTGTCGATATGGATTATGGTCCAGAGGTTAGCACGGCTTCCACACAAAAAGTGCCTGTCGCGTTGAATACCTATTTCGATTATAGCGACAACATGAATTTGAAGCAAAAGTCATACATCACCAACAATGGCAGCGTTCATGTCATCTATACCGATGCCCAATGGAGATCCATGCTGAAAACTGAGTTGAATGCCCATCGTCCCCTCTATTATTCAGGGGGGTATTACATAGCTAAGGAGAGCGGCTCACATGCTTTTGTGTGTGACGGCTATGATGCGAACAACTTCTTCCATTTCAACTGGGGCTGGGGTGGTGCGTATGACGGCTATTATGCTATCGGAGCCCTGAATCCAGGCGTAGGCCCGACGGGGCAGTTCAACCAGTGGAATTACGCTCTTTTCGGATGCAGCCCCAAGGCTCCGTCTATCAATCCTCCCTCAGGCGTGAATGCTACTGTCAACGGACGGAATGTCAGTGTAAGCTGGAACAGCGTGAGCAATGCCGTTTCCTATAAACTGTATCGTGACGGAGATTTGGTGGCCAACCTGACGAATACCAATTACACAGAGGTTAATGTCAGTTACGGGATGCATTCCTATTATGTGAAGAGTGTGAAATCCAATGGGGTGATGTCAATGAAATCAAACGATGCCGTGGCCGATGTGCATTTTTCGGGGCCGGTTCCAACCAATTTGCAGGCATCGGTCAACAACAATGATGTCAGCCTTTCTTGGCAGTCTCAAATTCCCGTGAATGCGGTACTGCAATATGGCTCAGGGAATTGCATCGGTGGCTTTGGGTATGATGAAGGTGGCGTTTATTGGGCGCAACGTTATCCTGTGTCGATATTGGATGACTATGCGGGGATGGCAGTCCAGAAGGTGTCGTTTTATTCGAGGTGTAATGCCAATTACACGCTTTTCATATACAAGGGCGATGAAACGAATACGACCGAGCTGGTTTATCAGAAAAACCAGAATGCGGGCGCAAACAACTGGCAAGACATCATCCTTCCCAATCCCGTTACGATTGATTACACCCAAGACCTTTGGATTGTGCTATATTGCGACCAAAACAGTCCGGCTTCCTACTGTTCCTATTCTGGAGCAGAAGTCGAGGATGCCTCGTTGTATTCCCGATTGGGGAATGCCTGGAGTTTTTGTACCGACAAGTCATGGCTGATTAAGACCTACATCACCGATGGTACTTATACGTACAACCTATATCGCAACGGTACTGCTTTGGCTACACAGTTGACTGGAAACACGTATTCGGATGCAAATTTGCCTGAAGGCTCCTATAACTATCATGTCACGACCAACTATTTTGGTGGAGAATCCGACCCGTCAAATTCTGTCAATGTGCAGGTTGAGAGCTTGACTTTCACAATTGGTGCTTCTGCCAATCCCAGCACTGGCGGTTCGGTGACTGGTGCGGGCATTTATACTTATGGGGAGACTTGCACCTTGTCGGCATCGTCCAATCTGGGTTATACCTTTGTCAACTGGACAGAAAACGGCACTCCGGTCTCAACCAATCCAACCTATTCTTTCACTGTGACGGAATCTGCCAATTATGTCGCGCATTTCGAGCTAGACAACTACCTTGTCACAGTTTCAGCCAGTCCTTCAAATGGAGGCTCGGTTTCTGGAGGCGGCACATTCCATTATGGTGATAATTGCACCGTCCATGCCACGGCTAATTCAGGTTTCAATTTCATTAACTGGACCATTAACGGAGCTCCTGTCTATAACAACTCGACCTATTCTTTTACGGTCACCACGGATTGCCAACTGGTGGCCAACTTCACCATGCAGAGCTATGTCATCACTGCGATGGCCAACCCGACAGAAGGAGGCTCGGTTACGGGCAGTGGAGGCTATAATTACGGCGACAACTGCACCTTGACAGCTACGGCCAATATGGGATACACCTTCCAAAAATGGACAAAAAACGGGGCGACGGTTTCCTATTCACCCACCTATTCCTTTACTGTGACCGAATCAGCGACATACTATGCGTACTTCACGGCACAGTCGTTTACCGTGTCTGTTTTGGCCGACCCAAGCGATGGCGGTTCGGTTGGTGGCGGCGGTACTTATAATTTTGGACAGAGTTGTACCGTCCATGCCACGGCCAATCCAGGATATTCGTTTGACCATTGGTTGGAGAATGGGAATATAGTATCCAACCAAGCCGACTATAGCTTTACCATCACAGGTAATAGGACCTTGGTAGCCCACTTCGCTTTGGTGACTTATGAAATCTCGGCAGAGACCAATCCTGAAGGTGTAGGTGTCATTACTGGTACAGGTCTGTATCATTACGGGGAGACCGCAACGCTGACCGTTGAGCCTTATTCCCATTACAATTTCCGGAGTTGGTCGGAAAATGGCGAGTTCATCACGGAAGATTCGACTTTCCAGATTGTGGTCACAGGGCCTCATCATTTCATCGCCAACTTTATTTATTTCGATGCCCTTGAAGAAAGTTCTTCGATTATTGAAATCTTCCCTAATCCGTCCAATGATATCCTATATGTGCAGGGTAAAGACCTGAGAAGGTTAACCGTGTATAATGTGATTGGGCAGGTGATGGACGACTTGGAAGTAGTGGGGCAGAAGCCGCTGTATATTGATGTCCATGATTATGGACAGGGTCTCTATATCCTCCATGTTCAAACGAGGAAGGGACCGATAGTTATGAAATTTGTTAAAGAGTAAGTGATAGTTGACCTATGAATAGATTGAGTAAAAAATGGCTTTCCTCCGACAGCGGGTTTACACAGGTGTTGGGGGCGATGATTTTAAAAGGACGTTGGGGCCTTACCTTGCTGTTGCTGGTGATGGTAGCGCTTTCTTTGTTGTCGCTTCACAATTGGCAAAACGCAGCTTTTTTGAGTGCCTCGAGTTGCTTGACTTCTATCTATGGTTTCATTTCAACCGCACTCAGGAGCTCTTGGTATTGGTTGGTGCTTCTGACCCTCCTTATGTTCCTGGTTATCGGTGTGTGTAATACCATGACGAACATCTATAGCCTGCGCAAGAATGAAACAGGCATTACATGGTGCCAGATCATGATTTTGATTTTTGTCGGGATATGGTTGATCGGATTATTATGCATCATCAAAATCCAGAAAGAATCTGGCTATTTCATTATCTTTGGCGTTCTTGGCACACTGATGACCTGGATATTCCAAGACACGATAAAAGGCGTGGTGGCGTTTGTTCACTTACGACTTAACCACCTGCTCTATATCGATGACTGGATTCAGGTGCCCAAGCTCAATGTCGATGGTGAAGTGAAGCGCATCACGCTGACGACGGTGACCATTTACAATTGGGACACGACCACTTCTTCCATACCCACCAGCGTGTTGCACAACGACCATTTCATCAACCTCCAGAGAATGACTTCTGGAAAGACCTATGGCCGACAGATGCTGAAGACCTTTATCCTCGACACAGGAGGATTCCATCCGCTTACCGCTGAGGAAATTGAATCGCTGAAGCAAAAGAAGGAGGTCAAGGCCTATTTGTTGGATGAAGATTTCAAAGTAGGTGAGCTCAACGCCCACCTGTTCCGCTTATATGTGTTCCATTGGCTGATGAACCATCCTTACGTCTCTCAGGAGCCGCGTTTGGTGGTACGCTGGCTGGAACAGAAAGAAACAGGTCTGCCCTTGCAGATTTACGGTTTCATCATGGAAGGCGGTGTCTTGGCCTACGAATGGCAGCAGTCACAGATCATCGAACATATCGTCGAAGCCTTGGATTGGTTTGGCCTTCAGCTCTACCAGCGTCCTTCGAGCCATGATGTCAGCAATTTGACCGAGAAAGTGTTGATGAGTAGAAAGGAGGAAACGCTATGAGTAAATCTATTGAAAAGGAAAAGCCACTCGAGTATTTGAGGCATAAGAATGGCGACAGCTACTCGGCTGAAACGATACGCAACTGGTATGTGGCTCGTGCCTACGTCCTCGACCGTTTGAAGGATGTTGTCATCAGCCCTACATCTAACGTGCATTTGCATGCGGTGGTCACGAGCGATAGCCCTTTGATGTTGTCAGTCGCCCGTGAAGTGGCTTTGTTGGCGCACTTTGCCAATTTTGACGAGGCAAGCGGTAGCAATCGTTCAGTCATTACCGTAGTGAGCAATAAAGACAATATCGTAGAAGAGCTGAAGAAAGAGGAATACCTCTGTAACTTGTTGGATTACTGCAAGTATTCGGTTTATGGCGCTGCACCAGTTAATGCCGACTCCTTCCTTGATGTTGAATTGGATATTGTGAGAACCTTATCGGCTGTTGACAAGAACGGTCTTGTCGTCGAATTGTCGGACAATGATGCCAATGAGTTTCTTAAGACTGCCAGTATGGATGACATCATGAGCATCGACACCCGCAAGGCGGTGTATGTGGGACGAATCTACGAACTGGGTGTGCTGATTGACAACCTGCCTGCCGAAGACATACACTCTCCCAGACGCTACAAGATGGCTTTGGACACGTTTGAGCACAACTTCCTGCAAAAGCCGATGACGCAGCTTATCAAACCTGAAAAATGGAAAGCCGATTTAATCCAAGCCAAGAACGGTTTTTCGAGCATTTGCTGCGCCGACTGTTTCGAGTTGCGGGAAAGAGGAATGAAACCGTACAGTAACAAGAAAAAGGATTCAGATAAAGCATGGGAGGACCATATAGAAGCGTTATCGGTCAGTGAACATGCCCGTTGGGTGACTGAGCGATTGATTATGGGCGTGCGTTTCTATACCAAGGAAGAACGCATTCGCGACGAGCGGTCGTTTGGTGGCGCCAAAAAGCAATACCGTAACCGAATGAAAAAAAACACCTCTGATCCCGTCAGCGTCGATATTTGTTCATTTGCGGAGTTGCGCAGAATCAATCCCGGCGACATGAAATACGACAGCTTCTTGATGTTGGCCATTCCCAAGATTTTGGAGCGGATTAAGGAAGAAGATGAATGATGAATTAAACAGGATAAGCTATGAAAAAAACATTACTATTGCTATTTGCCTTGCTGACCATGTTGTCGGCTTCTGCCCAAAAGATATGGACGGTGAGCACAGTTCCCAACACCCGCTTGCAAAGTGACGACATCCACGTCTCCGACCCCGATGGCTATCTCTCCGACAGCACCGAGATGACCATCAACACGGCACTTTGCGCCATCAGCGACAAGGCTGATGTCTTCTTGGTGACCTTGACTTCCATCGGTGATGCCGAAACCAAGTCTTTCGCTACGGAGTTGTTCAATTATTGGGGCATTGGCGATGCCGAAACCAACAATGGTGTGCTGCTTTTGTTCGTTGAAGATCAACATTCCTTGGAGTTTGAGACAGGCTATGGTGCTGAGTCAACCCTCACCGATGCCAAGTGTCAGCGGATATTTACCAATACCATCGTGCCTTTTTTCAAGGCTGGAGATTATGAGGGTGGGCTTTGTGCAGGTGTGGCTGACATCGTGGAAGTTTATGGTGGCGAAATTCCCATGGGGCTGAAATCGACTTTGCCGGCTGTCAATCACGATGATGAAGAACAAGGGCTTGGCGATGATGTTCCCATCTTTTTTGTGTTTTTTGCTATGGTCTTGTTTGTGATGCCAATTGTAGGTATTGCATTTTGGCGGCGTAAGCAAAGGTTGGGAAAGAAATCGGTTACCGACACCTACCATGCGGTGGAAGAGAAGGGAGCCACCTATATCGATGGCTTCAAGACCACCTGGTCGGGATCACCATGGGAAGGCAAGGGCTGTCTCGGTGGCCTGTTGATTGGCTTTTCCATCTTCGTTATCTTATTCCTGGTCATAGGCTATATGGGCGTGCGCTATCCGGATTTAGAGGAAAATACATTGTTCAATAGGGTCTCCATCATAACCTTATTATTGTATCTCACATGGGTTTGTTTCCGCCATAACCACCGTGTCTTGAAAACGGCCAAAACGCTGGCCAAGCAGTCCATCAATCCACGGTCGGTCTATCAGGCAGCCTACGAGAATAAGAGTACCAGGTTGGCCACCTGGATGGCACCATGGATAGGTTGGATTTACCACCGTATTTACAAGAAACAGTTGAGTCATAGCGAAGAATGCACTTGTCCCAAATGTAGTGGCCCTATGAACAAATACGCTGGTTTTAGTCTGCCTGAGAATCATTTGGTCGAGGAAAAGGTAGGAGCATTGAAGTTCACGCCATACCGTTGTGGCAATGGCCATGTGGTTGTGGTTAAGGAGCATGGTATCAGGTATTCCCGCTTCAAAACCTGTTCAAAATGTGGCGCTTACACCATGATGACGACAGACACCAAGACGATCAAAAACGCTGACTATACGCATAGTGGAGAGCTATTGGAAACCTGCGTCTGCCAGCATTGCGGCGAGACACTCACCAAGACGGTGGTGATACCCAAGTTGGTGCATTACAGCGATAGCAGCGGCAGCTCTTCCAGCCACGGAAAGGGTTATTCAAGCCATTCCTCCAGCCATCACTCATCGGGTGGCTCCTTCGGCGGCGGCCATAGTGGCGGCGGCGGTTATTCGGGGAAATGGTAGGTTAGTTGTTTGTTAGTAGTTGGTAGTGCAAGTAAAACCGTTTTTAATATGTAATTATCATGGTAGATATGAGGGATAATTATCATTTTGGAGAATAAAGCATAAGTAGATGAGGAAAATTAATTTACATATTGGACACGAGACTACGAGACTGCGAGACTACGGGACATTGGCTCGTCTCGAAGTCCCGAAGTCACGTGTCCCGAAGTCAAAGGATATTGCAGTTTAATTTTGAACAGTTACATAAAAGAATATGGAACAAGTGAAAGAGTATCACATTAACAACTCAACCATCAAAATAATCTTCGGCAATATCGTGGATAGTCAAGCCGAAGTAATTGTCAGCAGTGACGACAGTGATATAACTATGGGAGGTGGAGTCTCGATGGCTATCCGACGTAAAGAAGGAACCGAAGCCATCCAACTTGATGTAAAGAAAAAGACTCCCGCAGAAATTGGTGATGTTGTTGTTTCAACAGCGGGCACACTCCTGCAAAAATTCATTTTCCATGTTATAACCATTGACTATAATAGTATTAACCAGTCGAATATTCCTGTGGCGGTTAGCAAAGAGGACATACATCAGTATATTATTGGACATTCCATAGACAAATGCTTTTTGCTGTTACAGGCAATGGATTTAAAGTCCATCGCCTTTCCGTCCATAGGAGCGGGTGTAGCTGGAATTCCTTTCGAGAAAGTGGCGAGTGCCATGTCTGAAGCAATCGTGAGGAATCTCAGAAAGACAAACAAATCCATTGGTGTTGAATTGTATCTTTATGATGGATTCAGCATGATGGAGCGTTGGAATTGTCTGCCTATGTTTGAACAGTTTTCAGTACAGGAAGCCATCGCCAAAATGATAAACAAGCAAAGCAGCGAACGGTTGATTATGGATGAAGTCATAGCTCCCCAACCATTAGAGGCGACACCTGACATTGAAAATGATGTATTCATCAGCTATTCCAGGAAAGATTCTGATGTTGTCAAGCAAATCTACGAATGGTTGGAGAAGGCGGGCTATAAATGCTGGATGGATGTTGATGGAATGTTCAGTGGTATTTCATTCAAGAAGGTCATTGTTGATGCGATAAAGCATTCAAAGATATTGCTATTCATGTCATCGGAGAATTCCAACAAGTCACGAAATGTCATAAGCGAGGTTTCTATTTCGGTAGAGTATGGGAAAAAGATAATTCCTGTTCGACTGGATATGTCGCCCTATTCAGAGAGTATAGAATACGACATCATCAATCATGACTATGTGGCTTATGACAAATCAAAGATGGAGGAGTCAAACAGAGAGATGCTAAAGAAAATCGTATCAACGTTGAAAATGGTATGATTATGAGAATAAAAAAGACTTATTTCGTATCTTTGTCCCCTTAAGAAAAGCCAAGTCACTTCAACAAATAGAATTCCAACGCCATAATCAGTGATGACTTTTGCGTCCGACAAAGTCACGTGTCAAATAGTATAGTCGATTAATTTCAAACAGTCACTTGTTTTTTAAGAGTGTTTTTTGTGAGACAAAACAAATTTTTATAAATTTGCAGGCGGAATAAATCTTTTAAACTATTTGGAATGGAGCTCGATAAACAAGAATTCAAGGCGCTTGTTATGCTTTATGCTGATACCATAGATGGAAACAACCAATCGGAAGAAGTGCAATTGAGCAGACAGTTGATGTTCACAATTATTTGCTGAGTAACAAAAAGATGGCCTCCTTATTTGCTAAATAACATAATACAAAGAATATGAACAACAATAGTTTCAAATTGGATTTGGGATCTGACAAGGATCGGTGGGAACAACTACTTAATGAAATAGATGAAGGGAATGTGATTCCTGTCATTGGTCCCGACCTGCTGGTTGATCCAAGGGTAATAAAAGTTGGTGAAAACGTTGAACGGAAGGAAAACTTGCATCAGCAATTAATTTCATATATAGCTGCCCAAACCAATGTCCAATCGAATCCCAGAACTTTTTCACAGTTGGTATTTGATGAAAACTACAAGAAAATGGTTCGGGATGATAGAAAGATATACAATCTTATCCATCAGATACTCAGCAATATCGACCAAATTGAAGACATTGATTGCAAACCTTCACAATTGCTTATGGATTTGTTGGGAACAAAGCGTTTCCCATTTGTAATAACAACTTCTTTTACTCCGATTGTCGAAAATGCCATGAAAGAGATTTGGGGAAACGTGAATGTGCTCAATTTCAATAACGACCCTCAAGGCAGTTCTTTGGAAAAAGGTGGTGACATAAAAAGCCCTAGTGACTTGAAGCAACCTACGGTTTATTATATGTTTGGGAAATACTGCAATAACAGTAAAGATTCTCGCTTCGTTGTGACAGATAGTGATATGATGAAATTCTGTAGTTCGTGGATTAAAGGAGACGGGGTTCCTAAAAACCTCACTGAATCCATGAAGAGGAAGTATCTGCTCATCCTTGGCAATAATTATTCGGATTGGCTGTTCCGATTTGTATGGTACGGATTGCGGTCTACAACAAGCGAGATGAAATCGGATATTGTTGTGAACGAAAGTGCTGAAGACTCGTTCAAGCAGTTCCTTGAACGACTGGAGACTTTTTTTCAAGAGGATCCTTCTATGGTAATAAAGCGTATCAAAGAAGATATGGAAGCCAGAAGTATTGCAAACACTTTGCAAACGTCTTATGATACGGATGTCTTTATATCATATTCACGTAGTGATTCGGCCGTTGCCAAAAAGCTCTTTGAAAAATTGTCTGATGATGGGTTGAAAGTCTGGTATGACAACAATAGCATTAAGAAGGCCGCCGATTGGGAAGTATCTATCGAAAATGGGATTAAAAAGACGCGTTTGTTCCTGCCTATCTTATCAAAAAATGTTGAGCAAGAATCAATTATTCCCCATGAGTATCGTGCGGAATGGAATATTGCTGCTACGCTTTCATCAAAGATGGGAGGCAGGACGTTTATTGTTCCTTTTGTTGAAAATGGTTTTGATTTCTACAATCCATTGACAAAACTTCCAAAAGAGTTTTCGAAAAAGAATGCGTCATGGTATTCCAATGAGAATGATTTGAATGAAATCGCCAAGGTAATCCATCAGGAAATAGCGAATCTGAAGGAATTGGAAAAGAGGATGAAATCTTAATTTAAGGAAGACTATGGAAACAATTGATAAAACGCAGGCATTAAACGACTCTAATCCGTGGAAAGGTCTAAACTTCTATAAGGAAGGTGAAGTACTTTATGGTCGTGATGAAGAAATCCAAAGCCTCACCCTATATGTGACCAACAATATACAGACAGTACTTTACGGAAAATCTGGTATTGGAAAATCATCAATAATAAATGCAGGAGTATTTCCATTGGCAAGGAAGGAGGGGCTGTTTCCTGTTCCCATCCGTCTGAAACATGACGAGGACACATCTTATATCGAGCAGATTAAAGAAGCTTTCAAGAAGTCAGGCATAGGAATAAAAGAAATCTTGCCAGCCATCAATGAGCAGGAAGAATCGCTGTGGGAATATCTTCATAGGCATATATTCTATGAGCAAAAAAGCAATGAAACGGTACGCCCTTTAATTGTATTGGACCAGTTTGAAGAGTTTTTCACCCTTCAGCATAACGAGAGCAAGAAAAAAGCATTCTTTTCCGAGTTGGCTGATTTGCTCAATGAAGTAACTCCGAATTACATTATTAATCATGAAGCTAAAACAAGTAAGGAGAAACAACCCCAATCCGATGCTTCTGGTTTCGTGCTGGACTTAGGGCTAAGTGGAACGGAAGACAAGGCTGAGTATGTTTCAGATTCCTTGTTCAATATCGTTTTCACTATTCGCGAGGACTTTCTGTCCTATTTGGAACGCTACACTAAATTTATCCCTGTGATGAAAACCAATCGTTATGCTCTTTTACCTCTCAATGAAGAGCAAGCGAAAGATATCATCATGAAACCAATTCCTGGTTTGGTTGATCTTGATGTGGCAAAGCTGATCATCCAAAAGGTTACAGAGAAAACAGATTTTAATTTAGAAGATGCGCCTGAAATCGATGTTGATGCAGCTGTGCTTTCCCTCTATTTAAGCCGTCTCTATATAAAAAAAGGCGACAAGGAAAGCACCATTACAGCAGAGCTGGTCAATCAGTCCAGTAAGGACATCATCAAGGACTTTTATGAGGAGTCGGTGGCCGATCTGCCTCCGAAAGAGATTGAAAAGATAGAAGACCAGCTTCTTACCTACGATGTACGCAGGAACAATGTCTCGCGAACGGATCTGATTAGTGAAGGCGTTTCCCCTGCTGTAATCAACACTCTTGTTGAAGACAAGAAGTTGCTGCGTCAGTTCAGCTATCAGGATGACATTCGTGTGGAGTACATGCACGACATCCTCTGTCCTGTGGTCAATGAACGCATCGAGAACCGTGAGGAGGAGAAGAAAAAAGCTGAGGAACGGAGGCAGCAGGAAGAACAGCAGCGCAAACTGCTTGCCGAGGAGCAGCGCAAGCGGGAACAAATTGAAGCCCAAGCCAAAGCAGACCGCGAGAGGATGGTAGAGGAGGCAATGGAACAGAAGAGAAAAAATAAAGCGCGATTGATAGTTGCGTTCTCGCTCCTTGTGTTGGGTGGATTAATCTGGTTTTCTTGGTATTTCTTCACAAGAATGGAATTCACTCAATACTATGCTTCTTTCACCACCAAAGATGGCTGGCCTGTAGGTGTGGGCAAGAAAGTAAGTCTTTCTGATCGAGAGAGAATGCCAATCTATTACCAATTGGTAAGACATGGCTATAGGAAGGACAAACATCCTAATACTATAGTGAACATTATGAACTGGAACAAGGAGCTTGTACCCAATGTGTTCGAGAGATCACCTATGGTCGGCCTTTATGAAAGCGAGGGCAACGACATATCAGCAAAGAAGTTCGCTATTATGCAGCAAAATACATATTACTGGATTTACACTCCTGATAATGAAGGTAATCTACAGAGGCGGTCTGCATACGGCAAAGACGGAAAAGAGTTATATTCCATCCAATTTTATCATTCAAAAGACCAAAACGATTCTGAAACGAAACAGTTGTGGGCTAACTATATTGACAAAGACGGTAAAGCGTTGCAAATACGGGACAACGGAGCAGACAGGATGCGTATTGCCATCCGCAATGGTCGTTATGTGGGTTATATGTTCTTTAGCGAAATCGGAACGCCTCAGTGCAATTATGAAGGGGATTATGGTGTTTCATATGAGTTGGGAGATGACGGCTGTGTCACTGGAAGACGATCGTTGGACGAATATGGTGACACTATCGGTAATGAAGGCTTTCTTTGCTATGAATTTGACGATTACGGACGATGGATTACGGGGCGTAATGCAAGAGCCTACTATTCTGCCAATCGCATCGTCAATGTAATAGGCAAAACAATTGACACACTCCTTTTTGATGACAACGGTCATCGAATCTATCATTCTAGATTTGATGGAAATATGTTACACACATTTACCTATAACAAGGAAGGCAATTTGATTAATAACAGCGTTATCGAACATGACAAAACGATTAGCAGTGTGTTCAACCGTTTCGACAGGGAGGGGAATATCGTAGAAAAAGTCTCATATTCCTCTACTAAAGGTTACTTGAAGGAAACCCATGAATTTGAAGGTGCTACACAAACTGAAGCCTATTATGGTGGAGATAACATGGCGAATCTGAAGCCTGTCAATTCAAGCAACAACTATCACAAAAAAGTGATTAAAAGAATAAATGATACTTGTTTCATTTACTCATATTACGCCATTGATTCTTGTGGATTGGAGCATCTTATGCGAGACGAAACAAAAACCAACAACAAAGCAGGACAGCTTGTGCAGCATATTGTAACCGATGGTAATGGCAACCGTACTTTGTCTATGGAATACGAAATTGATGAGAAAGGTGTTGTGGTCGGAGAACATGTTATAGGGCTTGATGGTGATACTATTCGTAATGCGGATTGGGACGAAAACCATTTGTGTTATTATCGAATGAGATTTGTCTGGGACTTTAAAGGCAATCTTGTGGCCATAAAAGCCATAAATGAATTTGGCGAAGAATCAATGATTATTATGGAGAATAAAGAAGTTGTCGAGATAAAAGCCTCTGCTATTCCAGCCAATGAGATAAAGCTTGAAGGCGATACATACGACATCTATGGCATTGGCTCATATAAATATTTCTATACAGAAGTTAACAAGCAACAAAAAGTGAATTACATACACATTACTGATATGAAAGGGGCGTACTATCTCAGCGGCATTCGTGATGGAGATCTGCTTTTATCCACTAAGGACAACTTGTTAACCATAGCTAGGCCGAATAAAAACAGTGATAGCTATGAGATTATGAAGGATGTTTCAATTCAAGAAGGCCCAAATGGAGCTGAAACCTACTCGGTGTTCTTCTCTACAAATGAAATAGAAAGGCTTAGAAATGCAATAATTAATAACAATAACAAAAAAGAATAGAAATGAAAAAGGTATTATTTATCATCATTGCGATAGTGTTTCCAATAATTGCTTACACACAGCCTAACAATAGGTTTAACATGAGAGCCTCTTCTGTTGCTGATACTTCAAAATTCATAAGCATAGGACAGAAGATAGGAAAGGCAACAGACCTAAGTGGCGGCATGACTACGCCAACACCACCAATAGAACAAATGGACACTATCATTCCCGACCGAATTGAAAGGTATGCAGAAGTTGTTAAACGTTATGGCCGTTGGGAAGGCTATGGTCGCAAGCTGACTGAGGATCAAGCTTCCCATTTGACGTACTACTATCAACTAACGTATGTTGCTGGATCAAAATACCCTGCGCGGATGGAAGCACTTGACGGGTATCATAAATTGACTGTAGACCATAATATAGGCACTTATTTGGCAAATCAAAATGATGAAAATGACAAGACCGTCGATAAAGCATGGCAAGAAAAATTGGGTACCGTTTGTCAATGGGATTTCATTTACAATGAAAAAGGTGACATTGCAGTCGAGCGTGCTTATGATAGTGACGGTAACTTGGTTTATGCCTATCATCCTGTGAAGATTGGAAATCGTGTGGCAGGAACATTCACGGATGCATGGGGTATGCCTGCAAAACTGCGTCAAGACAGTTGTGCACAGGTGGTGTTTGTTAGTTATGATAAAAACGGTTTTGAATCCCTTCACGAGTTTTATGACGAACAGGGCTATCGCCAAAAAAACAAGGATGGCGCCTATATGGTTCGCATTCAAAATTCAGATGATGGTCACGTATTATCAAAAGCTTCATGTAGTATTACTGGAGAACTCATGATGGATGTATTTGGTAATTGCGGTATGTTGGCGGAATACAATGATGACGGCACACAGAAATGTGAAATCAACATGGACAATCATTGGAATCCCGCTAGAATTGAGTCGGGGATAGATCCATTTTACTATAACATGATAAAGAGAAACTATGAATATGACAATTATGGTCGATGCATTAAGGTGTGGTTCTCTGATCTGGAGAACCGGCCTGACACCAATTTGGTTGGTATTCACTCAATGGAAATAGGATACAATTTAAGAGGCCAAAGAACTTCTTTCGCCTATAAAAATTTGGACGGGAACTACATAATCAATCCATACGATGGACAATCTCATTGGGAGAATGCTTTTGACAAAAAAACTGGACAGATTCTTTCACTTACTAGTTATGGAGATCCTCAGAAGTTGGATAGTTTGGGCTTTTTTAAAACGGTTCGTTGGGTTTACAACAAATTCGGGGATGAGATAGGAAGGATTTCGTACGATTTCAATGGCAACTTGACAGAAAACACTTTCTACGTGAAAACTAAAGAAGGCGAGCTACGAAAACTATCTGAAAAGGATGTAAAACCCAAAAACTATGTTGAAAAGAGAACGTTTACCGAAGACAATATGATTGTTACCATAGAACACGACGAAGATGGACGGCAAATCCTATGGGAATATACAGATTTGAAAGGCTTACCATCAGCTCCGTATGGTTATTATCAGAATATTGATATTTATGAAAAGATAGGAGATTCTATCGAAATCGAGACGGAATACTATACTGACACTTTGGGAAACTTCATAATGCTTCCTGATAGAACATGGGCAATTCAACAGACAGTTTCACATTTTAATAATGGGAAACTAACTAAAATAGACGTTATTAACTATGATGAAAATCAAACCATTATTGCTTCTTGGAAGAAAATAATTGATGAAAAAGGAGTATTGAAAAGCCAAATTGCAATTAACAAATACGGGGTTCCTTCAAGAACTGCTATAGATAGAATAGTTTATTATCAATGTAATGTTGAATATGATATAAAGGGAGAACACCTTGCTTCCATTATCAGCTACAATGAATTTGGCGAACCATCATACATGGAAGATGAAGATGGTGTAAGTCATTATTGGAATTTTGTAGATAATCACGTGACCTACTACGATGAATATGGACGACCCATCAACGACATGAGAACCTTACAAGACACTTTGAGTGTCGTAGTATGTGTGGTTGTTACTGATTCCGCAGGTTATCGCAATCAACTAAAAGATGGCGATGTCATAATAAAATTTGGCGACTGGGTCTCAAATATGAAACTACAAAATAACGATTGCCAAGCTTCATTTTTCTATGAATTAATTGATAAGGCAACGAGTGAAAAGGAGATGCTTGTTTTACGTCATTATCCAGAACAAAATAAAAGCGAGATTCTTTCTATACACTTGCCAGTAGGCACGATTCAAGAACTTGGTTTTTTCCCCCAATTAGTCTACTACACCCAAAAAGAGAAACAGCGCTACTTACAAGCATTGCAAACATATCTGACTGATAGTAATGTGGCATCTTTGGATGGTAATTCAGTTATACAAGGTTCACACCATGTGGTTATCAGAAAGCCTAAACGGTATGATGGAGATGTCCCAACCATGGGCAATCCACATCCTTTGGTCTTTAATCCCGCTGTTGTGTTATCAATGGCAAAATTTGAAGTCAGAGACGAGGACATCGTTGCTGATGAGTATTGGAACTTAGGGATGGGAATTGATACATTGTTGGCCATCTTGAGCTTAAATGATGAGGAGAGTAGGAAGTATTATATCAGTTTAAGTAATGATTTGGAAAACACTTTAGATGGATATGAGTATTATTCAACGTATCACGATTGGTCAGGACTATGGCTTGATGATGCTCGCTATGCTCGAGTACAGGCCGTTCAAAATGATTTCATGAATCGAAGAGGGGCTCTCTTTAATCCCAATTACCGCTCCAAAAATACAATGGGTGAGGACGTTAAAACCAGAATGTTTTCGCCTTCTAAGTTTTTCAAGGAAGTTAAAAGAATAGAAGGTGTTACCTATACGAAAAACTCGATAGCATTGTATAACACTGATAGCCTGCGGCTTCCCAATTGTTTTAATGGAATGGAGATGATTTATGTTGGCAAAGCACAGAATCCAGAAGGATATGCAAAAATCTGTTCTTGGATACCCTATATCGACATTTCCAAGTATATTTGTTTGCCTAACTTTGATGATGGAGACTTGGCTTTGGTTCGACAGCAAGAAGACGGTTGTTTCAGTGAATTGTTTATTATTGTCATTAATAGTAGCGATATTATGATTTTTCAACATGCTGGTAGGTTTTCTGCTGAAGATATTATGTCGATCCAAAGGATATTAGGCAAGGAAGATTCAAAGTGGTTGGGGTATGGAATTGATGTACAAGATATGGTATTAATTCGAGTAGAGAACGATGGCGCTATGCGTAACGCTGGGTTTGAGGGGAGTTTTGCTTTGGTGCAGTTTAATAATTGGATTATTGGACAAGATTATGATGTCCTTAATTATGAGATTGAAAATAGCCGCGATAAAGAACACCATATGTTATTCGTTCCTATTGATACCGAAACAGGTCAATTGAGCGGATCTCTCATTGATTTTACTTTTGAACCAGGCATTCTTGGCTTGCGCTTCTTTGACCAAGTTGTTCCAATTGAAACATACAATGAAACTACAGAATTCCTTAAATCGAAATAGCGAAAAAATATATAGAGATGTTAGTTTACATAAAAGACAAGATACTTCGAGACTTCGACAATCTGTTGTCCTGAAGTCAAAAGTTGTTTCAACGTAATTCTGAAAGTTGCTTCTAAGAAAATAGCATTTTCCTGATGTTGAATAGTCCAAAGAAAAGAAATAAAGCAACTTTTGGAGCATCTGCCTCGTAAACAAACTTCCAGAAAGCGAAAACTTGTTTCATCATATTAACTAAAACCTTATGAATAAACAGAGAAGTTGCAAACTCCTATGGCATTTTGACCGAACTTTCGGCAATAGCAAGAAATGGTTCAGACAATTCATTTGGCTGTTCTCAATTATTTTCCTTACAATTTCCCTGTTTTCGATTGTTGGGTATTTGCTGTTCATAAACAATAGCATTTCAACTGCAGAAGGTGTCAATGAAAGCGTCAATGAAGGTGTCCTTAACATACAACAACGTACCATAGGGATGATATTGAGGTCAAATGGCATCGATCTTGATAGTAAGTTGCCCTTTGCCTGGCAAGTCATTTTGGTTTTTGTTGGCACTTTTTTGGTCTCGGGATTTGTCATCACATACTTAGGCAACTTGTTGAGAACCCGTCTTGGGTCCTATCGTAATGGCGCTACTCGTTATAAATTCAAAAACCATATCCTTTTTTTGGGTGGCAGCAAGATGATTCTACCCATGATCAAGGAACTATATAAGAAAGAGAAATACCGCAATCTTGATTTTGTTGTATTGACCGAGATTGAACCAAGGGAAGTACGACGCCAAATTGGTGGGTTCTTGACGGATGAAGAAAAAAAACATCTGAAAATCACCGTTCTGCGTGGAAATAGAGACGATAGAGATACTTTGAAAAGTGTCTATATTGAAAAGACATCAAGAATTTATATTGTCGGAGAAAACCCATTTGATTCAGAACACGATTCTACCAATATGGAAAGCTGGAATTTGGCAAAGGAGTTGTGCTCAAATCGTGTAGGCATTCCATGTTTTCTGGTATTTAACCGTGCAAGTACTGCTTTCATTTTCCATCACATGGAGGAAGCGGATAACAATTCGTGTTTAGATACTACTATTGTCAACCGTTTGGAGTCAGTCGCTCAACGTGTTTTGGTCCATAATGGAAATGAAAAGAACGACTTCCCCGCTTTAGACCGAGGCGGAATCGACAAAGACAGCAAACGTACGGTTCATTTCGTGCTTTATGGTATGACGGCAATTTCATACGCATTGTCTACTACTGCTGCACATCTTTGTCATTTCCCGAATTTCATCAAACGCAAAGAAGACGGCTCCTGGGCTGAAAACAAAGAACTGCGCACCAGAATCACCTTGATAGCTCCGAACATCAAGGAGGAGATGTATTTCTTTACTTCACATTTAAATAGTTTGTTCAACATTTCCAAGTGTAATGTCTATGACAGCCAATGGGGACATGGAGATGCCCCTAAATCCTGGAATAATAAAACCACGATGGATGCTATCGGTGATTTTTTAGACATAGAATGGGACTTTGTGGACGGCAATATCGCGGACGAGAAGATCAGGAGGTTGTTGAAACAGTATTATGAGGAGAATAAAGAGGGAAAGGCCTATCTTACCCTTGCCTTGTGCCAAAAAGAGGCTGACAAGAACATTGCGGCCGCACTTTATCTACCTACTGAGTTTCACACAATTGAATACAAAGATGAAGAAAAGGCGGAAATTGATTTTGAAAAAACAGTCCCGGTTTTTGTTTTCCAACCTGAGAGTGAGGAAATGCTGAAAACAGCAAACCATGAGGTTAAGATGTTTAAGAACATCTTCCCGTTTGGAAGCGTCAAGGAGAGCTATGACCCATCTATCCGTAGCCGAATCAGCGAGGGTAAACGTATCCATTATATCTACAACCGTGCTAGAGACTATGCATTCATGACTTCTGACCAAGATGAATTGGACAGACAATGGAGAGAAGCGAAATATGCCGACCAAATGTCAAATATCTATTCTGCATCTCATATCGGTGTTAAACTACGCAGTGTGAACAACCGGGAACAACTGTCAGAAGAAGACATTCAATTGCTTGCCATCACCGAGCACAACCGTTGGAATATTGAGAAACTGCTGATGGGGTTTGAGGCCTTGCCAAAAACGGAAAGAAAAAAACAATACGACCGGAAGGGCTTGGAGGAGCTCAAAGTGCTGAAAAACCAGTTTAAGCATTATTGTATTGAACCTTATGACGAACTTATCCCTGAGGACAAAATCTATGACACAATAATTGTAAAGAATTTGGGTGACATCATTCAATAATAATCCTTTTTTTTCTTAGCTTTGCACCCATCAATAAAACCTTGAAATGTGATAACATCGTCAGTCAATACATATAGTCTGAGATGCGGTTTGCATAGTGGTGTTTCCCGAGCAAACCGTAACTTCAGATAGTTATCGTCAACTCCAGTTAAACCCCACAAATATCAAGTATATTATAGAAACCCAAGAAAAAAATGCCGAAATCCAGTCCAAACTAAAAGAACAAGAAAACCAAACCAATGAATAAAACATCACTAATCATCGGCCAACATCCATTACGAGAAAGCATCAAGGCGCAATACGAGTCCTTGGGCTACGATATTGTGATGGCTGACACTATAGCAAACGCACAAGGAAAAGACTACATTGAAATCTGCATCCTGCCACAAAACGACACCAACGAACATGATACCCTGCAAGCCTTGGAAACGTTTGCCATGGGCTATCCCGAAACTCCTGAAGGCCAATCTAAGCCCGTGTGTCACCTGCTGCTGCACGACAAGATGACGCTGTGGCTGTTCCAAACCCTTGACCTCTATGCCGAAATCCACAAGAAGTTTGAATTGTATGCCTTCACGATGGAAGACCAATGGGCAAAGACTGTGTTTTGTGACCTTGACAATGATGATTTATACTATCCTCCTTTGGACCGGGAAAAAATCAACTCAACATCCAACAAAACCGTGCATCTGGTCATCGCGGGCTTCAGCGACCTTGGCGAGAGTCTGGCCCTCCATGCCGCCCTCATCGCTCATTTCCCCAACTACGTGCGCAACAAAGCACTCCGCACCCGTATCACCATCATCGACAAGGGACTGTCAGCAAGGAAAGATGCTTTCATCCAACGCTATGCCAACCTTTTCGATCATTCCTATTACCGTTGCATTGACTTGAATCAACGCCGCATGACGCAATACCATGAACCTATCTATCACTCTACAAGAGAGGATTTCGTGGACGTGGAATGGGAATTCGTGGACGGTGACTTCTACGACCCCTTGCTGCAAAGCAAGTTGCATCTTTGGGGCGATGCTAAGGAACAACTGTTGACCCTTGCCTTCTGTAATCCCGACTGCAACATCAACTTTGACCGCGCTTTCGCCCTGCCACAGAACATCTACCAAAACGGCATCACAGTGCTCGTCCATTCGGAACGGTCGGGGATGTTGGAAAAGGTGCGTGAAACCGAAGGCTACCGCAGCCTTTATCCCATAGGAATGAATGATTACGGTTACGATTTCCGCCTGCCTCTTTTGCAAATGGCCAAGCGACTCAACTACTTTTACACCTGCAGTTACGGTCAGGAAGGCGCTCCAACCGACATGCCCACGGAAAAGGTCGAGGCGGCGTGGCACAACCTTCAGACCTTCAGCATGCGCTACTCCAACATCTATAACGTAATGACCTTAGCCACTAAAATGCGTTCGTTGGGTCATGAAGAAAGAGACTGGGATAAGTTCTATGCCCTAACGCAAGAAGAAATCGTGACGCTTTCCGCCGTGGAACATAATCGCTGGAGCGTGGAACGCCTGATTTTAGGCTTCCGTCCCCCTACCGATTCCGAACGCGAGGAAATCCGCGAGAACATCGAGACGTTCATTGCAGCAAAGAAAACGGGAAACGAAAAACCCGAGAAAGACTTGAAGAATGTCTACAAAAAGAAAAAAATCCATTATGACCTCTGTTCCTATCGCGAACTGCGTGAGGACAAGACCGGCCAAAATGTTCGTGTTTACGATTACGACCTGACAGCCTGCATCCCGCTCATCGCCCAATCCTATAAAGAAATCCAGCTATGATCAAGAAATACTATACCTTGCGATTTGAGCGTACCGACGCTTTTAACAAGGCTAACACCAAAAAACAGAATGCCAACAATCTGTTGCGCATAGGGCAGACGGAGTCGTGCGATGTCAGGTTGGAAAACAACAGCCAATACGAAGATGCCGTTCTCGCCGTCATCGAGAAACGGACCGACGAAAATGGCTGGAAACTTATCAGGATTTCACCATACAAAGAACATGAAGTGCGCGTGAACGGCACGCCTATTAATTATGTGCATTTCCTGAGCGACGGTGACCGCGTTGCTTTTGAGGGCCAACGGCAGGAACTGGTCTTCAACATCCGCGAGGACGAGCGTTACAATTCATCAAACATTGAAACGATAGGGAAGGAACGTCTTAAGATTGTGTGGACTGCCATAATAACTATTCTGGTGGTGTGCTTAGGATTGCAACAATTCTATTCCCCTTCCATGTCAGCCTACATGATTGAAAAGGCCAAAGAGTCGGTCTTCCAAATTCAGGTGGACACGATGAAATTGATGAAATACTGCGGCAACGACACGGTCGTGATTGGTTATTATTGTCCAGGCGACAAAGAAAAAGATAAAGACTTTGGCCAAGCTTTCCTCACCACTGACGGCATGTTAGTCACCGCACGGCATTGCATCGAACCATGGCTCAATATAGATAAAGACCTCGTTTTGGATACTCTAAGTCCTGGTATCCCTACCCCTGTAAAGTTGGCTTTGAAAGCGGTAACCCAAAATATCGTTGCGGAAGCCCAAGGTGACAGCACCCGATGGCAATTGGTTAGCTGTTGTTCTTTGAGGAAAACCGACGATGCTGATACCGTGATTCTCAATGTAAAATCATCTGCTTTCATAATAGACGACTCGCGCGACAACATTATGGAGTTCGGTGATTATTCTCACCGGTATTTCTGGCGTAGCATATCTGTACGTCCACGCCGTATCGACATGATGCTTGGCGACCTCGCATACATCCCCAAAATTGACATCCCTGACCACAAGGGGACCATCCGATTAGCTTCAAAAGAAGACTTGAGAAGGATTTGCCGAAAGCCAAAACGATCTATCCACATATTGGGGCGTACTGGAAACAATATCGGAAAAAAGAAAACGGAATCACATGAGGTTCAACTGTACGGTATGCTTGATGACAGTGACTTCACTGCAGATGGCTATCCCAACATCGTATTTTCCATTCCCCATCCAGGAACCATAAAAGAAGGTTTTTCTGGTGGTCCTATCTTAATAAGGCAAGGCCTTTTCAAATGGTGCGCTATTGGTCTTGTTTCCGTAAAAGACAATCATGATAATAACAGACTCTATTCCGTCCCGATCACAGAAATTGAGCGGATGGAGCAAAATAGAATAAACAATGACAAATGATAATCCAAATATAGCTGAACTTGGCGGCCATTGCAACGAACTGACTGCTTGGCAAGTCCTCAAAGAGGTGAGCGAAGCCCTTATCCATGAGGGATTGCGTCCTATTGACCCATATTGTATCGAAATCAGCGATGACGTGCATTTCTCTTTTGGGGCAAAACTAGCTAACCAAGAAGGCTTCGATGCACCTGAAATTGCTGAAAATCAACTTACCGAGTCGGGGGTGGTTTGGTCACTTGGTGCCACCGTGTTTTTCATTGTGACGGGGCGTCAGGTGATGAACGATAGGGGAGGGAAGGGGCAAAAGGAAAGCTCCAAATTGCCCTATATGCGCAGCGAATGGCCCGAACTGAGCGAGCTTGTCCAGCAATGCCTTCAATTCAATCCTGTCCGACGCCCTTCGCTTCAGCAAGTCCACGGCAAAGCTTTGCAACATTACCAACGTTGCATGGACGAAGTCCGTAAAGGCCCGAAATTCAAAACAGTGGGAAAAACATCACAAGCCGATGCCGACCTCGCAGGGCAAGAACTTGCCTTTTGGCCGGAAAGCATGCAAAAACCAATGTCACACCGATAAAAACAAATCGTTATGAAAAAAGCATTCTTTTTACTCATAATCAATGTCATCCTGTTCGGACAAGCGTTTGCCCAAACCAAGACAGACCCCGAACTACAAAAGCTCGCCAAGACCGTTTCCACTTTGCGGAACGCTGAGGAAAAAACATGGAACGAAGCGCTTTCAACATTTCGTCAAGACTCTCTTTGGACCACCATGGATGAAATTGCCAGAGACAACAACGAGTGTTGGTTGCTTGGCAACAATCAGTTCAAGCTTAACGCCATCCTCAACCAATGCAGTGACCACGACAAAAAAATGGTACGGGGCGACTTCCTCAACGGCAACGACCCGCACTATAATTACTCGTTGACCGAACGCGGCATCAAGAGAAAGTGCAGTGTCAGCTATGAGATGAGTTATCGCGAAGGTCGGCAGACCTATATTATTATGCCATATAATCCTCAAACTGCGCAAATCGAAGTGAAAGCCTACCTCAATGACAAACCCGTGGGAGAGACCAGCATCGACAACGGCGACATCGTGCTGAGCATCACCGACAACGCCATCAAGAGCGACGTCATTCGTCTGGTCATCACCAACAGCGGTGACGAGGACATGCCTGTGGTGATTATCAACCATAATACGAGGAAAAATAAATAAAGCACAAATCATGCCCACCCAATTCAAATACTTTGCCTTCATCAGCTATAGCTCAAAGGACACCGTCTGGGGCAAGAAACTGCAAAAGAAACTGGAACACTACCGGATGCCCGCCACACTGTGCAGCGAGCACGGCTGGGAACGCACACCCATCAAGCCTGTGTTTTTCGCGCCCACCGACATCCTGCCAGGCGGGCTTACCGAAGAACTGCAAGAGCGACTGAAGGCTTCAAGAAACCTCATCGTCATCTGTTCGCCCAACTCGGCCAAGTCGGATTGGGTAGGCGAGGAAATCGAGTTCTACCATAAACAGGGACGCTCTAATAATTTTAGTAACAAATTAGCACAGAACGAATTGTGTTGACAACTTCTCTATGCCTTTTAACAACTCACTATTTTTTTAATTTAATAATATGAAGCATTTATCTTGAAGTGAATTGTTTTTGTTTCGAATTATTTATTAAATTTGCAACCTGTTCCAATCGCGTTGGATGAAAATAGTGTAACCTTCTCCTTCGCCCTATACTCAAACAAATTATATTTGTCATTTACAATAATCAATTATAAGGATAAAAACAAGAAATCCAATTAAACAAATAAAAAATGAAAGCCAAAATCTTACACAATTCCAAAAGAGGCATCAACAAATCATTTGTTCTTTGCCTTTTATTAGTTCTTACTAACCCAATTATTTCGATTTCCAACACTTCTAACAACCAATCCCTGATCAACAGGACTAATCTCTGGTCTGAGTTCAGACAGAAAAACCCATTCAATTATCAAACTGTTGGGTTAAAACGATATTCGGATGGCAGTGCTATAATCATTATTAGTGAGCCCGCGGATGAAATTTCTGCAGAGGGTGTTTCTAGTGTTTTTCGTCAATTATCAATTTCCTCCGATATTAAGGTTTTTCAACATCCAATAGGTTATGATGGATGGGTTAAAGACATGGTGATCTCCGTCAATAATTTAGACGATTCTCAAATTGCACCACTGAAGAGCAAATTGTTCCGTTATCTTTACGGAACTGACTATAAGGCTGCTTTTTTAGATCTTGAAGCCATTCCCAGACACACGAATTTTGCAATGCAAGACCTCAATATTCAAGTTTCTGCAGAAGAGCTAGGCATTTGGTTTATTAACGAACGAGAACCCTTGGTCTCTGTAGACAACAGACTTGACAAGACCAATTTAGTGAAATGCTTTTTAGATGACAATGTCAAACAAGCTGTATATTATTCTGAAAAGCCTGGATTCATTGTATGGGTTATCAATAATGAATACAATGACCAAGAGAACTTTAGAATCTGTTCAAGGAAATTCTCTTTAGATTCCGACCTTGTACTTGGGGCAATATCTAATGGTTCCATTACAGCAATTATTGGGCGTGAAAGATGTGTCCCTGTGTATGTTTTACCTCCGATGAGGACCGAGACTCTTTTTGTTTTAGCGACTACGGCAGAGGACGGCTTGTCACAGAGTTATGAACGCAACAATATCTTTGCAGGAAAATTAGGCAATCACAAAGACTATGCTCCGATTTATCTTAGTGATGAGTTGTGGCATACTGAATACGGAAGCATTTTAAATATCACAGATCAAATGCTTAAATCATGGTCAGAAAATGGTGATGTCAAGTATGATGGTTTTGTATATAAATCCCCAATTGATTGGGCTTTTACAGAAGGTGTTTCCAGAGATTTACATACCAAATCACTGACATACAATTGGAATACTGCTGGTGCTGGTTATTGCATTGATGCTGATAATAATTTCCCATATAAAATATATGCGATCAATCGGACAGGATCCCTTCCAATTAGCTATATTCCTGGGAAAACAGATACAATATCAGATAACGATTCCACCTATTTAGCCGAAGAATTAGCATATGATTTTTTCTCTGGACTTTCCAATCCTGAATTAGTTAAGGTGGCAGAATATGCTTCGATATATCAAATTTTTATCAATTGTAGGATCCATTTTCCTCAAGACACAGATAAAATTTATTCTCAATTAATTACAAACAACTCAAACGAAGAACAGTTGACCAAAGTACTAGAGTCTATCTGCAATTTTCATGATAGAGATGCGGACTCTGTTGATGGAAAGCCGCATTACGATTCAATCCAGATAAATGCCATAGAGGAGTATTATGAAAAAGCGTTTGACGAATTACTTGCAAGCTGCGAAAACCATGATGATAGTTTGTCTGTAATGTTGATAATGTTACTGGCTTCGCCAGCTGATAACATGATTCAAGAAACCGACAGTATCAATAATATGATTTATAAATTTAGAAACGAGGTCGTATTTGAAGACAAGTTAGGAACCTTATTGGATATCTTGATAGAAATGGGAGATAATTATGACATTGATGAAATCGATAAAGCATTCGAAGCTAAAGGAACTCCTTTCTTGCGTTCAGTAAGCCATTTCATATTTAACCCTAGAGAGGTAGACATCGTTCATTTTATAGAAAAATATCAAAATGATGTCGAAAGCATTACAATGTACGATATTAGCAGATATGTTGCATTCGGGCTCTTGGATAAAAAAGAAGAAATTGAACAATATGCAAAGGTTATGAGTCTCATGAATCCTGAAGAGGTGAAAAAAGCTTTATTAGCAGAAAACGAAGCCAAATCCTCTACATGGATAAAATGTCCCACAATTGTTCAATCAAGATTTACGGCAGACTCTATATTTGCTGTTGGTGGGCATGACCTTAGTTCCAAAATTACTCCAGTTAAAATTGACCGATCTTTGGCCAAAGGTTCTTGTCGTGTCGAAATGATTGAAGGGAAAAAAGTAATATATATTTCTCCTTATGATCGAGGTTGCATTACTCCTGATTTTTTACGACGTGTTGAAAGAACTGATTATGTGGGAACTCACTCGATAGAAAAGCTAAAAACGGAGGCTCGGCCACGTGATATCATTGCAAAAACTGTTGAACTTCGCGCTGACAGGGGGTTCAATATCGATGACCATATGACTGTTATTGAAATGAACCAATCTGGTGAATTGGTTATTAACGGTAATACGATAAATTCAACTGAATCTTTATACCAACAACTAGCAACCAACAGCGGACATCAATCTAAGAACTCGCCTAAAAAGATTGTTTTCAAGGATATTTCAGAGGATATGGTAGAAACCATTATTGATGGTACCCAAACCTATATTCTTGAAAAAGGCGAAGAATATAGATTATCTAACCAATGTCACAATTTTGCCAAAGCCAGATACACTTCACAAAAGGACGGATCCACCTTGGTAGTTATTCCAATTGAAGGGACGCAAATCAAAGCAAAAGAGGCAAAACACGTTTTTAAAGTTCCATCCACAAAACTTGACAATTTTAAATCCGTAATCAAAGAATTGCTTTCCAATCCAGAAGGTATATGGAGCCCATTCCATTTTAAAAGGAAAATGAAATCACTTGACATACATAAGCAAGATTTTGAAGAATGGCTAGAATTCAACAAAATTGTCATTCTTATTGACGCTATAAAATACTATTCGTACGATGATGTTATTCAAGAAGAGGTTGCATAAAAAAGTTTTGGTCTGTAATGGATTGCCATTTACTGAGACACAGTTTTACAGATTGTTTGATGATTGTCAATCTGATTTTATACAATCTTTAAAGCTACAATATCAAACCTATGATAAGAAAACCACATGGGAAAAGTACAAGAAAATAGCTCTGGAGATTCAAACAACATTAGAAAAGTGTTCATCGCGAGGAGCTGATATCATTAATGACTTTGACTACACTTGCTTTAACGAGTTCAACAAATATGAAATCATCGTCATCTTAGCCCATCATTCTGATCAATCCAACGACATTGAATTCAATGGGAAAATGTTTAGTGAATTCTCTTTTACTAAGTATTTCCCCTCGGATTTTGAAGGGACTCTTGACTTGACATCCTGTCACTCAACAGGGCTTCAGTATGCATTGAACTCTCACTGTTCGTCAGAGTTTTTCCATTCAATTGGCACTGAAGGTAGAACTCCTTTACCTTTTAGGCTCATACTCTTGCAAAAGATAGTTGATGAGCTATGCCACAAGGATAACATCAGTTATTTTCAGGCTTATGAAAACTCTTTCAATTTTCTCTTTTCCCTTGTTTCTGATGGTCCTTCTTCAAAAAAAATCGTTTATCTTGGAGGAAAAATGAAATCAACTGTTTATGCCCCATCTGAAGCACAAATAGGACAAAGTTTTATCGTCCAAGTTTTCATACACAACGAAAGCGATTTCGAAACTGTTGAGCTAATGGCCAAAACCGTTGATGATAATGCCATCTTAAAAAACACAAAATCCTTACCGTTCAAACTTAAAAAAAACGAAAAAATCGAGTTTGAATTAAGTTGGCAAAACAATGGTACAAATGATTTTACAACAAAAAAAAAGAGGAAAAGCCTTATTTGGACAAACGAGCCTTCTTCTGTTGAATATGTGATACAAATCCAACCAGATTGTATCTCTCAATCATTTATCGGAAAAATCAAAATTGCAGTTAATAAACAACCTGTCGGAGACATTGTTTTCAAGACCAATATTATTGCTGGTATAACTGCATCTCAAAAAATCTCTGAGATGATAGATTTTGTTCCTTATGACAAACTCTCCGAGAAGACCAAGGAATCAATCTTGATAAATTCAAAAATAAATGAAGAGTTAGAGGCCTTATTGATTTCAATGAATAAAGCCAACTCAGATATCGATAGAAAGAGGCTAGGTAAAGAGATGGAAATGTGTAAAAAATTGTCTCAAATTATCAATAGTAATCCGTCTGTCATCGATAGTAATGTTATTAAAGTATTCATCAGTTCCACCTCCGATATGCAACGATATAGAGAAATCCTTAAAAATCAAATTCTAAACCTAAAAATGTTTCCTGTTTCATACGATACATGGTCACAAGAAGACAGCTATCCAAGAGATGTCTGTTGCCAACAAGTGATGGCTTCCCAAATCTTCGTTTGTTTATTAGGGGCTAATTATGGTTTTGTTGAACCAGAATGGAGAATGTCTATGACAGAGATTGAATATAGAGTTGCTGTTAAATCAGGAATACCCATACTTGTTTATATTGCTGACAACTATGAAGACAAGATGAAGGTGTTACTACCTGAGAAAGAAGAAGCTGTTGCAAGACAAAAAGCACTTATTGACGAATTGTCATCAAAAAGGCTTGTGGAGTTATTCGGGTCTGATCTTCTTCTTCAACTTAAGTCTTGCGAAGAATTGACTAGACTTAAAACGCAAATAGAAAATGGCATTACTATTAAACCATGACCACGATCCTCCTCATCAGCACTCACACTATGCGCAAAAGCATCAAGGAACCATATGAAGCTTTGGACTGCAGCATTGACGCCTGCACTTCGCTTGCCGAAGCCAAAAGCCCTGGTTCAATCACGAACTGTACATTATGTCCGACGACAGCATTGCCTTCCAGGATACTCATTGGGCCTTGGAAGACTTAGCCACTTATCCCGGCGCACCCGAAGGGCAGTCGAAAGCACGTGAATGTTTCGGAAAGTCATTGGAAATCAAGTCTATCCTATATGGCAATGATAGCAAGGAAGCGAAGGAAATCAACAATCAAATAGAAGAGATAAAATGATGAAAAAAAAATATAGTATTCTGCTATTCCTATTCAGTTTGGTAGCAACACCTCTGGTTGCACAAGTCGAATCAAATTCCTCCAAGAAATACATTGCTCGCCTAGAGACGCTCTTCGAGGAAGGCAACAAATGCTACGTCGGCATCGGCAACAAATACCAGCTCAAACGCGTGATTGATGCTTACGAAGTCGCCCTTAACCAAGCCCGCACGGTTGGCATAATCACCCTTGAAGACGAGAATAACCTGATGCTTCAGGTGAAGCTCGACAAACTCTGGGGAGATTACCATTACCTCAACTCCGACGAGGATTCTCATTCCTATGTACAAGCCGAAAAACACTTCAAGGATGCCCTGGCCATTGCTGAAGCTTCCGACATTGGACAGGAATCATACTATTATCGTTTCGTCATCCACGAAGAGCTCGCTCAACTCTTTTACAAGCAAGGTCGTTACGTGGAAGCTAATATGGAAATGGAACGCGCTTTTGAGTATTCGAACTATCTCTACAACCTACCCGACTCGGACAATGCCATTCTTGACTTCATCTCCCAACAGGCAATGTGCAAAGCTCGAGTCTCGAGATTCAGCGAAGCCATCGACGACATTAACGCAGTGATAAGCAACTATCGCAATACCGATAGTGAGCGTTATGGCGAGGCCCTCCGCAAAAAAGCCAAGATATTGATGCTTCAACAAGAAAGCGGCGACACGGGCATGTCCGATCCCACTGAGGATGCAGTCAAATGCTACAAGGAGTTCTTTTCCTTGAAAAAAGAGGATGCCTTGTTGCATTTTGAAGCCATGAGCAGCGAGGAGCGCGAACAGTACTGGATGCGCATCCGTCCTTTTGTGGTGGACTGTTACAGATTGGAAAACGCTGACCCCGCCTTCCTTTATGATGTGACCCTGTTCAGCAAGGCACTGTTACTTGAATTGAACCGTGACGGTGGTGGTCGACACAATTTGGAAGCTGACTGGCAAGACATACAAAAGCAATTGCAACCCAAAGATTGTGCCATCGAATTCATCCAATACGAGAAATACGGAAAGCAAAAAATGGCCGCTCTCGTGTTGAAAAATCATGAGGTTCCTAAATTTGTTAGAATGGCATCACCCGACAGCGTCATGCAATACAATATCGGTGCCTCATCCATCCAAGAACGTCTCACTTATGTTCGTGATATCAAAACCAACAAGCAGAAAACCAATAGGATATACGAAGATTCAACAGGATTTTTCCGTTTCATTTGGAGACCTCAACTTATCGAAGCTATTGGTGATTCTCGTGATATTTGGTTTGCTCCCGATGGTTATCAACACAGAATTGCCATAGAATATCTTCTTCCCGAAGCGGCGGCTAACTATCGATGCCATAGGCTTACCTCAACCCGTACCTTACTGAGACGAGACAAGACAGGGAAAGCTCAAAAGTCTGATGGCAATGCCTTAATCATTGGTGGTGTAAATTACAATTCGTCAAATTATTACACTGAAATGCAGAATGATAGTGTTGCATACACCTTTTTCAAAGAAGAGAAATTCCTACTCGATTCACTAAAATATTCGTTACCAGAAGTTAGTGCTATCCTACATTGTCGGAACAATCCTCAAGACCTCTTGCTTTGTGGGGTTGAGGCTGCGGAGTTTACATTCAGGGATTTATGTAATGGGTATTCCTTAATCCATATCTCATCGCATGGCGCTTATAGGGCTGCCACAGTGCCTTTGGGCACCGATTTGAAGCCATGCATGACTGACCAATCTCTATCAGAATGTCTCATCGCTTTTTCAGGCATTAATACGAGTTTAAAAACCCCGTATTTTAATCCAACCAGTATTGATGGACTGCTTTCTGCAAAAGAGATTTCTTCGTTGGATTTGTCTCAAACTGAACTTGTTGTATTGAATTGCTGTGAAACAGGTTTAGGAGGTGTAACCGCCGATGGTGTGTTTGGCATTCAACGGGGATTGAAAAACGCTGGTGCTCAAACTATGATTTTGACGCTTTGGGATGTCCTAGAAACAAGCTCGGTGTTTTTCATGACCCATTTTTATGATCAAATGAGCCAAGGATATTCAATTTATGAGGCATTCTATAATGTCCGTGATCTGATGACAAAACATGAAGAATTCAATGAACCTAGATGCAGAGATCCTTTTATTCTAATAGATGCTTTATAAACAATCAAATTTTTTCAATTCAAAACTCAAATCATTAAGTTTTTTCATAATTTTGCAACGAAAAAAACCATAGTTGCATTTGCAATAGTCTCTTTGTGGTTTTAACCAAATCATAGTATTGCCGAATCCATGAGACAATAGGCGAAACCAAGTTTATTCAATTATGTTCAAAAAATTTATCTTAGGAGCTGCATTGCTCATCAGCGCGAACGCTTTCGCACAAAACAACCCTGCAGCAGATGAGGCTAAAGCAATGCCTCAGTCAGCTGAACGCATGTATCTGGCCGGGCAACTTGTCAAGTTTGGTTACGAAACCAAGACAGCCCTTCCTCTCATTCAAGCCGTGCAGATTTACCAACAACTAAATGCAACAAAAGCCACGGATGGTTTGACTCCTACCAATGAAAAAGAAGGAGAAGCCTCTTCAACGCTCACAAAGAAAGAACGTCCAACCCTTACCGAAGAACAGCTGCTTGCAGATGCCACCACATTTGCCGATGGTGACAAGAATTTACTTGCCCTCATAAAGGACTGCCAAGGTGCAACCCGTGGGGCTGTTGCAGGTGCAATTTTACGTCAAGACTGTGTTGGCGCTCATTCCACTGATACCTGGAAAATCAGATTCCATGGTGGTGAGACTGCTTATGTTGTTGTAAATGGCGATGGCGACACGGATCTTGACCTTTATGTGTATGACGAGAACAACAATCTAATTGATTATGATGACGATGGAGTTGATTTGTGTATTGCAAGCTTTACTCCAAGATGGACGGGCTATTTTTACATTAAGATTAAAAACCGCGGCGGAGTTTACAATTGCTATACTTTAGCCACAAACTAATCTTTTGATTCGAAATATACTTCGTGGTAGGCAGCTCTTTGCCTACCACTTTTTTTTGCCCAACATGGACATAATCTATCGTTTGAAAGTCCTGGATATTGTCACCCACCGACACAAAAGCTAAAAATTGGGTGTCACATTGCAGAAAACAGGAAAAGTTGTATCTTTGTAGGTTATAACCAGCAGATACAATGATCAACATACGAAAACTCGAAGCTGAACTTTGGGAGTCAGCGGACCTGCTCCGACAAGGCAGCAAACTCACCAGCAACCAATATTGCATGCCCGTGTTGGCACTGCTTTTCCTGCGTTATGCCTACAGCCGCTATAAGATGGTGGAGGCCGAGATCTTGCAAAACCGTCCCATGCGCAATGGCCGTGTGATGCCTGTTGAGCCGAGCGATTTTACCGCCAAAAGTGCGCTCTTCCTGCCCAAGGAAGCCCAGTTCGACTATTTGGTGAACCTGCCCGACAACATCATCGACGCCCATCTGAAAAGCAAGGATGGACATGATATCAACTCGTTGGGTGAAGCCGTCAACAATGCCATGCAGCTCGTGGAGGACCAAAGCGAACAGTTGACGGGCGTGCTGCCCAAGACCTACACGATGTTTTCGGACGACTTGTTGCGCGAGCTGCTCCGCATCTTCAACAACAAGACCATCGACGAGGTGGGCGGCGACATCATCGGGCGCATCTATGAGTATTTCCTCTCCAAGTTTGCCCGTGCCGTGGCCAGCGATGACGGTGTGTTCTTCACACCCAAGTCGTTGGTGAAGATGTTGGTGAACGTGCTGGAACCCAAGCAAGGCGTGATGCTCGACCCCGCTTGTGGCAGCGGTGGCATGTTTGTGCAGACGGGCGACTTCGTGAACCAAAACGGCATGAACGCCAACACGCAGATGACCTTCTTCGGCCAGGAGAAGGTGGAATACAACGCCCAGCTCTGCTTGATGAACATGGCGGTACACGGGCTGAACGGCAAGATTATCTCGGGCGACGAAGCCAACTCGTTCTACCACGATGCCCATAACCTCGCTGGCAAATGCGACTATGTGATGGCCAATCCGCCCTTCAACGTCGACAAGGTGAAGGCTGAGTCGGCTTCGGCGGCGGGCCGATTGCCTTTCGGATTGCCTGGCGTGAACGCCAAGACCAAGGAGGTGGGCAATGCCAACTACCTTTGGATCAGTTATTTCTATGCCTATCTCAACGACCATGGTCGCGCGGGCTTCGTGATGGCCAGCTCGGCCACTGATAGCGCGAACAAAGACCGTGACATCCGCGAAAAGCTCGTCCGCACGGGCGATGTGGACGTGATGGTGAGCGTGGGCAACAACTTCTTTTATACCCTCTCGCTGCCTTGCTCGCTGTGGTTCTTCGACCGCAACAAGAACGCCGACATCCGCGACAAGGTTTTGTTCATCGATGCCCGCAACTACTACACCGTGGTCGACCGCACCTTGAACGAATGGACGGAGTGGCAGTTGCGCAACCTGCAGGCCATCGTGCATCTCTATCGGGGTGAGACCGAGAAATACAAGGCACTTGTGGCTGATTACGACAAAGCCCTCAACGGTCAAACCGTGGCTACCCTTGAAGAAGCCCTACAAAAACAGAAAGCCGAGGCCAAACAACTGATTGCCGATGCGCCGCGTAAGGACAAGAAACGTATTGAGGCAGAACAAAACGCAAAGATTGCCGAGTTGGAAGACATGCTTGAAACCGCTCGCCAGCGCGAATGGCTCGTGTCGAAGTTTGGCGAGGATGGCTCTTATCAGGATGTGTTGGGTCTTTGCAAAATGGCCACCATTCAAGAGATTGAGGAGAAAAACTACTCACTGACACCGGGTGCCTACGTGGGCGTGGCCGAACAAGAGGACGACGGCGTGGACTTCCACGAGCGCATGAACGAGATTCACGCGGAACTGGCACAACTGAACCAAGAGGCCAACGCTCTGATGGACGAAATACAAAAAGCGTGGGAGGGACTGAAATGAGCAAAATCTCTTTCCGTTTCTATAAGGACCATGAAGTGAGGGCCGTTTGGGATGAGGATCATTCCAAGTGGTGGTTTTCCGTGCTGGATGTTGTTGGTGCCATCAACGACCAAGCAGATTATCAGAAAAACCGCAACTATTGGAAATACCTTAAGACCAAACTGCGCAAGGAGGGGAATGAGTTGGTTAGTGCCACTAACCAACTGAAGTTGACCGCTGCCGATGGCAAACGATACAATACCGACGTTTTGGACGCTGAAGGCATTACGATGTTGGCCAAATATACCAATAATCAACGTGCCATGGACTTCCTCGATTGGTTTACATACAACGACAATACTATCGATGGGCAGAGCCGCAAGAAGGCTTATGCCTTTTGGGAGAGTAACCTTGTGGCTGACAAGGATGTGGGCAAGGTGAAATCGTTGCAGCAGATACACGCCTACCTCTTTGGCGGACTTTACGATTTTGCTGGAAAGATACGCACCAAAACTATATCGAAAGGCAATACCATCTTTTGCTTGGCGGAGCATCTGCACCAGTATTTGCAAACGGTGGAGAACATGCCTGACAACACTTTCGATGAGATTGTGGACAAGTACGTGGAGATGAATATGGCCCATCCGTTCATGGAGGGTAACGGACGCTCGACGCGCATCTGGCTCGACCTCATATTGAAAAAACGACTCGGACGATGCGTCGACTGGAGCAAGATAGGCAAACGGGATTATCTGAACGCGATGATAGAAAGCGAGAAGGACAGCGGCATGATACGCGCATTGCTGGCCCAGGCACTGACCGACCGCATCGACGACCGCGAAATCTTCATGAAAGGCATCGACTATTCCTATTATTATGAACAAGAGGATGGTGTGGAGGTGATTAATGATGGAAAGGAGGACAGATCATGAGGAAGACAATTACAATAGGTGATTTGGGTACTATCATAACAGGAAAAACGCCGCCAACCACCAACAAGAATTATTATGGTGATTATGCGGTATTTATAAAGCCTACGGATATTTCTGAACAAAGTAAGTTTACTTATGAGACTGAAGAAATGTACTCAAAGCTTGCTGCTGAAAAATATGAAAGTAGTTTAGTCCCCCAAGGTGCTATATGTGTCCCTTGTATTGGAACCATTGGCACTAAAATGACGATGACGCATTGTGCATGTTATACAAACCAATCTATTAACTCAATAGTTTGCAATGAAAACTATGATAATGAGTATGTTTACTATCTTATAAAGAACTTCTTGCCTGGACTAAAAGCATATAATTTGGGCACGGCTTCTGGTCGAGAGTATGTTTCAAAGTCTAATTTTGAGAAGATAGAACTTGTCGCTGAACAAGATAAAGAAATTCAAAAAAGGATAGGTTGCATTTTGGCCCGCTACGACTCCCTGATAGAGAACTACCAAAAGCAAATCAAACTGTTGGAGGAAGCCGCCCAGCGGCTCTATAAGGAATGGTTTGTTGACCTTCGCTTCCCTGGATATGAAAATGCCAAGATGGTGGATGGCTTGCCGGAGGGGTGGGAGAGGAAGAGACTTGTTGATTTTGCAAAAGTAATTATGGGTCAAAGCCCAAAGTCGGAATATTACAACAATGAAAATAAAGGTTTGCCTTTCCACCAAGGTGTTGGTAGTTATGGAAACCGATTTGTTGTTGACGATACCTATAGTACATCCTATACAAGAATAGCAGAACCCAATAGCGTTCTTTTTAGTGTAAGGGCACCTGTTGGCCGGTTGAATATCACAAAGAACAAAATTGTCATTGGCCGTGGCTTGGCTGCAATGACTCATATTCAAGGATACCAAAGTTTCCTGTTTTATTTATTGAAGGAGCGATTTTTCAAAGATAATATCATCGGGAATGGGGCTATTTTTGCTTCGATTTCCAAAGATGAATTGTTAAATCAGGAGTTCATGATTCCTTCTGATAAATTGATTCAGAGATTTAATACAATTGCAGGAAATATAGACGATAAGATACTGAAAACAGATAATCAAATTCGCCTTCTCACCGAGGCCCGCGACCGCTTGCTGCCGAGGCTGATGGGAGGGGAAATGGAAGTTAAATAAGAATTATTCAATAATAGTATACAATCAATAAATCATGAAAACCATGCATTGGAATAATACAAAGAAAGTACTTCTGGTTTTAGGAGGATTAGCCAGTTTGGCGACCGTTATAGCCTTTTTTTGGTCCACACCATTTTATAAAGATAAAAAAATAAAGATTGAGTGCTACACAGAAAGAATGCTTTCATTTGGCACAAAAGTAGATTCCCTGACCGTGCAATACAAGGGAGAAAAAATAGATGATGTATGGAAACTACGCTTTGTATTAAATAATGTTGGAATGCAATCCGTCATAGGAAGTGGCTCGTCAAGTGCAATATTGAACGAGAGATTAATCATTACTATTGACACCAATTATCAGGTTATCAGTTACAATGTTTCTAAGAATGATTTTGATGCCAATTATGAACAATCAGAGAATTCTTTTACCATTATGTTCAAGAAATGGAAACCCAATGAAATGATGCAGATAGAAGTATTGATGACTCCTATCAATAATAATAAGGATTATCCTTCGGTATCTTTTAATGAAAGAGATGTGACGGGCGCTAAAGTTATTATTCACACTGTTGACTATGCAAAAATTGAGGATTCTTCCAATAATTTAGATTGGTTGATTAATTTAAAAATGAATTACCCTAAATTCATATTTAAGTTTTCAAAGTGGTTCTACCTGTTCTTCTTCGTTTTTTTTGTAATAGCTCCAATAGTTTTCATTGTCCAATTCATTCAAGGTAAAACATCTTACAGCAATTGGAAAAAGAGAAATTTGAAAACATTTTTAAAAGAGTTGGAAAACAGTCAAATACCAGAAGATGAAAGGCAGCAATACAAACTTAAGCCTTATAATGTTCCTAAGGATTATCATGAACAATTCACAAGTATTCCAGAAGCGCCAGATCCAGAAAGTATTGGCGAGTTGTTGGGTATGGTGATATGTATTATTGTTATTTTATGTCTCTATGCCGTTTATGCGTTGTTTGCATGGTTTAATCTATAGAATGAGGTCTGAAACCGCTTGCTGCCGAAGCTGATGGGAGGGGAGATGATAATGTAATTTTATAAATAAATTCAATATGGAAACGTCAAAAATACCAAAGGTTAGAACCGCTAAAGGTTTTAAAAAATACACATTGAAGGGCATTCAACTGGTGCCTGCAACATCAAGGTTTTCTCCCAAGAACCAAACAGTGACTTACTATAAGATTGGAAATTTTAGTACGGGTCAGAATTTCTATAAATATATGACTATTGATAGGGCTTTAGATTGTCTTGAAAATGGTACTCTTCATTTTGTAGAGCCTTCGGTTTGGGAAGATCAATATGAAAGCCGTTTCTATAATGCGATATATGACAATGTGCTTAATGGAAAAGACAAAAATAAAACTTGTCCACTTCTATATGCTACATGCTTAACGAACAAAAAGGAAAACGAACCTTCATGGAAAATCTATTCTCATGGAAAGAAGGGAGCGTGCTGCGTGCAATTAAAATTAGATAGATATAAGCTGAGAGAGCAGATTGTTAATAATATAAACATAAAAGATTGTGCAATTTACGAGGGTGCCGTTTCATATTTTTGGCAAGGTTTTATTGATAATATGGACAGATCAATTATTAATTTAAATGAAGAAAACGAACTTTACTCCATGTTCTTCAATGATTTCTCTCGAGATAAGTATTTGAATTTAATGCTTCTTAAGAGGGACGCGTTTGAACATGAAAGAGAAACCAGGATTATGATAGTTCCAGATAATCAAGAAGCAAAGAAATGCCAAGGTTTACATTTAGTTGTAAAAATTGACTGGGGGTGTGTTATTAAAGAAATTAGGTATGATTCTAATTGTTCAAAAACAAAAGTCGGAAAGCTGAAATCGGCATTACATAAAATATCACCAATGAAAAAAATCCGTTTGAATCGCTATGATATAAATGGTGAAAAAAAGCAAATAGTAATCGGAGAGCCTCGTAAGCCTAAACCAATATAACGTCTATGTCACACGACTACAGCGAAGACCAACTGATACAGCGCAGCACTGCCGATTTCATGGAAAAGGAATTGGGCTGGAAGAGCATCTATGCCTTCGACCAGGAGACTTTGGGCAAGGACGGCACATTGAGCCGTGCCACTTACTGTGAGGTGCTGCTCATCCGCCATTTCTGCAAGGCACTCAAAGCCCTCAACCCTTGGCTTACCGAGAAGCAACTGCAAGAAGCCGTGGAGCGCATGACGGAACGCATGAGCAGCCAGACGCTGATGCAAATCAACGAGCAGAAGTATCAGTACATCCGCGACGGCGTGCCCGTGACGCGGGTAAAACCCAACGGCGAGACCGAGGAAGTGCGCGCCAAGGTCATCGACTTCAACGCGCCCGACAAGAACGAGTTCCTCTGTGTGCGCGAGCTGTGGGTGCATGGCAACCTCTATCGCCGCCGTGCCGACATCGTGGGCTTCGTCAACGGCATCCCCTTGCTTTTCATGGAGCTGAAAAACCATGACGTGGAGGTGGTGGATGCCTTCAACATGAACTACCGCGACTATCTCGATACCATCCCGCAACTGTTCTACCACAATGCCTTCATCATGTTTAGTAACGGCTTGGAGGCGCGGGTGGGCACCATCGACTCGAAATGGGAGTTCTTCCACGAGTGGAAACGACTCAACGAGATGGAGGAGGGCAACATCGAGCTGCCCACCATGCTGCGCGGCATCTGCAAGAAAGAGAACTTCCTCGACCTGCTGGAGAACTTCATCCTCTACGACCACTCTGGCGGTAACACGGTGAAGATTTTGGCCCGTAACCACCAATATCTCGGTGTGAACCAAGCCGTTGAGATGTATCGCAACCGCCAGTATCTCAACGGCAAGTTGGGCGTGTTTTGGCATACCCAAGGCAGCGGCAAGAGCTATTCCATGCTGTTCCTGTCGCAGAAGATCCGCCGCAAGTTTGAAGGCTCGCCAACCATCGTTGTCCTCACCGATCGCGATGAGCTGAACAAGCAAATCAGCGACACCTTCGAGAACTGCGGGCTGTTGGGCAAGGTGAAGGCCGAGAAGTTCATCGCTTCGAGCGGTGAAGACCTGAAAGCCAAGCTGAGAGGCAATCCTTCCTTCATCTTCTCGCTCATACAAAAGTTTAACGACCCCAATGCCACGCCCATCCATCCCGACCACGACATTATCGTGATGAGCGATGAGGCACACCGTACGCAAAACGGCATCTTCGCCGACAACCTGATGCACCTGTTGCCTACGGCACACCGCATCGGATTCACGGGCACGCCCTTGCTTTCCAACGACAACATCACCGCCCGCACCTTTGGCGGCTATGTCAGCATCTACGACTTCAAACGCGCTGTGGACGACAAGGCCACCGTGCCTTTGTTCTACGAGAACCGTGGCGAGAAGCTGAAGGACCTGAAGAACCCCGAAATCAACGAGGAGATTGCTGCCGCCTTGGAGCAGGCTGGCGACATGGATGCCTCGCAATTGGCCAAACTGGAACGCGAGTTTTCAAAGGAAGTCCACCTGCTGACCGCTAGAAGCAGGCTGCGAATCGTGGCACAGGACTTCGTGAAGCACTACAGCGACCTCTGGACTTCAGGAAAGGCCATGTTCGTGTGTTACAACAAAGTGACTTGTGTGCGCATGTACGACTATGCCCAGGAATACTGGCAACAAGAAATCAAGGCTTTGGAGCAAACCATTGCCGCCTGTACTTCACAACAGGAAGTGCAAGAGCTGCATCGCAAGTTAGAATGGATGAAGGAAACCGAGATGGCCGTGGTCGTCTCGCAAGAGCAGAACGAGATGCAGACCTTCGAGAAGTGGGGCTTGGACATCAAGACGCACCGCGAGAAGATGGAGAAACGTGAACTCGACAAGGAGTTCAAAGATGCCGACTCGAAACTCCGCATCGTTTTTGTCTGCGCCATGTGGCTGACAGGCTTCGACGTGAAGACCTTGTCGTGCCTCTACATCGACAAACCCATGAAGGCCCACACGCTGATGCAGACCATAGCCCGTGCCAACCGCGTGGCCGAAGGCAAGACCAACGGCCTCATCATTGACTACATGGGCATCGTGAAAGCCTTGCGGCAGGCCTTGGCCGACTATACCGCCAATCCCGATGGTGGTCAAAGCGGCAACGACCCGACCATCGACAAAAAAGAACTTATCAAGCAGGTAATCCGGACCATAGCTGCTGCCACGGTATTCTTGAAAGAACATGGCTTTGAGTTAAAACAACTGATCGAAGCGGAAAGTTTCTATAAGCTCTCGTCGCTGAAAGAGGCTGCCAATGCCATGTGTGAGACCTTGGAAATCAGGAAGACCTATTGCACTTTTGCCACCACCTTGCTTAAACTGTGGAAATATCTTGACCGTGAGGATATCACTCCAGAGATGAAACAACAAAAGGATGCCATCGAAGCCATCTACAAGGAGTTGCAGAAGAAACGCAAGCACGCCGACATCACCGATCTCAGCGTGACCATCAATGAGATTGTGAATGAGCATCTTGAAGTGGAAAACCTTACAATCTCGGAAGGTGACAGCCGCCGTTTCGACATCAGCGGCATTAATTTCGACTTGCTCAGGAGCGAGTTTGCCAGAAGTAAGGAGAAAAACCTGGTGATGAAGGACATACAGGAGCTGTTGCAAGAGCGCATAGCCCAGATGATGGCCGCCAATCCATCGCGCATCAACTTCTATGAGCGGTACCAGCAAATCATCAAAGACTACAACCAAGAGCAGAACCGTGCCACGATAGAAAAGACCTTTGAGGAACTGATGAAGTTGTCGCACGACCTGACCGAGGAGGAAAAGCGCTACGTCAGGGAGGGCTTCGAGAACGACGAGCAACTCTCGATGTACGATGTACTCTTCAAGGAAGACTTGACGAAGGAGGACATCAAGAAGCTGAAGACAGTGGCTGTGGACTTACTCGCCAAAATCAAGCAACTGTTGGAAGAGATGGATCATCCGTTCGACAAGGCCGAGACGCGCGCCATCCTCAATGTGACCATTCGTGACCTGTTGTATGAGGAGCTTCCATATAGTTATCCTGACGACAGCATCGCATATTATCAAGGTGTGGTATACGATTTTGTCTATCGACAGTATGGAGGGGTGGCGTGATTGTGCTTGATGTTTGAGACAGGGTACTTTATTTTTCCAGGACACCCATATCTCAGAGCTGTGACACCCATATCTGCCGCTTTTCAGATATAGGGGTGTGTGAGTATAAGGTATGGTGTTCCTGTAGTTTTTTTCCCTGTTTTGCGGGACAATACTAATTTTTGTAAATTTGCAAGCGAAAAACTATTACAATTAAAAAGATATGACTCTCAACAAAGAAGAATTCAAGACCTTGGTGATGCTGTATAACATGTGCTTTTTTTTGTCATTAGGAAATTGATGGATATTCATCGCAACAGTGATACCAAATTGTAGACTAATATTTTCTCACTATAAAAAGAAATTGAGTAATAAACACAAAAAAATAATATCTATGGCATTCCAACCCGATGAATACGATTATGACGAATCGATAAATGATTTACCAGACTTGTCGTTTGATATGAGCAAGTTCATTGAGGAAGTGTTCAATAATATGTATATTTTGATTATTGGAAGCGAAGTGATTCTTGACACCAAGGTTGAACCTTCTGGAGACATCAACAGATATTTATTACGACATGTCAATAAACGATTAAAAAGCAATTATGAAAACTTTAATGAGCTTTTTCTTCATTCAAACGAAATGATTGACCCTATTCGCAATTTGCTTTCAAAGGAGAAGTTTAAAAAAGAAATGGAGATTGGAGACATCTCTGAAGAGTTAAGGAATCTACTTCGCACCAAACTCTTCAAAGTAGTCATCACCACAACGTTCGACAGCTATTTGGAAATGCTGATGCGTGATATTTGGGATGACAAGGATGACAAATTACTCAATGTCGTAAACATTTGGGATGCAGAGTCGTTATCCAATTTCCAAAAACGTTTGACCAAATACCCAGACCCTAAAGATTACAATGAACCAACCCTTATTTATGCTTTCGGAAAATGTGAAGAAAAAGTAGACATGAAATATGCACGGATTGACTTTGATTATATTCAAGCCATAGAGCGATGGATGAGTTTTGATGCGAGAAGCGACAAAATGATGCAGTTCATACAGAGTAAGCGCCTGCTTTCTTTAGGCTGTAAGTTCGATGATTGGTATTTCCGATTCTTCTGGTACATCCTGAAACGTGAGAAAGACAAGCAACGAGAAGGGGAGATTGCAATCGTTTTTGATGAGAATGACCGGTCTGAAAAGAATTTGAAAACCTATCTTTTCAATGCCCGGGTGTTTACCCATCCCCAGGAGAAAACTGACGGAGAAAAAGATCCTACCCGTAAATTTATGCAAGATATCCACAATGCTCTTACCTCTTTAGATGATAACAATTCATACCGTGACCAAGTTCTCAAATTACGTCGACGGGGAGTCATCTTTTTTTCCTATTGCAATAGAGATAAAAAGATTGCACGAGAACTGTTTTTGAAGCTACAATCTTTATATCCTAACTTATGGTTTGACGATGAAAAAATATTATGTGGCGATAATTACGAAAAGGAAATACTAAATGGCATCAAGAACGCCAAGGTTTTTGTTCTATTGCTCACACCAAGTGTAGCAGAGGATTTAACCAATAATATAACGGATAATTTCTATAACGGCGAATGGAGAATTGCTCTTGAAAAAGGTAAGATGATTATTCCGCTTGCGACAGAAGGTTTTTCTTTGAAAGAAGATTACCGAAAAACTTTTGAAAACATCATCGGGTATCCCATTTCAATTATTGAGACTAAAGAAACCAACTGGTTTAACAAACTTTTGAACGATATAGACGAAAACCTGAAAAAATAATCACATTATGGGAACTGCATCAGATATTGAAAATCCATGGGCCGGACTTGCCTCCTATGAAGATGAAGAAAAAGTACGGCTTGATAGTCGTGACCCCAAAAAATTCTGTGGCCGAGAAGAAGAGATACGCAGCGTAACTCAACTCGTCACCAACAATATATTTGTAACGCTATACGGCAAGAGCGGCATAGGAAAGACCTCTTTGCTCAACGCTGGTGTGTTTCCTTCCCTTAGGGAGAAATATTACCTTCCTATCAGTATTCGTCTATCCATTGATGCCGCCACCAGTTTCCAACGATGCATTGTCGAAAAAATCAATGAGACATTGCAAATCAAGGAGGTGAACACGCAGACTTTTGACGTTGTGGATTTGCCGGAAGAATTTGAACCTAATTATCTGTGGGGTTATTTTGCCCGCAACCATTTCAAAGATGCTTTATCTCAGCACAAGGTATTTCCGGTTATCGCTCTTGACCAATTTGAGGAAGTGCTGCGTGACCATAAAGACGATGCTGAGGTATTGTTGCGTCAGATTGCTTATCTGATGGATGAGAGCCATGCGCTCAGCTCTCGTAAAGTCGAAAATGTCCAGTACAATTACGACTTCAACTTCCGTTTTGTCATCTCCATTCGTGAAGATGCGCTATATCGGTTGGAAGACAGCATTGATAACAATTATCTTTCTGAGTTAAAGCGTTGTCGTTACCGTTTGCGTGCCCTTTCCATGCAGGGAGCCAAAGATGCCATTCTCATCCCTGGAACTGAAAAAGATTGTATTGAAAAAGACAAAGAAGACGGCATCGCCGAGCAAATCATCAAATTGGCGGATCCGAACAAAAAAGGCGAGATTGACACGCTGTTGTTATCTTTGCTGTGTGCCAGAACCTTTGATAAAAAGACTGGTGAAAAAATCACGATGGATGATTTGGACAGATTATGGAAGAATAAAGTAGGAGAATTGATTAAGAATGTCATGGAGGTGTATTACCAAGATGCCATCAAAGAATTGGCAGACAACAAGGTTAGATATATCCAAGATCACCTCATTTTTGGGGACGGTACTCGCAAACTTGCAAATTCCGAAGAAGTAAAAAGCGTTTTTGGTGACGATTATCAAAAGCTGATTGAAGGTGAAAACCAAATATTGCATGTCGTTGGACAGAATCAGGTGGAACTATTGCACGACCAGTTAGGCGTGGCGGTGTATGAAGACAGGAAGGCTTTTGAGGAGAGGGAAAGAAAGAGGAAGCAACTAAAAAAAAGAGTATTTATAGTTGTAGCGATTGTGATGGTATTGGCTTTGATTCCCTTTTTTTTTCAGTATGTTAAAATGCAAGAGTTAAGGATAGAAGCACAGGAAAGCCAATCGCGACTCATCGCTGCCCAAGTCAATGTGTTAGCGGAACAAGATGCAACATTGGCGGCAAGATTAGCTTATGAAATATTACCTGACTCTAATGACAAAACTCATCCTAAAAACCAATATACACTTGAGGCTGATTTCGCATTTCGGAAAGCATTGGGCTATGTGGGAGGTACAATTCCATTAAATGTTCAACCTGTCGCTGTTTTTCCTGACGGAAAAAAGATTTTAGCCCGTGATGGCGACAACCTTTGCATACTTGATGCTGAAAATTTGACCCCTATAAAAACTATTTTTGGGCCCTTCCCATCTACTGATAGATGTTCAATTAGTCAAGATGGAAAGAGAATTGCCACTCCTACAACGACCTATGCTAGTATATGCATCATAGATGTAGAAAGTAATACAATTTGTGATACTATTTCTGGTTTATTAGAATTCTCTATTAATCCAACGGGGACATATATTGTTGGTAGTAAAGGTGAAAAGGTTTATATATACAATCAGGAAGGGATTTGTGATGACACCATTTCTTTACCTTCATGGGTACACTATGTTTCGTATAGCCCAAGTGGAAAATGGATAATAACCAGCTGTAACGAAGGCATTTTCATTTGGGATAACCAAACCAGAAAGTGTATTGACACGATATTAGGGAAATATGAGACAAAATATAATAGACTGCATGATCGTGCTATATTTGACCAAAACGAAAAGACAATTGCAACATGGTCGAGATTTGACGGTCAAGGAATAGTTTTTTGGAACTGGAATTCAAATACAGCGAAAAGCGATTCTATTAAGATTCCAAATATCGAGAATATCGAGTCTGTATCTTTTAGCCCTAATGGGACTTATTTTGTTACACAAGGATATGTCTCCAATAGTGTTGAAAAAGGTCTGTATGTTTACGAAAATTATATTCATTTATGGACTAAGTATTCAAATCACCCCATCAAAACCATTAGTAATAAAATGTTTCAACGAATAGCACTTACCTCATTCCCTTCTAACGACAGAATACTATTCTTTTATAAGGACGATGAAGATGTTGATTATGCACAAATAAATTATCTTGATTATGAAAACGGTTTTTATAATACATTTAAAGTTCATAATACATTAACCTATCAAGATCTTTATACTCATTATAGTAGTAATTTTATTAGTAGTATTATAAGTACAGCTACATTCAGCCCCGATGGACAAATTGTTTTAGCTGCTGCAAATGGTTGTCTTATTTCCATAGATGTCCAAACGGGAGATACAAAAACCCAAATCTTACCTAAAGGAGTTTCATGTGCCTCATACAGCCCTGATGGCAACTTCATTGCATACATATCATTTGATAGTATTCTTTATGTTAGCGATTCATCGGGCAAAGTGTTTGAAAGAAAATTAGACAAAGAATTTAGATATGTTTCATTTAGTCCAGATAGCAAAAGTGTTATTTTGACGACAAAGGGAAGATCGCATCAGGGTATAGAATGTAGCACATTTTGGGATTTTAGAATAGAGAAATGTATTCGAACAATTCCATCTTTTTCTGAAATGTGTTTCAACCATTATGCCACAGATGCTGTAGTTACCAATGGCCGAATTGATGCCATCTCTTCGAAAAATTTTCTTCATATCAGAGACAGAAAACACAGTAAATACGTTTCATATTATCCAACTCCTCCTGGGACGGTCGTTTTTAGCCCCGATGATAAATACCTAGCTTCAATATCCACGGGCGGAATAAGTGTTTGGAAATACAAAGATATAAAGTCTTTAACAAACAAGGACAAACGATATAAACCATCTCATGATTCACTAATAAAACCTTGGCTTTTTATAAAAGGCAGTTTTTGGACCCTCAATTATAGTCCTAATGGAAAATTCCTTTTAGCCACTTCAAGTAGCGGCACCCATATTTTCGATGCGTACAGAGGGATAGAGTTATGCAAGCTTCAGGGCCTTGAAGCTTCTTTTAGCCCTGATGGTAAGAAAATCCTATCCGTAGTAAACGGGAATGTTATCAGAATTTATGATTTCCCGCCCCTCCAAGACCTCATCGACCAAACCCGCGAGCGCTTCAAAAACCGCTCGCTAACGCCTGAAGAACGGAGAATGTATTATTTGGAATAACACTCAACATGAAATCCAAAAAGAAAAAGCCCAAAATGCAAAAATTCTGCAACCTAAAATCCCTCCTCAAAGCCGACCGCGAGAAGGAAATCGCGCAATACGGCAAGCAGGTCAGTATGCGGCCATCGAAAGTGCACAAGTCGAAGAAGGACTACGACAGAAAACAGAATAGAATGGCTGAAAAAGATGTAGATAATGATTGAAATGGATCAGCGCATCATAATCATCCCCGATCTTCACGGAAGGGAGTTCTGGCGGAAAGCGGTAGGTGAGCTGCCTGCGGATGCAAGTGCGGTGTTCCTCGGCGACTACCTGGATCCATACGAGAACGAATGGATATATTGGACGGATGCTTTCAAGAGCCTTCAAGACATCATTGCTTTGAAGAAAGCTCATGCTGAACAAGTTACATTGCTATGGGGAAATCATGATTTGCACTATCTGTTTCCCTCGTTGCAGGGGAGCCGGTATAATGAATACAAAGCGGATGTGATCAGGACGACGTTCGAAGCGAATTTAGATTGCTTTCAAATGGCTGTCGAATATGTCGTTGGTGGGAAAAGATACCTTTTCTCCCATGCGGGTGTCCATCCTGAATGGCTGAAAAAACATTCTAGTCTGTTTGGCCCAGCCGATGAGATAACTGCGGAAACCTTTAACCGACTGATGTTTACGGATGAGTTTGTCGAAGCTTTAAGTGATGTCTCTGCCTTGCGAGGTGGATGGAGTCGTGTAGGGAGTATGATTTGGGCGGATATGGACGAGTTTGCAGGAACACAGTTGAATGAATCGGAAATGTATCAGGTTTTTGGTCATACTAAGTGCCCGAATGGCCAACCGAAAGTCTATGGAAACATGATTTGCCTGGATTGTCAAAAGGCGTTTTTACTTTCGGAAGAGGGAATTGTGGGTTTTTGAGGTTTGAAATGTTTTTTTCCGTAAATTTGCAGTCAGATTTTCGTAAAACAAATACACTTCCAATATGACTATCAACGAATTAGAAAGAATCGCCTCTCAGGTGCGCCGCGACATCATCCGCATGGTGCATGGGTGCCAGTCGGGACATCCAGGCGGTTCGCTGGGCGCAACTGACATTGTCACAGCCCTTTATTTCGACCAAATGCAAATCGACCCCGCCCACTTCCGCATGGATGGCAACGGCGAGGACATGTTCTTCCTCTCCAACGGCCACATCAGCCCGATGTTTTACAGCATCTTGGCAAGACGCGGCTATTTCCCTGTCAAAGAGTTAGCAACCTTCCGTCGACTTGGCACCCGTCTGCAAGGACATCCCACCACGGCAGAGGGGCTGCCAGGTGTCCGTATCGCATCGGGTTCACTTGGACAAGGCCTATCTGTTGCAGTAGGTGCAGCACAGGCCAAGAAGCTGAATGGCGACCAACATATCGTCTATGTCCTCATGGGCGACGGCGAACAGGAGGAAGGTCAAATCTGGGAGGCCGCCATGTATGCGCCTGCCAAGGGTGTCGACAACCTCATCGCCATCATCGATTATAACAAGAAACAAATCGATGGCCCCACGGATGACGTGCTTAGTCTTGGAGACTTACGCGCCAAATACGAGGCTTTCGGCTGGTATGTCCTTGAGGTGAGCGGAAACGACATGCATGCCCTCGTGAATATTTTGAAACTCGCACATGAAAACACCCATCAGGGCAGGCCACAACTCATCTTGGCTCACACTGAGATGGGCATGGGCGTTGATTTCATGATGGGAACGCACAAATGGCACGGCACGGCTCCCAACGACGAGCAGGCTGCCAACGCATTGTCACAGCTGGAGGAGACTTTGGGAGATTATTAGATTCCCTTTCGGGAATGGAGTTCAGAGATTGTTTTTGTTTGCGGCGGCCAGTGGTGCTATGGTTAGCCAAATTCTCTTGCCGCCGCGATTAATGTAACGAATAAACTCCATTCCCGCAGGGAAACTCAATCTAAAATTTTGAATTTTGAATATTGAATTTTAAATCACTGAAAAACATGGACTTTACAATTCAAAACCAAAAAGATACAAGATCGGGGTTCGGTGAAGGCTTGCTCGAAGCAGGTCGCCGCAATCCCAAGGTGGTGGCCTTCTGTGCCGACCTCACCGGCTCGCTGAAGATGGGCGACTTCGCCAAGGAGTTCCCCAGCCGTTTTTTCCAGACGGGCATCGCCGAGGCCAATATGGTTAACATGGCGGCAGGTATGGCTTTGAGCGGTTTCGTGCCGTTCACGGGTACATTTGCGGCTTTTGCAACGGGTCGCGTCTATGACCAAATTCGTCAAAGTGTGGCCTATTCCAACAAGAACGTGAAGATTGCCGCTTCCCATGCAGGTGTAACCCTTGGTGAAGATGGTGCCACACACCAAATCCTCGAGGACATCGGGCTGATGAAGATGCTGCCCAACATGACGGTCATCGTGCCGTGCGACTTCAATCAGACCAAAAATGCCACCATTGCCGTTGCGGAATACGATGGCCCAGTTTATTTGCGTTTTGGTCGTCCGAAAGTGCCGAATTTCACCCAAGTAGATGAGAAGTTCATCATTGGCAAGGCACAAATGCTACAAGAAGGCACAGATGTGACCATCTTCGCCTGCGGTCATCTCGTTTGGAAGGCTGTGCAAGCGCTTCCGATACTGAAGGAGATGGGCATCAATGCAGAGCTGATTAACATTCACACCATCAAGCCGTTGGATGTGGAGGCCGTGCTGAAATCGGTAGGGAAGACCCGTTGTGTGGTCACCGCAGAGGAACACCAACGCAACGGCGGCTTGGGCGACAGCATCGCACAAGTGCTTGCCTTGAACATGCCTTGCCCGATGGAAATGGTGGCTGTCAATGATGTTTTCGGCCAAAGCGGTACGCCTGACGAACTCTTGAAAGCCTATCATCTCGATACGCCCGACATCGTGGAGGCGGTGAAAAAAGTTGTGGCACGCAAACAATAAACGACAGAAATAGACGATATAAAAGGGATTCCCTTGCGGGAATGGCGTGGTGAGGTTCTCATTTAATGCGGCGGCTTGTGGAGTTCACAAGTCAAAAGATTCTTGAAGCCGCCGCCTTTTAACTACAGACAAGCTCTCCATTCCCGCAGGTAACCTCAACAATTAAACGATTTAACAATCAACGATTCAACGATAATGAAAAAACTAACTACTCTATCCCTAATCGTTCTCGTCATGCTGGGCATGTTGTCCTCATGTGGCACCAAGAAAGAAGAAACGCCTGAACCACCCAAAGCCATGAATGTCATTTACATGATTGGCGACGGTATGGCTTTGCCACAGGTATATGCAGCTATGTTGGCATCGGGCGAAAAAATGACCTTTTCGCAATTCCCTTACATCGGCGTAGTTGACACCCATTCTGCCAGCAACGACATCACCGATTCGGCTGCAGCAGGCACAGCCCTTGCCAGCGACCACAAGACAAAAAACGCCATGATTGGTGTGAATCCTGACTCGATTCCAGTGAAAACGGTCCTTGAGGTGATGAAGGAGCAAGGCAAGGAGACCGGCATCGTGGTGTCGAGCTATGTCACCCATGCCACACCTGCCTCTTTCTATGCCAAGGTGCCGCATCGCAAACAATATGAGGATATTGCTGTGCAGATGGCCGAAAATCCTTATCTGAACTTTATCATTGGTGGTGGCATGAAGCATTTCAACCAACGCAAGGACAGCATCAACCTTGTGGAACGCATGGAGAACGAACTTGGTTGGAAGGTCTATGACACCCTCGCCGACATCGACGTGACCTGCAAAAAATACGCTGTCATGGCCAATGCCGACCACATGCCGCATGCCGCTGATCGTGGCGACTTCCTGCCGCGTGCCGTCAAGACGGCTTTGAAGACCTTGGATAATGCTGAAAACGGCTTCTTCCTCATGGTGGAAGGCTCGCAAATCGACTTTGCCTGCCATGGCAACGACTCCACCTGGATGATGGATGAGATGCTCGACTTCGACTATGCCATCAAGGTCGCTCTCGACTATGCCAAGGAGAAAGGCAACACGCTGGTCGTGGTCACCGCCGACCATGAGACAGGCGGCCTGACCTTGCCCGACCCGCAAGGCAAATACACCAATGTCGTGTTTAATTACTCGACAAGAAGTCATACTTGCTTGCCGGTGATGGTCTATGCCTACGGCCCTGGTGCTGAGCAGTTCACAGGTTGGATGCAGAACACCGCCATCAAGGGTAAGATTCTGAATGCCTGCGGTTTGGAGAACATTAGCGACACCCTTAAGGAATATGATGGTCTGAAAATCAAGGCGGTGAAGGTCAATTTGGATAGCAAGCCTGAAAAGTAGAGAAAATGAAACTCTCTGTCGTCATCGTCAACTACAACGTCGAGTATTTCCTCGAACAATGCCTCTATTCGGTGCGTCGTGCCATGCAGGGTATCGAAGGGGAGGTGTTTGTCGTCGACAACAACTCGGTCGACGGCTCGTTGAAGATGCTGGCGCAGAAGTTCCCCGAGGTGAAGGTCATCGCCAACAAGGAGAATGTCGGTTTTGCGAAAGCCAACAACCAGGCCATCCGCATCTCGATGGGCGAGTATGTACTGTTGCTCAATCCCGACACGGTGGTGGAAGACGACACCTTCTCGAAATGCATCGCCTTCATGGACAGCCACCCCGATGCTGGCGGTCTCGGCGTGAAGATGGTGGACGGTAAGGGACAGTTTTTGCCAGAGTCGAAACGTGGTTTGCCTACAGCAAAAACGGCGTTCTATAAGATGTTTGGCTTGGCCAAGCTCTTCCCGCACAGCAAGCGTTTCGCCCGTTATTACATGGGGCATCTCTCCAACGATGAGACCAACGAGGTGGAGATTTTGGCAGGGGCTTTCATGCTCATGCGGAAGGAGACACTCGACAAAGTTGGTTTGTTGGATGAGACCTTTTTCATGTATGGCGAAGACATTGACCTGTCGTACCGTATCACGCAAGGCGGCTACAAGAATTACTATTTTCCAGAGACGCGCATCATCCACTACAAAGGCGAGAGCACGAAGAAGACCAGCGTCAACTATGTGTTTGTCTTCTACCGCGCCATGGAGATTTTTGCCAAGAAACACTTCGGTAACTCATGGGCCAAGTCGTTCTCTTTCCTTATTAATATGGCCATCTACATCAAGGCGTTTTTCGCGTTGGTGTCGCAGTTTTTCCACAAGGCAGCCATCGTTACGGCGGCTTGGCGGCCATCAGTTATTCTTGGGGTCATGGCAACATCTATGGCGGCGTGGGCACCTATCCAGCGGTGCTCTTTGCGGTGGTACTACCGATTTACATCTTGATTTGGCTGTTGTCCACCTATTTCACAGGAGGTTACGACAAACCTTATAGCATCGCGAAAGCCATCCTCGGTGTGGCCTTTGGCAGCGCTGTGATTTTGGTGTTGTATGCCTTGCTGCCCGAGAGCCTCCGTTTTTCGCGTGCCTTGATTCTCTTCGGAATGATATGGTTAGCCTTGGAGATGAGCATCACGCGAGCCATAGGCATCTTGATGGGCAATGAGAACTTCCAGTCGAAACGGACGGAGAAGAAGCGATTCTTGGTCATCGGTAGCCCCGAAGAGACACAACGCGTCAATTCCATCTTGGAAAGCACTTCCATCAAGCCTGATTTCATCGGTTTGGTGAGTTCGGAGGCGCAAGGCGAGGCTCCAGAAGGCTTCATCGGCAACCTCTCGCAGGTGCCCGACATCATTGAGATTTATAAGATCACCGAGGTCATTTTCTGTTCAAAGGACGTGCCGCATCAGGTCATCATCGACAAGATGGTGGACTGGCACGCCACCAATGTGGATTATAAGATTGCGCCAGAGGACAGTCTGTCCATCATCGGCAGCAACAGCATCAACACGCGCGGCGACCTTTACACCGTTGATATCAAGGCGATTGACACGGTGGCCAACCGCCGTAACAAACGCCTTTTCGATGTGCTGATGAGCCTGTTCAGCATTGTTTTCTGGTTGCCCTTGGCTTTGGTCGTGAAGCAGCCTGTGCAATTCCTCAAAAACGCTGTTTTTGTGCTGTTTGGCCGCAGAACCTGGGTGGGATATTGCTCGCCCGCCGATGAATCGCAAAAACTGCCCAAGATTCGCAAGGGCATCTATAATCCCGCCTCCCATTTGGAAAAGAATATCGAAGCCGATGTCCTTAACCAGATGAACCTGCTTTACGCCCGCGACTATACAGTGTGGAAGGATGCCGAGATATTCTTTAAATCCATCATGACAAAATAAAGTCACTTATGCGTAGAACCCTGCTCGTTGTCTTGTCGCTATTCATGGTGATGCAACAGCTTTCGGCACAGCGTGAAAAGACTTCGTTTCAGACCCTTTCCGAATGGAAACCTACCCTTGATGTACGTTCCGATGTGGTCATGGTGTATGGCGCAGGCGATTATATGTCGCTTTCGTTCAACGACCGTGTGAATTCATGGCGCGACCATGGCTATACCACGCATTTCATGTCGGGCATTGCTTGGGGTGGCTTTGACGCTTATTTCAAGGGCGAATGGGATGGAAAGCCCCATGACGATGAGGTGCAAAGGAGACTTTCTGGCGAAGGGATCATGCATGGTCCCAATTCGCCTTACGTTGTGCCAACCCATGGCTTTCTGGATTATTTCAAAGAGAATCACATCAAACGCGCCATTGACGAGGGTTTGAATACCTTGTACTTCGAAGAGCCGGAGTTCTGGGTGTGGAGTGGCTATAGTGAGGCTTTCAAGCGTGAGTGGCAGGACTTTTATGGCTTCCCTTGGCGGCCACAGCATGAGTCAGCGGAGAATACCTATTTATCCAACAAACTCAAGTATCATCTTTATTGTCGTGCCCTCGATGATGCTTTCGCCTACGCCAAACAATATGGACGTGAGCAGGGGAGAGAGGTCCGGTGTTTTGTGCCGACGCACTCTTTGCTCAATTATGCCCAGTGGGGCATCGTTTCTCCTGAATGTTCGTTGAATTCCATGGAGAATTGCGACGGCTATATCGCCCAGGTCTGGACAGGCACGTCGCGTATGACCAACCATTACAACGGTGTGCTGAAGGAACGCGTCTTTGAGATGGCTTTTTTGGAATATGGCTGTCTCGAGTCGATGGCGAGGCCCACGGGACGCAAGATGTGTTTTTTGACCGACCCCATCGAAGATAGTGAAGTGAATTGGGAGGATTATCGGCGCAACTATCAAGCCACTTTTACCGCGCAACTGCTTTATCCTAACATCAACGATTATGAAGTGATGCCTTGGCCTAACCGTATCTATGAGCGTGAATACCCTATCAGCGCCGATAGTGACGAGAAGACATATATTCCACGATCTTATTCCACCCAGATGCAGGTGATGATTAATGCACTCAATGACATGCCTGCCTCCGAAAACCGTGTCAATGGCGCGCAAGGCATTAGCGTCCTTTTGTCGAACTCCATTATGTTCCATCAGCCCTTTGAGGGTTTTGAGGACCCGTATCTTGTCAATTTCTTTGGCCTTGCCATGCCGCTTGTCAAGCAGGGCATTCCATTAGGCATCACTCACATGGAAAACCTTGGATACGAAGAGGCTTTGCGTGATATGCAAGTGTTGCTGATGACTTATGCCAATATGAAACCACTCGACCCTGAAGCGCATCAACGCATCGCCGAGTGGGTAGAGAAGGGAGGAAGTTTGATTTATTGCGGCCGCGATGATGACCCTTTTCAGACTGTGTCCGAATGGTGGAACACGAACGGCAATCATTTTAGTGCTCCCTCACAACATCTTTTTGCGTTGATGGGTATGGAAGAGCAAGCAGTTGAAGGACACTATCGCTTTGGCGAGGGCCATGTCTATGTGATTCGCCGCAATCCACAAGAATTTGTCCTTACTGCGGGTGCCGACAGCCTGCTATTGCAAACTTTAGAATCGGCTTACGGTCCTTACGAACAAAAGAACTCCTTCGTTTTGCATAGATACCCTTATCTGATAGCCTCTGTTGTAGACGAGAGTCCCGTTTCGAGTGAGCCATTGGTTTTAAAAGGCCGTTTCATTGACTTGTTTGACCCTTCGTTGCCCGTGCTTTCCGAAAAGGAGGTGCAGCCAGGCGAACAGGCTTTCCTGTATGATTTGGATAAAGTGGAAGATAAAACCCGTCCGCAAGTGTTGGCGTCAGCCTCACGGCAGTATGACGAGACTTTCACCGACCATAGCTTCAGCTTTGTTTCCAAGTCGCCTGACAATACCGACAATGCGATGCGTATCCTGTTGCCACAGGCACCCAAGCAAGTTCAAGTAAGCGTCGCTAGCCAATCGAGTTGGGATAAGGGAAGCCAAACACTCCTCCTGGGATTTGAGAACGATCCAGAAGGAGTGCAGGTAAGAATAGAATGGTAATTTGTTTTATTTTGCGTGGCGATAGCCTTGGACTTTATTCCAGTCACCGCGAGTGAAATCAGGCATTGCGACGGGCATACCACCATTGGCGATGGAGGCTGCCGTCAGTTCGCCGAGACATGACCATTCTGCGGCGTCGTAAACGTCTTGGTCAAGCGGCAAACCATTATGCAAGCAATAAATGAGGCGGTAGTCCATGATGAAGTCCATTCCGCCGTGGCCACCCACTTCCTTGGCTTTTTCCTCGATTTCGACCGCGATGGGGTGGAGGTATTCCTTCAAGATCTTGTCGCGAACTTCGGCAGGAACAAAAGCATGTGGATTAAGGTGTTGACCTTCGGCAAGGAAACCTGCGGGAAGCTTTTCATCAAGTAAGGTGAAGCCTTCTGTAGGATATTTGTTGGCGAAGCCTTCGGTACCCGTGAGTTGATATAGACGGTTGTAAGGTCTGTAGGTGTAAACGTCATGCTCGATGAGCAAGGTCTTGCCTTTCTCGGTCTGGATCATCGTGGTGGTCATGTCGCCGTTGGCGAAGTCGTCCACATTCATCATCTCCTTGGCTATTTTCTTACCGTTGTATGAAGGTGTGCCCATCGAGACCAAGGTCTTCATGCGGTCGCCACGGTGGATATTAAAGGCTTGGCAAAGAGGTCCGAGGCCATGGGTGGGGTAGACATCTCCCGAGTGATTTTGGTTGAACTCAAGGCGCCAGTTTTCGTAATACTCGTGCCAGAAAGGCTCAAGGTTGTGGATGTAGGCACCCTCGCCGTGGATGAGTTCGCCGAACATGCCTTTCTGCGCCATGTTGAGTGCAGTCAGCTCGAAGAAGTCGTAGCAGCAGTTTTCAAGCATCATGCAGTGGCGTTGGGTTTGTTCGGCCACATCGACCAGTTGCCAGCATTCTTCGATGGAGGTGGCAGCAGGCACTTCAACAGCCACATGCTTACCTTGTTGCATGGCATAGACGGCCATCGGGACATGGGTCTGCCAGTTGGTGCAGATGTAGACCAGGTCGATGTCGTTGCGCTCGCAGAGCTCCTTCCATGCTTCACGACCCGTGTATGCTGCAGCGCGTGGCAATCCTCTGCTTTCAAGGATGTTGGTCTGAACGCTCTCGACGCGGTCGGGCTCGATGTCGCACAAGGCCACGACGGTCACGCCGTCAATGTAGGTGATGCGATCCACGGCATCATAGCCCCGCATACCGAGACCGATAAAGCCGATGCGGACATTCTCGATAGGGTCGACGGTGAATTGCAGGACGCTTTTCTGTCCTTCGATACGTTGGGGTTCGTCGAAAACGATGGTGTTGTCGATGATGCGGTAGTTGCCCTTGCGGACTTCAGTTTCGGCGGTTTTCTTTTCGCCACAAGCGGTGGCCATGGTCAACAGAACAAGGCCGAGGATGAGGTGTAAAATCTTGTTTTTCATAAGTTGAAGATTAAATTTGAGGGCAAAAATAGCAATAATCCATTCAAAATCTCTATCTTCGCAAAAAATTTATCCTTATGAACGAACTTTACACTATCGCGGGCCATTTCGTTGACTCGAAAACCATCGAAAACATTCTGCCATTGGGCAATGGACTCATCAATGACACCTATAAGATTATGGTTGCAGGACAGCCGAAATACGTCCTGCAACGCATCAATAACGCTGTTTTCACTGATGTCGACATGCTGCAAAACAACATTGAGGCGGTCACCAACCATATCCGGGAAAAGTATGAAAGTCAAGGCATTGCTGACATCAATCGCAGGGTTTTACACTTTTTGAAAGCCGATACTGGAAAGACCTACATCGTTGAAAATGAGAAATATTGGCGAGTGATGGACTTCATCGGCGATAGCTATACCTATGAGGCTGTCACACCTGAGTATGCCTATTATGCTGGCCGTTCCTTTGGCGATTTCGAGTCACTGCTGACGGATTTGGAGGCACCGATAGGGGAGATTATCCCTGATTTCCATAACATTGAATTTCGATTGAAGCAATTGGAAGATGCCGTTGCTGAAGACCGTGTGGGTCAGATGCGTGAGGTGGAGGTGCAGAAGTTCGTGGCCAAAATCAAAGAGGCAGCTGATAGGATGTGTTTGGGCGAGCGACTCTATCGCGAAGGCAAGTTGCCGAAGCGCATCTGTCATTGCGACACCAAGGTAAACAACATGCTTTTTGACAAGGATGGCAATGTGCTCTGTGTCATCGATTTGGATACTGTCATGCCGAGTTTCGTTTTCTCTGATTTCGGTGACTTCCTACGTTCTGCCGCCAACACAGGTGCCGAGGATGACCCTGATTTGGACAACATCCATTTCAACATGGAGATTTTCAAGTCTTTCGCGAAAGGTTATCTTGAAGGCACGAAATCCTTCCTGTTGCCGATAGAAAAGGAGAATTTACCCTATGCTGCTACATTGTTCCCATATATGCAGGCCGTTCGTTTCCTCACGGATTACATCAATGGTAATATCTATTATAAGATTAAGTATCCAATTCATAATTTGGTGCGCACACGGGCGCAGTGGAAATTGTTTGAGGAGGCGGAGGCACATCTGGATGAAATGAAACAGATATTGGCGGTGTAGAGACGCATGGTCATGCGTCACTACAATACCAAAGGTATCTGTTTCGCCCGTATCTTCTTGGCAATGATGCGTTTCTCGATATCAAGAACGTAAAATAACGGCGTGGTTTCGATGTCGTATAACTCAATTAGTTCCGACGGATTTGAAATCCGGCAGTATTGAATGGGGGATTTCAAATCCCCATTTCTTTGCGGGCGGATTGCAAATCCGCCCGAACTTGTACCCGAACTATTGCCCAAACTTTCGCCCGAACTATCGGGATTCATGTCGATTTCAAGTACAGTAACTTCAGGATGTGCCAAAACAACAGAATCCAGTTCATGCATTTCCTTGTGGCAAACATCGCAGTCATGGTCGAAGAAAAACAGTACCGTGAATTCGCTTTGAACGGAATGTAAATCAACGGAATCGTTTATCGCGAAATTGGGAGCAAGGTTGAATAAGGCCAGTCTTCGAAATGTCTCAGCTTTATCGCGGATTAATGCCAAATTAGTTTTGTTCAAATCCTTGATTTCCAATTGGGAAAAATAGTTGTCATACAAGTAAACGAACACTTGGTCCTGGCGCATGTATTCGGGGTGGCGGTATTTCTCAAGCAGGTGCCAAAGGATGAAATCGCGGAGGTCCGGGTTGAAACTGGTCCTTTCTACCAATCGGTCGATTTCAGGCGTGATGGAGTCGGGTAGGGGAGCCACCATTTTGTCGAAATAGAAATCGATTTGAGCGGCTAAAACTGGATTATCGTCCGTGGCACCGTCAAAGGCTTCGATGCCGTCCCAGAAATGATGGTTTTGGGCAAAGCCGATGATGGAAACTAACAAAAACAAGATGAGCAATTTCGATTTCATGGTGCAAAAATAAAAACAATTCCTAAATTTGCAGCGATAATAGAAGAGGAGTTATGGAGATTTATCACAAAATCTACAAAACTTGCAAAACATCTTTATTAGGAGTTGCGGCTACACAATCGTGTTGCCGCAGGAAAGCCGCCGGTTGGCAGCTTTCCTATGATGCTATAAAAAAACTTGTTTTGATTTGTTTTGTGAGTTTTGTGATTGCAAACGTTACTTCAGCCCAAAACACCCCTGTCCGCATCGCCTTCTGGAACATGGAGAACTTCTTCGACCCTTTTGTTGACAGCACAAAGACCTACAATGCCTTCACCGAAGACGGCATGCAGCACTGGACAAAAAGCCGCTTCTACCGCAAACGCAACAATATGTACAAGGCCATTCTGGCCATGTCGGAGAACCGACCTTTGGGCATCTTAGGCATGTGTGAAGTGGAAAACGAGTATGTACTGAGCGCCCTTTTTGAGCAGACGCCATTGAAAAAACACAATTACCGATGGGTGCTTTATGAAGGCCCCGACAAACGCGGCATCGACCCTGCCATCGTGTATTCCCTTGACCATTTTCGACTGGTGGAGAGCGCCGTGTTTCCTTATTTCAACCCTGAAGACACGGCTTATCATTCGAGGGATATTTTATATGCGAAATTCATAGGAGCCGACGCTTCCAGCGTCGCTTATGCCGACACCCTTCATGTCTTCGTCAATCACTGGCCGTCAAGATACAGCGGCGAGTTGGAGACTGTAGGCTCGCGCTCTTGCTCAGCATCAATTTTGCGTGCTAAGGTGGATTCTATTGTGTCAGCTGCGCCCGAAGGCTACCAACCGAAAGTCGTCATGATGGGAGACTTGAACGACTGTCCCACTGACCCGAGCGTCTACGATGTGCTGCGGGCACGGCATCCCAGTGAGTTGGAAGAAGGCTGCCTCATCAATCTGTTTGGTAAAAACGACGGTTTGGGCTTCGAAGGCACCTTGAAGCATCAGGCTGATTGGCAAATCTTTGACCAGATTATTGTCACACCTGCTGTGATGAACGATAGGGAAGGTCTTCATTATCAAGAAGGTAGTGCCCGCATCTTTCATGCCGACTTCATGCTCGAGGACGACGAGGCCTATCATGGAAAGAAGCTGTTCCGCACCTATATCGGTCCCCGCTATTTCGGCGGCTTCAGTGATCATCTTCCCGTTTATATTGATTTAATTCGGAATTAGTTTGTTTGCCTTTACTGATGACTTGTGGCCTGCATCAACCCAAGTGAAAGCAGGCTATTGACCATTGGCAAAAGTCCATCTGCAACAATTAAACAGTTAAACAATCAACACTTCAACAATATTTCCTACTTTTGCGGCCAATTTCAACATAAACACACTATGTGGGTAGTACTTTCATTGACCTCAGCCTTCCTGTTAGGTTTCTACGATATCTTCAAAAAACAGACCGTCGTGGGCAACGCCATCATCCCCGTCTTGTTCTACAGCACTTTGATTAGCGGACTGTTGTTTCTTCCGCTCGTTGTGTTGTCGCATCTACAACCGGAATGGTTCGCTGGTGGTTTTATGTCGAAGCTTTACATTGAACCGCTTACTGCAAGACAGCATTTGCTAATCATGGGCAAGACGGCTCTTATCCTCTGTTCGTGGATGTTTAGCTATTCGGCCATGAAACACTTGCCCATCACCGTGGTGGGACCCGTCAACCAGTTGCGTCCCGCCATCACGGTCATCCTGATGTTTTGTGTTTTCCATGAAAGCCTGACATGGCTGCAAGGTACAGGTGTGGTCTTGGCCATCATCTCGTTCTATTTTATGAACCGTTCGGGCAAGTTGGAGGGCATCAATTTCAAGTCGAACAAATGGGTGTATATGCTGTTGGGCTCAGCCGTCCTTGTGGCTCTGAGTGGTGTCTATGACAAATTCCTTCTTAGTAAGGAAAGCATTTCACCGGCTACCATTCAAGCATGGTACACGATTTACGATTTTCTTATGATGGCCGTATTGTTCTTCTTCATTTGGTATCCACATCGTGAGAACCAGCCCTTTGAATGGCGTTGGGGCATCGTGGCTATGGCTGTGTTTGTTACTGTAGCAGATGTTATCTACCTCACTGGATTGAAGCAAGAGGCTGCCGTGGTTGTGCTCATCCCGCTCATCCTCTATGGCGTGCGTCTCGTGGTGTCGTTCATCTATGGTATCTTCGGCTTCAAGGAGCAGAACATTCGAAGCAAAATTGTGCCACTGATGATGGTGTTGGCAGCACTGGTTTGTTTGTGTGTTTGACATCTTTTGTTAAGCAATTATAACTGATTGATTCTCTTTATTTTGCATCATTTTAATATTGGCACAAAATTTGCAAAATAAAAGGACTAATCATATTGAATTTTTTTCTAATTTTGCACCGTTTTTTTTGTTGGCTTTCTAGCAGTATATTTTTATTTGTAACTATTTATAAATGAGAAAAGTGAATACAATGAATAAAGAGTTAAAATGTAGAATGAGAGTACTTGTCATGCTCTTATTTGCCTTCTTTGGTGCAAATGCCCAAAGCACCGATTTCTCTGGTTATTGGTCTATCGCCAATGCCGATGGCTATTCCGTTGGCAATGTTAACAACTATTATTTGGTTCCCGCTAGGGATCCTCAAGTGGCTCATTATGCCGATGCCTACTTCAATGATCAATACTGTAGTAACAACGGTAGTGGCGATTACACTGGTGACCATTATGGTGACCCCGAGAAGCCTTTCCTGACCACCCATCGTAACGACACAGATGCTGAGCCTGAAAATCTGATTTGGCATGTTGTATCAACAGGAGATGGTTACTATTACATCATTCATGCCTTGACTGGAAAATATGTGCTGTATGAGCCTCCCTATCAATCGGCGGTGAATCGAAAGTCAATGCACCTGCAAGATACTGACTCGCCTAGCGATGACAATAAGTTCGAAATCACGGGGAACTTGACAGGTAATATCAATATCCGGCCCTTCAGTCTCACTACAGGCAATCGTTATTGGAATCCTGCCACTAATAATTACAATCAATATTATGCTAATGGCGGTAATTATGTGCATGTTGGTATGATTGGCGTATATAACAGTGCGACTGATACCAAATCCTGCTGGCGTTTCGAGGAAGATGTCTTGGAAATGCCTACGTTTACGGTAAATGAGGCCGACAAAGAAGTCACTATCAAAAACGACCATTTAGATGTCACCATATATTACACTTTGGATGGCTCCATGCCCGACAACACCAGTAGCAGTTTTGCTGCTCCTGGCGGAACCGTCAACATAGGACCATATAGAAAGGTAGTCAAAGCTGTAGCCTATAGGGATGGTGTCTATACCAACGTGGCCACGATTGAGGTTGACTTCCGCGTGGCTCAGGAAATCAGTAGTTTAGATGAGATCGTCGACACCGATGGTTTTTATCAACTCATCGCTGACATTGACGATGCTTCGAGCCATACCACAATCAATAGTTTTACAGGAAGATTTGATGGACAGTTCCACACCATATCTGGCTTGACACAGCCTATGTTTGGTACTGTTAATAATGCTACGGTTTATAATATTGTGCTGAAAGACGTAAACATTGAAAATCACGAAGGTAATACCGGAGCCATTGCTTGCGAAATCAACGAAGGCACATGTATTTACAACTGCGGCATTCTCAGCGGTTCGGTGGGAGGCACAGGCGACACTGGCGGTATTGTGGGATTGCTCACCGCCACTACGGTTCAGACTATCCCAGATGGTTTCATGCCTACCCGCGTCATCAATTGCTACAGCTATGCCGACATTACCTCTGCAGGTGAGTATGCGGCAGGCATTGTGGGAAACAACATGAGAGGCTCGACTTCACAAATCACCAATGGTAGGTACAATAATTTGAGAACAGTGGTGGTGAACTGCATGTTCTATGGTGATGTCCTTGCAGGAACTAACAAAGCTCCTGTTTATGGCAACAAACGCTTGCAAAATAGCACCAACGGCATCAACAATTACAACTATTTCATGGTTTCCGCCACTCTTGATGACGAATTCACTAATATCAATCAGTATAATTGCTCATGGCCTGTCGAAGAGCGGTTCTTGACCCGTTTCGAGTATTATCGTAATATTCTCAATAGTAACCGTCGCCTATGTACATGGTGGATCACCCAAAGACAGTATGACGACCAGTCAGAAAATGACCTTAATTTGATGGCCAAGTGGGTGCTCGACCCGAGCATTGCGCCTTATCCCATTCTGAAACCTTGGGGTAAGTATCCTTCAAACATCAATGTGGACCAAAACCTGGTATGGGATGAGGCAAGTCAGACATGGAAGAATCGTGACAACGCCTTGCCATTCCAAGGTAAGAAGTTGGGCACACTGTCGGTTACGGTGAAGGCTGGTTCCCACAATAGTAGTGCACAGGATGTGGTTTTGGCGCTTCCTATTTTAGACATGGACACTTTGCACCATGATTTCAGCTATGCTAAAGTGCAGTTACCTTATTATAATGAGCAGTTTGGTAACCCTAATGCCACGACCCATGCCGAAAAATATGGTAACAACTATACCGATAAGGTGGTGACAGGTTGGAAGATTACCTCAGTGACAGAAGGCACGCAAGGCACTTTTGTGGAGAATTGGGAGAGTGGTTACAATTTTGCAGACCGCTATTGTACTGAAAAGGATATATACGCTGTTAGTGGTCGCGTGTTCGCGCAAGGTGGCTATTACTATGTCCCGGAAGGTGTTACGGCAATCACCATTGAAGCCTATTGGGGCAATGCCGTGTATTTGCACAATAAAGAACACTCCATCGACCGTGTCAATTTGGGCGATAACGACTTTACACCAGCGGGCAAGTTTCCTGCGACATTTAACGGCCAGCAAGTGTATGCCGATATTAAGACCGCTATCAATAGCGGTTTGGCTCTAGAGGGCTCGGGGACTTCGGCTATTACAGTTTACGACCAAGCCTTGGTGTTGGTTGGCAATTTGCAGCATAGGAATAGCGGAACGGTTGACATTCTTGGTTGGACAAATGGAAACGGAAACGAAGAATTCGCAACCCATAATAGGCCATTCACCATCACTAGTGTCGACCTTGATTTTGACAATGAGCCTGACTATTGTTTTGAATGGCAGTTTAGCATTAATACCAACCGTTTGAATCTTCATCCCATACGATTCGATTTCTTGCCAGTTCCCACCTTGGGTATGGCCATTCGAAAGGACGGTGCCTTGCAGACCATTGGCACGTTTGTACCACGCGGCCATTTTGAGATTACAGAAACTGCATTTATGCATACTGGTCAGTTTGAGTATGACACTCGTGACAATTATCGTAAGAAAGAGTCACCCGTGATTCTGAATGGTGGTGAGTTTGAACAAATCGTTTCTTCGAATAGTTGGAATAATAATTTAGGTCCCCTTAATCGTACTAAATATTTCATTTTGGGTGGCCACATATGGATGAAGGAATTCACGCCGGGAAAACACGGTGACATGAATGCAGCTACCCGACATTGCGCAGTCAGTGTTCTGGGTGGAGAATATGAACGCTTCTGCCTTTCAGGTGTCTTTCTCGTCAACAATCACGTACATAGCACCCCCGACAATCCTCATTGCTACACCAATGGTGGAAAGTTTGGCACCATGTCAGGTGCGGGCATGGAAGACATTTACGGCAATGTCACTTTCAAGATCGACCATTCACTGATTGGCGAGTTCTATGGTGGCGGCCTCAATGCAGCAAGACCTGTCACGGGTAGTATTGACGTCACCATCAATAACAGCATCGTGGGCAAGTATTGTGGTGGTCCCTTTACAGGTGACATGCTGGAAGGTACTTCGGTGACCACTGTGGCCAACAACACCATCTTCGGACAATTCTATGGTGGCGGCAACGGTGGCACCAACTTCAACCGTAACCGTCAATATAACAATGGCCAGGCAGCACTGAATTTCGTCACGGAAGCCAATTGGAGAGGAGCGGGAAAATTCGATGACTTTACTCCTCTTAGTTATGTTAGTAGCGATGCAGGTTATCAAGCCCAGTTTGAGTTTGAGTTGATCGACATGAGCTCCGGATCGGCTAATAATGTTGTGATGCGAACCTACCGTCATGAGGCTCAGTTTACGGCCACTGAGGTAAGGGAGGTTAATTCTACCTTGACCGATTGCACGGTATTGCAGGACTTTTACGGAGGCGGTAACCTCGGTAAGGTGACGGGGAATGTGACTTCTACTTTACTTAATACTACCATTTGGGGTTCGGCATATGGTGGAGGCAACTCAAGCGATGTTCCCTCGTTCCCTATTCACGACAAAGAATCCGTTGTGTTCCCCTGGCGTGACTTGGCTAGCATTAACCATGCCGGCTCGTTGGATTATGTGAGAGACGATGGTGAAATCAGATACTACAAATGGATCCATGACCTTCCTGAAGGCGTCACCGCAAGTACTAATAATCCAGCTTTCCAATACGAAGGGGGATGGTATTGTTATACTGAGAAGGATATGACCAACCTGGGCAGTGTGGGTGGCAATACCATCCTCAATGTCAATGGTAACAGTAAAATTTATGGCGTGCGCGAAGAACTGGACGGCGGCAATGCCCAAACTTTCTACGACGGTGCAGCCTTCGGTGGGGGCAACGAAAGCGCCGTGTTTGGTAACTCAACGGTTACTGTAGACGGTGATGACGATATATTGGTGAGTAATGTCTATGGAGGAGGTAACGTCGCCATTACTGGTGGCAACTCCAATGTTGTGATATATAACGGCACCATCGGTGTGGCTAATGAGGATGGCGTGCCTTATGTGGGCTCAGGTAATGTTTTTGGAGGTGGAAAGGGATTGTTTGAGAATGAAAATGCTGGCCATGTCGGTGTTAACACCAATGTCTTAATCACGGGTGGCCATGTGCTCAGAAACGTGTATGGCGGCTCGGAATATGGCAATGTGGGTGAGACAAATGTGTTGGATAATGGTATAGTTGTTCCCGATGAAGACACAGGTCTCTCCACCATCACCATTGATGGAGGTATAGTAGGCCTTGAGCGCTCCGTCGACTCAATTATCGAGTATCCCTATGGCAATGTATTTGGCGGTGGAAAAGGCAAATTGGATCCTTCGTTTAGTATGAGGACGAATGTCAACAGGGCTCAAGTCAATTTCAATGGAGGCAGGATATATGGCTCCGTGTTTGGCGGCGGTGAAGTAGGCCATGTGCTTGGTAATGTTGAAATGAATATTACAGATGGCTTTATTGGAACTTATGGCTATACAGACTACGATGGTAGCGTGTTTGGTGGTGGTCTTGGCGCCGATATTGATTTGGCAGCGGGCAATGTAGGTGGCAATGTTGAAGTCAATGTCACGGGTGGTACCATGCTCGGTTCAGTGTATGGCGGCGGCCGTTGTGGATCTGTCGGCTTCTATCTTTCCCCTGTTGATGACACGGAGCACTATGGTGTCATACAGGATGGCGATGATCATGGTTATATCACCGTCAATATAACTGGTGGTGAAATAGGACATAACGCTTCGGGTGAGAATGTTCCCGATTATATAGGCGGATACGTTTATGGAGGCTGTAAAGGTATTGTTGAAGCTCCCTCTGCAACATCTATCGCCGAAAAGATGGCCTATGCAAAAGAGACTACAGTGAACCTTTTTGAAGAAAATGGTCATAGTCCTTTCATCAGAGGTTCAGTGTTCGGAGGTTCTGAGGATGGTCACGTTCGTGACAACGCTCATGTAAACATCTTTGATGGTCAGGTGGGCGGTACGGAACTTGGCAATTTGACCGCTGATGGCAATTCGCTTTACGGTAATGTGTATGGTGGAGGCCGTGGTTGGGATCAGTATTATGACGAAGAAGAAGGAAAATGGCGCTATTGTTTGACGTCAGGACATGTTTACGGTAACGCTTATGTGACCATTACAGGAGGCAAGGTGTGCCGTAATGTGTACGGTGGTGGTAATTTGTCTTCGGTGGGTCAATATGAAGTGCTGCTTGATGAACATGGCGACCCCGTTCTGGATGAAAATGGCAATACACAATTCGTTCTGGATGACGATGGTGAACCTATTCCAGTAGTAGGCACAGGATTGGCACAAATCATCATATCCGGTGGCGAAATCGGCAATCAGAGCGATGAAGGCAGAATGCATGGTAATGTATTTGGTTCTTCCCGTGGAATGGCGGGCGCTGATTTCAAGGAATTGGGTTGCGTCCACAACACGGATGTGACCATTGAGGGCGATGCAGTTGTCAAAGGTAGTGTTTTTGGAGGAGGCGAAGATGGTCATGTGAATCAGAACACCAAGGTTACTGTTAACGCTGGAACTATCGGCGTGACCGAAGGCGACCCGTTCAAAGGCAATGTTTACGGTGGTGGTCGTGGTATCGACCTTGACCCCAATGGAGCAACCAGCCCTACCGCTGGTCTTGTGAAAGGTCATACCAGAGTGTACATCAATGGAGGCAACATCATCAACAGCGTTTATGGTGGTGGCAACATGAGTTTGGTGGGCGAAGAGCGAGTGGTCAACGTCAACGGCGGTTTGGTGAAGGTGAATGTGTTTGGAGGCAGCAAGGCTCTTCCCGAAGGCCGTGTGCAGCTGGGCATGAAGACAGTGAACATGCGTGGCGGTCATGTCATGGGTAATGTGTATGGCTGTAATAACAACGCATTGGATGGCGATGTCGACCATCCTATGGATTGGACGTCCTTTGTCAACATCAATGGAGGCGAAATCGACGGCAATGTGTTTGGCGCAGGATACTCTTGCACCGTGAATGGATCGGTCTGTGTAAATATCGGCAAGGATGCCATCTTGAATGCACCCAATAAGGAATACAACCTCTATTATAAGGATTGCGGCGGTGACGAGCCTCAGTATGATCCTGAAGGCATCGAGCCAACGGTGTCAAAACTTGTTATCGGCAATTCGGTGTATGGCGGTTCCGACTTCTATGGCAACAATTCCAATACGAACACTTGGACCGATTTCATTGTATCAGGTTACAGTAACATTTATATTGATGGAACAGGATACGACACCCAAGGTGAAGGAACGAATACGGAAATGAGTATCTCGGGAGGCTTGTTCGGCAGCAGTACCCATTGTGAATCGGGCGCTGAAGGCCGACATATCCTTTTGAAGAACTATGGTCACCGCGATGACGACGGACCCAATACGGAGTTCACACATGCCACGCGTACCCTCAAGACCATCCAGCGTTGTGGCAACTTGGTGATTGACCATTCCAATGTCAATTTTAGTGGCATGAACGACATCAGTGGTTCAGGTAAACGCCAATATGCTGTGTTAAAGATCGACTCGACCTTGTATATGGCTAATGCGAGCGGCTTCGTGCTGGGTTCTCCCAGTGTTCCGGCTTATATGGACTCCATTCGCAAAGTGCGTAGCGTGCATCTGAAACAGGCTTCCTATTCCGTTTATGATGTGCCTTTCTATCCCATGCTTGACGATGAGAACCATGATTATTGGGAATGGATTGGCATCAAGGGCGATTCCGAGGCTGATGCTCATCTGTATTATTATTCCGATTTGCAAAGCGGCACTCCTTCGGCATTAACCTTCTCTCAAGAAAACGTGCTGGTCTTTAAAGGTGACTCAAGGCTTTGGGTGAGGTATCATCGCAAGGAAAAGCAAGGTGACAACTGGGTTGACATGGGCCAATATTATGGCGAGCTGGAAGGTTTCTTCCGTATGAGAAGCCCGTTCCAGCCTTGGGGCACTGAGAGCTTTGCTTATGCCCGTCCGAAGATTTCGGAAGGCAACACGGACAATACGAGCGATGGTGGCTTCTTGAGCTACGATACTTCATATAATTTCTTTACGGACCTTGGTGATGCTTTCACCAATACTCATCAGCATCCTTACACAAATGTGTTGCAATTCTTCAAAGGCGACCGTATCGATTACCGCGAATGGGTCATCCGTGAGTTCAGAGGCCGCCGCTGGTACGTTGACGGTACAAGAGGGTGGGGAAGAGACGATATGTCGAAGACCGACGGTTGGGGACTTTATCCCGACATGCCCAAGAAGACTGTAACAGGGGCCGTGACTTATGACCCAAGCACTCAAACAGGCAATTTTGGAGGTATCTGTTCAGAAGAGTTCGTTGATCAGAGCCTTACGCAATACAACTATGACTTCCAGAACGACATCATTTATGTTGTAGGCGCTTTGTCGGCTGAGGATGAAAGTGCTTTGCTTCAAGGAGGTTCGGTTGTCGTGGAAGGGGAGACCCAGACTTATCCTTTGAAACTTTATCGCTATCCTGGTGGTCATCCTTTGAATTGGTCAAGACAGTTTGGCAATGAAGCATATTATGATTTAGGTGACGGTACGCTTGACCTTACGACAACCAACGAAGGACTGACCCATCCTGACAAAAACGGTCCTGGCGCCAACTATGGAGCTATGCTCATGGTGCAAGAAGGAGAATCGATCACCTTAGACAATGTCCAGATGGACGGTTTGCATGCCCATACGCAAGGTGACGACACCTACTTCCTGATACCTGGTAATTATTATCCTGATCCAGATTTGGAACCTTATCCTGTAGCAGATCCTCCTATCGACCCGTCAACACTCAATATTCCTGCTTTTGCACAAGACAATGTGTCGAAACCGATGATTGTGACCCAAACGGATTCGGAACTCACTTTGATGGGCTCGACGATGAATGGAACGGGTGTTACTAAGTTTGGAACCATCTTGGAACGCGGTTACAACAACACCAACGCAGATGTTTGGTATACCAATTCCGATTATTATGACGCAGAAGAAGATGTGCATCATGGCGGTGCCATCTACGTGAATTCAACCGCTACCGTGAATGTGGAGAACTTGGTGACGGTTACAGGCAACCTGCAAAATCTACAAATTGGTTCCGATCCTGCCGAAGCCATTGAATGCAATGTCTATCTTCCTACATTCGACAAGCACCTTAATATAATTGGTGAGATGGCACTTGACGAGGGAACAAGCATTGGCGTTACCAGCCCGATTAGGAACATAGCCCCTCATTTTGTCCACAACACCTTCTCACCTGTGGCTGTTGCATTTACGCAAAGCCAAGCTGAAAGTGCTTGGAATTTCAACAATTTCCATGATGACTTGGATTGGTTCTTCTCGAACAAGAGTTATGAGATGCCGAGGTTCACCTATTATTCCACCTCCATACCTGACTACGCATATCCTTTGACAGACCCAAGCCAGTACATTAACCACTTTGATCCTACTACGACCTTGTTCTTTGGTTGGACATGGAACAATGTGGTGAGAAGTGCGCCGCAAGACTTCGCTTTGGATGCCATTGATTCGCCTTACGATTTAGCATGGCTGATCAGCTTGGTAAATGGAAGCAACCGTCAGACTCCTTCAAGCGATTTTTCGAATACGACGATTCAACAGACGAGTGATATCGACTTACAGAGGTATGTTTGGGTACCCATAGGCGCAAAAAAAACGGGTGCATCACAGTTTGCCGGAACTTACGACGGACAGGGTCATTTGATTGAGCATCTGGATATTGCCTATATCGGCGAAGGTGACCGCAGGTATGAGCGCGCCAATTATGGCTTGTTTGGCAGTGTGAATAACGGCGTCGTTGACCGTACCTTTGTCGTCAGTGGTTTCATCAGCCCCGTGGGCTCAGCTAACATTGGAGGTTTGGTGGGCTCCATGGAGGGCAGCTCCTCCTTGATAGCCAACAGTGAAGCTTCTGTCGACATTTACTGTCCCGACAAGGAAAACTCAGAGAATGCTTCAGGTGGTTTGTTGGGCAACATGTTGGATGGCGAAATCCATTCTTCCATGGCTATGCCTATCTTCCATGCAAATCTGTATTATTCCATTGGCGGTTTGGTAGGCCATACCATTGGCGGCAGTCAGGGTGAAACCGTTAGGAAGCCAAAAATCTACAACTCTTTTGCCAATGTCAAGTTTGATGTGGATAGCAATGCATCGGTCACGATTGGTGGTTTGATAGGCATCAATTATGGAGCTGATATGGAAAACTGTTATCTGCACCTGCAAAACAATGGGGACCATGGCCTTAACAATTCCAACTTTGCTTTGTTGGCTGGTCTTAACAACGGTGGAAAGATCAAATATTCCTATGCCTACGATCAAAACGATTACCCATTTACAAGAGTGATGGGCAGTGGCAGCGACCCCAACGTCAGTGATTGCTACAAATACACTCCTGTTATTACAGCCGACGAATTAGGCTATCTCTATTCCGACAATATCCTGACGATAGGAGAAGAGAAGAAGCCTATGTTTACCAAGCTGAATGATTGGGTAACGGATGACACTTATTCCAAGTGGGCACGTCCTACCATTCCTGAAATCAATGGTGATTTGCCCTTACTGCAACTCTGTAATTTGGACGAAGACGGTAATGTAGGCGCAGGCGATTTCCGTAGTTTGGGTTCCTTCAGGGGCGGCCTGCCTCAGTTGGGAGCTTTCCCGGTTAGTGATGGCGATAACCAAGGAGTGGTATTACAGTATGGGGGCCCCATCCGCGATGGAAATGAAGCAGATGCCGAAAATGAGCTTGATGCTATGGTTGATCGGATGGGTATCTATGAGGATGAGGAAGAGCAAACCTTAATAGACTACCTCTATGTGTATGGTGATATCAACAATGAAGTGACTGCTGCTTTCGATGCGACCAAGCTTGGTAAAGTGAGCGTTTATGAGAATGCAGCCATTTTGCATCCTAATACAATGGCAGAGTTTCTTGAGACATACGTGGGCGTGAGTTTCGACAATTCGTGCGGTCATGCTACGTCGACACCAGGACTCAACCACTTGGGAATGCAAGACCTGCCACGCGATTGGCACATGTTCTCTTCGCCGATTAGCAATGCACCTTTGGGCTTTGACTATATGGTAAACGGAACCAATTCGAATTTATCTGAGTATTATACAGGAGGCGATTATGGCACCTATTTTAATAATCCATGGCCATATCTGCACCAACAGACTTCTACTAATGGTGAATTCAATTGGCTCAATGGAGGCTCAACGGGCGACAACCGTTATTGGATGAAGACGTTCAACCTTGCTGACCAAATCACGGATGGCTATTTCCCGACCCAAAGGGGTGCCTTGTTCAGTGATCCCAACAACCCTGACATGCCTTTGGAGAGCGAAATTGAGAACCTGTTCATTGAAAACAGCGACGAGCATCCTGGTACGGGTAGGTTCTGCTATCCTTACGGCATGGATATGTTCTGTTGGTATGAACCTGAACCGCATTGGATTAATTTCAAGCGAAATGGACCGAACCACTGGCACAGTGATGAGTATGATAGTGAACAACATCTCCATGCCCATCTGCCTTATACCGAGAACGGCATCTCCAACCAGAATGAAGACAACCTTGTGGTGGGTAAGGGTTACATGGCCGCTATTTCCACAATGACCTATCTGCAGAGCCACGGCTATCTGAATACCAATGACAAATCTAGGGATGTAACCTTTACGTCGAATGATATGTCTGGGTGGAACCTTATAGGCAACCCATATCACGCCTATTTGAGTTTTGATGCCTTCGCCAACGCGAACAGTAGTTCCATGAATCCGTATTATGTGATTTACAATGCTGATGGATATACTGATATGCCGGAGAGTGCATACATCTATTATCCTCAAGGAGGCTCAGATGGCGGTGAGTATGCTGATGCTTATCTGCATCCGCATCAGGGATTCTTTGTCAAGGCAAAAGGATCGGTTTCGCTGAGTTTCAATGAAGGCATGACCGTGACTCGTTCCATGGCAAGAACTAGCTCATTCCGCGACTGGAAACCAAACTATCCATTGGTGAATCTTTACCTGAGCAGTGAAAATGGCTGTACAGATGTTACGGTCGTGGAGTTCCACCGTCCGGAATGGGGAGGCGCCACGAAGCAGAAAGAGTTACGTCAAGGCAACGGTCAGTTCTATGCTTTCCATGACGGAGAACCTTATGCCGCACTGTTTGTCAAGGAAGGTGCAGAGCGAGTGCCTTTGTGGTTCGAGGCGAAGGAAAACGACGTCTTCACCATCAAATGGAACACGGCAAACGGGTATTTCAGTAGCCTATACTTGATTGACAATTTGACAGGTACACGTTACGATATGTTGGAGAATGAGAGCTATGTGTTCGAAGGACGCAAGCAAGACATGACATCGCGGTTCTACATCACGTTCAACTGCGTCGACGTGGAAGAGCATGAAGAGGAGAATGAACAAAGCTTTGCCTTCTTTGATGGATCGCAATGGCTGGTGACGGGCGAAGGCCTGTTGGAGCTGATTGACCTTCAAGGTCGCGTTTTGTGGCAGGGTAGGCTTTCGGGCGGACAGAGCCGCGTCAGCCTGCCGAGTGTTGCAAAGAGCATGTACCTGCTACGATTAGTCAATTCAGAAGAAACGAAAGTCCAAAAGATTATAGCTGAATGAACAGACCATCTGAAAGTATATTGAAAGTGAGTAATACCATGGATACTATGAAGAACATAAGGAAAAGAATCATTGTCATACTTATCATGTTGCTTTTTACGAGTGTTTCAATGCCCGGTCAAGTGTTTATAATGGACGAGGATGTGGGTGGCAATGTTCGTGTAGGTGAGTCTAATTTTAATGTGCCTGTACCTTATCAAGGCACTGATTTGGACGAGATTTTTTATGCGCCTTTGGATGGTGGTTGGTTTCTGTTGGCCGCAATGAGTGGAGCCTATCTACTGAAGCGGCACAGAAAAGACGAATGATATGTTTTTATATATGGAATGCGGAGCAACGCTCCGCATTTTTTATGTAAAACTGGTAAGAATTCAACCAATACTCCTATCGTATCAATAAAATTTTTACTTTTGCGACATCATAATCCACAAGCAATTTTTAAGAATTATTACATATGGAAATAAAAAGAGTATTCGACCTTCTTGACAACTATGTTGAGAAATACCCCAACCAACAAGAAGCTCTCGCAGGCAAAAAGAACGGCCAATGGGTGAAATATAGCTCCCGTTCCTATAAGGAACACGCTGACATACTTAGTTATGCCCTCATTGAGTTGGGCATTGAGAAGGGCGACAAGGTCGCTATGATATTGACCAACCGTCCCGAATGGAATATGCTCGACATGGCCATCAGCCAGGTCGGGGCCATCAACGTGCCGGTTTATCCAACCATCAGCGAGGACGACTACCGATATATCCTTCACGACTGCGATGCCAAGATGGTCATCATCGACGGCCTCTCGGTGATGAACAAGGTAACCAATATCCTGCCCGATGCACCCAATGTAAAAATGGTCTACACTATGGTTGACCGCGAGAAATACCCTTATTTCGATCAACTGCTTCAGATGGGCAAGGAACATCCTCATGTCGATGAGTTGAAAGCCCGTAAGGCAGCCGTCGACGAGATGGAGTGCGCCACCATTATCTATACATCGGGTACTACTGGTACTCCAAAGGGCGTGATGCTTTCGCACCACAACCTGATGAACCAGTTCCCGAACTTCCATTACACCATCAGCGATACCTCCAACAAGGCCTTCAGCTTCTTGCCTGTGTGCCATGCCTACGAGCGCGCGCTGAACTATTGCTACCAGTATCGTGGCATGTCGATTTACTATGCCGAGAGCTTGGGGACCATCGCGAATGATATGCGCGAAATCCATCCTACGATGATGTGTGCCGTGCCACGTGTCCTTGAGCGTTTCTATGAGGCCATTTACCAGTCAGGCAAGAAGCAGAAGGGCATCGCAAGGACTATCTTCTTCTGGGCGTTGCACCTCGGCGAGCGTTACAAGATTGATGCTACCAGCCGCCATTGGTTCTACGATTGGAAGTTGAGCATCGCCGACAAGCTGGTCTATTCCAAGATTAGGGACAACATCGGTGCCGAGAACTTCGACATCATCGTTTCGGGTGCCGCTGCCATCTCCCAAAAGATTGCTGGTTTCTTCTCAGCCATCAAGATGCCGGTCTTCGAAGGCTATGGCCTTACCGAGACTTCGCCCGTTATCGCCGTGAGCAACCGCAATCCGCATGGTCGCGAAGTGGGCTATGTGGGTCAGCCATTGCCAGGCACCGAGGTGAAGATTGCCGACAACAGCGAGATTTGTTGCCGTGGCCACAACGTGATGATGGGCTACTACAAGCACCCCGAACTCACCAAGGAAGTCATCGACGAGGAGGGCTGGTTCCATACGGGCGACATGGGCGAGATTGACCAATACAATCGCCTGCGCATCACGGGCCGTATCAAGAGCCTTTTCAAGACCTCAGGCGGTAAATACATCAACCCCGATGTCATCGAAGCCAAATTCTGCGCTTCCAAGCTGATTGAGCAGTGTTTGGTGGTGGGTGAGAACCAGAAGTTTGCAGGTGCGCTCATCATCCCGAGTTTCACCGACTTGAAGGCTTGGTGCGCTGAGGAGAAGATACCTTATACGACCAATGCCGAAATGATTCAAAATGCAGAGGTCATGAAACGTTTTGCCAAGGAAGTCAACGAGCAGAACAAAGGCTTGGGTGAGACGGAGAAGGTCAAGAAGTACGTGCTGCTGGCGGATGAGTGGAGTATCGCTAACGGTTTGCTCACACCTACGTTGAAAGCCAAACGTAAGGTCATTATAGCCAAGTACAAAGACTTGATAGATAGCATGTTTGCTTAAAATCCGCACCAATCCGCACCATCGTTTTCTTTGTTGCATCAGGCGTTTCAGTATTTTTGCAGCCATGAAACAGATTTTTATTATGGTATGTTTCTCGTTGCTCTGCTGTTTTGCTTCATGTGCCAAAACATTGGAGTCGACTGGGAATGGGGAAGAACAGAACTCGCGTCTGATTGAAGTTGATAGCCTATTGCAACACCATCCAGACAGCGCTTTGGTATATCTTGTGAGTGTAGTGGACAGTGTCGGTTGTTCTCCTGATAAGGAATATGCGAGTTTGATGCTGTCAGAGGCTTGCTTTAAGATACGCCGCGAGGTGGCTTATTGTGATGAAGTGGAAAAGGCTTTGACTTATTTCGACAGCGTATCCTCCGTTTATCCCAACGACAAGGATATGGCCTTCCTCTCCGCCCGCTCCCATTACATGAACGCCATCTGTATTAATAATGGCATCATCTTTACCGACGATTCCCTCACGATGTTGGCTTGCCAAGAGTATTATAAAGCCTTGACAATTATGGAACAACATTTTGTCGAGGATGAGTTGGTGGGGCACAAAGCGAGTTTCATTGCCCTGATTTATGCCCGATTGGCCAATATTTATTCCGACAAGTTCCTTATCGAGCCGACGATTTATTTCTACAAGAACGTGCTGACTTACAAACGAAAAGCCTCGAGCCCGCCTTCAAGTATGGCCAACACCTTGTTTTTCTTGGGCTACGAGTTCGAGAAATCGGAGCAGTTTGATAGTGCCTTGTATTATTACGACAGCTCGTTGGCGAGTATGAAAGACACAACGGGGGTGCTTTATCGCAATGTCATCAATCGGGAAGCGTTGTCGTCCTATCATTTGGCGCACGATGGGCGGGCCTCTGTTGACGCACTCAAACGTATTGCAACGGCTGGCAACGAATTCGAGAAACACGACCGCTATTTGGGTATTGGCTACATCTATAAACTTGACAATCAGTATGATTCTGCTGTCGTTTACCTCAACTGTGTCTTTGACGATGCGCCCAATATGTTCCTGAAAACCCAAAGTGCTGATTATTTGCGCGAGATTTACGAAGCCCGTGGCGAATCGGACAAGGCTGGCGAATATGCCCGCTTTGTGGCGCAAAACACGCCGCCCGAGTTTGGCACCAAGGCAGACGAATGGCGCTTCACGAGCCTGTTTCAGGAGTATTTGCAGCAAAAGCAGGACAACGCCCGACTGCAAGAGGAGAGGGAAAACCGTGGACAGATTATGAAAATCGTGCTTCCTCTGATGGTTTTGCTTGTGGTGCTTGCGGTTTGGCTGTTGCTTAATCGGAAGCGACACAAGCGTATGGAAGCCGAGAAGCAGGCTCTTTCGGGACGATTGCAGGAGCAGGGAGAGGCTCTTTCAGCAATGAAAAAACGGGTCGAAGCCGCCTCGTTTGCCGAGGAACCCATCTGCCGCCTGATTATGGAGCGGGTGAACGAAGGACAATTCAAGTCGAAGGTGGATTACCTTATTTATAAGGACTACGCTCTCACCAAGGAGCAACTTTTGGCCTTGCGCGAGGTTACCGATGCCCATTTCGGACAGTTCACCGCCCAACTCAAAAACGATTATCCTGCGCTGACCAAAGGCGACATCGACTATTGCTGCCTTTATCTTTTGGGCGTGGAGGAAGCCGATGTGGCCGCCTTGATGCAACGCGCTTTCAATACAGTTTGCGAGCGCAGCCGCAAACTGAAAGGCATTTTCGGTAGCGACGAACCGCTTTCAACCACTTTGCGCAGGATGGCAAAAACGGAAATAACCCACTGATTCCTATTCGTTTCACAAAACCCGCACCAATCCGCACCATCATTTCCTTGACGGCAGTGGAGGCTGTTTGTAGTTTTGCCTATCGAAAAACAACAAACAGTATTAACCATAAAAATCTAACGACAATGAAAAGATTAATGATTTTGGCTATCCTTGCAATGCAGGTGGCGTCAATTTGCGCTCAACAAAACGATTTTTACTTTGCAGGTGTAAAGAGCGATACGCTTGCGGCGATATACAAAAACAATGAATTACTATTTACTAATTTCGAAGAAGAAAGTTGGTATTGTGGAGCTATTGATTTGACCATCACTCCTGATGGCGATGTGTATTATGCTGGTAACGGAAGCTACGGTGCATATATCTGGAAAAACGGAGAACGGATTTTCTCGGGTGGTCATAGGTCAGTGATTAAAAGCGTTTGTTATAATGAAGATGTGTTATATTCTGTTGGTGACATATTTTTCGAAGAATTAGTTCAACAAAAAGGTGCCATTTGGAAGGATGTGGTTTTATGGGATACCCTTGGCACGTCACTTGCTTTTTTTAACGACATTGATTTTATGGATGGACATAGTTACATTCTCGGGACGAATCACATGGTGAATGGTATTGGTGACCTTACCATTTGGAAAGATAACGAGCCGCTTTATGTGCTTGGAAGAAGTTGGGAAGGGTCGGGACTTCGAACCATTATCTGTCATGATGGTCATGTGTATGCTTGCGGAGGGTTAAGGACAAACATCGGGCCTTTTAGTTACGATGGGATGATATGGAAAGACGGCGAAGTGCTTTACAATTATGGGAGCTATGCGTGTATTAGGGATTTCTGCATCGATGGCGAAGATATTTACGCTTGCGGCGAAATCAATGTCGAAAATCTTGAACAAAAGGCCGTTGTTTGGAAAAACGATGAAGTGCTTTTTGAATATGATTATGCGAATTTCATCGAACTTTATACGATTTTAAAAGTCGAAGATGACTTGTATTTCGGTGGAGCAGGGTTTTATTTTGGCAAACATCCTGACGGAAGACAGTCGTCGTATGGCGTGTTGTTCAAAAATGGTGAAGCCATCGAAATCGATCCTGAATGTACTACCATATATGCACTGGCTGTTGCCCCACAGACCAACGCTTTGCAAGAAACGGGAATTCTCCCAATGAGGATTTTCCCGAATCCAACGCAATCCATGGCACATGTGGATGGCATTGAGGTAGAGCGTTTTCAGGTCTTCAACACTCATGGACAGTTACTAAAAACTGAATTAAACACCAATGAAATCCATTTGGAAGACTTGCCTAAAGGCTTTTATCTGTTGCGCATTACGGATGCGGAAGGCAAATGCCATAAGGCGCTCAGAGTGGTGAAGGAATGATACATATAGTTATGATTTCATCCTGCTGTGATAGTTCGAGCGGATTTACGAATCCGCTCGTTTTTTATTGTCAGCATTTGACCTGTGAAAAAGTGTCATCTTGATAAAAAATCGTATTTTTGCAACTCGTTTTTGACAATTTATGCGTTTCCTCTATCCACAAATGCTTTGGGGCTTGCTCGCCCTATTGATTCCGATTATCATCCACCTGTTCAACTTCAGGCGGCATAAGTTGGTGTATTTCAGCAATACGGCTGTGTTGCGCTCCATTCAACAGGAGAATGCCAAGACGAGGAAGTTGAAGTATTTGGTGACGCTATTGCTTCGTTGCCTTTTCATTGCGGCATTGGTTTTGGCTTTTGCTTTCCCGTATCGTCCTGAGAAACAGTTGAATGTCAATGCGGAGAATGCCCTTGTTGGTATTTATATCGATAATTCAATGAGTATGAAGGGACAGTCGCAGCGCACCACCTTGATTGAGGATGCGCGGCAGTCAGCACGTGATTTGGTACATAAGCTTAATCCTTCTAACCGTTACCTGCTGATGACCAACAGCTTCGAGATTCAAAACGAGTACCCAATGAACCAGGAGGAGATGCTCGACCAGCTCGACCGCATGAACCCCGATGGTTCACCTGTGCTCATGGGCGAGGTGATTGACCGGTTCGAGATGCTGTGCAAGCAACATGGTTTTGCCAATTCTACCTTATTTGTCTATTCCGATTTCCAAAGCAATACCTTCGATTTGTCGGCAGCCAAAGCCGACACAGCCTTGCAGGTGGTGATGGTGCCAATGCTACCTGAGTTCAAGACCAATCTTTATATCGATTCGGTTTGGTTGGCTTCGCCTATCGTTCAATCGGGCTTGACCAACGAACTGATGGTAAGGGTGGTCAACCAAGGCGACAAAGAGGTGAAAGGTATGCCCATCAACTTCACCATGAACAATGTAATGGCCGCTTCCACAACGGTGGATTTAGAGAAAAACGGCACAGCTGAGGTGGAGATGCAATTTGTGGTGGAAGACTCGGGCGAACAGCGTTGCAGCGCCAGCCTGACTGACCACCCCATTACCTTTGACGACAGCTATCATTTCGTGTTAAGTGTGAAGCCAAGTCTTTCTGTGATAGAGTTAGGAAACCAGCCTTCAAGCTGTGCAATGCTGTTTGACGACGAGCAGTTTCATTACTCATTGATGGAGCCTTCGCACTTCGATTTGACTACCATTGCACAAGCCCAATTGTTGATAGTGAACGAAAGCGCAGTGATGAATGAGACCTTGCAGCAAACTCTGTTGAATGCGGTCAGCGAAGGGGCAAGTCTTGTCGTGTTCCCGTCTATGGATGACCCCAAAAACAACCGTTATCTGTACAACAAACTTGGTTTAACCTTGATGGAAGTCGATACCAATGCTACATCAGTGGAGGACTTGGCACTGCAACACGCCTTTTTCAACGACATGATTTTGGATTTGCCCCAGCATCCCGACTTTCCCAAGGTAAAGCGTCATGTCCGCCTGAAAACCAATGGTTTGGCTACTTCCTTGTTGACCTTGCAGAACAGCGACCCGATGCTGATGATGACCTCGGTAGGGAAGGGGCAAGCCTTCGTGATGGCCACTGCCTTGGATCCTAAATGGAGCGACCTTGCCGACAACGCACTTTTTGTCCCGATGATGGTCAAGATGGCTTTCATGGGTGGAAAAATGGATAAGCTAGCCTACACGATTGGGCAAGATAAGATATTGGTGCTAAGTGATATAAGCCAAGAAGGCGACCGCCAATATCTCTTTGCTAATTCCGACCGAAGCTTTGAACTGATGCCTGCCTCGGAAGTGCGCAACGGCAAGGTATATCTCTATCTCAACGACAACCTACCCTCAGCAGGCTTCTATGACCTTCTTATCAACGACACACTGAATCGAGTGACGGCTTGGAACGAAAGCCGAGTGGAATCGAAGATGGACTTTGTGGACAGCGAGGAGGCGAATAAAGCCTTTGGCAAAGCGGGCTTCGACGTGGCTGCTGTTTTAGACACTTCCGATTTCGCCACCGCCGACTTGGTGGAAGCCATGGCCCATCAGTCGACGCAATGGAAGCTTTTCGCCTTGATCGCTCTGCTTGCTTTGATTGGCGAGATTGCGGTATTGAGGTTTTGGAAATAGTGAAGGTCTATCTCTCCCTACGTTCAATGACCTTTTTCAACTTATAGCGGTCACCCGTTGACTTGCCGATGGCATCGATAAACTGCTTGTTGTAGCCGGGTGTCTCGTAGCCCCAGCGTTGGAAATTACCGTCCTTGTCGACACGTTTCACCACTTGGTCGTTGTACTTTACAATCAGGTATTTGGCCAGTTTGTCCCAACGTTGCATCATTTTTTCGGCGTAGGCGATGCTTTTGTTGTTGAGATAGCTGCGGCGGTCGGCGGGCATCATCTTCTCGATGGCGATGAGCACACTGTCTTGGTCAGCGAAATAATAGTCTTCCAGCTCGTTTTGTGCCTTGCGGAGGTCGCCAATCATCATGGAATAGCGGGGATAGACCATATTGGCCACCCAGTTGTTCATCCAGAAAGCCGATTGATCACTGAACTCGTTACGCGGGTTGTTCTCGGGACGGAAGCAGTCGGGCACTTGCGTGATACAGCAATAGAGCGGCACGTAAGCCACCATGTTGGCATCGTCACAGTTGAACCAAGTGACGCCACCCACGTCGTTGGGCAGCCATGAACGCATCTGGCAGGTCATGGTGAAACCGCTTTGTTGTGTGGCGATGGGACGTTCGCGATAATAAGGGATACTGTCGCTATCCGTGAAGTGCATAGGCAGGGGACGGATGGGCGTACCCCAAGGGCCAGCGGTCATGTCGGAGGTCATATCAAGAGGAGTGCCTTCAAAATGGTCGCGCATGTCGGCCTGCAAGTCGCGCAATGACAACGGTTTGTCGGGCTTGATCCAAAGTGGAAGATGGTCGCAAACATCGAACTCACCGTTGATGTAAGGCAGGTATTTATCCATCTCCTCGTGGCTGTAGTGATGGCGGAAGAAACTCCACACGCGGGCATCGGCATAGCGCACGTTTTCGAAGTCGATGGGGCAGTAGGCATCGCGGAACGAGAAGTCCTCGTCCTTGCCGTTGAAATAACCCCATTCCTTGGCGAAGCTGATGACATCGGCAGCATAGATGCATTCAATCTCTGGGTTGTTGATTTTCTTGAGGTTCTTGCTGCTGATGCTGTTTTTGGAACGCTTCTCCAAGGGGAACTGACGGATGCGGCTCAGGTTGGCGTGGGCGCAGATGCAGTCGTCGGGGATACGCAAGGCCACCCAAACGGCTCCCTTGTGGCCGGGCCCTTTTCCTATGATTTCCATAATCCAGGCCTCGTTGGGGTCGCAGATGGTGAGGGTCTCGCCACTGCTGTTGTAGCCGTATTCATCAACCAATTCGACCATGCAGCGGATGGCTTCGCGGGCAGTGGCTGAGCGTTGCAGAGCAAGGCGCATCAGGCTGAAATAATCCAGCAAACCCTCTTGGTTAACGAGCTCCAGTCGTCCGTCGAAGGTGGTCTCGACGATGGTCACTTGTTTCTCGTTCATCAGGCCGACGACGTTATAGGTGTATTCCACCTGTTTCACGTATTGTCCGGCATGCGCAGGCCCCCAGCCGCGAATCTCAATGAGTTCGCCAGGTTCGTGTCGTCCCGATGGGCTATAGAATAGCGAGCCCGAGAAGCCGAATCCGTCACAGTTATAGGTACACATCACGCTGCCGTCGGTGGAAGCCTTTTTGCCTACGATGAGGTTGGTGCAGGCCATTGCAGGAACTGAGACAATAGCCATCATTAAAGTAATGATTAGGAGTTTTTTCATTGTATGAATAGTTGTTATGTCCTGCAAAAGTACATTATTTTTCTTTGTACAGCCTAGAAATGAAACATATAAAGCTTTCTACTGCTGGAAAATGAGTAATTTTGCTCAGAATTGAAAAAAATCAAAAAACCGATTTTACTTTTCCCATTTTATCGGGTATATAAGTTGTATGACATGAGTTGAGTAAAGAATGCCAACAGACCAAGAAATCATTGTAGCAATAAAGGAGGATTCCCAAAGGGGATTTGGTCTTCTTATGGCTTCCTACATGAAGCCTGTCTATTGGCATATCCGTCGTATGGTAGTGGCCCATGCCGATGCCCAAGATGTGATGCAGGAAACCTTTGTGCGTGTCTTTCGTTCGTTTGATCAATATAAAGAAGACCAGCCGCTTAACGCATGGATTTTTGGTATCGCCACCAATGAAGCCTTGAGATTCTTAGGCAAGAGCAAGGGCAAGAGTTTACTCTCATTGGAGGATACTTCAGAAGACCTTTTCAGTCTGAAAGCCGACGACTACGTTGACTATAGCGATGTTGAAGCCGTAAAACTGCAAAAAGCCATTCTCTCATTGCCTGCCAAACAGCAGATTGCTTTCAACCTGCGCTATTATAACGAGCTTTCATACGATGACATCGCCTTAATCACTGGGTCGACAGCTGCCAATGTGAAAGCCAATTACCACAATGCCAAAGAAAAGATTGTAAATTACATGAAATCAAATGATTAGGATATGGAAAACGATTTGGAGAAAATGAAAAAGACAATGCCTTACACGGTTCCAGATGGGTTCTTCGACATGATGGAAGAGCGCCTGAGGCAAGAAACGATGGCGAAAAAGGAGAAACCCAATCTGCGGAATACCGCTCTTTGGATGGGTCTCGCCGTGGCGGCCTCGTTGGCCTTGCTGATGGTATTGCGTAAAGGCGTGTTCCAAACTAAAGAATCATCGTTTGAACAGGTGGAGATAGCGTTCACCCAACTCAGCGATACTGACCAGGAGCTTATGTTTGACTTTTATGATGAAATCGAATATCTTGACAATTACTAAAAATATCGAATCATGAAAAACCTAATGAAAATCAACATGGTGGCTTTGATGGTGTTTGTGTTTTGCACCATTGGTATGGCCCAAAACGAAAAACAACGTATGAACCGCGAACAATTGGCGGAGAAACAAGCGATGCACATTGCACAAGAACTCGCTCTCGACGATGCGACCACACAACATTTTGTTGAGACTTATTGTGCCTGCCAGCAGGAGGTTTGGGCACTTGGTCCAAAGCCGGAAATCGAGTCTGCGACTGAAGAGGGGGCCGAACAGGCCATTAAGGAACGCTTTGAGCGTAGCCGAGCCGTCCTTGACCTGCGTGAAAAATACTATGAGGAGTATAGCAAATTCCTTACGCAGAAACAGATATTGCGCGTCTATGAATTGGAACACCAAGCTATGAATCGCCTGCACAAGCATCGTGAACATAATCAAAAAGGTCACGAAAGACCAAAGAAAGAATGAGAATTATTCCTATTTTTGCAACCTATTTTTATAACAACAATAATGAAGAAGTCTTTTTCCTTGAGAGCCATGTTCTCTCTGCTATTAATCCTTTCGACGATATTGTGTATGGCGCAACCTCCTGGCGGCAGAAATCCTGGCGGTCGCCCTCCTGGAGGCCGTCCTCCATACGGTGGTGACCGTCAATGGGGGCAGACTCAGCAGGGTAATATGCCTACTGTGAAGCAAAAAAAGAAAGTCCGTGAGGGTGATACCTTCCAAGTGGTTGGCGTGTTGCGCGATGCCAAGACGGGCGAGTTTATGCCTTACGTCAACGTGGCAGTGCTCGACTCTATCGACTCGGAGTTTGTCAAAGGCAGTATCAGCAATATGGACGGCGTTTTCGAAATCGATGACGTGCCGCAAGGGTCTTTCGTGCTTCGTGTGTCGGCTATCGGTTATGAGAGCTATATGCATCCTTTCAAGGTGACCAATAATACTAACCTTGGCACGTTGCGCATCAATCCTGGCGTCACCTCTTTGGGCGAAGTCACAGTGGCCGCTGAAAGGCCGTTGTATGCCATGGAAGGTGAGAAGCTGATTTACAACGTCAGTGAGGACCCGTCCATCCAAACGGGAACCACAGAGGATGCCTTGCAGAATGCACCCGGCGTGGAGGTCGACGTGGAAGGCAACATCACGCTGCGTGGTGTGTCGAGCGTGGAGATTTGGGTCAACGACAAGCCCTCCAAACTCACCGAGGAAAACCTGAAGACCTACCTTCAGACCTTGCCCGCCAATGCCATCGCACGCATCGAGACCATCACCAACCCTTCAGCCAAATATGCCACTGATGCCGAGGCGGTTATCAACATTGTTACTTCAGCCCACATCAAGAGCAACCAGTTCATCAGCTTAGGCGTGAACGGCTCCAACCAGCCTTTTGTCTCGCCTTGGGTCAGCTATATGTGGAAGAAGGAAAAGTTGAGTGTCAACCTGTTTGCCTCGGGACGTTACAGCAACAGAATCAACACTACCGACAGTTGGGAGCTGAAACGTGAGGACGGTGCTACCGTAGGGACATATGACTCTGTGTGGTACAGAACTTCATCGCAGAAACAGGACAGCCGCAACCTCAGTGGCAATCTTTTCATGAATGTTGACTATGAGATCGATTCCACAAGTGACATTTCCTTCGATGCAGGTGGTTTCTACAACAACAGCCGCAGTCTCAGTAGCCGCCTCGAAGAACAGACCTTCTATTTGCAGCCTGTCGATAGCATTTTGGCCTACAGCATTGGCGATACTACCCATTCAGGTTCTGGTTTCGGTCACATTGGCGCTGACTACACCAAGAAGTTTGACGATAAGGGTCATAATCTTAGCATTGGTTTGAACAGTCGCCTCAACAAGAACGCTTCCGACCAATATTACAACCGTTTCTACGATGTCTACACCGACTTTGACGAAAACCGTTATCTGCTGTCAAACACATTTGGCTTGGGTATCAACCTTGACGCACGTTACAATCGTCCATACAGCGAGGACGGTGAGCTCAGCTATGGCTTGCGTGCTGACCATCAGATGAATAACAACGACTACAAACGTTACTATTCCAACGACGGTGGCCACAATTATGACAGTATCGACATCCTTCGCACCTACCATTTTAACGGTTCTGAGACAGGTTTGAATGCCGATGTCAACTGGACACGTCGCTGGGGTGGATTTACACTCAGCACCGGAATGGGAGTGGGTAATGACCGTATCTCATACGATTATGTCAGCGATATGCCGTTTGCCGATAAGAACACGCTGTTTTTCTGGAATGTGCGTCCATCTGTTCATTTGACCTATCGTACGGAATCCATGCACAACTGGAAACTCAACTATTCGATGCGCATGTCGCATCCCGACGAGGATGAAATCAGCACCTTCCGCAGGTATGGTGAGGATAGCTATTCTACTGGTAATATAAATGGACTCAAAAACAGCTATACCCACAACATGGAGGCAGGTTGGCAGAAGTTCTTTGAGCGTTTCGGAAACATCGGTCTCGAAGCCTACGGTCGTCTGAGTACCAATGAGGTCAGTTCGTTGACGGACGCCGAATACGACGACTATCTGGAACGAATCGTCAACTACTCGATACCTTATAACATGGGAACCTCATGGCGTTATGGTACTTCACTCAACATGACTTACCGTCCCACGGGATTCTTCAATGTGCGCTTGTATGCCAACGTGTATGATTATGGCTACCGCATGGAATATGACCGCAATGGTGTGCATCAGATTGACCAACGCGACAAATGGTCGTGGAGTGTGCGTGTCAACGCTTGGGCGAAGCTCTTCAATCAGCTGCAAGTCACAGCTTCTGCCAATTACAACTCACCGACCATCAGCCTGATGAGCGAACGCAAGGCGCGTTATTTCCTCAACATGGGACTCCGTAGTGACTTCTTCAACCGTCGTTTGTCGGTGTTCGTCAACGTTCAGGACATCTTCAACTGGGGTGCAAAGATCGGTTCGGGCTCGAGCAACACCAACCCGTACTATCTCAGCGACAGCACCCGCAAGATGCTCAACAGCCGTTACATCTCTGCTGGCTTCACGCTGCGTTTTGGAAAGATGGAGCTCGAACGCCAAGCCAAAGAGGGTGAGAACGAGTCGGGTGATAGCTTGGAATGATTCTGGGCCTGCAATCGGCCCGATTGCAGGAAGAACACTCCCGGAAATTCTCATCAACCCTATTCAGAAAACAACAACAATATGTCTTCAATAGAACCATTTGACAAACGCCAAATGCCGATCTGGCATTATCGCGGTAAGTTCCCTCATCGCGAATACAAACCGTTGCAATTCATCACGTATCGTTTGTATGATTCTGTGCCAAAGATAGTCATTGATGCTTGGAAAGAAGAACTAAAGGTGACGGAAATGACCTTGCCGAATGATCCGAAGGCACAAGAATTACGAAAACGTATTGACAAATACGAAGATGCAGGATACGGCCAGTGCTTTCTCAAAGATGCAAGAATAGCTTCAATGGTTCAAGAGAACCTTTTCCATTTTAATGGAATCAGATATAATGTCTTGAGTTGGTGTATTATGCCTAACCATGTACATGTTTTGATTGAAGTTAAAGAAGGGTGGACTTTAAGTACCATTATGCACGGATGGCGTTCGTACACAGCTCATCAGGCTAATAAAATCCTCGGAAGAACAGGTGATTTTTGGATGGATGAGTATTTTGACCGTTATATTCGCGATGAAAAACATTTGGATACAGTTATCAACTACATTGACAACAATCCTGTCAAAGCGGGTCTTATAGAGGAGGGCCAATTCTGGCCATGGAGTAGCCTGGGCCTGCAATCGGCCCGATTGCAGGAAGACTCTACAATGAGCAAACCGATACTCGGATCGAATGACGGCCAGTAAAAACGATAGCTGTCATCACATTGATTCCGTTAAACGGGTATCACGGATGAAAACTAAATGTGGTCGTGCAGCAGCCAAGGCCTGCAATCGGCTTGATTGCAGGAAATATTAAAGTCAAAAGTAAAGCGTCAGTCGGGCCGACTGACGGCCCAGTAAAATGGCCGCTCTCACGATGATGCGAGAGCGGCCATTGTTTTTAAGCTTTTGAAACCATGTCATCCCCGCGGCATGTAATGCGGTGGCAAGGGATCTATGGTTTCAAAATTACATGCCTTCGCACATATCTACGCACGGAATGACATGCGCGGACTAGTATCCGAATATCTCCTCAGTACTCACGCGCTTGACGGGACCGAGTTCCTGGATAGCCTTCATGTTGAGTTCCTTCTCGTCGCCGAGGATGACGTAGCGGTAGGGCTTGTTGGCCATCTGCTCCTTCTCGAACTTCACGATGTCTTGCAGGGTGATGTTTGGCAAGGCATTGTAGATACGTTCGTTGATGTCGTAATCGATGCCTTTCATCTTGGCATTCAGCCAAGCGTTGATGAGACCGAACTTGGTGGTGCGCTGGCTGGCCAGACGTTTAGTCAGGGCTTCCTTGGCAATGCCAAAGGCTTGCTCGCTCTCGGGCATCTCGTTGAGGATCTCCAAGAAATGACCGACGGCATCCATCATCTTGTCGTTTTGCGTGATGATGTGGGTAAAGAAATACTCCGGCTGGTCGGTGTAGTAAGGTTCCATATAGGCGGCGAAGGCGTTGTAAGCCAGACCACGTGCCTCACGCATCTCTTGGAATACGATGGTGTTCATGCCACCGCCATAATACTCGTTGAACAAAGCCTTTACGGCGGCCTCGTCGGGGTTCCACGGACGTTGCTCGTTGTGGATCATGCGCATGTAGATGTTCTTGGCATCGTATGGCGCAATGACGATTTCGTTTTCAGGCGTGGGTTGCAGTTCGTAGTGTTTGCCTTCGGGAACGGCTTGCAGTTCGGCCACAGTCACGTGGTTTTCCGTAACAGCCTTGGCCATGTCTTGTGCGGTCATAGGGCCATAATACAACACGGTGTGTTCAAAGTTCTTGAGGTTCTTCAAGAGGTCGAGCATTTCCTGCGGGTCGAGTTGACGGATTTGAGCGGGCGAGAGTTGGTTGCGTTGGCTGTTGTAGGGACCGTAAAGTCCGTATTGCACCAAGGCGTTGAAGTTGCTGCGTTGGTTCAATTTGGCATCCATGCGGGCTTTCTCCAATTGTTGGATGCACATCTCGGCCACCATCGGGTCGGCTTTGGCGTTCTGCATCACGTTTTCGAGCAAGGCCAAGGCTTCAGGCATGTTTTCACCCAAGCCGTGCAACGTGACGGTGATGTTGCGCGAACCCACATTGATATAGTAGTTGCAGGCGAGTTTGTAGAACTGCTGCTTGATTTCCTCGTTGCTCATCTGGTCGGTGCCGAGATATTCAAGGTAATCGGCGGCAGCGCCATAGCGGAGGTCGGCTTCGTCGCCAAACTCATAGCGGAAAGCTAAAGTGAAGCGTCCGTTTTCCTTGTTTTGCACGTAGATGTATGGCAGTCCGGCCTCTGTTTTGCCGAAAGTCAGGTCTTTCTTGAAGTCGACGAAACGGGGTTGGATGGCTGGCACTTCAGCATTTTGAACTTCGGTCACGAAGTCGCTCACGAGGTCACGGTTGGTCGGGATGGGCGTGATGGCAGGCTTGTCGATCTTCTTTTGGTTTTCGTCAGCGCCTTGACGCTTGTAGACCACCACATAGTTGTCGTTGAAATGTTTGTTGGCGAAGGCCACGATTTGCTCCTTGGTCATGCCTTCCATGCGATTGAGGTATTCCACGTCTTGTTTCCAAGGCCTCTCGAGGATGAAGGAGTTGACAAACATATTGGCCCGGGCCTCGTTGCTCTCCATTGAATTGTAGTGGTTGAGTTTCATATTGTTAACGACAGAAGCCATCAAGTCGTCGGGGAAGTCGCCCTTTTTCAGTTTCTCTATCTCAGCCAGCAAGAGGTCTTTGGCTTCTTCGAGGGTTTGTCCAGGACGTGGCGAGCCACCGATGAGGAAACTGGAATAGTCGCGGTTGCTGCTTGAGCCACCCCATGCGTAGAGCATCTGCATCTGTTGGTTGATGTCAAGGTCGATGAGGCCTGCGGTGCCATTGCTCAGCATGGTGCCAATCATCTCAAGGGTGTCGCATTGCATCGAGTTGCCACGGTCGAAGCGCCAGCCAATCATCAGGTTCTCGGCTTCAAGGCCGTAGATGGTGGTGTCTTTGGGAGCGGTGATGGGTTTCAGCGGGGCAAATTCGGGCTGCTTCACATCCTCGCCAGGTTGCCAGCTGCCAAAATATTTGTCGATGATGGCGATGACTTCGTCAGGATTGAAGTCGCCAGCCATGCAGATGGCCACGTTGTTCGGGCGGTACCACTTGCTGAAGTAGTTCTTGATGTTGGTAATCGAGGGATTCTTAAGATGTTCCTGCGTACCGATGGTGGTCTGTGTGCCGTAGGGGTGGGTCGGGAAGAGCATGGCATTCATGGCTTCCCAAGCCTTACGGCCGTCCTGCGCGATGCCGATGTTATACTCCTCATAAACAGCTTCCAACTCGGTGTGGAAACCACGGATGACCATGTTCTGGAAACGGTCGGCCTGGATCTTGGCCCAGTTTTCGATTTCGTTCGATGGGATATCCTCAACATAGCAGGTCACGTCTTCTGAAGTGTAGGCGTTAGTGCCTTCCGCGCCGATGGTCGACATGAGTTTATCGTACTCGTTGGGGATGAAATACTGGGCGGCCAACTGGCTTATCGAGTCGATTTCGTGATAGGCAATGCGGCGTTCCTCGGGGTCGGTGAGGGTGCGGTATTTTTCATAACGCGTCTCGATGTCGTCCAAGAAAGGTTTCTCGGCTTCATAGTCAGTGGTGCCGAAATGGTTGGTGCCCTTGAACATCAAGTGCTCTAAATAGTGAGCCAGACCTGTAGTTTCTGAAGGGTCGTTCTTTGAGCCTGTGCGCACAGCGATGTAGGTCTGGATGCGGGGCTCTTCCTTGTTGACGCTCAGGTAGACCGTCAGGCCGTTGTCGAGCGTGTAGATGCGGGCCTCGGTGAGGTCACCTTTTACGGTTTCATACTTGTACTTGTTGTCAGCTTTTTTCTTGCATCCAACAAGCATCATGAGCAGTGCTGCAGCAAATAGCATGCTTTTTGAGAAGAATTTGTTTAAGTTTCTCATTTCAAATGTATTAAGTTGAATATAATTTAGTTGTCTTGAAAGTCTTTCGGAAAACGTTTCCACATTTCGTAGGGGTTGCCCATTTTATCGACGAAGGCCTGCCACATCTTCTCAGCAGGCGTGTCGAGGTATTGCTCCTTCGTGATGTCGCCAATGAGCCAAGTGTTGCGCACCAATTCGGTGACCAGTTGTCCGGCTTCCCAGCCCGAATAACCCAAATAGAAACGCACGTTGTCCTCGTTGGCGATGCCTGTGTGGATGAGGGTGGCTAAGGTCTCGTGGTTGCCGCCCCAGTAGAGGCCGTCGATGATGGGGTAGGAGTCGGGAATCATTTCGCCTAAGGTGTGGATGAAAAAAAGCTGGTCTTCAGCCACGGGACCGCCCAGATACACAGGAGCCTCGAAATCGGGGAACTCGTCGACAATATGATTGACCTGTACCTCCAATTTCTTGTTGATGATGATGCCGAAACTGCCTTCCGATTCCTCGTGGTCGATAAGCAAAACCACCGACCTCCCGAAATGAAAGTCGTTCATTAAAGGCTCAGAAATCAAGATTTTACCTTGCTTCGGATCCAATGAGTTGCTGCGTATGATAAACTTTTCTCCTAAATCCACACCGCAAAATTAGACTTTTTGCACGATAATCAAGCCATAATTTGTAATTTTGTGGCATAAAAACACTCTTGTCTTGAAACGAACCGACAATCAATCCAAATTTGATGCCCTGCGAAAGGAATTTTCGTCTTTCACTTTCGAAAGCCAGACGGTGAAACGAGCAAAGGGAGCCTTGTCTTTGGCTTTTGATTTTAACCTCGACGACCGCTACCATTTCCGCCCGACCTTGGAGATACCTGCAAGACCTTTCTTCGATTGGGACAATATGACCGAGGAACAGTTGCAGGCTTTGGCGTTCCAAATCGGCATGACGGAGTTGGTGAGCTATTGGAAAATCGCCTGTCCGAAAAAGGTGGTGGTGAAGCCTTTTGCCTTGACGGAGAAACAAAATGCATTTTGGAAAAAGCTGTATTACAACGGGCTGGGTGAGTTTCTTTATCTAAATAGCATCATGGTTCCGGAAACGGATTTGATGGAGATAATCACGCTGCCCATAGATTCCAATCCCTCGCACATCCTCTGCAGGAATGACATGGGCAGCTGCATACATTTTGAGGAAAAAGCATTAGTGCCAGTTGGCGGCGGCAAGGACTCCGTGGTGACGTTGGAATGCTTGCGCAACAAAATGCCCGTTATTCCATTGATTGTGAATCCTCGTGGCGCGACCTTGAATTGTGTGAAGACGGCGGACTATAAAGAAAACGAGTTCATCATCATCAACCGCACCCTCGACCCGACTATGCTGAAACTCAACGCCGAAGGCTATCTTAACGGCCATACGCCTTTCTCGGCCTTGTTGGCTTTCATCAGCATTTTGGTTGCCTTTGGAAGTCATTCGAAGTACATTGCCTTGTCGAACGAAAACAGCGCGAACGAGTCGACAGTGCCTGGAACAAATATCAACCACCAGTACAGTAAATCCATTGAATTTGAAAGCGACTTCAGGAACTATGTGGCCGAGAACCTCAGTGAAGAAGTGCAGTATTTCAGTTTCTTGCGTCCTTTGAGTGAACTGCAGATCGCCAAGCTGTTTTCGCAATGTGAGGCCTTTCACCCCGTGTTTCGCAGCTGCAACGCGGGCAGCAAGACCGACTCGTGGTGCGGCAAATGCCCCAAGTGCCTGTTCACGTGGATTATCCTGTCGCCCTTCCTTTCAAGAGAGAAGCTGACGTCTGTTTTTGGCAAAGACTTGATGGCCGACGATAGCCTGCAACCCATCCTGGAAGAACTGAACGGCACGGCTGCCGTGAAGCCCTTCGAATGTGTGGGCACGGTGGAGGAGGTGAGGGCATGCCTTGAAGCTGTTGAGGGTAGACGAGGCAAGGTGGAAGAGATCCTTAGTCGCTTCAACCCCCATCATTTCCTGCCTCCACATTTTGAACAAATCCTGAAAACTGCTTTGAATGAAGGAATCAATCCTACGGCATCACTGCCCATAGATTCCCTCCAACACACATGCCTGCACAGGAATGACATGGGCGGTGAGTTTGATTTGATACTGAATCGATTACGCGGCAAGCGCATTCTCATCCTTGGCTTCGGCAGAGAGGGCAAGTCGACGCTGCGTTTCTTGCAAAAATACCTGCCTGAGGCCGTCGTTGCGGTGGCCGATAAGAACGCGATGGAAGGTGTCACCCATACAGGTGAGCATTATCTTGAGGCGATGTACGATTACGACATCGTCATCAAGACGCCAGGCATCTCGTTGAAAGATTTCAACACGAAAGGGATTGAGATCACCTCACAGACTGACCTATTCCTTAGTCAGTTCCATGCGCAAACCATTGGCATCACGGGCACCAAAGGCAAGAGCACGACTACAAGTCTTATCTATCATCTGCTGAAATCTTCAGGACGCGATGCCATCCTCACGGGCAACATCGGCATCCCCTGTTTTGATGTGATGGAGGACATCAAGCCTGAAAGTATCGTGGTGTACGAGCTCTCGGCGCATCAATTGGAATATGTGCACAACAGTCCCCGAGTGGGCGTACTGCTCAATATTTTTGAAGAGCATCTCGACCATTTCGGGACGATGCAACGTTACACCCAGGCCAAACTCAACATCATGCGTTATATGGGCGAAGACGACATGGCTGTCGTCCATGAGTCTTTGATGGAGGAAGCCTGGAGTCTGTTCGTCAACAATATCGTGTTCTCCTTGTTTGATATCGATGATCTTGTCGACTGCACGGCCTTGCCGCTGAAAGGCGAGCATAACCTGTTGAACGTCAAGGCGGCATTGCTCGCGTGTTATGCCTACGGTGTGGATGCTCTGGAACTTGTTCCTTATCTCTATACTTTCAAACCATTGGAACATCGATTGGAGCCTGTTGGTACCTTTGGTGGCGTGACCTTCGTCAACGACAGCATCTCCACCATCCCTCAGGCCACCATCTCGGCATGCGAGGCTTTGGGGCGCGTCGACTTCCTGTTGCTTGGCGGATTCGACCGTGGTATCGACTATCAGCCTTTGGTGGAATATCTGAAAGCGCATCCTGTGCCGCACCTTTTGTTTACTGGAAAAGCGGGGGAGAGGATGATGCAATTAATAGCTAAGGTTGCTGAGTCTGCGGTTACCGAGCATAGCCGAAGCATCGAAGGGTCGACCTTGTTTTATTATGCCACTATGGAAGAAGCCTTTTCTTACGTGGCTGCAAACGCTAAGCCAGGCGATATTTGCCTGTTGTCGCCAGCTGCCTCCAGTTACGACCAATACAAGAATTTCGAAGAAAGGGGAGGAAAATTCAAAGCTTTGACTGCCAACTTCAAATTGGCCTGATAGGTTATCTAAAAGCCTGATGAAAAACAAAAAAAGCCCCGAAAAATCGGAGCTTTCTTTTTTCGTTGATGAAGGAATCACTTCTTGAGTTCCTTGATTTTGGCCTTCTTGCCACGTAGACCACGGAGGTAGTAAATACGTGACTTGCGGACCGAGCCCTGTTTGTTGAGCTCAATGTTCTCAATCATGGGAGAGGCAATCGGGAAACATCTTTCAACGCCGACGTTGTTGGAAATCTTGCGGATAGTGAAAGTGCCAGTCTTGCCATGGCCGCTGCGCTTCAGGACGGTACCTTGAAACTTTTGCAGACGCTCTTTTTGTCCTTCAATAATCTTGTAGGTCACCGTAATGGTGTCACCTGTCTTGAACTTCGGAAAATCTTTTACAACGATTTGATCTTCAACGAATTGGATTAATGCTTGTTTGCTCATTTTATATGATTTTTGTATATTTTTCTCCAAAAAGTGGGTGCAAAAATACAAATAATTTCAATATGTAGCTAAGAATCTCAGCTTTTTTTGAAAATTTCGTACATTTCAGGCCTACGTTCTTTGGTGCGTTGAATAGCCTGCTCCATTTTCCACTCGTTGATTTTTAGGTCGTTGCCCGACAATAGAATCTCCGGCACTTCCCAACCTTTGTAGTTTCTCGGTCGTGTGTAGACGGGTGGCGACACCAAACCGTCCTGAAACGAGTCGGAAAGCGCTGAGGTCTCGTCACTTAGGGCACCGGGAATAAGTCGCACCAGACTGTCAACCAAGACGGCTGCACCCAGTTCGCCTCCCGAAAGGACATAATTACCGATGCTTATTTCCTTGGTAATCAGATGCTCACGGATGCGTTCGTCGATGCCTTTGTAATGGCCGCAAAGGATGATGAGGTTCTGTTTCATGGAAAGATGGTTGCACATCGGCTGATCCAAAAGCTCGCCATCGGGACTCATGTAGATGACTTCATCGTAGTCGCGTTGGCTTTTGAGGTGGGTGATGCAGTTGTCGACAGGTTCGATCATCATCACCATGCCCGCACCGGCTGCAAAAGAATAGTCGTCCACCTTGTGGTGCTTGTCGGTGCTGTAGTCACGGAGGTTGTGCAAGCCTATCTCCACAATGCCTTTGTTTACAGCACGTTTGATGATGGATTCGGTAAAAGGTCCTTCAAACATTTCGGGAAAAACGGCGATGATGTCGATGCGCATGGCGTTGAAATTTTTTGCAAAAGTAGTGAATTTTTTGAATGCTGAATGCTGAATGCTGAATGTAGAATGTAGAATGCAGAATGATGAATGTAGAATGCAGAATGCAGAATGATGAATGTAGAATGCAGAATGCAGAATGATGAATGCTGAATGTGTGTGGCTTATCTGTGATCATCGGGAGCGAAGCTGCAAAATTCTGCCCCGAAAACATCTGTAAAATCTGTGTAATCTGTAGTTAAATAAGAACTTGAATTTTGATTTTTAATCTTAAATATTGAATTTTGAATCTTTAATCAAAAAACTTACTATTTTTGCGCGTTTTAAAGTCTTATTTCTATGAAAAAACTATCTTTTTTATTGCTGTTTTTTGCAGCCTCTTTGTTTGCTGAGGCGCAAGTCGCGACCAACATCTATTGGGTGCAGTTCACCGACAAGAACGACTCGCCTTATTCTATTGACAATCCTGAGGACTACCTGAGTCCAAGGGCTTTGCAACGCCGTGCCAATCTGGGTATTACCATCGATGCGTACGACATCCCTGTCAATCCGCAATATCTACAGGCAGTGGCCGATTGCGGTGCCCAACTGATCAACCCCTCAAAATGGTTGAATGGTGTTTCAGTCTATACTACTGATTCAAACGTAATAGGAGCCATCAATGCCTTGCCTTTCGTGGCAGAGGTGCGCAGTTGCCCCAATGACCTTAAAGCACAAGAACTTAAGGAACGCTGGATGGCCAACGAGATGAAGCCTACTACAGTCAATCGTGGGATGAACGGCTTCTATGGCGGTGCCGAAGCTCAGGTTACACAACTAAAAGTCAATCTGTTGCACGATATGGGTTATGATGGCACTGGTGTTGTAGTCGCCGTTCTTGATGGTGGCTTCATTGGAACGGAAGAGGCTTCCTGTTTCGACAACATGAGAGAGGAAGGCCGTCTGCTTGGCGTCCGTGATTTCGTCTATGGTTCAAGTTCGGTGTATTCACAGAGCACGCATGGCACTTCCTGCTTGAGCACCATGGCCGCCTACGACCCCAATAACATGGTGGGTACGGCTTACAAGGCTTCGTATTACCTGATTCACACCGAGGATGGCGATACGGAAAACATCATCGAGGAATACAACTGGGTGTCAGGTGCCGAATATGCCGACAGCCTTGGCGTGGATGTTTGCACTACCTCATTGGGCTACATTGATTTCGACATGAGCGAGTGGAATCATCCTTTTGAACATTTTGATGGAAAGACAGCTCCCATGACAATCGGTGCAGAAATTGCTGCATCTCGTGGCATGATTTGCATGAATGCCGCTGGCAACGAAGGGGATGGCGTTTGCACTTTGGGTATCCCTGCTGATGCCGAGCATATCCTGACCGTCGGTGCAGTCGATGGCAACGGCAACCGTGCTTCGTTCAGTTCGGTGGGCCCGACCTACGATGATCGTATCAAACCTGATGTGATGGCAATGGGACAAGGCACATACGTGGCTTCGGGTTATGGCAGCTGGTGGCCTTATTATAATGGCGATGGCACTTCGTTTGCCACGCCCGTGTTGGCTGGCGCAGTGACATGCTTGCGTCAGGCGTTGCCTTACACTTCGGTGCAGGAGCTTTGCGATGTCATCCGTGCTAGCGGCGACCGTGCCGATAATCCTGACAGCAAATATGGCTATGGTGTCCCCGACTTCAGCCAAGCCTTGGAGCTGTTGAGCGTTGAAGAGCCAATGGGCAACACCCCTGCCCATATCATCACAGTGTATCCCAATCCTTCCAACGGTGAGGTGCATGTGCTGTTGAATGACCTTCATAAGGCCGAATTGACTATCTACGACTTCATGGGTCACAAACTGCATTCCTATAGCTTCAACGGTTTGAACCACACATCGTTTGAGCGTTACCTCAACACACTGAACTCAGGTGTGTATTTCATCAACGCCGTGTCGGAGTCAGGCAGCGAGACGCTGAAGCTTGTACTGACAAGGTAAAAGGAGTATTTCCGTAATATGAAAAAAGGTGAGCCTCAAGCAAGGTTCACCTTTATTTTTGTCTCAGATGGTTTTCTTTACTTCTTTATGAATCTCATCGTATGTCTTCCGTCAATACTGATGAGGTAGAGACCTGCAGTCAATCCGTCGATGCTGAGCTCGCAGTCGTTTTGCTTGATTACGGATTCGACTTTGATGCCCATGGCGTTATAGATACTGATTTCATGTTCTCCATCAAGGCCTTCCATCCAAATTTTGTCGTTGGCAGGGTTGGGGTAGAGCTTGACGGATTCTAATCCGCTTTCCTCCACGCCTGTACTTTCAAAGAAGGCAGCCAATATGATGTCATGGTCGACAAGTACTTCTTTGGGATTGTCGGTAGTGTCGTCGTTCCATCTTTGGAACCGGTATCCGTCGGAGGGGATGGCTGCGATGCTGGCCGTGCTTCCAGCCTGGTAGGTGCCTGCTCCTATGATGAAGCCTTGGGTCTCATCGTAATACACGGTGACAGTGAAGGTCTCGACAGGGATGTGTGAGAATGAAGCGATGTATTCGGCGTTTTCGGTAACGATGATGGTACGCGGATTGTTCATGTCGCCGTCTTGCCAGCCAGAGAAGTAGAAGCCTGGCGAAGGGGTGGCGCCAATGTTGATGACGGTATTCTCAGGGTAGGTGCCGCTACCATACACACTGCCTTGCAATGGATTCTCCGACCGCACAATGATGGTGTAGGTCACGACGGGAGGAATGTACTCGAACATGGCGGTGAAAGTCATGTCTTCCGTGACGGTGACACTGCGGGGATTGTCGGTGTTGCCATCGTTCCAGCCGTTGAATACAACGTTTTCGTAAGGTGTTGCACTAATCTCGACAGTTGTGCCTTCTGGATAGGTGCCACTGCCCGACACAGCGCCCAGTTCGGAGTCGTTAGCCAGTACGGTGATAGTGTGCTGGGGTGTGCCTTGCTGATGGAACAACGCTTTATAGCTGGCATTCTGTGTGACGGTCACGTGGCGTGGGTTGCTGGCGATGCCGTCGCTCCAACAGACGAAGATGTAATACTCGTTGGGTGTAGCCGTCAGTGTGGCGGTGCTGCCGTAATCGTAGATACCTGCACCGGTCACCGTACCGCCTTCCACCGGGTCGCATTCGGCGGTGATTTCGTACTGGAGGAGCCTGAACACGGCGGTGTAGGTGGCGTCGCCTTCCACGAAGACGGTTCGTGGATTGGTGATGACACCGTCATCCCATTCGCTGAACACATAGCCTGGATTGCTGTGTGCGGTCAGGTGGATGGTCTCGCCATAATTGTATGTGCCGCCTCCTATGATGGAGCCTGCGTTCTCAGGATACACTTCTGTGGTGATGACGCATTGCCGTATCTCGAAATGTGCGGTGTAGGTTTGGTCTTCTGTGACAATGACGGTTCGCGGGTTGGTCATGTCACCGTCGGTCCAGCCGGCAAAGGCGAAGCCTAAATAGGGTGTGGCCGATATCTGGATGGTATCGCCATAGTAATAGGTGCCTCCGCCTGCCACCGTGCCCCATTGTGGGTGGTCGGATTCGACTTTGATGACGAATTGGCTGCGGGCAAACATGGCGATAAAAGTGCTGTCTTGGGTGACGATGATCTCGCGCGGGTTGTCGGTGATGCTGTCGTTCCAGTAAAGGAACTCGTGGCCTACGATGGGGGTTGCGCTAATGATGGCGGTGTCACCATAGTGAAAGATGCCTCCACCGGTAACCGTGCCCCATCCAGTGCTGTCGGCTAATACGGTAAGGGTGTATGTCGGTGGAGGTGGAGGTGGAAGTGTAGGCCTCACGCAAAGCGCTTCAACGATGTCGCAGCCTTCAGGCTGATAGAGGATTTCATTGTCTTTCCATACGGTGCCCACACTGTCGGTTTGACCTGCATAATAGACGCCTGCCTCGTTGACCACCAAGGCCTTGATTTCGGAGAAACTGGTTCGAGGATGGGCATACAGCACTTCGCCGTCGCGCCAAACATACATTGAATCGTCCACATAACCAGCCAGATAGATGCTACTGTCATATAAAGCGATGGCATCGAAGCCTGACTCGATGTCAAATCCAGTGAATTGGAGGATGATGGAGTCGTTTTGCCAAAGGGTGGCGTGGATTTGGTCATCAAGATAAACTATTCCGGCTGAATAAAGGTTGGTACCGTCGAAGGCGATGGCATTGATGGTCGAGGTGGTGTCGGCTTGCCAGAGGATGGTGTCGTTTTTCCATACGATAGCCCTGCTATCGGATTCGGCACTGATGCCGCCTGCATAGACATCACCTGTAAGGGTGTCGAGGGCCAGCGCATTGATTTGGTTGTCGTGGATGCTGTCGCTATAGGCGTACAGCACTTCTCCGTCTTGCCAGACGAGGCCGGACACATTCTCCCATTCGTTTTCGCCAAAGCCGGCAGCCATCCATTGGCCGTCAAACAGTTCCAATTTGCGGATGGCAGTGTTGGAGTCGGCATCGAAAACAAGGCTGTCGTTCAGCCAAACGTGACCATGCACGAAGTCGTAGGTCGAGTCGTGGCAATAGCCGGCGGTGAAGATATTGCCGTCGGGCGCGATTTGCAGCGATGATAGATGGATTAGGGTCGTGTCTGAAATGTTGTAAATCAAGTCATTGTTTTTCCAAATCTTGCCAACGCCATCGCCGTTTCCGGCAAAATAAACGTCTTGGGGCTGGGGTTGCGGTTCGTCCCAGTTGAAATAGGTCTTCACCGTCCAGTCGCCTGTCGAAGACCAAAGTTGATCCCACTGGGTTCCGCTCCATGCCCATATTCCGTTGCCGCTTGGGTCGATGTCGCCGCAAACGCCCATGTGATACGGGGTCAACGGTTGTTCGGCCTGCCAGACTATCCAGATGGTTTCGTCTCCTGTGACTCCAATGGGAGTGGAAACGTCGAACTCAGCCCAATCGTTGAGGCCTTGGGGAACGTCACAACTCATTGTATATACGATCGAGCCCTCCGAAGGCGTTTCACCGCCCAGGTAGATGGAACAGGAATACATGCCCCCCACGTAAAGGCTGTCGCTGAAAATGGCCGTTTTTGTAATTTGCGTACCCGCAAAGTTGCTGGCCATATCGGGAGGATAACAGGTAGCGACGGTGGTATGTATCCCATAACTGATAACATCAGCCAACTCGCTTGTGCAGTAGGTGTGCCAGCCATGCATCGGGTTGTTTTGTGCCCATGTCATTCCGGCAAGGGCCAACAATAGGAAAAGGAGAAGCTTTTTCATTGCATTAGGTTTTAATTTGTGGCAAAAGTAGCAAATCTTTGGAATCTAATGTCTTTTTTTCATTATTTTTGCGGCAATGAAACGGCATCTTTTCATAGGATTCGTGTTTGGGTTGGCGATGTTGGTTGCTTGTAACAAACCAAGTGATGGGTCTGTAGCGATGCGCCATGGCACGTCTCTGCCCCATGCCTCGTTGCCCGAACTGGCCGCCATCGACAGCCTGATGTGGCTCCAGCCCGACAGCGCCTTGGCGGTGCTGCAACATTTTGCAGGCAGTCCCCAGGCCGACAGCCTCGATAAGTTGAATGGGCATTACTGCCAGTTGCTGATTTCGGAGTTGCTCTACAAAAACGACTACGGCCAAAGCAACCGCCCTGCCTTGCAGCAGGCCGTAACCTATTTCGATAGCCTCGTGTGTCAGGCTCCCCCTTTGAAAGGGGGCTGGGGGGATTCAAAAACCACCTCCAACCAAAACGATAATCTCGTCTTCCTCGACGCCCGAGCCCATTATATTAATGGTGTCGGCTATTACGAACAAAACAACCTTGAGGAGGCCTGCGCGGAATACATCAACGCCTTGGAAACCATGGAAAGCCATTTC
>ONFO01000001.1 GCA_900317155.1 uncultured Bacteroidales bacterium
ATTCCGAACAGAGAAGTTAAGCCCCGCCGCGACGATGATACTGCGGGAGACCGTGGGAAAGTAGTTCGCCGCCCACCCACAACGGAAAGCCCGTCAGCATGCAGCTGGCGGGCTGTTCTGTTTTAGATGGGCTTTTCTGAGTATTAGTCCTCCTCAAAGAACTCCACCTTGAAATTCACAAAACACACCCGTTCCTGTGCACGTGTCAAGGCAGTGTATAACCAGCGTAAGTCTTCCACATCAAGCGTGTCCTTCTGGTTCAAAGACGAATCAATGAATACACTGTTCCATTGCCCGCCTTGGGTTTTGTGGCAAGTGAGGGCATAGGCGAATTTCACCTGCAAGGCGTTGAACCAAGGATTCTTCTTCATCTCCTTGTATCGCTCCCTGCGGTTAGGGATGTCCATGTAATCCTCTTCGATCGCACTAAAGAGACGTTTGTTTTCCTCTTCTGTTAGCGAAGGACTGTTGCTGTTCAAGGTATCCAAAAGGATTTTTACCTCTACATTGGGTGCGTCTGGATAGTCGGTGAAACTGAGTTCCACATCGGCAAAACGGAAACCGTACATCTCGTCAAAGTGCTTGATTTTCCTGATTTCGGCCATGTCGCCATTGGCAATGAAATTTATGTCAGGGTTGCCTTCCGTCCAATAATAGTTGTTCTTCACTACCATTAACTTGTCACCCGTTGCAATCTCGCCTTCAATGTTAAGAATGCGTCCGCGAATGGCCTGGTTGAACAGATTGGCTCGTTTGTTCGACTTGCAGACAATGACGGCCTCGTTGTCGGAAGTGTTGGCGAAGACATTGTGCAGCATCTCCTCAAAGGTCTCGGGCTCAATCTTCTGTATGTCATCAAAACCTTTCAGATGGAATAGAGGCAAACTGTATTCGTACAGGTTCTGACCGAGCAGTTGCCTGACATCGGTCGCATTATACAATATGCCCGATTCCAAGGCTTGTCGCTTAACCTCGGTGAGTTCGTATGTGGCAATGGTGATGGGAAATTCAGCTTTCAGATACTCGCAGTCTAAGGCAGGACTTCTGTTGCTCCCCACAGGAGGTAGCTGCGCCGTGTCGCCGATCAGCAGCAGTCTGCAGTTTTCTCCGCTGAAAACGTAGCCTAAAAGGTCATCCAACAGGCTGGAACTGCCGAATTCCTTTTGCTCACCAATCATGGAAGCTTCGTCAACAATAAATAGTGTGTTTTTGTACTTGTTTTCAGCTCTCGCGATGCGGATGCTGCCATCGGGGAAGCTCTTTGCCTGATAAATCCTTCTGTGTATGGTGCTGGCGTCTTGTCCTGAATAGCTACTGAGCACCTTGGCGGCTCTTCCCGTTGGAGCCATCAGTACATATCTCATCCCTATGCTAGGTAAAGTCTTCACCAGGGTCTTCACCAAAGTGGTCTTACCCGTACCTGCATAACCTCTTAGAATGTAGGTGGGATTCTCTTTTTGTGAAAGTAAGAAGGCTGAAAGATGATACATTACAACGGCCTGTCCATCGGTGGGTTTGAAGCCAAAAGACTGTATCAGTTTTCCGTATAGCTCGCTGCGGCTCAACATGATTAAAAAGGATATCCAATTCCAACTTGGAGTCTTATGTTGTAGAGGTTCCCTAATACACCGTTGTTGAACCGCCAATAACTTCCGCTCGCGTCTCTATAGGGGTTGCGCATGGCGTAAGCTATGTCGAAGCGGAGAATGAGGAAAGAAACGTCTAATCTGAAACCAATACCCGCATCGACGGCCAATTGCTTATAGAAAGTGTTGAACTTGAATTCGGCGTCAGGCATGGATTCATTGGGATGGTAGGTCCAAACGTTGCCGACATCAACAAAAAAGGCACCGTTGACAATATTGTAAATGGGGAACCGGTATTCTGCGTTGAACTCTAATTGTATATCACCGGTTTTTTCGATGTCGTCGGAAACGGGGACATAGCCTCCAGGACCTACAGTTCGGTAAAGCCATCCGCGCAGTCCATTGGCACCGCCTCCATAGAAACTGCGCTCAAAAGGCAAGTCTGCCGAATTGCCGTAGGGGAAGCCGATGCCGACAAATTGTCGCATGACAAACCATAAGTCTTCCCCAAGATTGAAGTGTTGGCGGAAGTCGAAACTACCCCTAAGATATTGTGCATAACGAATGCCGAATAACTCATGGTGACCGTCTTCGCTGGTAGTGACGAGTTTAGTGTTGTTGAGAAGTGAGAGCAGATTTCCGCTCGATTCAAAATCGGAACGAATATAAAAGAAACTACCCGTTTGGTTGATACGCTGCGTGTTGTATACTAATGAATATTGTGTGCCTAAAATCAAGTGGCTGGTGTATTGGGCTTTTTTTCGTTGGCTAGTCTCAGCGTCGAGGTAGGCCTGAAAGGTGGGATTGATATTATAAATCTTCACGCTGTTGAGTTGGATAGGCGAGAGAGTTTGCCCAAGTCTGTAGTTGCTCTTCCAATCGTAGCTAAAGGATGCAGTTGAGATGAAGCGCGAATAGTAGTATCTGGTTTGCGTGTTGACACCTAAAGAAATGGATGTGGTAGGTGGATAGTCGCGGGCCGAAGTGAAAGAGGAGAAAGGTCCTAAGAATTTTGGAAAGATTAGACTGGCTGTTAGGCCAAGTTCCCAGGTGTTGAAAATGTTTTTTTCGCTTTCTAACTCTTCGTTTCCCAATATTTTTTGTGCCTCAAAGCCTCCTTTAAGGCTGAGCTGAAAAGTCTCAGCTCCGTGGAAAATGTTTTTGTTGGCATACGACAAACTGCCTTTGACGCCCAAATCGCCGTCCGAGTTAGTGCCTTCGCCCTGTAACGTGAAAGAATGACGGTCATTCTGCTGCATGGTGATACGGCAATTCAACAAGTTGAGTGAGTCTTGCGATTTGCTTGAAATGGTGTCGAATTCTATATTGACGTTGTGGAACAGTTTGTAGTTGCCCAAAGCCCTGTACGTGCTGGTAACACTTCTCAGGTTGTATGGAAGCCCTTCAATGATGTGGATGGATTGATTGAAGGTCTGGGGCGTCACTTGAGGTGTTTCAAAATAGTAGAAATCCCAAACGTTTTTCCGTCTTCTATATCCTGCCTCAACGGTGAGTGAAGCGGAATCGGTGGGTTTTTCGTTCATCTTGAAAACATTAAAGTCGGGATAGATGCTGATGTCTTTAATATAATATTTTTTGTAGGAAAGCTTGTTGTCTTTCAGTCGCATGGTGATGGCCAGACTGTGGTTCAGGTAATTGCTGTCCACTTCGAAAAAGATGTCATCGCGGTTGAAAAAGTAGTACCCTGAGTTTTTCATCCGCTCAGTGATGATTTCGCGCACATCGTTGAGGGAATAGGCATTATAGATATCCCCTTTGTTGATATCGAATTTGACACTGTCGCGCATGATGTAGCTCCTAATCAAGGAGTCGTTGATTACATACTTGATGTCGTTGATGATATATGGGTTGGTAGGGTAGACGTGGTAAGTTATTTTCGATCGTTTACTTCGGGTTTTCACCGTGTGGGTCACTTTGGAATGGAAATAGCCGACATTGTTGAGATAAAGCATCATTTGTGTGGTCGAATTGTTGGCACCTGTCGCATCATAATAAACGGGCTCTCTTCCGAATCTGTCGTTTAGCCATATCCAAAACTTGCTGTTCGGATTTCGTTCCCATTTGAAGTAAATCCAATTGGGAATTTTGGTTTGGAAGGTGTTCTTGTAGGGCTTTAAGGTGATGTAGTTTGACAGCCCTGACTTGCTAATCTGGGTCTTTTTGCCTTCAATGACGATTTTATTGCTCTGCACCAGACTTTTTCCTTCAGGGATAAAACGGTTGATGCCGCACGAGGACATAAAAATGACCACGAAAAATGCGAAGAGAATATGGATCCTTTTGCCAGACATGCAACGCAGATTTAACTTCGTCGATTTGTATAATTGGCGCAAAGGTAAGAATAATTCGTTTACACTACCTCCGCCACCGTGAAATTGCTTCCACCGATGAAGACGACGTCGCCGAAATGTGCATTGTTGACTGCTGAACGGTAAGCGTGGCTAACGGATTCGTACACCTGGCCACGCAAGCCCATGTCGAATGCCTTCTCGGCCAGGATATTGGCATCCAAACCTCTGGGGATGTCTGCTTTGCAAAAATAATACTCGGCATTGTGTGGTAAAAGCTGTAGCACACTGTCAATATCTTTATCATTGACCATGCCTAAAACAAAATGCAGCTTACCGTATTGCATTTCGGATAGTTGCAGTACGACCTCTGTGATGCCGGCCACATTATGTCCTGTGTCTGCAATGGTGAGCGGGTCTTTGCAAAGGATTTGCCAACGCCCCATGAGGTGGGTGTTGCGGATTACTTTGGAGATGCCATCACGGATGTCGTCATCCGAAAGGTGGAAATTGCCGCGCAATTGGTCAAGGGCACACATTACTGTGGTGAGATTCTTCTTTTGGTAGTTGCCCATCAACGGAATCTCAAGCGCTTCCATATAGAGTTCGCTGTTTTTCCACACATCGAATTGTTGTTCGGTGTTGGAATCAATATGGATTTTGTCGCAGTCGAAGATTTGGTCGGCGAAATAGATGGGGCTGTTGCATTCCTTGGCTTTGTCGATGAAAACCTGTTCAGTCTCGGGATGGGTCTCGCCAATCACCACAGGGATGCTTGGCTTAATAATTCCAGCTTTTTCGTATGCGATTTTGGCACGTGTGTCGCCCAAAAACTTCATGTGGTCGAAGTCGATGTTGGTGATGATGCTGAGTTCAGGCGTGATGATGTTGGTGGAGTCCAACCGTCCGCCCATTCCCACTTCCACGATTGCGACGTCGACCTTTTCCTTTGAGAAATAATCGAAAGCCATGCCCACGGTCATCTCAAAGAAGGAGAGCTCCATGGCCTCAAACTTGTCTTTGTAGGTGTCGATGAACTGCACTACGTTCTCTTCTGGAATCATCTCGCCATTGATGCGGATGCGTTCGCGGAAGTCGATGAGATGTGGAGAGGTGTAGAGACCTGTTTTATAGCCAGCTTCTTGAAATACTGAGGCTAACATGTGCGAAGTGGAGCCTTTGCCATTGGTGCCGGCCACATGCACCGATTTGAAGTTGCGATGAGGATTGTCCAGAAGTTGGAGCAGTTGGATGGTATTGTCGAGGCCTGTTTTGTAAGCTGTTGCACCTATGAGTTGATACACAGGCAGTTTGTTAAACATCCAGTTAAGAGTCTCTTTATAGGTCATAGTTATTGATTAATAACAAAAGTATAGGTAATTGTGCCATGCTGCTCTTCGGGGGCATTGGGGTCGGAAGCAAAAGAGGAACGCAAAGCGGCTTGTTTGGCCTTTTGACGCATTTCACTATTGATTAGTGTAGTGCCTTTGTTGGAGACCTCTGCACGGGTTACTTGTCCTGCTTGGTTCACCCAGATGTCAACAACGATGATTCCTTCTTCACTGAAATCATCGCTGGGGCGGTGCAGTGACTTGGCCCCTCGACCTCCGAGGTCATAACCAGTTCCGTTGCCTTTTCCACCATTGCCTTCATATTGTCTGACGCCAGCCAAGCCATTAGGTTTGCCTTGGTCGCCAGGTTGTCCCGTGATGCCTTCCGATCCGCCTGCCTGTGGGTTGTTGTTACCTTTGAACAATGCTCTTTGGTTGACGGTAGGCTTAGGCTCTTCGGCAGGTTTCTCTTGTTTCGGCTTGGTGTTTTTGGGCTTTTCCAACGAAGGGGCTTCATCGTCGTTTTGCGTGACGATGTCTTCCTTGCTCTTGTCAGTCTGTTGTTGAGGTTGAGCGGCTTGTGGAATGGCAGGCTTCTCAGGTTGTATGTTGCCCATGCCTTGGTCCATCATGCCCAAGTCGACCTCAACGCCTTCTTCACCTGGTAAGGGTAGAGGAGTTTTGAAGGCCATCAGAAACAAGATGAGCACTGCTAAAGCATGAACCACAATGGTTCCTGCGATAGCAATGCCTCTGTCTTTCTTTTCGTTATTGTTCATGGTTACATTCTATTTCTTTGGCGATGTGGCCAAGATGACTTTGTGGTTATTGTTCGTCGCGTTGTTGATTTCGTTGACGGCATCAATCACGTTGACGATGTATTGCACAGGCACAGTTTTGTCGGAACGGAGCACAACGGTAGCTTGATTGTCGTTGCCGATTTTAGCATTGATGAGGTCAGTGAGCTGGGTTTCATCGGCGGCAGTCTCGTCAACGAAGTATTGGAATTGTTCGTTGATGTAAACCGTGACTGTCTGCTTGGCCATGGTCTTACTGCTGCTCGAAGGCAACATGAGCTTGATAGCGTTTGGGGCGACCAAAGTCGAGGTCAGCATGAAGAAAATCAGCAGCAGGAACACCAGGTCCGACATGGACGAGGAGTTGAACGTAGGTTCGACCTTATTTCTTGATTTTATGGCCATAATACGCTGATTTTAGGCGGGTTCGTTCAAGACATCCATAAATTCTGTCGCTTTGCCTTCAAGCAAGTTGACGACTTTTTGGATTTTTGTCGAGATGATGGCATGGAAGAAATAGGCGATAATACCGACAATCAGACCGCCGACAGTGGTCACCATGGCTTCGTAGATGCCGGATGACAGTAACTCAATATCAATGTTGTTGCCCGCCATCGACATGTTGTAGAACGCACGAATCATGCCCGTGACTGTACCCAAAAAACCGATCATTGGGGCAGCACTGGCGATCATGGCGAGGATGCTGACACCACGTTCCAGTTGCGCCACTTCAAGGTTACCCACATTCTCAATGGCCGAATTGATGTCGCCCAAAGGTCTGCCGATGCGCGAGATGCCTTTTTCAATCATGCGTGAAATAGGGGTGGAGTTGCCGCGACATAGCGCCTTGGCGGAGTCGAGTTTGCCGTCTTTCATATATTCGCGGATACGCTCCATGAAACCGTTGTCGTATTTCGTAGCACGCGAAACGGCGATGTAACGTTCAATGAAAATGTACACCGCGATGATGGACAAGACGGCCAACAAAATCATGATCCAACCGCCTTTGGTGGCAAGTTCAAGGATGGAGAGTTTGAATTCAGTGGGTTGGGTTACGGTTTCTGCTGCTGCACCTAAATCATTGGCAGCCTGTTGAATTTGAAGAAGATTCATATTGTTGTTGAATTATTGAATCGATTATTTGTTGATTGTTGTGTTGTCACAACGTGATAGCCACATTTGTTAATACGAAAACAATTGCATTTTATTGCCTCATCGCATATCAATCACGTCCACATTAGGGTGTTTTTTGGTGTCGAAAGTGAAGAATTTGTCGTCCAATTCCTGGTCATACTTCATTTCCTCCACTGTGATGACAAACTTGTTGCCATCTTCGAAATATACGTCAGCACCTTTAAGTTCAACCTTTTTTGTGTTGATTTTCAGGGTTACACGCTTATATTGTCCTGCAGGGTTAGCTAACTCGACGGTGGCTATGCCATTGGCATCAATGCCTGTGAGCGAGGCCACATAGTTTTCGTCCAAAGAGGTGAGAACTTTCAAAGGTGTGTTGTCGGCGCCTTCGCTGGCATTGCTGACCATGACTTCCTCAGCGTCAACGAAGTATGTCCAAATGGTTGTACCGTTGGAAATGGTCTGTTGATCAGTCATTTCAACCTTATAGGACTCTCCTTGTAGCCAAGCATGGCCTTTTTCCGTTTCGCCCAAGTTTTTTCCGTCGGGGCTGATTTGATAGTTGAAAGTCATCTCGATGTTCTTGTGGCTCTTCAGTTGGTTGATGATGAGACGGATAAACGCCTCGGCATTGTTTTGTGCGCTAACTGCCTGTGCTGCAAACAAAAAAGCGATACAGGCGATGATGTTTTTCGTTTTCATTTTCAAATTCCGTTGTCTTTATTGTAGATATCCCGCAAAATCTGTTCCAAAGCGGCTTCAGAGGTCACCTTCACCTCACGTGACTTGCTGCCCGAGAATGGCCCGACGATGCCTGCGGCTTCCAATTGGTCAATGATGCGACCAGCGCGGTTGTAGCCGAGTTTTAGCTTGCGTTGGATCATGGAAGTGGAGCCTTGCTGAGTCTGCACCACGATGTGGGCAGCTTCCTCAAAGAGGCTGTCGCGTTCGCCATCGTCTTCAATGTCAGCACCTTCACCTTCTTCTTCAGGTACTTCAGGCAGCAAGAAAGGTTCGGCAAAACCGCGTTGGTTGCCGATGAATTCGGTGACAGCTTCAACTTCTGGAGTGTCGATGAAGGCACATTGTAAACGCACCAGGTCATTACCTGTGGATAGCAACATGTCGCCGCGACCAATCAGCTGGTTGGCGCCACTTTGGTCGAGGATGGTCTTGGAGTCGACTTGGGAAATGACGCGGAAGGCGATACGAGCTGGGAAGTTGGCCTTGATGGAACCCGTAATAATGTTGACGGAAGGACGTTGTGTGGCGATAATCAAGTGGATGCCAACGGCACGAGCCAGTTGAGCGATGCGTGCTATAGGTGCTTCCACCTCGCGACCGGCGGTCATGATAAGGTCAGCGAACTCGTCGACGACAAGCACGATGTAAGGTAAGAAGCGGTGCCCCTCAGTGGGCAATAGCCTGCGCGACTTGAATTTCTCGTTGTATTCGATGATGTTGCGGCACTCGGCAGCTTTAAGGAGGTCGTAGCGTTGGTCCATCTCGATGCACAGGGAGTTAAGTGTGCGTACCACTTTCTTTACATCTGTGATGATAGCATCCTCTGAATCAGGGAGTTTTGCCAAATAGTGTCGCTCAATGCGGTTGTAAAGTGTCAGCTCCACCTTTTTTGGGTCGACCATGACAAACTTCAGCTCCGATGGGTGTTTGCAGTAAAGCAATGAGGCAATAATGGCGTTCAATCCTACTGACTTACCTTGACCCGTAGCGCCAGCCATAAGGATGTGAGGCATCTTGGCAAGGTCGAAGACATAGGTCTCGTTTGAAATGGTCTTGCCGATGGCGCAAGGTAGGGCGTATTTAGAGTTTTGGAACTTCTCTGAGCTTAGCACACTACGCATTGAAACGGTTTCAGGCTTGCTGTTTGGCACCTCGATACCGATAGTACCCTTGCCTGGGATGGGGGCAATGATACGAATGCCCAAGGCAGCCAAACTCAAGGCGATGTCATCCTCCAAGTTTTTAATCTTGGAAATTCTGATGCCTGCCGCGGGAACAATTTCATATAAGGTGACCGTGGGGCCTATAGTTGCCTTGATTTTGTCGATGGCGATGCCATAGTTGGCCAAGGTCTCTACAATCTTGTTCTTATTGGCTTCTAATTCCTCACTGTTGATTTCAGATTTCTTGCCGCCGTAGTCGTTGAGCATGTCGAGGGTGGGAAACTTGTAGTCTTTAAGTTCGTATCGTGGGTCAAAAGGTGTATCGATGGTGTGACGTTCCACGTCCTTGCCTTTTTCAACCGTCTCTTCAGCAGGTGTGTTTTCAATGACCAATTCCACCTTTTCGGACTCGTTTTCAGGTTTTTGAATAACGTAATCCTGAGGTTTTGAATCGTTGGTAGCTGTAACGTATGGCTCTAAAGAGATTTCCTGTTTATCAGGCTCGTCTTTGGGATGGATGAGGACGTTGTCTTTGTGCATTTGGTCGGTGTTGTCGTTTTGGGTCACAATTTCAAAGGACGTGTCTTTGGTGAATGAGGTGACGGGGGGCAAGTTAGTCCCTTCGTCTTCGTCATCATTGAAATTGTGGTCGGTGTCTTCGTCACCACCGGTTTTGAAGTTGTTTTCTCTTTCGATTTGCTCTTTGATACGTTGCTCAGCGATAAGGGCAGCCTGATGACGACGCTCGTCTTCGCGTTTCTCACGCAACTCTCTGAAATAGTTGAGCGTAAGGTTGAATTGGTAAACGGCAAAAACTAAGAATAGGAAAATAAGGATGAGCAATACACCTACCCAGCCTGTATAGGTTTCTAAAAGGTTGTTGAGCCAAAGCCCAACTGCACCTCCAAAAATGGCACAATTGGAAAAGCCGCATTTTTCTCCAGAGAGGAATCCAAATAACAAGGGCAACCAAATCAGGCTAAGTAAAGCATATTTCCATACGCTCCACATGTTTATTTTAGTTGTGTCGAAAAGGCGTAATCCGATGATTGTCAAAAGATAAACGAAGAAGAACGACCCGATGCCGAACGACTCTTTGATGAGCGTTTGTGCCAAGAAAACGCCGGAGCTTCCAGTACGGTTCTCAATGTTGACTTTTTGGCTGAAGATTTGGTAGCCATATTCTTGATGGTGGCCGCTGAAAAAGCTTACCAAGTAGGAAATCAAGGCGATGCCCAAAAAGACGGCCAAGCAGAGGAACAGAATGCCGATGATTTTTTGAAGGCGTCCGGCTTCTTTTTTCTCTTTCTGTGGCTTAGATTCTTTGGATGTCTTCTTTTCCTTGCTTGGTTTTTCCTTTTTGTCTTTCTTTACGTTGGTGTCCTCAACTATAACGGGCAAAGGGTTTTCAATCTCGGGCTCAACTTGCTTCTTCTTGAATGTGTTCTCTTTACGGTTGTTTCCTGCAGTCATTTTCAATCTTCGTTATTGAAGTGCAAAAATAGTTAAAAAACGCAAAAAAGACCACCTAAAGGCAGTCTTTTTTGTTCAAAAGCCAAATGCTTATTTCGGAATTCTAAACATCCTCTTCCAACGAATGCCTCCGTTCTCCTTGTCTAATGAAAGCCAAACGAGCACTGGCTTGCCAACGATGTGGTTTTCAGGAACAAAGCCCCAATAGCGCGAGTCAGCGGAGTTGTGGCGATTGTCACCCATCATCCAGTAGTAGTCCATCTCGAAAGTATAACTGTTGGCGGGCTGGCCGTCGATGTAGATTTGGTTGCCCTGCACCTTCAGGTCGTGGAGTTCGTAGGCATGGATGATACGCTCATAAAGAGGCAGTGTGTTGACATCCAGTTTTACGGTCTCGCCTTTCTTGGGGATGTAAAGTGGCCCGAAGTTGTCCACATTCCAAGGATAGAGGTCGGGACGGTTGGGGAAGAGACTGGTACTGGTGCCTTCGCCTGGGGCTTGGACATTTCGCATCACAGAAGTGATGTAAGGCAGTTTGATTAACTCGTTTGCCACAGTCGCGCTGATGTTGAGGATGAAAGTGTTAGGATCAGCGGTGCGGTAACCTTCAGTGATATTATATTTGTCCAAAGTTTGCTTGTTGATACCACCATTGGTAGTCACCACGGTGTAGTTGTGCTGCATGTTCTCAGGTTCAAAAGCTTTTTCGCCGTTAATAAACACTACACCGTCAACGATTTTCAGGCTGTCGCCAGGCATACCGATGAGACGTTTTACATAGTTCTCACGTTTGTCGACAGGGTGGCTGATAACCTTGCCGAAATTTTGGTGGTCGTTCCAAACTCTTTGACGACCATATTCGCGCACAAGGTCGTAATAGCTGATGCTACTTTGGAAGATGTCGCAAACCGTGTCGCCTGCAGGATAGTTAAATACTATGGGGTCGTAACGTTTCATCGTCGACACTCCTGGATAACGATGATACGGCAGTTTGATCCATTCTACATACGACTTTGCGGTCTTGCTTCCAGGTAAAGTGTTATGCACAAAGGGGAACGAAAGCGGTGTGTTAGGACGTTTCGGACCATAATGTATCTTGCTAACAATCAAATAATCACCAACGCAAAGCGACTTTTCCATACTCGATGTAGGAATAGTGAAGGCTTCGAAAACGTATGTTCTGATAATCAATGCTGCGACCACGGCGAAAACAATGGCATCAAACCACTCTCGGGCAGTCGATTTCTTAGGTCTTGTGGTCGTGAGAGGGTCTTGGTATTTGTCGTCCTTGGCAATGATGGGGAAGAAAATGAAAGGCAAAAGGGCAGCCATGCCTTCCTCCCAGATCTTGAATCGGCCAAAGCACTTGCCCAGTTCGACGAGCATGAGCAGCAGCATGAAGATGTTGATGTAAGGGAAGACGATGAAAAACCACCACCAGAATTTCTTGTGCTTGCCGATGATTTTCAGCGTGATATAAATGTTGTAGTAGGGGATGAGGCTGTACCAGCCTTTTTGTCCAGCGGCCTCAAACTGTTTCCAGCAGAACGCGATCGGGATGGTGAACAGTGCCGGAACGATTAAAATGAATAGTATCAGTGACATGATTTATTATTGTATTTCTATGTTAACGATGATTTTCTCAGATTATTATAAAGGATGTCTTGGCCTTTATTCCCCAAACAAATCCTCCATTCCAAATACGCCAGTCTTGCCGACTAAAAACTCAGCAGCGGCAAGGGCTCCTAAGGCAAAGCCTTGACGATTGAAGGCTTCATGAGTGAGCGTGATTTTGTCGGCGGGCGACTCGGCCGCAACGCTGTGGATGCCGTTCACCTCACCTTCGCGTGTTACCTTAATATATAAGGTGTGCTCGGCAGGCACATCAATGCTCCAGTTGTTGTAATTCTGGTTGACGGAAATGATATCGTTCGCTAGTTTCACGGCGGTTCCACTAGGCTTGTCGAGTTTGTGGATGTGATGCGTTTCGGCCATGGAGAGCTGGTAGCCGTACTTTTCTGCATATTTTGCCAACTGTTTGTTGAGCAGGAACACGATGTTCATCCCTATGCTGAAGTTGGGCGCATGGAAGAGGCTTTGTTTTTCGTCCAAGCAGCGTTTTTTGATTTCTTCGAAATGGTCTTGCCACGCTGTGGTGCCAACAACAACTGGTAGATGCATGTCGAAGCAGTGGTGGATGTTGCCTACCACTTGGTCAGGCTGGCTGAAGTCGATGGCAACGTCAGCCTGTTTCAGCTTTTCGATGCGTTCTTCCCATTCCTTGGGATTGTCAATGGTGACGACGATTTCATGCTGACGGGCGAGGGCGGCTTTCTCTACCTCATGCCCCATCTTTCCATATCCAATTATTGCAATTTTCATGACTAAAAGTTTAACTTAAAAGATAACCCGACTTGGGCATATTGAGGCATCTTGATGGACGGCTCAATAGGTCGAAGATACGGGTCAACGTTGAGGCTAAGGTCGTCGCTGATGTCGTATGAATAAAGATGCCCATCAACACATGCGTCGAGAATATTCAAACCGTACCAAGCCACGGTAAGAATGCTATAGAACTCAAAATCGCGGCGGTACGATTCCTTGTATGTCTGCAGTTGGCTGTCGGTGTATTTGTTAGCCAAGTCAGTCTCATGTTGATTTAACGTTGCGCCTTCAGGCAAGTCGCCAGTCTTGAATTCGTATGCGTGGAGATAGGAACGGAATTCGGAATAGTTGCTGTAGACCAAATATCCAAGTCCTCCTAATCCGGCATAAACAATGGGTACTTTCCACCACTTGCCATTGTAGATTTGTCCTAAGCCTGGCAGACAGGCCGACATGATAGTGGCTTTTGTAGGGCTGTGAGGTTTCGTTGCTTTTGGCGACTTGGACGGTTTGTTTTGCTTTACGATGGTGTCGGCGGTGATGAGGGCGTTGCCCACCGTATCAAACACAACATTTTGTGCTTCGGCTTTTGCAAAACCGAGCAGCACAACCATGCTGATGATGAAGAATAAGCGGTGGGGCATGGTGGATTATTTGTTGCCGAACAATTCCATGATGCGGTCAAATTCGGCTTCGTCTTTAAAGTCGATGACCACGCTGCCTTGACCTTTCACGTTTCTGGTCACTTTCACCTTTGTGTTCAATGTTTGCGAAAGCTTTTTTATTTTGCTCTTGAAATGTTCGGGTATGAAGTTGGTCTGTTTCCTTTCCTTGGCTCCTGGATTCTTGGCTTTCTCGGCCAATTCCTCGGTTTGCCTTACGTTCATTTCGCCTTCGATGATTTGTTGCAGGAGCTTCAGCTGCTGCTCTTTGTCGGTGATGTTGATGAGGGCGCGGGCGTGACCCATGGTGATGTGTCCGTCGCGTATGGCAATTTGCACTTCAGCAGGCAGCTTCAACAGTCTTAAGAAGTTGGCTACGGCACTGCGGCTTTTACCCACCTTATCGCTCACTTCTTCCTGTGTCATGTTGCATTCGTCGATGAGGCGCTGATAAGAGATGGCCACTTCGATGGCATTCAGGTTTTCGCGGTGAATGTTCTCGATAAGGGCCAATTCCAGCATCTGCTCGTCGTTGGCCACGCGAATGAATACAGGTATTTTGCTAAGTCCAGCCAGTTTGGAAGCTCTCAAACGGCGTTCTCCTGAAATGAGCTGATATCTGTTATAACCGAGTTTTCTTACTGTAACAGGTTGGATGACACCTTGCTCCTTAATGGATTGTGCCAATTCCCGTAAAGCGGTTTCGTCGAATTCGGTTCTGGGCTGGAAGGGATTGGTTTCAATGAGGTTGATGTCGATTTCGGCGATGGCTCCTGCAACGAAGTCTCCTGAGATGTCTTTGCTAGTGATGTCGGTTTCAGGGCTTTGCAGGATGGCGTCAAGGCCGCGTCCAAGCACTCTTTTGTTTTTGTCTGCCATAGGGGTTTAAGCGTTATTACTGGATAGGTGATTTTTCTCTAAGATTTCCCGAGCGAGGTTCAGGTAGTTGATGGCACCGACACTTGCAGCATCGTGCATAATGATGGATTTGCCGAAGCTGGGTGCCTCGCCCAAACGGGTGTTGCGGTTGATGATGGTGTTGAAGACCAAATCCTGGAAATGCATCTTCACTTCTTCCACAACTTGTTTGGAAAGGCGTAGTCGAGTGTCGAACATAGTAAGCAAGATGCCTTCGATCTCCAAATCGGGATTGAGTCGGGTTTGCACAATCTTGATGGTGTTCAACAATTTGCCCAAACCTTCAAGGGCGAAGTATTCGCATTGCACAGGGATGATGACTGAGTCGGCTGCAGTGAGTGAGTTCACTGTTACTAGTCCGAGCGATGGAGAGCAGTCGATGATGATGAAATCATAGTCGTTTTTGATGGTTGAGAGCGAGTGTTTCATCATCTGCTCTCGGTTGGGCAAGTTGATCATCTCGATTTCGGCTCCCACTAGGTCGATATGTGCTGGAATCAGAAACAAGTTCGGAGTGCTTGTTTCAATGATGACACTCTTGGGGTCTACATTGTCGATGATGCATTCGTAAATGCTGGTGTCAACAGTCTTGGGATCTACGCCAACGCCAGATGTGGCATTGGCCTGAGGGTCGGCATCGATGAGGAGGGTCTTATATTCAAGTACGGCTAAACTGGCAGCCAAGTTGATGGCGGAAGTGGTCTTGCCAACCCCGCCTTTTTGATTTGCGATTGCTATAATCTTGCCCATGTTGTTTCAACTCGTTTTAACGCTACAAAAGTACGCATTTTTGTGCTGTTTTATTATGGTCGTTCGGCGAAAGTTATCAACACATGCGTGTTTTGTTGATAAGTTCTTGCTTTGGCGGCGATTTGCAATAAAAAAGGCCGCGAATGCTCGCAGCCTTGGTTTTGTGTTTTTGTTTGTAAGAGATTACTTGTCCAGATTGTCGAACCATTTGTCAATGGCGCTGTCGATTTCGCTGTGGCTTTCACCTTCAATGTGATCGTAATGGCGTGGCTCAGGCTGATCGTAGTAATCCGCTGGATACTCACCGGTTTCGACATAGTTGATGGCATCAGTCAGGCCTTTTGAAACCTTCTCGAAATCTTCCTTATAGAGGAAAATCTTATGCTTCTCGTAGAAGAAGCGTTGCAGACCCTCGTCGAAACGGCGCTTGCTTTCAGTTATTGTGATGTACTTTTCGTCGTTCTTGGTTGACTTTACATCGAAAAAGTAAGTTCTCTTTCCTGCTTTCACTGCTTTTGAGAACAGTTCGTCTTTTTCTTTCATTTCTTTTTCTTCCATCATGTCTTTCAATAATTTGATACTTTCTAATCGTTCTATTTTGTTTGAAAAGTGGGGCAAAAGTAGGAAAAAATTGAATATTGCAGTCTTTTTAATATTATTTTTGCACTCAAAATCTATAATCTTATGGAACTAAATTTGAAACGACCCATTGCTTTTTTTGATTTGGAGACCACGGGGTTGAATACCTCGCACGACCGTATTGTGGAGATGAGCGTGCTGAAAATCAATGTGAACGGTGACGAAGATCAGCGTGTTTGGTTGCTCAATCCGGAAATACCAATTTCGGCTGAATCCACTTCGGTGCATGGTTATACCAACGAGATGGTGGCCGACAAGCCCACTTTCCGAGAAAAAGCCAAGGAAATTGCCCTGTTTATCGGCAATGCTGACCTTGCTGGTTATAATATTCTTAAATTCGACCTTCCAATGTTGGTGGAGGAGTTTCTTCGTGTCGATTTTGATTTTGACCTCAAGGATCGTGACTTCATTGATGTGATGAATATTTACATGAAGATGGAACCACGAACACTGAAGAGCGCTTACCGCTATTTCTGTCACGCAGAATTGGAAGGCGCACATGGCGCTATGGCCGATACCAAAGCTACCTATGATGTGCTCAAGGCTATGCTTGATAAATATCAAGGTGTTGATTTTGAGGATGCTAAAGGGAATAAATCTCAAGGCCCTACCAACGATATGAAACAGCTTTCCGAGTTTTCGGCACATCACAAAAACGCTGACCTCTCGGGACAAATCATTTTTGACGATGAAGGCAATGAGGTGTTCATGTTTGGCAAACACAAGGGTAAGCGCGTTGAAGATGTGTTTCGCATCGAGCCTCCTTATTACGATTGGATCATGAAAAACGACTTTCCTCGCTATACGAAAAAGGTTGTGACCACTATCAAGTTGCGTATGGGTGGAAAAACTGTAAAACACTAAAGCAATGAAAATCATCTGTGTAGGGCGCAACTATTTGGCGCATGTCAAGGAATTAGACAATGACCTGCCGACCGAACCCATGTTTTTCATGAAGCCTGAGACGGCATTGTTGGCTCCTGGTGAGTCGTTTCCTTATCCCGATTTCAGCAAGGAAATCCATTACGAGACGGAATTGGTGCTTCACATCTGCAAGACGGGCAAGGCGATTGATGAAAAGTCGGCTTCTGAGTATTATGATGCCATCACAGTGGGCATCGATTTCACCGCTCGAGACCTGCAAAACAGATGCAAGGCCAAAGGCCATCCTTGGGAAATAGCCAAGGCGTTTGATTATTCAGCTCCATTCGGTGAGTTCAAGATGATTGGTGCGTTGAAACATCCTGAGGATATCACTTTTGGCATGAAACTCAATGGCAAATGGGTGCAGCAAGGGCATAGCCGCGACATGATTTTCAGCTTTGATAGAATCATTTCCCATGTCTCGCGTTTCGTCACCTTGAATGAAGGCGACTGCATCTTCACTGGCACGCCACAAGGAGTTGGTGAGGTGCATATTGGAGACAAGTTGGAACTTTTTTTGGAAGATGAGCCAATGTTTTGGTTTGGAATTAATTAAATGATAATCAATAAAATAAAACTATGAAAAAACTCTTTCTTATTACCCTGCTTGCAGCGGCATTTCAACTCTCAGCCCAGCCCTTATGGATGCGCCACAATGTGATTTCGCCTCAGGGCGACAAAATTGCCTTTTGCTATAAAGGCGATGTATATGTGGTCGACTCCAAAGGAGGCAAAGCACTGCAAATCACGACTAACGCTGCATACGATGGCGACCCGATATGGTCGCCAGATGGCAAACAAATTGCTTTCGCTACCGACCGAAACGGCAACTTTGATGTTTATCTTGTGGCTGCAGAGGGTGGTGTGGCCCAGCGTATTACGACCAATTCTGCTAGCGAGATTCCGCTGGCTTTCTCTCCCGATGGCAAGGAAATTTATTTCTCTGCACAAATCCAGAAAGCAGCAGAGAATGTTCAGTTTGCCTCAGGTTGGATCACTGAATTATATAAGGTGGGCATCGGAGGCGGTCGTCCTGAACAGGTGGTGGCGGTGCCAGTGTCAAGCATGTCGTTTGATAAAGACGGCAAGTCGTTCCTCTATTACGATCGTAAAGGCAGCGAAAATGTGTGGCGCAAGCATCATGTGTCTTCTGTAGCCCGTGATGTGGTGTATTACAACGCCAAGAAAAAGACGCATACGATTCTCACGACCAATGTCGGCGAGGATCGCGATCCAAGATATTTGCCTGGCTATAAGGATGTCGTATTCTTGAGTGAACGCAACAAGGGTAGTTTCAACGTCTATAAGGCACCCTGCAACAATCTCGAACAGGTGGAAGCAGTGACGCATTTCAAGACCCATCCCGTGCGTTTCCTGAGCGTAGCTAACGATGGCCTGTTGTGCTATGGTTATATGGGTGAAATCTATACCCAACGTATTGGCAGCGAGCCTCAAAAAGTGAACATCGAAATCGTGAATGACCAAGAACCTGAACAGTTGGTAAAACAGGATTTTAAAGGCATCGGTGACTTCGCGTTAAGCGATGACGGCAAATTGATTGCTTTCATTTCGCGTGGTGAACTTTTTGTGACCGGTGTGGATGAATATGCTACCACAAAGCAGATTACTCGTACAGCAGAGGCTGAACGCAGCCCTTCGTTCTCTAAGGATGGCCGCACCATCGTTTATGCCTCGGAACGCGACGGCTATTGGAACCTCTATAAAGCCACCATTGAACGAAAGGAGGATTACAACTTTGCATACGCCACGTTGGTGGAGGAGAAGCCGTTGTTCGGCAATGATGGTGTCGAGCGCATCGCCCCGACCTTTTCACCTGATGGCAAGGAAATCGCATTTATTGAAAACCGTAGTGTGTTGAAAGTCTATAATGTGGCTTCGAAACAGGTTCGTCAAATCACTGACGGTCGACAGCATTACGAAACCGACGACTACGGTTTCTCCTACAAATGGTCGCCCGACGGACAATGGTTTGCCCTGACCTTAATCAGCAACATGCGTGACCCCTATTCTGACATTGGTATTGTGAAGGCTGATGGCTCGCAAAAAATATACAACATTACTGAGAGCGCCTATATCGATGGGAGTCCACAATGGGTGATGGATGGTAATGCAATCATCTATCGTTCAAATCGATATGGTATGCGTTCGCATGCCTCTTGGGGTAGTCAAAATGATGCTTTTATCGCTTTTTTGAATCAAGAGGCTTATGATAAGTTCCGCCTCAATAAAGAAGACTATGCCTTGTTGAAAGAAACCGAGAAAACTGCCAAGGACAAACCGAAAGATGAACCAAAAGATGATGGAAATGATAAGAAAAAAGGCAAAAAAGACAATAAAAAGGATGAGAAGCAAGATGAGAAAAAAGATGAAAAGCCCAAAGAAGCAAAAAGAATAGAGGTGGATTTGGAACATCTCCAAGACCGTGTGATGAGGTTGACGCCCATGTCGTCAAACTTGAGCGGCATGGCGCTCACCAATGATGGCGAGAAGTTCTACTTCATGACTTCATTTGAGAAAGGCTATGACCTTTGGGAAATGGATGTGCGCGAGAAATCGATGAAGATTACGAAGAAGTTGGGGCAGGGCGGTGCTCAGCTGAGGATGAACGGCGACAACCTCTTCCTGCTTTCGGGTGGTAACCTTCAAAAACTCGACAAGGGCGGCAAGTCAACATCGATTAAGTATGATGCTACCATGGAACTCAACCTTGCCAATGAGCGTGAGTATATGTTCAACCATGTCTTCCTGCAAATCGAGAAGCGTTTCTTCATGAAGGACCATCATGGCGTTGACCTTGAATTGATGAAGGAAGCCTATCATCCTTTCTTGGCGCATATCAACAACAATTACGACTATTCGGAGATGCTGAGCGAAATTTTAGGCGAGTTGAATGTGTCGCATACGGGTTCTGGTTACCGACCTTCAAATCGTGGTGGTGACGCAACGGCTGAATTTGGTGTGTTGCTAGATCTCGATTATAAGGGTGATGGTTTGAAGATCGCCGAGGTGGTTGAAGGTGGCCCCTTCGACAAAGGCAAATCGAAAGTGAAGGCTGGCTGCATCATTGAAAAGATTGATGGCGTGGAGATTACCAAAGACATGGACTATTATCCTTTACTCAACAACAAGCGCGATAAGACCGTTTTGGTGACCCTCAAAGACGGTGGTAAGACTTGGGAAGAGACCGTGAAACCCATCAGCCATGGCGCGATGAACGAGTTGCTTTATAACCGTTGGGTGAAGCATAACGAGGAGACAGTGAAGAAACTATCCAACGGTCGTTTGGGTTATGTCCACATCAAGAGCATGGGCGATGCCAGCTACCGCGACGTGTATTCACAAATCCTCGGAAAGTACAACCTCTGCGATGGTATCGTCATCGACACCCGTTTCAATGGTGGAGGTCGCCTGCATGAGGATATTGAAATCTTGTTCAGCGGTGAGAAGTACCTCGAACAAGTCATCAACGACAGCGTAGCCTGTGTGATGCCTTCACGACGTTATAACAAGCCTTCTATCATGCTTATTGGCGAGGCCAACTATAGCAATGCACACGGTACGCCTTGGGTGTATAAATACAAGAAAATGGGTAACCTCGTCGGTATGCCTGTGCCTGGCACCATGTCGAGCGTGACATGGGAAACCTTGCAAGACCCATCGCTGTATTTCGGATTACCCGTAGTGGGATATCGTACTGAACAAGGCAATTGGTTGGAAAACACGCAGCTGGAGCCTGATATCAAGGTGCGTAATACGCCCGAGAAGATGGCCGAAGGCGTGGATGAACAGCTCGAAGCTGCAGTCAGAGAGTTGCTGAATGAGGTGAAGGTTTTCCATTATTGGGGGAAATAATAATGGCCTATGGTTTATGGCCAATGGCTTGCCCTTACCATGGGTCAGCCATTGGCCATAGGCAATAATTTGCATGATTCTTGCGTTAGCATGGGAAAAGAGCCTTTCCCATGCGAATTCGTTTGTGCTTTATTGTGATATTGGCTTTCATTAGCCTCTCTGCATCATCACATCACGTGGTGGAGCAGGACGGATATTATGAGGTGGAGCATACTTGGGTGTATCAAGGGAAAGCGTGTTCTGTTACCTTGAATATTAGTTCAGGATTGTACAATTATTACCAAAACGAACGTGAGCATTTGGCCTATCGGTACCAATTCAATGGGAGCGAGATGCCGCCGAATTACTTTGGTTTCATGCTCTCCAAACATGACCGTTCTGTGTTAGGGGCTTTGGCCGATGAATTCAGCAGTCATAGTATGACAGAGAAGGAAGAAGTTGAATTGGCATTGACGTTTGTGCAATCTTTGCCATATGCATATGATTCCATCACAAAAGGTACGGATGAATACTTGCGCTATCCCATTGAGACCTTAGTGGATGGATGTGGCGATTGTGAGGACAAGGTGGCTTTGCTGGCTGCCCTGCTCTATGAGATGGACGTGGATTTTATTTTGTTGATCTTGCCCGAACACATGGCTATAGGCGTGCATTGTGATGGAGTGGAGACGGAGCGGTATTTGCTCTTCCGCGACAAACCATACTATTATGTGGAGACAACCATGGAAGGATGGCAGATGGGGCAAATTCCAGAGGACTATTATGATGCCGAGATGGAGGCTGTGCCTGTTGACGACAATCCAAGCCTGCTCATCAAAGGCGTTCGGTTCGAATCGCAGCCGACCCTTGTTTTCCATAAGGCTGTTTGTGATTTGGAACTTGATTTGCACAACCTAGGGCCAGGAAAGGTGACGGAGCTTCAAGCGCATGTACTGGTCATTGAAAAGGGCAGGAAGGCTCGCTTATTGGCAGAAGAATTCTTCTCACTTGATGATATGCAGGAAGGCGAGCAGCGCACTGAAACATTGTCGTTTAAGAGCTTGATTAAGGAAAATTGTATCTTGAAAGTGGAGCTCGTCAGCGAAGAGGTCTCACCGCTTTCCTATCAAGTGGGGTTGAATTATAGCCGGATGGAGCAGTGACTAAAATCACTCCACCATCACCTCATCCATGAAAATCCATGAATCGTAGCCGGCGCCTGGCAAGCCTTCGGGCAGTTTGCCTGGGTTTTTCACCACGATGCGCAGGTAACGCGATGAGAGATTGGGCGTTGCAAAACGTTCACGGAAGGTGTGGTTGCCTGTCAAGGGTATCTCGGTTGATAGATTGTAGGTCTTGTAAGGTTTGTAGTTCTTGCCGTCATTGGAAGTGTAGACTTCTACCACCTCGGGACGCAAAATCCAGTCAAGTGCATTTGCCAAAAAGCCGATATTCAGGGCGTTGACTTTTTGATATTTGCCAAAGTCTAGCTCAAGGTCAGCATCGATGCCGTAGAAGCCTTGCCAATGTCCGTCCTTGTAGTCGTCGCTGCCGAGCGTGCCGTCAAGTAAGGCATTGTTGCCGCCGCCTGAGTACTCGGGGCGATAGTTTCCAGCAGGACTATTCAACTGTTTCAGCCGCCCCATGCCCTTGTGGTAGCAGAAATAACGCTCGGCGCGAATAGCTTCACCCAAAGCATTGAAACAAGCTGCCTTCACAAGGCAAGGCCGCTCCAAAATGATGGGATTGTGGTAGACGGAATCGTTTGCCGTAACCTCTTTCCCGTCAACGGTATAGTGGATTTCCTTGTCGTTGAAAATGGTCTTCAGCACAACTGCGGCATCGCCGTTCTCATTGGTTACGGGTTCTATGAACGGCAAGTACTCAAGTTGCTGCAATTCCATGGCGATGTCATCGTATTTCTTCATGTTGACATCGAGCCAATAGGGGCGACTTTCGATGTTCCACACATGGACATATTCGTTTTTCAGGTTGTGGAGCGAGGTGATGAGATCTAACAACATTCGTTTGCACTCGGCAATGTTGGCCTCGGTAGGGTTATTGTAAGTGCGATACAACTGGCAGCGGGCGATGTTGCGCTCGGCGCACCATTGCATCCGATGTGCAGCGTAGATGGCGTTGTCAAAAAAAATGGCGTTGCGTTTTATGTGTTGTTTGTCGTTGATTAGGGATTTCTCTAAAACGGATAGTGATATAGACGCCTTTTGGTTCAGCGCTTTGATGGAGTCGTTGACAAGGGCGGGGTAGAACGGTGTCATGGACTCTGTCATCGCCGTGAACTTGCCTATGCCGTCGATTTTCGTCCATTCCGAAAGTTCGTCAAGATGCTGGCATATTTCATCGGAGAGGCTCTCTAGGAAATGTACAGTGAAGTTGGCTTCGGTGTTGCGTTCCTGTGTGGTGGTTGGATTCCAACTGGTCTCTGCACCCAAGGCAAGACCGTATAATGCGCAATTGGTCAGCGACTCTCCGAAGTCGTCCCAGCAAGTGTTGATAACGCCTAATGCACCATTTTTGTAGCCGTCGCGGCACAAGTTGGCAATGTTCGACTTAAACTCATAATGTTTGGGCCAAACCCTTTCTGAAAGGCTTACCCCAGGAGCCACAAAATAGTTGCGGCCAGACTTAACGTATGGTTGCAAGAATTCATCGAAACTGTCGATGCCCACATAACTCCATGCAATGAGGAAGATGTCTTTATCCAGATTTTCAAGGATTTCCGGGTGTTTGTCGGCAATGTCGCCCCACATCATCACGCGCTTGCGGTAGGGACGTAGCATTCGGTTGACGCGGTTGATGTGCTGGTAGTAAACTGTTTCGGCTCCAATGGAATCCACATAAGCTTTGGCATAGCCTTGACCAAGGCTCTCAGTTTCGTCGCAATTAATGTTGAAATACGGAGATTTATAAGCTCTTGCGACTTCACGGAGATGGTCTTCCAAGAACTTATAGGTTTCTTTTTTGGCTGGATTGAGGTTCCATTTTGTGTCGGCCAAATCGCTGTAGAAGGGGTTGCACAAAATCTCCTCGAAATGCCCAAAACACTGCTGATTGCCAATGATTTGGATGTGATACGGCCTGCAAAACTCCTCCAATTCCTTGATTTCCTCGGCGGTGAAAGCATCGGTGGGGGCAATGTCGGGGTGGCATTTGGTTTTGAAAGTGTGCTCGGTGTAGAGCGAGAATGCGTTGATTTTACACTCAGCCATTTGTGGGATGAGGTGTTTCAAATACTCCATGCTGACGATGGGGCCTCGGCTGATATCGTCTTGCCAGGCGCGAATCTTGAAGTTAGGCCAGTCGGTGATGGTCATGCAGGGGATGAAGATTTTACCTTTGTTGATAATGAAGGAGTAACGATAGAGTTGTTTTAGGCTCTGTGTGGCATAAAAAAGCCCCGTGGCGGTGGTGGCCTCCATGCGGATGAAGTTGTGGCTGACAGTCAGTTTGTAGGCTTGGTCTTCGTTTTCGCTCACGCCGAGGTGGTCGGTCTTGATGAGTTCGATGAACTGGTTGCCTTTAATGACACCACGCGCAAACTGTACATTCTTGCCGCTGATTTGGTTCAAGTCGTTGCGAAACAATGTCACGATTTGGCTGATTTCAGCGTCAGAGGCATCATAAGTTAGGATGATGTTTTCGTCCCAAATAAACAGACCTTCAGTGACTTTAGCTTGCTGTGGAGTGGGGAGGATATGCACGTTTTGTGAAAAAACACTCGTTGCAAAAAAGCATAGGATAATGAGGAATTTGAGTTTCATCAGTAGTAAAATTTGTGCAAAAATAAGAAAAAGCCCAAATGCTTTGCAACATTAGGGCTTTGTGGTTTCTGGAGCTTTATTGCTTAATTTCCGATCTCGTACATGTAGCCGTGGTATTGCAACGAAGCATCGATGATTGGGAAGAAGAATTCGTCATCATGTTCCACGTTTTTCAGTTTCAGGTTTTCCATGATGATGGTCTTGGTGCCGTCGTCATTTGTGGTGACTTTCATCGTGCCACTTTTGGCGATATAGCCTGTTTGGGGTTGGAAAGTCCAAAAGTCGCCATCGAGAGCAACGTGCACGCATGGGAATTTGGGCAGATAAGGTGTGAACAGGTATCCAAGTTGGTATTCACCCTCCAAGGTTTCGTTGCCAAGATAACTGACGATGAAGAAACGCTTGCGATTGGCTGACATAAAGAGCATGGATCTGACACCATAATAGTTGCCGATGGTATCCATGCCTCCGAGGGAGGTGATGCCTGCTAGGCCGATAGGACTTTCTATGTCCTTGATTTTAAACTTGTTGTTGGAGTCAAAGGCATAAGGAGTCAGCGTGCCACTGAAGTTGAGGGCTAAGTTAATGTTTTGGTTGTTTGCATTGGTACCCATACATTGTGACAAAATGACGGAGTAGGTGCCATTGTTTTCGGTGATAGAAAGTACGCCGTTCATCCAGTAATAGGTGTCGCCATAACACAAGGTGTCGGCACCCATGATGAAGGGCAGTTCACCAAGGTTAAACTCGTGGAAGCCGATCACGGAAGGGACGGGATCCTTGGTGTTGTTGTCAATCGTATAGGTGCCAGGAGTGATGTTGCCGTTGAAGACGATGGCAATACCATCGTTTTTGGCGGCGGTCACCTCCTTGGAAGCCAAAACGATGGCCTTCTTTTGACCATAGGTAACAGCTTTTGAGGTAGCGATGTCCATGGTTTTGTTGCCTACGGTCATGGTTCCAGTCTCCACTTCAGGAGTCACATTACTGTTGTTTCCATTGTTTTTGTTGCAACTGGTGCCGAGTAGGGCTAAGCCACAGAAAAGCACCAAGCTAAAAAATACTTTTTTCATGACGATGATGATTTAAAATGTCTTTATTACATAACAAATAATAACTGCAAAAATTGTGCCGATTCGCTTATATATTCAGCTTCAGCTGTATCTCCTCTACCTGCCGTTTCAGTTCCTGAACGGTTTGGATAAGTTCCTCCTCACGGAAACGGTTTTCACGCTGTTCGGGCATCTCCGCGCTGATGTAGTGCACGAATTTCCATACCTCTTTAATATTGGCGGCGGGCAGATCGTAAGGTTGGTACAGTGGGTTAAGCGAACTGAGTGTGAGTTTGCTCTCGTGCTCGATTTTGTTGTCCACGATCTTGAAGACGATGCCGTCGTCCTGCGTGAGCACGATGTAAGGCTGGCCGCTGCGGATGTAGGTCCAGTCGATGACGTATTCGCCTGTCACATAAGAACCGTCGGGGATGGGCAGCATCGAGTCGCCACTGATTTGGAAGGTGCGGTATTTGCGGTCGCGCGAAAGGAAAGGCATGGTAAAAGTCGGCAATACCTTGATGTATTCCGGATCGGCAAACCCTGTAGCATAGCCTGCCTTGGCCTTCTCGGTCACGAGTTCGATGTTCTCGTTGTTGTCGTTGTTGACGGTGGTAGCTAGCACGCGCAGGTTGCTGCCTTTCAGGTGCACGTCGTAGCCACGCTCCAATTGCGAGAGTTGGATGGGACTGATGCTGCTCAAGTCGACCTTCACCAAAGTGTCAATGGCGATGCCGAAATATTTCGAGAAGGCCACCAAGGCCTCGAGGTTGGGCTCGGAGACGCCGTTTTCATAGCCGCTTAACGTTGAGCGTTTCATATTTAAGGCGAAAGCGATATCATCTTGCGTGCGATTGCGGTGCTTGCGCAAAAATTTTATGTTCGTGTTGAAGTACATGATATTGTGGGATTTAAAATTCAAAATTCAAGATTTAAAAAATTTCTCTACTTTTTTATATGTTGTTTCAAATATAATGATTAGTTTTATGGCGGATATTTTGATTAAAAACTCGTCAAAAGTACAACTTTTTTGGAACATGCAAGCGTTTTGGGCAAAAAAAGGAGGATTTTTTATGGAAAGAACAATTTTGCATTTGGATTTGGATACCTTTTTTGTGTCGGTGGAGCGGCTAATCAACCCTTCGTTGGACGGCAAGCCGGTCATCGTTGGCGGTATGTCGGACCGTGGTGTGGTTTCCACGTGCAGCTATGAAGCGCGACGTTTCGGGGTGCATTCGGCTATGCCGATGCGTACGGCGCGGCAGTTGTGTTCGCAGGCGGTATTCATCCGTGGCGACATGGAACTCTATAGCCGATATTCCCGCCTCGTGACCGACATCATTGCTGATAGTGCACCTGTCTACGAGAAGATGTCAATCGATGAGCATTACTTAGACCTGACGGGCATGGATCGTTTCCATGACTGCCAACAGTGGTCGCATGAGTTGCGGCAACGTATTATCAAGGAGTCGGGGCTGCCGATTTCGTTTGGATTGTCGGAAAACAAGACTGTCGCGAAGATTGCTACAGGTCAGGCCAAGCCCAACGGCGAGTTGCAGGTGCCTACACCTTATATTAATAGTTTTCTCGACCCGTTGTCGGTGCAGAAAATCCCGATGGTGGGCGAGAAGACCTACCATTTGCTCCGCTCGATGGGCGTGGAGAAAATCGGCACCTTGCGCCGCCTGCCACCGCTCGCGATGGAACGCGCCATGGGCAAACACGGTCTCGACATTTGGAAGAAGGCCAATGGCCAGGACAACACGCCCGTGTGCCCTTACCAAGAGCGGAAGTCCATCAGCAAGGAACGAACGTTTGAGCAAGATACCATTGACGTGACGACCATCAAGCAATGCCTGGCACGTATGGTGGAAAGCCTCGGCTTCGACCTGCGCTCGCAAGGCAAACTAGCAGGTTGTGTGACGATGAAAATTCGTTATTCGAACTTCGACACGCATGACATGCAGCAGCGCATCCCTTACACCGCTTTCGACCATGTGCTACGCGAAACGGTAAATGGCATATTCGACAAACTGTACAATCGAAGGATGATGATACGGCTTGTGGGTGTGCGCTTCAGCGAATTGGTCAGCGGTGCGCCGCAATTGGCCTTGTTTGACGATAATATGGAACTGACGAATCTCTATTCCGCGATGGACAAGATAAAATTACGCTTTGGGGAACAAATCATACATCGGGCGGCGGGATGACGACCATGGCCTATAGCCTATGGCTTGCCTTTACGTTGAGGCAGCCATTAGCCATCAGTCATTGGTCGACTGAATAACTATATAACTAAACAACTGAATTGCAACTCAACGTCCATTCATATAACAGCCTATGCTATGGCACGATGCCGATTGCGGAATTGGTCACGAAGGCCGCCGCGCTCGGCTATGCTGTCTTGCCTTTAACCGACATCAACACGACGATGGGTGCCGCTGATTTCGTGTTTGATTGCCAAAAGAAAGGCATCCGGCCCGTCGTCGGTGCGGAATTTCGCAATGGCAACGAATTACTATATGTGGCTTTGGCTAAAAACGACAGAGGTTTCGCCGAACTGAACCGTTTCTTGACACAACATAACCTCACCAAACAGCCTTTTCCTGAAATTGCACCCGATTGGGAACAGGTTTTCGTGATTTACCCTTTCGGGAAACGGAAACCGAACATGCTGAAAGTGAACGAATTTCTTGGCGTGCGTTTTTCCCAATTGACCAAATTGTACAACTGCGAATCCTTTGAAAAATTGGTTGCCATGCAACCTGTGACCTTTGCAGAGGAAGGTGATTTTCAGCTGCATCAATGTATGAGAGCCATTGATGAAAACGTGCTGATTTCACGCCTCGAACCAACGAGTTGTGCTGCACCGGATGAGATATTCTTGCCCGTCGAAAGGCTGAAAACCACTTTTGCACTTTATCCGCAACTCGTTGAGAATGCGGAGCGTATATTGGACGAATGCGAAATCACCATGAATGCAAGTGTGAAAAACAAACGCACATTTATGGGCAATGTCTATGACGATATGGAACTGCTGCGTCAAAAAGCTTTTGAAGGGATGATTTATCGTTATGGAACGACAAATAAAAATGCTTATCGCCGCATTGAAAAAGAACTTGACATTATCGAACGGATGGGCTTTTGCGCCTATTTTCTCATCGCATCCGACATCGTTGACTATGCCATGTCGCAGGGCTTTTACCATGTTGGACGCGGTAGTGGAGCCAATAGTGTGGTGGCTTATTGCTTGAAAATCACTGATGTGGATCCGATTGAGTTGGATTTGTATTTTGAGCGTTTCCTCAACCCCATGCGGAGCAGCCCGCCCGACTTTGATCTCGACTTCTCGTGGCGCGACCGTGATAAAGTCATTGCCTATGTCTTCGAGAAATTCGGTCGCGAGCATGTGGCATTGTTGGGCGCAACGGTCACTTTTCAGGAGAATTCCCTTTGTCGCGAGTTGGGCAAGGTGTTTGGCCTGCCCAAGAGCGAAATCGACCAAATGGAGCGCAATCCACAGGCTTATATTTGCCAGAGTGAAATCGGGCGCAACATTCTTGCCTTGGCTGAACGCCTCCGCGACTTTCCGCGTCAGCGTTCCATCCATGCTGGAGGCGTGCTGATTACAGAAAGTCCCATCACCGATTACACGGCTTTGGATTTGCCGCCCAAAGGCTTTCCCACCACGCAATACGACATGTATTCCGCCGAGAAAGTTGGCCTCATCAAAATCGACATCCTCAGCCAGCGCGGCATCGCTCATATTCGTGACGCTGTGGAGATGGTGGAGCATAGTCGTGGTATTTGCATTGACATTCACCAAATTAATGCGCTGAAGCAAGACGACCTTATACGTCGTCAATTGCTCAGAGCCGAGACCTGCGGTTGTTTCTACATTGAGAGTCCGGCCATGCGTGGCCTGTTGCGAAAGTTGCGTTGCGCTGACTATAAGACTTTGGTTGCAGCCAGTTCCATTATTCGGCCGGGTGTGGCCAGGTCGGGCATGATGCGTGAATACATCAATCGATTCCATCATCCTGAAACTGTAGATTATAAGCATCCGCTGCTGAAAGAACTGCTGGCCGAAACTTATGGTGTGATGATTTATCAGGAGGATGTGCTGAAGGTGGGGCATTATTTTGCTGGTTTGGACTTGGCTGAAGCCGATGTGCTACGTCGCATGATGGGGCATAAGATGCGTGACAAATCTGAATTTGAGGAGGTCACAAAACGCTTTTTCGATAATTGTAAAGCCAAAGGCTACCCTGATGACTTGGTGCGCGAACTCTGGCGGCAGATTGAGTCGTTTTCTGGGTATTCGTTTTCCAAGGCACATTCAGCATCCTACGCTGTGGAGAGCTATCAGAGCCTCTATTTGAAAAGCCATTATCCGCTTGAGTTTCAGGTGGCGGTGATTAACAATTTCGGTGGATTCTACCAGACTTGGTTTTATTTCAACGAGGCGCGACGCTTGGGTGCGAAAATTCATCTGCCTTGCGTCAATCGCAGCAGTTACCTCACATCGTTGAATGGTAGGACAATTTTCATGGGTTTTGTGCATCTGCAAGGTATTGAACAACAATTTGTTGAACGGTTTATTGCTGAACGCGAAGCCCATGGCCCTTTCACTAATTTGGATAATTTCATTGCACGGGTGCCATTTTCGTTGGAGCAGCTTGTCTTGCTCATTCGTGGCGGCGCGTTTAATTTCACGAAAAAAACGAAAGCCGAACTTCTATGGCAGGCGCATCTTAACAAAAGCGAAGGCAAGAAAGAACAACCTGAAACACTTTTTAAGCTTGAAAACCAATATTTTGAGTTTCCTAATTTTTCGATTGACACCTTACAAAACGCTTACGATGAGATAGAACTTTATGGCTTCCCCGTCTCTTTGACTTGGTTCGACCTGCTGAAAACCAAGTTTCGTGGTGAGTTGATGGCTTGTCAGATGCTGCATTTCGTTGGATGTCATTATCGGATGTTGGGCAAGCTGGTGACAGTCAAGTATGTGCGCACCTGCAAAGGGGAAACGATGGCGCTTGCCACCTTTGTGGATGCTACGGGCGAGGCTTTCGACACGGTTCATTTTCCAAAAGTGTTGAAAACATGGCCGTTCCAAGGTGATGGTGTGTATTTGCTTTTGGGCAAGGTCACTGAGGAGTTTGGGCAGCCGTCACTTGAAGTGGAGAAAATGGAGCGATTGGGGTATAAAGTTATGCAATAATCGAAAAAAGAAGAACATTTCTGCAGATTGCTTGAAAATCTAAGTGTCGAATCCCCAATGTTTTGTATCTTTGCACAAATTTTATCAAAACAAAATGCGTAGAAAACTGTTTTTATTATTGATGTGCTTTTTTGTGCTGATATTCAATTCGTTTGCTCAGCAAAAAGCGCAAATTTCAGGCGTTGTCAAGGATGCAGAGACGAACGAAACCTTGATTGGCGTATCCATTTATGAAGAGCAACTTCAGTTGGGAACCACGACCGATGAGAAAGGCCGCTACGAGTTGGAACTGCCTTTCGGCGAACATCGCTTGAGAATATCCTATGTAGGTTATACGACTATTGAGAAAAAAGTTAGTGTCGGGAATAAGCCGATTACACTTAATGTGAAGTTACATACAGAATCGGAAAAACTCTCGGAGGTGGAAGTCACTGGCGAACGCAAGGATCGTAATGTGTCAGTCATGGCGATGAGCGTGCAGACCCTCGACATGATTACCATCAAAAAGATTCCGGCGCTGATGGGTGAGGTGGACGTCATTAAGACCATCACGCTGCTGCCGGGTGTGCAATCGGCCTCGGAGGGCTCTTCGGGTTTCAGTGTGCGCGGTGGTGCCACTGACCATAATCTTATCCTTCTTGATGGTGCCCCAATTTATAATGCTTCGCATTTCCTCGGATTCTTCTCCGTTTTCAACAATGATGTAGTGAAAGATGCCACGCTATATAAAGGAGATATTCCTGCCAATTATGGAGGCCGTCTTTCCTCAGTTCTTGATATTACGGTGAAAGACGAAATGCCGAAAAGGTTTAGCGGTCAAGGTGGCATTGGCTTAGTGACGAGCCGCATGATGCTTGAAGCGCCGCTTTTTGATCAAAAGACTTCGGTGTTGTTGGCGGGTCGTACTACATACGCGGGGCTTATTCTGCCTTTTATGGGTAAGGATTTGAATAAATCGGCTCTGTATTTCTATGATGTGAATGCCAAAGTGACGCAGGTTCTTGACAAAAACAATCGTCTTTATTTTTCGTTGTATCATGGCTATGACAAGTTTTCGATGCAAGAGATGATTAGGATGGGCTACGGGAACAGCAGTGCTACGGTTCGGTGGAATCATATTTTCTCCGACAAGTTGACCTCCAACCTGTCGCTTATCGGTTCGAGATATAACTATTCCATCGGACTGAAATATGACCCCTATGATTTTAACATAAAAGCGGGTACGGATGCTGCCAGTCTTGCTTACGACTTCACCATGATTTGGAACGACCAGCATATTTCGAAATTTGGATTGACGACAGGAATCCAATCCTACAAGCAGGGCGAAATTGATGATAAAGGTGGAGCCTTGGCGCAATACCTTCAGATCGACCAGACCAAGACGGTGACCCGAAAGGGATTGGAGCATGCTTTGTATTTGACCCATGACTATTCCCCCTCACCTCGTTTTTCTTTCCGTTTGGGCGTGAGGTTATCGTGTTTCCAGAATATCGGAGAGGAAGATTTCTTCACTTTTGATAAAGTACTTTATAATGTCATTGACACCATTCATTATGGCAAAGGTGAGATTTTCAATACAGAAATCCATCCCGAGCCGCGTGTTGCTGCCATGTACAGAATCAACGAGAAGTCTTCCATCAAGGCCTCCTATTCACGCACGGTGCAATATGCTCAGGTTTCTTCTTCAGCAACAGGAGGTCTGCCTTTTGATGTGTGGTTTCCAGTTAGTCCTAATGTGAAACCTCAAAAGTGTGATCAGTTTGCACTGGGCTATTTTAGGAATTTCAAGAATGATGCTATTGAGACTTCAGTCGAAGTGTATTACAAGAACCTTCAGGATGTCATCGATTTTAAGGACAATGCCATCACTTATGGTTATTTATTGATTGACGGTGAGTTGCGTTTTGGCAAGGGACGCTCCTATGGTGCTGAGTTCCTGATAAGAAAGAATGTTGGCAAATTCACAGGCTGGGTTTCTTACACTTATTCCCGTTCCTTTAGGAGTATTAAGGACATTGACTATGGACATGAGTACCGTTCTCCTTATGACAGGCCTCACAACTTTGTCATTGTCGCTAATTATGATTTATCACCTCGTATTAGTTTAGCCGCAAATTGGATTTACAATACGGGTAAACCAGTTACCTATCCTTATGGACAGTATACCATCAATGGGGTCACTTATGCTGTCTATAATGGTAAACGTAATCAAAGCCGTTATCCTGATTATCACCGCTTGGATCTTTCGTTTACTTGCAAATTAGGTAGGTTGGATAACACAAAATGGCAAAGTGAACTAAATGTGTCTGTTTACAACGCTTATGCAAGACATAATACTTGGGCAATCACATTCGACCAAGATAAAAATGGTGGTATCGTAACTAAAAATATGTATCTGTTCTCGGCCGTTCCTTCAATCTCTTATAACTTCAAATTCTAAGCATTATGAAATCTTGGTATAAAGGATTGGTTATATGTGCATTGTTAGGCTTTGCTTCGTGTACCGAAGATGTTGTCATTGACTTGGAGAAAGGTGATCCGATGATTGGAGTTGAGGCGTCGTTTTCCAATGAGTTGAAATGTCATGAAGCCATACTCAGCTATACTGCCGATTTCTACAATAAGGATGATATTCGTATGGTGAAAGGGGCCACAGTGTACGTTACGGATGGGATAGATACGGTGTTTTATTATGAGGATTTGGAAAGGGAAGGCTATTATGTTACTGAACCTGTTGCTGGTAAAAAAAACACCTTATATCGTCTATGTGTTGATGTGCCAGAGTCTGATGGCGATGTTGTTCGTCTTTTTTCCGAGAGTTTGCTCCCCGACAATGTGGAGACAATAGATAGTATTGTCATCAAGCCTTACAACGGTGTCGAAGATACCCTTCCCACGGTTTTCTTTTTAGATACTATTGAGTGGGTTTACCCGTATTTTCAGAGTCTTCCTGACCCTGAAATTATCTATATGCCGAATATCTACAAAAACGACACATTGTTAACCGACACTTTGACCCAAAGCATGCTGATCCCTGTGGGGGGGTATGCTGGTTACTATATCAATGGTCCAGAGATGCTTGCTGCTAATAAAGAGATTCCTGTCTATTATTTCATGAAACGCAAATTGAAGGAAGGCGACCGCATTCGTTTGGACTTGTGTAGTATTCCGTCGGATTACATCTCATATTATTATACCTTGATCATGTCTTTGGGAAGCAATCCTATGATGGGCGCTCCAGCTAATGTGAAGACAAACATTCAACCTTCAGATAAAGCTGTAGGTTGGTTTTTTACCTCTTCTGTAGTAACGGCAGAAACTGTGTTCAAGGATCAGTATAAAAAGCAGTAACCCATATTTGTTTTGCAAATTGAGATTTTTTGCTATTTTTGCACGTATAAATTATGAATCATGTATGCAATGAGAATCAATAAATGGTTGTTGATGGGTGTTTCTTTATTTTCAGTGGTTGCCTGTACAGAGGAAATTTCTATTGATACGCCTGAGGGTAAAAAAGTTCCAGTGGTGGAAGGTTACCTAACCGACGAAGTTAAACGTCATGAGATTATTCTGAGTTATACTTCGAAATTGTATTCTGGAGAGAAGGAGATGATTTCTGGCGCGGAGGTTTATGTTGCTGGAGGAGGAGATACGATTTATTATTATGAACAGGAGGATTCCCCGGGACATTATTTGACAGATTATGTTGCGGGAAAGAAAAATACCCGCTATCATTTGGAAATCAACGTTGTTGAAAATACATGGTCTTCACGACCGATACGGATGATTGCTGAAGTGAAAATGCCTAACAATGCTGATGGCATTGACTCGATTAAGCTTTTACGCAAACAAGACGAGCAAGACGTTCCTTTTGTGGAGGATACTGTAGCTGTTCGTATATGCCCGTATTTTCAAACGCTTTCCAATCCCGATATTGTCTATAACGTGGCTTTGTACTTGAATGGCAACCGTTTCAAAAATAGGCCTTCCTCACTCTTTCAGTTGTTTCAGATGAGAGGTTATGCGGGATATTACTTCAATGGCCCCGATATGCTGCAAAATAATGTTGAAGTGCCTGTGGGTATCATGAATACTTCGTATCTGCATGAAGGCGATACGATAGGACTAAAGCTCCAAAGCATTTCGAAAGATTACATGTATTATCTTTTTAATCAAAAATTGGCCATTGGTGTCAATCCGATTATGGGAGCTTTCCCAGCAATGTATACCAATATTATGTCTAACTGTGGTGCGATTGGTTGGTTTAGTGCCACTTCAGTGATTGGTGCTGAGGCAATTTATCACCAGTAAGGCATCTTTGTTCTTTTGTGGAGGCAAAAAAAGAGTCGCCTTGAGGGGCGACTCTTTCATTTGAAGAGATATGATTATTTCACAACGACCTTTTCCATCTGGACTTGCGTGCCAGAGGTAAGGCGGAGGAAGTACACACCCTTGGTCATGTTGTTGACATTGATTTGCTCGGTGCCTTGGGCATTGCCGCTGGCCACCACTTGACCCATGCCATTGAACATCTCATAAGTGTACTCGGCATCGCCGCAGTTGATGTAGAGCGTGTTGTTGACAGGGTTAGGATAGATGATGAACTCGGTTTCGTTCTCGTCAATGCTCATTTCACCCTTAACATCGATGCATTCTGGAACAGAATTGCCGTTTTCATAGTTGGCAACGATGCAGTATGTGAAGTGGATTTCAGAGGCGACTTCATCAGTGTAAGTGGGCTCTGATGCTTGACCGAGTTCGAGGCCGTTGCGGTAGATCGTGTAGCTCACGGCTCCTTCAGGAGCATCCCAAGTCAGGATGACAGCACCGACTTCAACATCAGCAGTGAGGTTCTCGACAGGGTTGAAGTTGCCAAAAGGCGTGCCACTAGAGCAGTTGCAGTCGAACTCAAAGTTCACGCCAGCGCCGCCAGAATAGATCTGATCGCCGTTTTCATATTTCACCGTGAAGGAGCATTCGTAGCTGTATTGACCGTTGATCCAGCTCAAAGTGACATGTACGCCGCGACCGATTTCAAGGGTGTAGGATGCAGAATTGCCATCTGAGATAGTTAGGTTCTGCGTGGGTGAGCCGTCGCTGAATGAGACAACGAGCTGGTTGCCATTCCATCCGTCGCCATAACTGTCGACGAGGTCGAAGATGACATTGCAAGTGTTCTTCAGCGTGATGCTGCCTTCAACGTTCAGGTCACCGTCGGCCTGCATGGTGAAGTTGACGGGGATTTGCTCAGTTTCAGGGCAGCTCGGGTCAATGTTCAGATGGAACACGCAAGAAGCGGTGCCGTCAGGATCGATAGTGCCGAAATCAACGCTTTCGTTAAGCAGGGTGACGTATTCGCTTTCACAGGAAATGGTAGCGATGGCATTGGTGGCCATGTAGTGACCGATGTTCTGGAAGTTGGCAACAATGGTTAGCTCTTCACCTGGGGTGAAGCTTCCAGCCCAAATAGCATCGGAATAGTCAAGGATAGCTTGACCAGCTGTGATGAAGGCCTTACCGCTCCATGTTTGTCTTCCATCGGCCATTTGCACATCGATTTGGAATCTGGTGCCGTCTTCAACACCTTCTGCAACGATGAAGCTGAATGCGTCTTGCAGAACGGTGGTTTCTTCTGCGGCAAGCACACCAAATTGAGCTGTGCCTTCGAGGATGCTCAAACGTTCGTCATCGCAAGTCAAGGTAACTGTGGTGTTGCCATCAGTCGGGTCAACACCAACATTCTTGAAGCTCATCGTCAACCTTGTCTCCAAATTGACAGGAGCGAAGTTGGGTGTATAATTTGCCACGGTGACATAGGGGCCTTCGGCAGGAAGGACTTCGATAGGCATCACTTCGGTAACCTTGTTATAACCCATGACGGTAAGGGTAGCTGTACCAACATTACTCATCGGGGGGAAGCTGAGGGTGCAGGTGCCGTTGTCGATGTAACCTGTAGCAACCACTTCATTGTCCATCATCAGGGTGGCGATTCCGTAAGCCGTGTTTTCGGCAGAGATTTCCAATTCAGCCATACCCAACATCAACACTGCGGGTGTGCAGGAAAGGTTCATCCTGACAGGATTGTCGGTGCGAACCATCAAGCTCGGGTCACCAAAGAGAATCCAGGTGTCATGGGTGTCGTTGCCTTGGCTGCCCGACATATCCAAAACCTTCATGTTGCCATTCACGGAAGCAGCACCAAATGTGTGGTTGAATTTGTCAGCACTACTCCATTCGCAAAGGATATCGACCATTTCATCTTGACCGTACATAGGCGGAATCCAAGGCTGGCTCATCCAAGAGAACATGCCGCCGATGGCGCCAGTGGGGGCACCTGTCGAGTTGTTGCTGGCACGCATCCATGCTTCGGCGAAGCATTCACCGTTGGCACCACCATAGTTGAATCTGCCCGTCAAACATGCCACAGACCAGTTGATGGGCCACATGTAATCGTTGACCAGGGCATTAACATTGCTGTTGCTGTAGTTGGCCACACCCCAGCTGGTTTCCGAACCGTGGTTGCAGTAGTTGATGATGCTCACGCCCGCATTGATGGCGTTGCTGATGGAGCCTTGGCTGGCACCGCCACCGCCACCGTGTAGTTCGGTGACATGTTCATAGGTGTAGTGCTCAAGGGTGTCGCGGATGAAGTCGATATGTTGGTAGTCGTCTTCACCATAGTGGCCGCTACCAGCACCGATGGCTCCGATACCCAAACCCTTATTGACCCAAGTGAGGTCTTCGGGCATGTCGCGCTCATAGTAGAGCACCTTGTTCACTTGATTAGCCAGATGCGTATCAGTTTGAGCTGAGAAACGGCCAATCATGACTTCATCGTAGCGGTCATTTCCTTCCAACTGACCAAACCAGTTGTCGGAACGCTCGCCACCAACAGAGTGTGGAGTGATATGCTCATAGTCACCGACGAACAAAACAAACACGAGGTTGCGCTCAGGGTTAGTGTAAAGCTCGTTGATGTAGCTCTTGATTGTGTTGTCGTTGTTGCCACCAACTTCGCTCACGCTGACCATTGTGGTGGGACGGCCTGATTGGTTCTTCCAGGTAATGAACTCCTCCATACCTGCCATGAACTGATCGGCACAAATGACTAACATCTCGCCACGATCTTCCAAAAAGTTGTATTTGGCGTTGTTTTCCTTGTAGTTGATGAAGCGACGCTCATAGGCGGCTTTCATTTCTGGAGAAACCTTAGCGGAAGCTTTGCGGGCTGACTTCTGATTGACTCCGTTGTCGCTCACCTTGTTCATGGCAATGGTAAGCTGATGATAGACGCGCAAGGTCTTCGTCACAGGATTGTAGTTGAAGGGACGTACCATGATGTTTTGACCACGGAAGTCGCGAATAATGTAAGGTGCTTCAAGATAGGCTTGCTCAGCCGGATAGAAAGCATTTTGGCTGTACATTTCACCGTATGTGTAAGGTACACTTTCGGGGTCGATCTGACGGCTGAAATTGCCTTTGGAAGGAGCGACCTCGATGTTTTCGTAATCGGTGAAAGCACTTTTGACAACACTGACCTCCATCTCGGCCATGTCGCCGATGATTACAGGAACAGGAAATTGAGGAAGATCGGGAGCACCGGCTTCAAGCATCGTGGCCATCTTAGGAACTGAGATGACCTGCTGGATGCCATTGGGCGTGCTCACCCTTGTCATGTTGAATCCGCTCAGTGAGAAGTCAACAACAACTTTGGCCTCACTGCTCGAGATCAATTTGACCTGTGGGGCAGCCGGCGTATTGCCGTTGATGCCGACCCATTGTTGGGCCATCGTCATGATGGACATGGCCACAAAAGCAAGTGTGAAAACAACTTTCTTCATGTTGATTTGATAGTTTATAAAATGATTGATTATTAGATTTGAAAATTTGGGCAAAAATACGTTTTTTTTCTATATTGACCAACTGGTTTGAAATTAATTCTGCTCAACTCGGATTGTTTATCTACGCCGAATCCAAGATTTGATTACTTTTGCACCTTGAAATATGAGTTTCAACGATTCAAAGTGATTTAAACAAATAAGTTTACAACAATGGGATTCTTCTTGAAATTGATTTTGACAGGTCTGGGATGGTCTTTCGGGGGACCTCTCGGGGCCATCATTGGGTATGCTATTGGAGGGTTGTTTTCTGGCAATCGTCCTAGGGTCATTCGTTCTGAGGTGAACGAGACTTTCGGTAACACTGAAGAGAAACGTGATTTCAATGTCACGCTGTTGGTGCTCACAGCTGCTGTGATGAAAGCCGATGGTAATGTCAAACGTTCGGAGTTGGACTATGTGAAGCGTTTCTTCCTACAGAATTTCGGTCAAGAACGGGCTGAGAACTACATCAAAATGTTGCGTGAGATTCTTGAAAAGGATTACAATCTATATGAAGTAAGCCAACAGGTGGGTCGTTATATGGATTATTCCTCGCGTTTGCAGCTGCTGCATTACCTTTTTGGCATTGCTAACTCTGATGGTAGGATTTCGGCAGAGGAATTGGGCGTAATCAATACAATCTCTGATTATATGGGCGTCACCAATAGTGATTTCCAGTCCGTTAAGGCAATGTTTATCAGAGAAACGGACAGCGCTTACAAGATTCTCGGCGTGGATGCTAACGCTTCTGATGAGGAGGTGAAACGTGCTTATCGTGAGATGGCAAAGAAGAACCATCCTGATTTGGTGAGTAACCTCGGCGACGAGGTGCGGCAGGCAGCCGAGAAGAAGTTCCAGGAAATCAACGCAGCTTACGAGACCATTAAGAAACAACGAGGTCTTTAAACGAAAAAAGGCAGCCGATTGGCTGCCTTTTTTCGTTTCAGGTTGTCGGATTATTCGACCACGACCTTCTCGATGCGCACTTGCGTACCGGTGGTGAGGCGGAGGAAGTAGACACCCTTAGTCATTTCGCTGACATTGATCTGTTCGGAGCCTTGGGCTTTACCGTTGGCCACCATCTGACCCATGCCGTTGAACATGGCATAGCTGTACTCGGCAGCGCCACCATTGATGGTAAGCGTGCTGTTGACAGGGTTAGGATAGATGGAGAACTCAACCTCGTTTTCGCTGATGGCATCGAAGAACTCAACGATGACGCATTCAGGCACGGAGACACCGTCGGTGTACTCGGCCACCACGCAATAGGTGTAGACGCCGTCTTGGCTGACCAAGACGTCAGTATAGGTGGGCTCTGCCGTTTGACCAATTTCAATACCGTTTCGGCTGATGATGTAGTTGATGGCACCTTCGGGAGCATTCCAAGTCAAAGTAACATTGGTATTGGTGGCCTCTGCTTGCAAGTTCTCAACAGGGCTGTATGTGCCAACGGGCGTACTACCATTGCAGTCGCAGTCGAACTCGAAGTTCACGTCCGCACCGCCAGAATAGATCTGATCGCCGTTTTCATATTTCACTGTGAAGGAGCATTCATAACTATATTGACCATTGATCCAACTCAATGTAACGTGTACGCCACGACCGATTTCAATGGTGTAGATTGCGGACGAGCCGCTAGAGATGGTCAGGTTCTGCGTAGGTGTGCCATCGCTGAAGGAAACGACTAATTGGTTGCCGTTCCAACCGTCACCATAACTGTCAACGAGGTCGAATATGACATTGCAGGCATTCTTGATGACGCCATCGCCTTCGGCAACAAGACCTCCGTCAGCATTCAAAGTGAAGGTCAAAGGCAATTGTTCGGTCGAAGGGCAATTGGGGTCAATAGTAAAGCTGAATACACAGGTGACCACACCGGTTGGGTCGATAGTGCCTGCCTCAAAGGTGTCGTTCACAAAGCTGATATAGGGGCTTGTGGAAGTGACATGGGCAATGGCATTGGTAGCCATGTAATGACCAGTGTTCTTGAACGAAGCAGTGACAGAGAGTGTCTCGCCAGGTTCGAAACCACCAGCATTAGCCATGCCTTCAAATTGCAACACAGCTTCGCCTGCGGTGATGATAGCCTTGCCTTCCCAAGTTTCGTCGCCACAAACAGCGGTGATTTGGATGGTGAATCTGGTGCCATCGGCCACACCTTCAGCAACTCTGTATGTGAAACCATTCACTTGAACGGTAGCCTCGGGATCCAAGCTTTCGAAAGAACCTGTACCGTTGGTGATAGTCAGGTTGTCATCTTCGCAAGTCAAAGTAATATTGGTTGTGCCGTTAGTGGGTTCGGTGCCCACGTTCTTGAAAGTGACGCTCATAGATGATTCATCACCGACATGTACATTGGCTGGAGTGAAGCTGTCGACAGCAACATACGCACCGTCCAAAGCAGCAGCCGGAATGATGGCTGTGTAAGGAATGAATTGAGGATGTGTCACACAAACCGTGACATCGCCACCGCTGGTGATGGGACTAATCTGAATGTCGGTAGTGCCGCTCTCGTCAATCATGCCAGCACCGTAAAGGACACCATCCTTGCTGATACCCACATAGGAACCAGGTTCGGCGCTAACGGTGAAGAAGTCTATGCCGATAGGCAGGGTAGGCATGTGGCTGATGGTGTTTTCAGTCGGCTGAATGCGGAAAGGCATGACGGAACCGTCACCCAACACGTGGTAGGCTTGCCAGTAGTAAAGGGTGGCACTGTGCATCTGGTATCCCAGAGCTTGAGCGGCGTTACCAGCTAGGTTGCCGATGAACATGTAGGAGCAAACGGTGTTGTAGGCATCGTCGACCCAAGCGGCATCGTACATACCCATTGTGGTCTCTTCAAAGGTAGGCATGGTGCCGTCGTGACGGTTGGTGGCACCAACGCCGAAGTAATAGTCATTGTACCAAGTGGTGTTGGGGCAAGAGCCGATGTAGGCATAAGCACCTTTGTTTTCGGCACGCACCATGGCTTCGCCGAAGCAGGTGCCGTAGCCCCAGTCGCCAGATTGGCAGCAGTTACCGATGGCGAGGAAGTATTTGTGCTCGTTGGTAAGGTTGTTGACATTGTTAACGTTGAACTCAGGGTCAGCCCAGCTGGTTTGACTGCCGTGGGCAGTGTAGTTGGCGAAACCGACACCGCTGCTCAGATAGCTGTAGCAGTTGGTGTAGGAGCCGTGGCTGAACTCGTATACATTGTCGAATCCGTGTTCGGTGTTATAGTAGTAGTTGGAGGCATACCAAATGGTGGGACGGCCGACTTCAACACCATAGCCGTTATCTGCACCGGCGATGAGCAGCGCGTTGTTCAGGTAGCTCGGGTCAGGCATGGTGTATTGTTCATACTCTAAGGCCTTGTTGAGCATGGCGGTCAGCTGGGCGGCACTTGTGGCCGACAGACGGCTGTGGTACATGTCCGGGAACTGGTCGCCGTCGATGCTCGAGTATTGGAGGTCGGTGACGCAGTTGGTCTCACTACCCGTGGCGCTGGCAGGCACTTGTTCCTTGTCGCCCACAATCACGAGGAAGGTAGGGGCGTCCTTGTCGTACTCTTCTTGGATGAAGGCACGGATGGCTGAGGCGTTGCTGCCAATCTCATCGGTGTAGTTCACGTTCAGGTAGAAGCCCTTCGTGGTCTTCCAAGCCAGCCATTGCTGCAAGGCATCTTCGAACATGCGGTTGGCGATGACCAACATCTTCACGGGAGCCTGCCACAGGTCGGGGTGTTGGTCGTACACGTCGTCGCGCCAGTTGAACATCTGTCCGTAGACACCAGCGAAATACGGGCTGAAGGTGCGGGCAAACTCATTGTAGGCGGTCGACTTGTCGTATTGGCTGTAACGCACCTCGACGACGATGTCGTTAAACACACGGATGCTGTTGGAGGCGGCGTCATACTGCACGGGATTGACCGTCAGGGCACCGACTTGGATGCCACGCATCGTGCCTTGGATCTTCACCTCGGCGATGGGACGCTCGGCGAAGCCTTTGTGGGTGTAGGCTTTCTCGTTGTATGCGAAGGGCACATCCTCGGGCTTCTGGTTCTTGAAGAGCAGAGGCTGCTGGGGATAGAGGGCCTTGACGCCGTAGTCGGCTAGGGCATAGACTTTGGTGTTGTAACTCTTCACCTCGACGGTGACGTCCTTGACACCGTAGGGGATGGCGATGAGTTTGTTGGCAACGGGCAACGAAGGCTCGCCCACATTGCCTGCGGGATAGGTGTTGTCCATGGTGATGCTGGAGAAAGCACCTTTTTCGGTGGAGACCTCAGTGGCATCGATGCTGCTGAAGGAGAAAGAGGCCGTGAAGCCTTCGTCAGTCACGTTGGCACAGCTTTGTGCCGACTTGGCAGCGCCGAGTTCGATGTGCTGAGCCATCGCTTGCGTGCCCAACAGCAGACCCATCATCAGGAGTGCTGTGCTGAGTAAACAAAATTTCTTCATTTTTTGAGTTTAATAAGTTGATATTGAATTTATTAGATGATTTCTACAAGATGTAAATCATGAAAGTGCAAAAATAGGAATATTTCCGAAGAAATATACCAGAAAAACGCAAAAAAGTTACCAATGAAGTAAAAATAGTTGAGTAGGCTTATTTGCCTTTTAGTATGCGCTTATATTCTCTTTCGTTCCTAAGGACTTCCAAGGCTTTTTGGATGCCTGTATCGGCAGCGGACATCACTTGATAATACTGTTGTGTTTCCCATACATTGCGGGCAATCAGGGCCTTTATCTGCAAAAGCAAGAATTTCTCAGAGCGTTTGAATTGCTCGTCATCCCAATCCACCTTGGCTTCTGTGGCGGCAGCTTTCAAACCGTTGATGTGTTCTTGACCTACAGTGAAGTCTTTATTGAAACTGTCGAAATCACCATATTGTGCCTTGATCTCATCGTGATGTTTCAAGCCGTAGTCGGTAGTGAAACGGTTGAGGGCACCTTTGCGGACGAGGTTGGTGTAAAGCTTGCTGTTGTAAGCCGTATCAACGGGAATGAAAAGGTCGGGCATGATGCCGCCACCGCCGTAAACGGTACGGCCACCATCGGTCTTAAACTTCAGGGAATCAGGGAAGTGGATGCTGTCGGCATGGAAGTATTCGCCATGCTCTAAGCGTTTTGTCATTTCCTTGGCATAGTCCTCAACGCCTTTTTCATACGGACGTTGGATACAACGTCCTGAAGGTGTATGATAGCGCGATGTGGTGAGGCGGATTTGCGCACCATCAGGCAGGTTGAATGGCCTTTGAACTAAGCCTTTGCCGAATGAGCGTCGACCAATGACCACGCCACGGTCGTGGTCTTGGATGGCACCTGAGAGGATTTCGCTGGCTGAGGCCGAACCTTCGTCAATGAGGACAACCAACTTTCCAGTGGTGTAAAGACCTTCCTTAGTGCAACGCCATTCTTGGTAAGGCGAGTGGATGCCTTCTGTGAAGACAACGAGCTGGTTTTCGGTGAGGAATTGGTCAACGAGTTCAATGGCAGTGTTGAGATAACCACCCGTGTTGCCGCGCAGGTCGAAGATGAGCGACTCCATGCCTTGGGCTTGCAATTTGGCGAAGGCTTCTTTAAATTCGGCTGTTGATTCTTGTGCGAAACGGTCGAGTTTGATGTATCCGACATGCTTGTCAATCATATAGGCAGCGTTGATGCTATTCAACGGGATTTTGTCTCGAATAATTTCAAAATCAAGCAATTCTGGGTCATCGCCGCGCTTCACGCTGACGGTAACCTTGGTGCCTTTCTTGCCGCGCAAACGTTTCTGAACATATTCGTTGTCAATCTTTTTGCCAAAGGCATCTTCACCATCGATTTTGATGAATTGATCGCCAGTCATGATGCCCACCTTCTCCGATGGACCACCCGCCACAGGGCTGATGACGGTGATGGTGTCACGAATGAGTTGGTAGGTCACGCCGATGCCCTCAAAGCTGCCCACAAGTGGCTCGTTGGCTTTCTCCACATCCTTCTTGGAGATGTAAGCCGAATGTGGGTCGAGCTCCTTCAGCGCGGCGATGATGGCATCTTCTGTCACCTTGTCTATATTTGCCGTGTCGACGTAGAAGTTCTCGATGAGGTAAAGTGTGGTGGCGAGTTTTTGGGAGTTCATCTGCCCTTTCGATTGGGGCTGTTGGGCTGTTGCCGCCATTGCAATGAAACAGGCAATAGCCAAAAAAAACATTTTCAGTGATTTCATGGGTTGAAATGGATTTTTAGGGGCGCAAAGATAATGAAAAAGAGGGAATCACGGCTTCAGTAGCGTCCAAAATATTCTACTTTTGCCACGTCAGTCCATTTTCTGATGAAAGCAGTCTTTGCATTGGTATAGGCATCCCGATTATGTTCAAACTGTTTCCAAAGCCTAAGTTTCAGAGATTCATAGTCTTTGGCGACATTCGAATGTTCCAAAAGATAATCCCTGAAAAATAATTCATCGTTGTCGCCGGCATATCTGAGATGGATATGATAGACCTTGTCCTCAAAGCCATTTTTGGTATAGCCGTAGTTGAATGCTATTCTGCGTTCTTCGGAGGACATTCGAATGAAACCGTTTTTCTCGATGATTTTTGCAACTGATTCAATGTCAATTTCTTTTGGTGTTTCGATAAGGATGTCCACGATATTCTTTGCCCATATTCCAGGAATCGAACTACTGCCGATATGGTTGATTTTTACAGGGTAATCAGACAAAATGGACTGCAATGTGGTTTTCATTTCCTCATAAAGCAAATTCCATCTGTCGTTATGCTCAACGAGAAAAATGGGGAACAATTCCCATAGTTCCTCTAATGACATCTCGGAGAGTTCTTTGGCCATACTTATTGCCTCAAAATCTCAAATGTGTTGTTTTCGTTCAGCTTGATGATGGTTGAGCTTTTGGGTTTGCAGAAGCTGTCGTGATAGAGCTGCACCACATAATCGACCTTGTTTTTGATTTCATCGCAGATGTCGCTGAAAATCATCGATGAAGGTTGTCCGGTCAGGTTGGCCGATGTCGAGGTGATGGGCTTGCCGAGGCGGCGGATGACTTCCTTGCAAAACTCGTTGTCAACCACGCGGATGCAAATGCTCTTGTCGTCGGAAACGGCCTTGGCCAAGTTCTTGCTTTCGGGATAGATGATGCTCAACGGACTTTTGGCACCCTTGATGAGGTCGTAGGCGATGGCAGGCACGTTAACCACATAATCCTGAAGCCTTTCCACAGAATCGACGAGGATGATGAGGCTCTTGTTGAGCGGGCGTTGCTTGACGGCATACACGCGCAGGCAGGCTTTGTTGTTGGTGGCGTCGCAGCCCACACCCCAGATGGTGTCGGTAGGGTAGAGGATGGTCTTTCCGGCTTTCAGTGCCGCTACCGTGCGTTCTATTTCTTGTTCAAATGCTTCTTCCATTTTTTTTCTTTACTATGACTTGTGACCATGACTATGACCTGACTCACGGTCAAAGTGGTCATGGTCATAGTCATTGGTCATTGTTACTTGTCTTTTATTTTACTTCTCAATAAATTATACTTGTGCCTATTAGCCTGCATCATCACGCGGCAGATGCTGAATCCCGTCTTGCCGTAGAGGAAGCCGCCTTTTATTATATAGGTGCGAATGAAATTGATGCTCGGGCTGAAAAGATAGGGTAGGAGGCTCGTTTTCTTGCCACGTTCGTAGTACGACTGTGCACCCAGTTCGGCGAAATGGAACTGCTGCTTGCGGAAGGCCTCGGGCGTGTCCCAGGAATAGTGCAGCAGATCGCCATGCAAGAAGGTTTTCTTCGGCTCGCTCTTGTAGTTCAGCCATTCGTGGATGATGCCTTCCCACTCAGCGAAACCGCGCCTCCAGATGCGTATCTTGGTCTCTGGATAAAGCCCGCAACCTTTCACCCACTGACCGCAGTAGTTGTTGAGGCGGTTCATGGCGAAGACTTCGTTTTCGGCGATGTCTTTGTTTTTCAGTGCTTTGATGGACTGTTTTAGTTCATCCGACAAGGCTTCATCGGCATCGATGCTGAAGATGAGGTCGCAGGTGGCGAGTTCGTCGGCGAGGTTCTTCTGGTCAGAGTAGCCGAGCCAGTCTTGGGTGAAGAACTTGGCATCGTAGCGATCGCAGATGGCTTCGGTCGCATCGGTGGAATGCGAGTCAACAACGATGATCTCGTCGGCAATATCTTGAACGGAGTCAAGGCATTGCGCGATTTTCTGCTCCTCGTTGAAGGTGATGATGACGACCGAGAGGGTGTTCATGCGTTCAAAATTTCCGCAAAAGTAGGCTTTTTTTCTTATTTTTGTGGACTTTTCGTGAGACTTTATGTCCGAGCATTGGGAAATATACGCTGACTGGAATCCATGGCACGGTTGCACCAAGATTAGTCCTGGGTGTAAGTATTGCTATGTGTATCGCCAGGATGAGATGTACGGCAGCGAGATATCAAGCAGCGAATGCAGAAAGACGGGCAATTTCAACCTGCCCATGAAGAGGAAGCGCGACAAGTCGTGGAAGATAGAGAGCGGCAAACTGGTGTTTACCTGCTTTACCTCCGATTTCCTTCTGAAAGATGCGGATGAATGGCGGCCGGAATGCTGGCAGATGATGAAGCAGCGGAACGACCTTTGGTTTTTCTTTTTCACCAAGCGCATCGACCGTTTCATGGAGTGCGTACCAGATGACTGGGGCGATGGCTATGACAATGTCATCGTGGGCTGTACGGTGGAGAATCAGGAGATGGCGGATTATCGCTTGCCCATTTTCTTGTCGCTCCCCATCAAACACAAGAGCATCATTGCATCCCCGTTGATTACAGCCATGGATCTTACCCCTTATCTCGATGTCACGATAGAGGAAGTGTCGGTAGGCGGTGAGTCGGGGGCTGAGGCAAGACCATGCAACTACGATTGGATACTTGCCCTTCGCGAGCAGTGTATCGCCAAAAATGTCGCCTTTCGCTTTCATCAAACGGGTGCCCATTTCATCAAGGATGGAAAGATGTTTTCTGTGCCACGGTGCTATCAGTTGAGTCAGGCCCATAAGGCAAACATTGACTACAAGATAGGCAAATACCTTGTGCCCGCGACGGTGAAGTTCGAATGGAAAGACAGCGATTATCACGATTGACTAATGATTTTACCATTGACAGCTTGAAAGAAGATATTCGCCCATGTGTTGAATGCTTTCTGCGGGTTGTGGAGCACATTGTGGTATCTTATCGAATATAATCGATGAAAATAATGCATTTTTGTCGATTATAAACGATAAAAAATATATATTTTTATCGAACATAATCGATAAAGTTATATCTTTGCAGTCGTAAAAAAACGAAAAACCATGTTAAGAAAGGACTTGATTAAGGATATTATCGTTGAAAATCAGCGTTTTATTTCGTCGGTAAGCTTTTTTGAGCGCGACTACGCGTTTGAAGACGCACTGAATTACGTGCTTGTGGGCTTGCGCCGTGCTGGAAAGTCATATTTGTTGTATCAGCGCATCCATCAATTATTGGAAATAGGCCATCGTATGGAGGAAATCTGCTATTTCAACTTTGAGGATGATCGTTTGGGAATAATGACTTTGGCCGATTTGGACATCATCAAGTCTGCTTACGAGGAAATGTTTGATACCCAACCTGTTTTCTTCTTTGACGAGATTCAGATTGTTGAGGGTTGGGAGAAATTTGCACGGCGGTTGGCCGACCAAAAATACAGGGTTTACATCACCGGCAGCAATGCCAAAATGTTGAGTTCGGAGATTGCGACCACTTTGGGCGGACGTTATATGATTATGGAAGTGTTTCCACTTTCATTTGCTGAGTATTTGTCTTTTTCGGGCATTAACGTGAAGGAAAAGAATGCCTTGCATCTTCATAGAAAGGAGATTGTGAAGCATTTCGAGACTTATTTCCGTTTCGGTGGTTTGCCCGAGGTGATGAATGTGGCCGATAAACGCTCATGGCTCAGCGGATTGTTCAACAAAGTTTTTTTTGGCGATTTGATTGCGCGTTACGACATCCGCAATGACTTTGGTCTGCGCATTTTGGCCAAAAAGTTGGCGGAAAGCGTAAAGCAGCCTTCATCTTACAACCGTTTGGCTAATGTGGTAAGTTCGACTGGCAAAAAGGCCAGCACTGATACAGTCATTGATTATGTGAATTACATGTGCGAATCGTGGCTGCTGCTTCCGTTGGAGAACATCATCGGCAAATTGACCGAACGCAACACCCAACGCAAGTATTATTTCATCGACAATGGCATCCTCAACCTGTTTTTGTCCGACCCAGAGGCCAGCCTTTTGGAGAACATGGTGGCCATTAACTTGATAAGGAAATACAAGAACGAGGTTTATTTCTACCATAACGGCGTGGAGGTCGATTTCTACTTGCCCGAGCAAAAAAAACTTATTCAAGCCTCTTATTCCCTGCAAGACGAAAGCACTTTCCAACGCGAAACCGAGGCCTTAGTTAAGGTTTCCAAACGCTTGGAAGTGAATGATTTGATGATTATCGCAAAAGATGAAGAAACTATCTTGGAAAAGGACGGCAAGACCATTCAGGTGGTGCCGCTATGGAAGTGGATGATATAGACGGGTTATTTTGTCAGATGTTTTTGAAATGAAAATGTATCTAGTGATGAAGAAGTCGAGAGGTAAAAAGGATTTGGAGATTTTTTTCTTATTTTTGCAGCATTATAGAATACAAGGCCATGAGTCACACCGATATTCTTCATCAAATTCAGCAATTGGCAGACAAGTGGCCTGTTACAAGAATGTCGAACAGGATAAAATCGTATTGGTTGAGTTTGTGGGAAAAAGCGATTATGATTACACTTGTTATGCCATGGAAGAAAATACTGCGCCACGAATTGCTTTGACGGGGCTTTTGTTGAGAAAGTAATTGGGCTGATTTATGAAGTCCTAATAGTTCTATCCTCAATAAGAAAAATTGTTTATTTGCTTAATCATGTATAAATAGAAACGAAATGAATAGAGTTTTCAGGTGTTTATTGGCTTTGACGCTTTTTTGTGTAGCTTGTCAAAACGATGGAATTATTGATGATAATTCAAGAAGATTTCCCGTCTGTGTGGATGGGAAATGGGGATATATTGACACCACTGGTGCTATTGTTATCGAGCCAAAGTTTGACTATGCAAGTAGCTTTTTCGAAGATCTTGCAAGTGTGAAAACTGATGGCAAGTATGGCTATATTGATAAAAGAGGAAGATTTATTATTGATCCACAATTTGAAACAGCAGGGAATTTTTCTGAGGGGGTGGCTAGTGTTAAGAGGTTGTCTGATGGAAAAGCAGGTTATATCAACAAGGAAGGAGAGTATGTTATCGCCCCTCAGTTTGATGATGTTACAGGTATTTTTGTCGAAGGGTTGGCAGCGGTGAAGAGTGGCGATTTGTATGGTTATATTGACAAAACGGGAAAATTTGTTATAAATCCAATGTTTGATGTTGTTGGGCTTTTTTCTGAGGATCTTGCAGTGGTGGTAACTGATGATAAGTGGGGCTTTATTGACAAGGTAGGGAATAGAATAATCAAGCAAATGTATGGCTCTGCACAGGGATTTTCCGAGGGGCTTGCATTGGTATTAACTGGAGGCAGGTGGGAGTATTACAATAATACGTGGTTAATGGTTGATGGAGAGTATTGTTATATTGACAAAGAAGGGGAAATCATAATTAACCCTCATTGTAGCAATGCCTTGTCTTTTTCAGAAGGTCTTGCTGCAGTGAGAATAGATGGTCTTTGGGGCTATATTGACAAAATGGGTAATGTTGTGATCAATCCACAATTCGACTATTTTGCAGATGATTTTTCTGAAGGGTTGGCAAGTGTGCAAATTGGTGGTATGAATGGCAAGTATGGTTATATTGACAAAGAAGGGAATATCGTTATTAATCCACAGTTTGATCATGCATATAGTTTCTCTGAAGGACTGGCAAAGGTTAAGATTGATGGTAAGCTGGGCTATGTCAACAAAAAAGGCAAAATTGTATGGATTGAGAAATGATACCTTTGTTCGAACGGATTTTCAATTCGACCATGTTTAACTAGCGATTCGTAAAACGCATCGCCTCTTTCCCGGAAAATTCCTATCTTTGCGCCCTTATAAGAGCAATCGATGAATATCGGAATCCCAATATGGATGTTAGCTTTGTCGCTGCTGGCTGGTGTAGCGGCAGCCGCATTGTTGTATTTCCGAAACAAGAAACAGCACTATGGCAAAGCATTGACAATCATTTTGTTTGCGCTGCGGACATTGATAGTCGGTATGGTGGTGCTGCTGCTCTTCAACCCGTTGATAAGGCAGAAGTTCAGTTCGGTGGAGACGCCAACCATTATCCTTGCACACGACAATTCTTCATCCGTCATTCTATGCAAGGATTCAGCGTTTTACAAAAAGGATTACCAGACCCAAGTTGAGCAGTTTAGGAGAGACTTGAACGCTGATTTTCAAGTCGATGAATACCTCTTTGGTGAGGAAGTCCGCGATTTTGAGCAACTTGATTTCTCTGACCAACTGACGGACTTGTCGTCGCTCATAAAGACTTTGGACAGAAGATATTACAAGCGCAATGTGGGCGCGGTGCTGCTTTTTTCCGATGGTATCTACAACCGTGGTTTTGAGCCAGAGTTGGTGGCGGAGAACTTTTCGTTCCCCATCCATACTGTGGTTTTAGGCGATACGGTTTCCTATCCCGACCTCGCCATCCGCAACGTGCATTATAATAAGGTGGTGTCGCTCGGTGCGACATTTCCCGTCCGCGTTACAGTGGCCGCTCGCGACTTGGCTGGACGTAAGGCACAACTGACCCTCAAGGAAAGCGGTCGCCTCATTGAGAAGCGCGACATTGAGATTCCGTCCAACCGCTTTTCCAAGGAAATTGACTTCATGCTCGACGCCACCAAGAAGGGCGTGATGGCCATCGACATAGAGGTGAGCGGCATCGCTGAGGAGGAGCAACTGCTGAACAATGTGCGTCATATCTATGTCGAGGTGCTCGATCAGAAATATAAGCTGCTTTGCGTGGCTGCTTCACCGCATCCCGACTTGGGTGCCTTGCGCAGCGTGCTCAACGACAACTATGAGGTTGACTTCTGCTTTGGCAAGGAGGACTTGCCTGAGTTCAGCAACTATGACCTGGTTATCCTGCATCAAGTGCCCTCTGCACGCACTGACTTTGCAGCTTTGAAGTCGCAGTTGGACAAAAATGTGAAACAGCCCGTATTCTTCATCGTTGGCAACGACACCGACCGCGATATGATTTGCAAGTTGCAGAATGTCTTTGCCTTGCATTCGGGCGCAACCAACACCTTGATGGATGTCAAGGCGCATCAAAACACGGCCTTCTCGACCTTCACCTTTGATTCGAAGTCGGAGCAACTCATCTCGAAATACCCACCTTTGGCCTTGCCGCATCTGGAAATCAACGCTTTGAAATCGCACGACGACCTGTTGCTACAAGAGGTGATGGGCATCAAGTCGGGCCTGCCGCTGTTGAGCTTTGCCAACGATGGGCGTAAGATGGCCTTCTTGTTTGGTACTAACATTTGGCGTTGGAGGCTGTATGAGTATTACCAAAACAAGAACCACGATGTGTTTGACGAGATGTTCTCCAAGTCGCTGAAATACTTGTTGCTGTCGGCCAACGATGGTTCGGCCATCTATGCCAAGGAGACCTATTACAGCAACGAGCCTGTCATCATCACCGCTGAGTTGCGCAACCCGAACAACGAACTCGTGACCGACCCCGACCTGACCATTCAAATCGAGAATAAGCTGACAGGCGAGACTTACGACTACACCTTCTCGAAACGCGACCATGACTATGAATTGAACGCTGGACTTCTGCCTGAGGGCTTGTATACCTATAAGGTTCAAGCACAGATGGGCGAGCGTAAGATCAATGTGAACGGCACCTTTAGTGTGGTGGCCATCGGCATTGAGGCACAGCAGCTTACCGCTGACATCGACCGGATGCGCACCATAGCTCGCCTGACCAACGGAAACTGCTACACTGCCCGCGAGTTGCAACAACTTTTTGCCGACTTGCACAATGATTCGCGCATCACCTCCGTTGAACACCATGAGAGCCGCTTTGAGGACTTGATCCACTCCAAGTGGATCTTCTTCGTGCTCATCGGTCTGGCTGCCGTGGAATGGCTCTTGCGCAAAATGTTTGGCAGTTATTAAATCCGAAACAACAATTAAACAATTAAACAATAAACAATTCAACACTATGAAGATTCAAGATCAAGCCGTCGTCACGATGACCTACGTCCTGCGTGAAAACGACGAAAACGGTCCCATCCTTCAGGAGACCACGAAAGAGAACCCCTTTGTTGCCATCTTTGGCATGCACCAACTGTTGCCCAAGTTTGAAGAGAACTTGATGGGCAAGGAGCCTGGCGACCATTATGCCTTCCACCTGACCCCAGAAGAGGGCTACGGCGAGCGCGATGAGGCCTATGTGATGGACCTCGACAAGAACATGTTCATGCAAAACAACGTGCTGATGGACATGGTGAAAGTCGGGGCCCAGCTGATGATGCAGACCTCTGACGGTCGCCCGATTGCTGGTATCGTCCGCGAGATTGGCGACAATCACGTGAAGATGGACTTCAACCACGACATGGCGGGCAAACACCTCCATTTCTCGGGCGAAATCCTCGATGTGCGCGAGTCGACCGATGAAGACTTCAGCGCAGGTGGCTGTGCCGGTTGCGGCGGCGACTGCGGTGATGGTGGTTGCGAAGGTTGTGGCGGCGGTTGCAACTGATTTTAATATGCTGTTTGTAGAGACGTGCTATGGCGCGTCTCTACAATGTTTTTGACAAAACTCTGGGGAAAAATCATAAAATCTATGATTTTTCCACAGAGTTTTCTATTTTGTAATGCAAAATGTCGCGTAAAGCGGCACGGCTTTGATGTTGTTGTCGAAGCCGAAATGCTTTTGTGAAATCCTGATTGAATAAGGTGCATTGTATTTCTTTGCAAACAAATTCATGCTGATTGCCTTGTTCCGTTTGCCTTTCTTGACTTCCACAGGAATGATGTCGGTGCCGAGTTGCAGCACGAAATCCACTTCGGCAGTGTTGTCGTTTTTCCAGTAGTAAAGCGGAATTTGGCTGGCTTTAAATTGTTGTGCCACATAGTTTTCGGCCAGCGCGCCCAAGAAACTGTTGTCTTGCTCGATGGTGGAAAGCACGGTCTGGTAGGCGAGCCCTGACTTCATGGTGAGTAGCCCCACATCGGCCATATAGAGTTTGAAGTCAGAGAGATCGGCATAGGCTGCAATGGGCATCACTCCTTGAGTGGTCTTTTGGCATTTCAAGACGATGCCCGCCGATTCCAGCCAGTCGATGGACTCGCCGAACAGCGTGGCACTGCCGCCTTTTTGCACCACTTTGTATTGGAACTTGGTGTTTTCCTTGGCCAATTGGGTCGGAATTGAGTTGTAGCAAGCCCTGATTTTCACCGAGGTCGAGGTGGAGGCATATTTCGCCATGTCGGCCAAATATTCGTTCAAGATGCGGCTTTGGATGTCGATGATGTCCGTGAACTTTTGCGTCTCGATAAATTGCTTGACCACAGCAGGCATGCCTCCCGTAATCAGGTAATGCTTGTAAAGTTCGATGAGCATTTGGTGGATGCCTTCGGCAAAAGGTTGGTTGTTTGCGAAATGATGTTTGATTTCCTCGGCGAAAAACTGTTTTCCATTAGCCCAAAGAAACTCCTCGAAATCAAGGGGATACATATTGATTTCATCTACCTTTCCGACTGGGAAGGAGTACTTCTCACGATTGACGGCCACCCCAAGCAAGCTTCCGGCGGACACGATGTGATATTGCGGTGCTTCCTCGCAAAAGACTTTCAACGCCATCAGAGCCCGCTCGCTGCTTTGGATTTCATCAAGGATGATTAGCGTTTTCCCCGCTGTAATCTTTTGATTGTATGCGGCTTCCAGGTACTGAATGATCCTTGTCGGTGTGAGGTCGCCTTCAAAAAATGCTGCCGTTGCCGCTTGGTTTTCCAAGTGTACATAGATGGTGTTTTCGAAATAGGTTTCACCAAAAGCCTTCAAGATATAGGTCTTGCCCACCTGTCTTGCCCCGTTCAGGATGAGCGGCATCCGATTCGGCTTGTCTTTCCAACTGACCAGTTCGGCCATCACTTTTCTTTCCATAGTTTTTGCCTTTTAAGCCGCAAAAATAATCATTTTTGATAAAACTCTGGGAAAAAATCAGAATTTGTATGATTTTTACATAGAGTTTTGTTGATATCTTGTTTAATGGAGGGCATGTTTCCTCAAAAATTGCGCAACTTATTGAAATATTTTCTGCGCAAATGATGCTTTTTTATGCCATTTGCGCAGATTATCTTTGGGTTTTCTGCGGAAATGTGTTATTGAAAAACTTTTTCTCCGTTTTCCATAGTTTAAAAGCATTTTCTTTATATTTGCGCCGTCATTCGATGAGTATAGGATGAAAAAACATTGAAGAGAATGTAATTTGAATACAAAAATTAACAATTAACTGATTATAAATCAAAACATTAGCCTATGAGATAACGCTTCAAGCGATATGCACATCATAGAATAGGAAAAAGCGGAGTAGCTTAGCTGGTTGTTCTGAAACTTGGACACTTTCAAACAATTTCCCAGAGTAAAGCAACGATGCTCCCGCCATGTGGCGTGGGCTTTGCTCGTTGTAATTGGGAGATTGTAGGTAGTCCAAGACCTCAGAACAACCAATGAAGGCGAAAAAGTGCCACGCTTTTTTTGTGTGCGTAAATTGGTTAAGGTACGGGCGGAGAATCCTGAAAAGCCATAATAGAGTAGGGAAAACAAAATCATCAACAAAACTGCGGGCGACAGGATAAAAACTGCCAAAATTGAAATGAAAAAATTGTTTTTAATATTGGTTGCTGCGATGACAATCTTTTTGGGCTCATCGTTCAAACCCAATGCAATGTCTCAACAAACCCTGTCCAGTGTTACACCTCAGCAAGAACAATGTTATAGGGTGAAAGTGACGTATGATATAATTTATGAATTGAGGACTGAAAGATGGGGCGGAAGTGTGATACAATCTAAAACTGTGAAATCTGGTGAAACTTATATAACACCACAATGCGCTGACAGCGAATCTGAAGCAAGGGATCAAGCGGTAAGTGAATGTTATAATGCTTGTAATAATGGAGAAGGCAAATATGTCAAAGAAGCAAGTAATGGTAATGGTTTCATATTCGAAGTAAGACGGGTAACAAGAACCGATATTATTGGAACTTGCGGAAATTGTTAATAATGTAGAAACGGGCTTCACCAACAAAAGATGAAGCCCGTTTCTGTTTTGAAAACTTATTTCCTCAGCCCAGCCAGCTGCTGCTCAATCACAGCAATTTTGGCCTCGGCGTCGGCTTTCTTCTTGCGTTCTTTCTCCACCACGGCGGCAGGAGCACCACTCACGAAGCGTTCGTTGGAAAGCTTCGCTTCAACGCTCTTCAGGAAGCCTTGGGCGTATTTCAGTTCCTCTTCCAACTTCTTGATTTCGGCCTCCACATCGACGCTGCCAGTGAGCGGCACGAAGAACTCGGTGCTGCCCACGATGAAGCCGAAGGCACCGGCGGGAGCCTCGGCCACATAACTCACTTCGCTCACGTTACAGAGTTTGGCGATGACGCAGTCGAAGTCTTTGTCGGTCGTGCCTTTCACCACGAGCTGGATGGCGTCGCGGAAGGCGATGTTCTTGTCGGAACGCACCTTGCGGACATTGTTGATGACCTCTTGGGTGAACTCGAACTGTTTCAGAATAGCCTCATCAACGGCCTGCAACTTGGGCTGTTGCGCAATGATGATGTCATCACCTTCTTTGCGCTCGGCGATGGCGTGCCAAATCTCTTCGGTGATGAACGGCATGAAGGGGTGCAGCAAGAGCATCAGGTTCTCAAAGAACTTGATGGTGGCGGCGTAGGTCACGGGGTCGATGCCATGGCCTTGCGGAGCCTTCACCATCTCGAGGTACCATGAGCAGAAGTCATCCCAAGTGAGTTTGTAGATGCCCATCAAGGCGTCGCTGAGGCGGTACTTGTCGATGTTGTCGTTGGTCTCGGCCAGCACTTGGTTGAAGCGAGCCTCAAACCACTTCACGGCCATCTTGGCGGCCTCGGGTTGGGCGGCGTTTTCGTCCACATTCCAGCCTTTCACCAGACGCAAGGCGTTCCAGATCTTGTTGCAGAAGTTGCGGCCTTGTTCGCAGAGGGCCTCGTCGAAGAGGATGTCGTTGCCGGCAGGGGCGCTGAGCATCATGCCCATACGCACGCCATCTGCACCGAACTTGTCGATAAGTTCGATCGGGTCGGGGGAGTTGCCCAATGACTTGGACATCTTGCGGCCCAACTTGTCTCTCACGATACCCGTGAAGTACACATTCTTGAACGGCACTTCATTTTGGTATTCCTCACCAGCCATAATCATGCGCGCCACCCAGAAGAAGATGATGTCGGGGGCAGTGATGAGGTCGTTGGTGGGGTAGTAGTACTTGAACTCGGCATTGTCGGGGTCAAGAATGCCGTTGAAGAGCGACAAAGGCCACAGCCATGAACTGAACCAAGTGTCCAAGGCATCATCATCTTGACGTAAGTCTTTGAGGGTCAAATTCTTGTTGCCCGTCTTCTCGATGGCGAGTTTCAAGGCTTCTTCGGGTGTCTCAGCGACAACGAAACCGCCTTCGGGCAGGTAGTAGGCCGGAATCTGATGGCCCCACCACAACTGACGGCTGATGCACCAGTCCTTGATGTTCTCCAACCAGTGTCGGTAGAGGTTGACATACTTGGCGGGATAGAACTTGATGTCGCCATTCAGCACGGGCTTCAAGGCGATGTCGGCGAGGTGTTCCATCTTGAGGAACCACTGCATCGAGAGCTTCGGCTCAATCGGCACATTGGTGCGCTCGGAGTAACCCACCTTATTATTATAGTCCTCGATTTTTTCCAACAGCCCGGCTTCTTTCATGTCGATGATGATCTGCTTGCGGCAGTCCTCGCGGCTCATGCCGATGTACATGCCAGCGGCTTCGCTCAAAGTGGCGTCATCGTTGAAGATGTTGATGCTCTGCAAGTTGTGCTTCTCGCCCAGCATATAGTCGTTCACATCGTGGGCGGGAGTGACCTTCAGGCAGCCCGTACCGAACTCGATGTCGACATAGCCGTCCTCGATGACGGGGATGACGCGGTTGACCAGCGGCACCACGACTTTCTTGCCGCGCAGCCATTGGTTCTTGGGGTCGGCAGGGTTGATGCACATGGCCGTGTCGCCCATGATGGTCTCAGGACGTGTGGTGGCCACCACAGCATAGCGATGACCTTGCTCGTCGGTGTGAATGATTTCGCCTTCAGCGCCCGTGGCACCCGTTCCGTCGTCCTCGTGGAGGTAATAACGGAGATAGAACAGTTTGCTGTGTTCATCCTTGAAGATGACTTCCTCATCGCTCAAGGCGGTCAATGCTTTCGGGTCCCAGTTAACCATGCGCACACCACGGTAAATCAGGCCTTTGTTATACAGGTCGACGAAGGCACGGATGACGCTCTTCGAGCGGATGTCGTCCATGGTGAACGAGGTGCGTTCCCAGTCGCAGGAGCAGCCGAGGCGGCGCAACTGCTTGAGGATGATGCCACCGTGCTCGTGGGTCCAGTCCCAAGCGTGCTTGAGGAACTCCTCGCGGCCGATGTCCGTCTTCTTGATGCCCTGTTGCGCCAGCTTGTTCACCACCTTGGCTTCGGTGGCGATGGAGGCGTGGTCGGTGCCAGGCACCCAGCAGGCGTTCTTGCCTTGCATACGGGCGCGGCGGATCAGGATGTCCTGGATCGTGTTGTTCATCATGTGGCCCATGTGAAGCACGCCAGTCACATTCGGCGGCGGGATCACGATGGTATAGGGTTCGCGTTCGTCGGGAGTGGAGTGGAAGTAGTTTTTGTCCATCCAGTGTTCGTACCATTTGCCTTCAACTTCCTGAGGGCTGTATTTGCTGCTGATCTCCATTTATTTGTTGTTGATTTGTTGACTGTTGAATTGTTGAATTGTTGTTGACGCGAGACTTCGGGACTTCGAGACACTGGACAAAACCAAGGTTCCTGAGCCTGTCGAAGGGCTGACCTTTTAAGTTCAAATCGAGTCTGCGTTCAAAACAAACCGCAAAAGTAGTTTTTTTTCGGGGAAGTCTGTAAATTATTCTTGATTTTTCTGGATTTGTGCGTTTCGTTTTGACGAAATGGCTATTTTTGCAGGAAAAGAATGGTGTATGAAAAAAAGAATCTACGAGATAATTGAACAAGGAAAACGAGGTGATAAATACAGTGTTGCATACGACATATTGATGCTAATTGCCATAATAGTTAGCATCATCCCGCTGATGTTTGCCGAGGAATATCCGATTTTCCGAATAATTGAGATTGTTACGGTCACTTTGTTTATCATTGACTATATCCTCCGCTGGATTACTGCAGATCTTCGACTGGGAAAGAAAGGCTTGTCTTACTTGATTTATCCGTTCACTTTTTGGGCCATTGTTGACCTTTTGTCCATACTCCCAGGCCTCAGCCTGTTGTCAAAGGGATTCAAGATTTTCCGAATCACGAGGTTGTTGAAAGTGCTTCGCTTGTTTAAGGTCTTTCGCTACACCGATAAGATTCGGGTTCTGGGTAGGGTGATTCGAAAAGAGAAATCAGTCTTGTTGACGGTTTTAGGGATTGCCGTCTTTTATGTGTTTCTCACGGCCTTGATCATGTTCAATGCTGAGCCTCATGTCAATCCCGATTCAGGTGCCACGACTTTCGGCGATTTCTTTGATGCCTTGTACTGGGCCACGGTTACCCTTACCACAGTTGGATATGGCGATTTGACACCGGTTACCGACATTGGCCGATTTGTCAGCATGTTGTCGTCATTATTCGGCGTAGCGGTCATCGCACTTCCTTCTGGCGTGATTACGGCCAGCTATCTTGAGGAGCTTAGGAATATGAAAGATGAAAAAGAAGACAAGAAACGTGAAGACCAATAATGACTATTTTTTCCCGTTTTTGCTTTTGAAAAACATTTTTCCCTATCTTTGTCCGCTGTTGGGAAACAGAAATCTATTAAATTCATCAAATTCATAACATTATGGTATTATTACAAACCAACGTCACAATGGTGATCTTCATCTGCATCCTTGCAGTGGTCATCCCGTTCCTGCTTTTCTACCTCTCGAAGGCCAAGAAGGAACATCCTAAAGGCTTGATTGCAGCCGCTTTAAGTAACATGGGCGAGCGTTTCGGCTATTACATCATGAACGCCATCCTGTTGCTGTTCATCGTGTCGAAGTTCGGATTGCCTGATGCCACTGCTGGTATCATCTATTCGGTGTTCTATTTCGGCATTTATGTGTTGAGTCTGGTGGGTGGTATCATCGCCGACCGCACGCAAAATTACAACCGCACCATCCAATGGGGCTTGATTATCATGGCCCTCGGTTATGTCGGAATGGCTATTCCGTTGTTCAGTCAAGATGCCAATGGCATCATTGCCGATGGCAATGGAAAATGGATGGGTATTCTGGTCTTTACTTGCTTTGCTTTGCTCTGCATTGCGTTCGGTAATGGCTTGTTCAAGGGTAACCTGCAGGCACTTGTCGGTCAGATGTACGACAACTTTGAGGCCGAGGCTGCCAAGAAAGGTCCCGAAGCCTTGGCTGTGGCAAAGGACAAGCGCGACAGCGGCTTCCAGATTTTCTATGTTTTCATCAACATCGGTGGTGTGATTGCTCCCTTCGTGGCTCCTATGCTGCGTGAGTGGTGGCTGAAAGCCCACAACTTCGTCTACAACGCTGATATGTCGGCCCTCTGCCACCAGTATCTCGCTGACGGCACCGTGACGCAAAAATTCACCGAAACCATGGCCAACTCGGTACTCCCAACTGCCAACTACGGTGACAATTTGGTGCAGTTCTGCTCTGACTATATCCTGACCTTCAACCAAGGCGTTCACTTCTCGTTTTTCGTGTCGGTGGCCGCCATGTTGATTTCATTGATTATCTTCTTCACGCAAAAGAAAAAATTCCCACAACCTGCCAAAAAGGTGGCTGCCGAGGCCGCTGGCTACACTGCCGAGGAAAAGGCTGCCATGGCTAAGGAAATCAAGCAGCGTATGGCTGCTTTGTTTGCTGTGTTGGGAATTGCCGTGTTTTTCTGGCTGTCATTCCACCAAAACGGACAATCATTGTCGGTGTTCGCCCGCGACTTCGTGGATTCGTCGAGCATTGCTCCCGAAATCTGGCAGGCTTTGAACCCCTTGTTCGTCATCATCCTCACCCCGCTTGTCATGGGTATTTTTGCTATGTTGGCTCGTAAGGGAAAACCCGTCTCGACACCCCGTAAGATTGCATACGGTATGGGACTTGCTGGTTGCGCCTACCTCTTCCTGATGATTTTCTCCATCATGAAGCACTATCCTTCGGGCGACGCTTTCCGTGCCATGGATGCCGCTCAGATGGCTGCAGCAGGACTTGCTAAGGCCGCCCCATGGGTGATGATTGTCACTTATTTCTTCCTCACTGTGGCTGAATTGTTCATCTCGCCGTTGGGTCTGTCCTTCGTCTCGAAGGTGGCTCCGCGTCACATGGTGGGTCTCTGCCAAGGCTTGTGGTTGGGTGCCACGGCTATCGGCAACCTCTTCATCTTCGTGGGTCCCATCATGCTCAACGCTTGGGACATATGGAAGTGCTGGGGCGTGTTCCTGCTCATCTGTCTCGTCTCTATGACCGTTATGTTCGGCATGGTGAAGTGGCTTGAAAGAGTGACGGAATAAGAATATAAGGTATAACACGAAAAGGCTTGCTTCGGCAAGCCTTTTTCATAACACGCAAGAATATGTTCAAAGGACATCCCAAAGGGCTTTACGCCCTGGCATTGGCCAACACAGGCGAACGCTTCGGCTATTACACCATGCTGGCCATCTTCGTGCTCTTCCTGCAGGCCAAGTTCGGCTATAACGAAGCGCAGGCGGGCCACATCTACGGCATCTTCCTCGGATGCGTCTATTTCATGCCTCTCATCGGTGGTATGCTGGCCGACCGTTTCGGTTATGGCAAGATGGTGAAGTCGGGCATCGTGGTCATGTTTCTAGGTTACTTACTGTTGGCGGTGCCTATGGCAACGACCACAGCCAAGGTTACCATGTTCTCTGCTTTGGCACTTATCGCCATCGGTACAGGTCTCTTCAAGGGAAACCTGCAAGTGATGGTGGGCAACCTTTACGACGAGGCCAAATACAGTGCTTTCCGTGACAATGGCTTCAGCCTGTTCTACATGGCCATTAACATCGGCTCCATGTTCGCGCCCATCACGGCAACCAAGGTCACGGATTTGTTCCTCGGCAAGGCTGGCTTCAGCTATGTGCCGCAGATTCCTTCTTTGGCGCACCAATACCTTGATGGCACCATCACCTCTGACGCTTTGACCACTTTCGAAGCTTTGGCTGTGCAGCAAGGTGGTAATGTCAACGATTTGGCTGGCTTTGCCAACAGCTATATCGATGCTCTGTCGGGTGCCTATAACTACGGCTTCGGCGTAGCCTGCATTTCGCTGATTCTCTCCATGGCCATCTACTTGAGCTGCCGTAAGTGGTTCAAGCATGCCGATGTCAACACCAAGCAGGCCAAGGCAATGGAAAGCACTACCGTGAATGTGACCGAACTCTCAAAAGAACAGACCCGCGAGCGCATCACCGCCTTGGTGTTGGTCTTTGCTGTGGTCATCTTCTTCTGGATGTCGTTCCAGCAAGCAGGCCTCTGCCTGACTTACTTCGCCCGCGACTACACGCAAAGCACCGTGAGCGGTTTCACTCGTTTCGGTTTCAATATCTGGTCGCTGACGTTGGTCGCCATTTCGATTTATACGATGTTTGGGGCTGCCCAGGCCACCAAGCCCATGAACCGTGGCATCCTGTGTGGCGTTACGACATTCCTGTGGGTCATGGCAGTGATGCTTTATAAGACCATGCCCGACCCCATCAACATCCTGCCGCAGCAATTCCAGCAGTTCAATCCATTCTTCGTGGTCGCCTTGACGCCCGTCTCAATGGCGGTCTTCGGCGCTTTGGCGAAGAAAGGCAAGGAACCTTCTTCGCCGCGTAAGATTGGCCTCGGCATGATAGTGGCTGCACTCGGGTTCCTCATCTTGGTGATTTGTTCTTTCCCATTGGCCAGTCCAGCAGAACTGAAGGTCCATGGTGGCGTAAGCAGCACTTTGGTTTCGCCCAACTGGCTGATCAGCACCTATTTTGTGCTGACCTTCGCCGAACTGTTGCTGAGTCCCATCGGCATCTCCTTTGTCACGAAGGTGGCTCCTCCAAAGTACAAGGGCATGATGATGGGCTTGTGGTTCTGCGTGACCGCCATCGGCAACTACCTCACCAGCGTCATCGCCCGCATCTGGGGCACCGGTATGCCGCTGTGGATGGTCTGGGGCGTGCTCGTCGTGCTCTGTCTGCTCTCTGCCGTGTTCATTTTCTCCATTATGAAACGATTGGAGCGGGCAACTTCGGGTTGCTGAAAATCAAATTGATATGCATGTAGGGCTGCCATATTATGACAGCCCTACAAATTTTTATTATTTTTGCAGCCAAAATACAAACCCATGTCAAGAAACGAACAAGAGTTGAAAGGTGTTACGCTGTTGGGCAACCAAAATACCCAATACAATTATGACTATACGCCCGAGGTTTTGGAAGTGTTCGAAAACAAACATCCTGAGAACGAGTATCTTGTGACTTTGGATTGCCCCGAATTCACCTCGCTGTGCCCCAAAACGGGCCAACCCGACTTCGGACACCTTATTATAAATTACATTCCGCGCACGCTGATGGTGGAGAGCAAGAGTCTGAAACTCTATCTCTTCAGTTTCCGCAACCACGGCGATTTCCACGAGGATTGCGTCAACATCATCATGAAAGACTTGGTAAGGCTGATGGATCCCAAGTATTTGGAGGTTATCGGATTATTCAATCCGCGTGGTGGCATCTCCATCAAGCCGTTCGCCAACTATGGTGATGCCGAGCATCAAGACATGGTCAAACAACGTTTAATGTCAGCATTCCACAACTCATGAAAGACGCGGTGATTATTATATCGGGAGGCATGGACTCCACCACGATGTTGTATGAATTCAAGGACGAAATCGCCTTGGCCATCACTTTCGACTATGGCTCGACCCAAAATGGCCGCGAGCGTGTGTGTGCCGTGACGCATTGCCAGCGTTTGGGCATCAAGCATATCATTGTGCCTCTCGAATTCATGCACCGCTACTTCAAGAGTGCCCTGCTGATGACTGCTGACGACATTCCCGAAGGCAACTATGATGACGAGAACATGAAATCGACGGTGGTACCTTTCCGCAACGGCATCATGTTGGCCATCGCTGCTGGTATTGCTGAAAGCAACGGTCTGAAGCGCGTGATGATTGCCAACCATGCCGGCGACCATTCCATCTATCCCGACTGTCGCCCTGGCTTTGTCAATGCCATGTCGGAGGCCGTGTCGGCGGGAACCTACGAAAATATTAAGGTCTTTGCACCTTATACTTACCTTAGCAAGAAGGAAATCGCAGAGCATGGCAAGGCTTTGGGCTTGGATTACGCCGAGACTTATTCTTGCTACAAAGGTGGCGAGAAACACTGTGGCAAATGCGGCACCTGTCGCGAACGCCGTCAAGCTTTACTCGACGCTGGCATCGAAGACCACACTGAATACGAATCGTAATAGGGAAACAAATCTAACACGAATCTAACATAAATAACCCAGACACAGACCCGACTATCCTTTTCATAATCTGCCGAAAATGCGGCTTTCAGCCGTCCCGTGTCAAAACAATAATTGAACAACTAACAACTGAAATATGTATTACGTCAGAAAAACCCTAGAAATATCCGCCTGCCATCAGCTTTATCTCGACTATGAGAGCAAATGCGAGAACCTGCATGGCCACAACTGGAAGATCAATGTGTATTGCCGCGCTGAAAAGCTTGACAGCAACGGAATGGTGTGCGATTTCACCGAAATCAAGCGTTTGATTCACGGCAAAATCGACCACACCAACATCAATGAGGTCTTGGACTTCAATCCTACTGCCGAGAATTTGGCCAAGTGGATTGTGGATACCGTCCCGAACTGCTACCGCGCCGATGTATGGGAGTCTCGCGACAACAAGGCTTCCTACATCAAGGACGACGCGCCACAGAATTTTGATTGATTTTATTATGCTTTCAACAATCAGCTATCAGCTTGGTGTGTTCTGAGCTGAGATCTGAAACCGAAGATTCAGCGAAGTTAAAGCTGATGGCCAATCAATTAAACAATTAAACAATCAACAGTTCAACATTGTATAAGATCAACGAAATATTCTATTCTCTTCAAGGCGAAGGCTTCCACACGGGAACACCTGCAGTCTTCGTGCGCTTCAGCGGCTGCAACTTGCGTTGCGCTTTTTGTGATACGCAGCACCAAGGAGGGACGATGATGTCATCGCAGGAGATTGTGGATGAGGTCAATAAGTATCCCATTGCCCCGTTGGTCGTGTTGACAGGCGGCGAGCCATCTTTGTTTATTGATGAGGCTTTTGTGGCTGAACTGAAGCAGAATACGAAAAAGAAAATCGCCATTGAGACCAACGGAACGTGGCCTTTGCCCACCAATTTGGATTGGGTGACGTTTTCCCCAAAATCAGCCTTTGAAGGTGGTGACTTAGAACCTTTTGTTTTGAGGCACTGCGATGAGTTGAAAGTTGTCTATCTTGGTCAGGATTTGGCGCAATATGATGGCATAGAAACCAAGCATCGTTTTTTGCAGCCGTGTTTTTGTGAAGACGAAACACAACGAAAAGCCAACATGAAAGCCTGCGTTGAAGCGGTAATGCAGAACCCTGGCTGGCGGCTTTCGTTGCAAATTCACAGGATATTGAATATCAGATAGTTTACTTCCTTCTTTGGAAGTTCCTCCTGGGCTCGCTGTAAACCAAAAAAACAGCGGGCTTTTTGTTTAAGTCGCCTTTGTAGTCTTTCCATTCCCCGATGCTTTGGCTGATAATGAGCTCGTCGTCGCAAGTGAGGTTGCAAGCAACGCAAACTCTTGTGGCAGGGTGGAGGTTCTTGCACAAGTCTTGCAGCATGGCATTGTTACGGAAGGGCGTCTCAATGAACAGTTCCGTCTCGTTGTTGGTCATCGAACGGCGTTCCAAATCCTTGATAGCATTTTGCCGCTCAGGGCTCTTGATAGGCAGGTAGCCGTGGAAGGCAAAGGCTTGTCCGTTGAAGCCCGAAGCCATCAAAGCCAAAATCATGGCATTGGGTCCGACCAAGGGAATGACTTGAATGCCCGCGGAATGCGCCAAGTCCACAACCAACGCACCCGGGTCGGCGACGCAAGGTGTGCCAGCCTCCGACATTAGCCCCATATCCTCACCTTGAAGACATGCTCCGAGGTGCTCCATGAGGTCGAGGTTGCGGGCGTTGTGTTTGTCAAGTTCGATGAATTCGATGTCGTCGATGGCGTTGTCCATCCCGATGCGGCTCAACACACGGCGCGAGGTGCGGGTGTTCTCCACCACGAAATACTTCAAGCGCTTCACAATGCTAAGTGTCCCAGCAGGGATGACTTGCTCTGGCTTTGTCGCACCAAGCAGGTTGGGCACCAGATATAGTTTTCCGAAGTTGTTGGTCATGAGAAGGTTATGGGATTATGACAAGGCGATTTTCTTTTCAATATCGGCAAACATGAGTTTGAATTGTTTGTCGGTTTCCAGTTGGTTTGCAATGGTTTTGCAGGCATGATGCACTGTGGCGTGGTCCTTCTTGCCGCATTGCAGGCCTATAGAGGCAAGGCTAGCATTGGAGTATTTCTTGGAAAGGTACATGGCAATCTGTCGGGCTTGCACCACCTGATGCTTACGTGTGTTGAGAGCCATCTGCTCAGGCGAAATCTTGAAATAGTCGCATACGCTGTTGATGATGTATTCCACCGACACCTCCTTTACCGTGTTGCGTACAAAGCGATCGATGATTTGTTGGGCCATATCGATGGTGACGGCTTTCTTGTTGAGCAGCGACTGAGCCATGAGTGAGTTCATTACGCCTTCCAGTTCTCGGATGTTGTTTCGAACGTTACCTGCAATGTAGTCCACAATTTCATCTGGGAAACTGATGCCGTTGTCGTGAAGTTTCTCTCGGATGATGGAGGTACGTGTAGGCAGGTCGGGAGCTTGCAGGTCAGCGGTCAGGCCCCACTTGAAGCGCGATAATAGTCGGTCTTCCATGCCTTGCAGGTCTGACGGGAATTTGTCGCTAGTGATGACAATCTGCTTGTTGTTTTGTTGCAAGTGGTTGAAAATGTGGAAGAATACATCCTGTGTGCCCGCCTTGCCCGAAAGGAATTGGATGTCATCGATGATGAGCACATCAATCATTTGGTAGAAGTTGATGAAGTCGGGACGGTTGTTGTTTTTGTTGGCTGTTACGTATTGGGTAGAGAGTTGCTCAGCTTGTACGTAAAGGACAGTCTTTTCAGGATGCAGACGTTTGGTTTCCAATCCGATGGCATGGCAAAGGTGTGTCTTGCCCAAACCTGTTCCGCTATAGATGACCAATGGATTGAAGGCTGATTTGCCAGGTTCTTTGGCGATGCGCAGACCTGCCGAACGAGCCAAACGGTTGCATTCGCCTTCAATGAAATTATCAAAGGTGTAGTTCTCGTTCAGCTGTGAGTCGATTTGCAGTTTCTTCAGTCCGGGAATGACGAATGGGTTGATGGGACCTTCCGACAGACGTTGTGGTGTGGGTTGACCGATGGGATTTTTCGGAAAGTTGCGGTTGGCACTTGGCACAGTGACGGTGCCAGCGCTATCGGTGCTGTCTACAACCACCTTGTAGTCTAGCTTTCCTTTTTCGCCCACAAAGCGTTTGATGACCATCTTCAGCAGGTCGATGTAATGCTCCTCAAGGTACTCCACGAAGAAATAGGTAGGTACCTGGATGGTGAGCGTGTTGTCGACAAGGGAGAGTGGAATGATGCGCTCGAACCATGTCTTATAGCCCTGCTCTGTGACGTTGTCTTTGATCACAGACAGACATTTATTCCATATCACAACATGGTTGCTCATCGTTGTAGAATACCTTAAATTATTGTCTTTCAAACTACTTTTTAGGGTAGGAAGTAAGTTGTGTTTTACCCGTTTTCAGGCCTTTTTTTGACCTTGCAAAGGTATACGATTAATTGTTTATAAAAAAATCAAAATTCTATTGACTTTTAATTTTCTTTTTTCTAAAATACGAGATTTTTGGTTTTTGAAAAATCAATTTCTTTATAAACAATTGATTTACACTATTTTAATATGTGTTATTTTTACCCCGAATAAATTGTTGAATTTTTCAAAAATTCTTGAAGCGGAATTTTTTCTTGTTGAAAACTCCAAATAGCAATCCAATTCGAAGCGTTGGTTTTGCTGCTCCAAATTCTCCTCTTTCATGATGCGCATGACCTCATTCATCAAGGGATATTCGAACTCCAAACTGTAAATTTCATTTATGGTTTTTCCCACAACTTGCGCGTTGTCAAGAGCATCGCGTGCTGCTGTTTTGTATGCATTGATAAGGCCTGAAGTGCCCAATTTGATGCCGCCGAAGTACCTTGTGACGACGACACAAACATTGGTGACATCTTTGGAAAGGATTTGGTTGAGGATGGGTTTGCCTGCCGTTCCGGAGGGTTCGCCGTCGTCGCTCGAGCGGAAGGTCTTTTTGTCGGGACCAATCATGTAGGCATAGCAATGGTGTCGTGCGTCGAAGTATTTCTTCTTGATGTCGGTGATGGCTGCCTTGGCCTCATCTTCGTTCATCACTGTGAAGGCCTCGGCGATGAACTTGCTGCCTTTCTCCTTGTAAAGGCCCTCGCCGCGGGTGGCTAACATATTATAGGTATCGTCATTCATGGCTTCATTGTGATAAGGATGACAGCAATGATGGCAATGGCCAAACCGAGGTAGTTCTTCCAGGTGAGTTTTTCCTTGAAGAGTAGCCATCCCGTGAGGGCAGTGAGGCTGACCACGCCGATGTTATATACGGGGAAGAGCACCACATTGTCGAAACAGCGCATGGCGTGATAGACACAGAAGGTGGAGAAGAAGTTGATGACACCCAGGCCGATGCCGCCGATGGCGCTTTTCCATTGCCATTTCGACTTCCCGCGGATGAGGTCAAAGGCCACAAGGATGATACCGAAGAGCAATGCGATGAAGTAAATAAAGGCAATCATGAAGCTCATGTCGGGGGCGGTGTTTTTCTGTTCGGTGAGCTTCATAAGAATGTCGCCCGTGCCTGTCCCGAAAAAGATAAGAATGGGTAGTAACCAATTGGTTCTGTTGGTTTTGTCTGTCGCTTCTTTTCCACTTATCACCAACGTCAAAGCCACTAAAGCCAACACAATTCCCATCGTGGCGACCCAATTCAACTTCTCGCTGAATAGCACCACGCCAGCCAAAGTGGGCAAAACCACCGAGAGCTTGCTCGACAGCGAGGTGACCGTCACGCCCGATTGTTGGGTGGAGGCCGCCATCAGCACATAGGTGAAGATGAACCAAAAGCCCGTCACAAGCGAGAGGCCGAACCAAGGCTCACCGACTAGTTGTGCGGGTGTGTCGAACTGTTTGCACATCAGGAAGCCCGTGCAGGTGGCGAAGACATAGTTCCACATCAGCGCTTGGTGGTTGTCGAGTTTGAAACGCTCAAACAACCGCATGGCTACGAATACGCCAGTGGAGCATAATATGGCCAGGATGAGGTAAATCATTTTGCAAAAGTACGGTTTTTTGTGTATCTTTGCCCCATGATTGGATTTAATCTGCAAAAAACAAAACGCCACTTCACGGAAGTCTTGTCCGAAAAGTTCCCTCAGCGCGAGGCTGAGCAGCTGATGCGTATCCTGTTGGAAGACCTCTTTGGCATCGATTGGAACCAGCAACTGATGAACCCCGACTTGCGCATCGATGAGTATCAGCATTATCAGTTGGGCGAAGCCGTTAAACGTTTGCTATTGGGTGAGCCTGTGCAATACGTCACGGGCATGACGCGTTTCAACGACCTATTATTAAAGGTATCGCCTTCGGTACTTATCCCGCGTCCCGAAACTGAGGAACTGGTGCAGAAGATTTGTGATTCCTTTCAAAATTCAAAATCTAGCCTCCCATGTCATTCCGCAGTAGAGTCAGCAGCCATGTCATTCCAGCATGGGCATGTGGGGAAGAGGGAATCTATGGCTGCGGTTTATAAGAGAGATAATCTCCCCTTCCGCATCTGGGACATCGGCACAGGCTCAGGCTGCATTGCCATAGCTTTGGCGAAGCATTTTGAAAATGTAGAAGTCGTTGCTTTCGATGTTTCCGAAGCGGCTTTGCTAATTGCCAAGGATAACACCGAAAGCAATGGTGCGAAAGTGACCTTTGTGCAAGATGATGTCTTGCATCCCACATCCGACTATTTCAACCAGCCCGTGGATTTGGTGGTGAGCAACCCACCCTACGTCTGCGACAGCGAGCGCGCCGCTATGGAAGCTAACGTCCTCGATTGGGAGCCTGAAAAGGCCCTCTTTGTCCCTGACGATGACCCGCTTCGGTTTTACCGTCAGATTTTGGCTTTGGCCAAAAAGCAGTTGAATCCTGGCGGCCAAGTTTGGTTCGAAATCAACGAACGGATGGGGGAGGAGATGCTTTCGCTTTGCCATGAGATAGGCTTTTCAAATGCTGAGGTTTTGGAGGATTTTGCTGGGAAACCACGATTTGTGAAGACTTGGGCTGCGGAATGATGCAAGGATTTGTTGGATTTTGAGTATTTTTGCCGCGTGAAATGGTGTTTGCACATAGTGAGCTTTTTGGTTGGGCTGGCCATGCTGGTGGCTTGCTCTAAACCAGCTAAAGTTGAGGTCCCTGAGCCTGTCGAAGGGCCGACCCTAGTATTATCTCAAATCGACACCCTGATGTGGCACCATCCTGACAGTGCCTTGGCGGTGATGATGGAGTTTGCGGCAAGCCCCAAGGCCGACAGCCTCGATGCCTTTAACGGGCATTATTGCCAACTGCTGATTGCGGAGCTGCTGTTTAAGAATGACTATGGGCAGAGCAACCGCGAAGATGTGCTGAAGGCGGTGGGGTATTTCGACAGCCTAAACTTCACCCTGAACGACACCCCCACCCCCAAAAGCCTCATAGCGGGCGCAGACCCGCTATCTCCGACACGAAACGACAACATCGTTTTTCTCTCGGCCCGCGCCCATTATATGAATGGTGTGGGATACTATGAACACGACAGTATTGTGGCGGCTTGCGGGGAGTATCTGAAGGCATTGGAGATTGTGGCAACGCATTTCCCCAATGTAGAGACAGTGTGTACACCATCTCTACCGATAGCCCACCTGCCTCGATTTATGGCGTTGACATACGGGCGGCTTGGAGATTTGTTTTCGAAACAATATATGCAGGAACCCGCCATTATTTGCTACAAGAAAGGCCTCATTTTCAATAGTATAGAGCCAACTTCTCCCAATAGCACGGCCAAAACGTGGAGTCTCCTTACAAAACAATACTACAAAATAAACCAATTGGATAGTGCCAAGTATTGTTTCAACGAGTCCTTGAGGCAGTTGCACGATACAAACAATATGATTTACAGGGATTTGATTTCGTTATCAGCCGTTGTTTATTTTGATGAAAACAGAGGCGGCGAAGAACCTGTAAATGATTTGAAACGTATGGCGGTTCAATCACCTACTGAAGACGAAAAGTTGACGCGATATAATACCATTGCAAACATTTATTATTTAACCAATCAATATGATTCTGCATTGGTCTACTTTACTCAAGTATTTGAAAACAAAGGTGATGCTGCAATGAAAAGATCTGCCGCCAGATTTTTACGCGACATTTACCAAAGCCGAGGTGATACACTAATGGCTACCCAATATGCTGTATATCAAGTGGAAAATGCAGTTTCTCAAGCGGAAAGCAACGCACAAGTCTCACAACTCAACGACCTGTTTCAGCAGCATTTGCAATGGGAGCAAGAGCGAGCCGAAGCCGAAAGGCAGCAGGCAGCGCGGCTGCGGAAGAACAGGATGATCGTTGTGGTGAGCGTTCTCGTTGTGGTGGCGGCGCTGTTGGCTTGGCTGCTGCATAGGCGCAAGATGAAGCAGCAGCGCGACGAGGCAGACCAACAGATGGAGGCCGTGCAAGAGGCGCATCGGTTGGAGAACCAGAAAATAGAGGCCGAACGAGAGGCGCACCGATTGGAGAAAGCTTCGATGTCGGGAAGGCTGAAACGGAGCAACCAGGAGCTGCGCGAGCTGAAGGACCAGATGCGGCAACAGGCGGGCAATGGTGCGCCGAAACAGGAGGCGCAAGCCGAATCGTTCAATCAAGAGCCTATTTGTCGCCTCATTATGGAGCGGGTACACGAAGGGCAATTCAAGGCGCAGATGGATTGCAAGTTATACCAGGACTATGCCTTGAGCAAGGAGCAGGTGATGGCTTTGCGCGAGGCTGCCGACCGCCACTTCAATCAGTTCACCGTCCGTTTGGCCAAGGCCTATCCCAACCTCACCAAGGGCGACCTTGACTATTGCTGCCTCTATCTGCTCGGCCTTTCGGATGCCGACGTTTCGGCCTTGATGCAGCGTGCCTACAACACCGTGAGCGAGCGCAGCCGCAAACTGAAAGGCATTTTCGGCAGCGAGGAGCCGCTTTCCGCGACGCTTCGAGGCTTTTCCAACGAATCTACATCTATCTGATTATAGGGACGATAGCCAAAAACCCGCACAAATCCGCACATTGTTTTTCTTGACAGGTGCGGGGATGTTGGTGTAGTTTTGCCGAAAATTTCAAAATCATACGAATATGAAAATGACAAAACAATTCATGATGATCTGCTGCCTGATGGTTATGGCGGCGACGGGTTACGGTCAAGATGGCCTTTGGGATGCTGACTGGGATTTCAGCGCCGAGTGCCAAACGGGGCAAACCCTGTATTACAAAATTTCAGATTCCATTAATTATGAGGTGACAATGACACATCCTGCCCCTTATAATGGTGTATTGGAAACTTGGGATGGATATGAAAAGCCGACGGGCGAAATCATTTTTCCTTCGGAAGTGATTTATGATGGTATTTCATATACGGTTACCCGTATTGAAGACGGTGCTTTTATGAATTGTAAAAACTTGACAGGCGACTTAATCATTCCTAATTCGGTGATTTCTATCGGATTTCAAGCGTTTGACAATTGTCTCCGATTTTCAGGTAATTTATTGATACCTAATTCTGTTGAGTTTATTGAAGATTATGCTTTCAACGGTCTTACTAACATCACTGGCGAAATCAACATTCCAAATTCGGTGGTTGCCATAGGAGAAAAGGCTTTTGCCAGTTTTTGGAAAATCACCGCATTCAGGATTCCCGAGTCGGTCACTTATTTGGCACCTGGGTTTATCTGGGCTTGCGAGAAACTTGTGACTTTGGAAGTGGACGAGAACAATCCTGTCTATTATTCCGAAAGCAATGCCGTCATCGAGCGGGAGACAAAGAAACTGGTGCAGGGCACAAAGACCACCGTTATCCCCGAAGACATTACCGTTATTGGAGCGATGGCGTTTGAAGCCGTTGAGAACAAAGGGAACCTTGTCATTCCGCAGTCCGTTATCTCCATTGAGGACGAGGCCTTCAAATATGCGCACTTCACTGGCACCTTGAACCTTCCAGAGAACTTGCAGTATATTGGGAAATACGCGTTTTATTTCAGTTATTGTACGGGAGCATTGTATATTCCCGACGGTGTTTCCTTTATTGGCGAATATACATTTACCAATTCAGGGTTTTCGGAAATCCATCTTCCCAAATCGTTGAAAACCATTGAAGGGAATACTTTTTACAATTGCACCCGTTTGGAAATGGTGGAAATCCAGTCGGAGGTCGACAGCATCGGATCGGGTGTTTTCCAACACTGCAACAGGTTGAATTGCCTAAAAGTCCATTGCGAGGTTCCGCCAGAGTGTTGGTATAGCGCCTTTAGTGGTGTTTCTCGTGATATACCCGTCCACATCCCTGTCGGGACGCTTGCCGACTATCAAAGCGCGCCTTATTGGAACGAGTTTACCAACTTCATCGAAGACGGTTTGATGTCGGTGGATGAGCAAGAAACGAGCCTGGTTCAAGTGACTTGCTATCCCAATCCTGCCAAGGAAAAGGTGACGATAGATGGCATTGAAGCCGCCGAAGTGCAGGTTTATAATGCCCTTGGGCAGGTGGTGAAGACGGTGCGAAACTCAAATGAAATTAATGTGGCTGGTTTGGCGGAAGGAGTTTATTTGGTGAGGATTACCGATGCAAAGGGAGTTTCGCAGATGGAACGCATTACGGTAAAAAGATAAGCCATGAAAAATTCGCCTGCATCCAAGATTCTCGCGGCAGCAGTGGTTGCTTTGGCCGCCCTGCTGCTGGCGGGATGCCAGCAAAATGACCAAAAGGAGCCTGCCAAAACCCTTATCCAAAGCGGTAAGGAGCAGGCCGACAGCCTGAAAAAGGACTCGGTGGAGGCCTTCAAAGAGCGGATGATGCGGTGGAGGGTGCTGCATGGAGGGATGAGCAGGTGGGAGAGCGATAAATGAAATGTTGTAATCTGGAACTGCAACATGTTGTAAAACAACGAAGTGGCTTTGCAAATGTTTGTAATGGCCTTTGGACTTGAAAAAACAGCTAAAATTTGCTATACTTTTGCGGCATAGATTTCAAAACGAATAATTAACCTTAAATTACAGTATTATGAACAACAGAAAATTCAGATTCGGAACGCTGCTGGTGTTTTTGGCGGCAATGACTTGCACTGTGGTTTCGTCCTTTGCACAACAAACCAGAGATGGACAAGATTTGCTCAAACAGATGCAAAGCAAAATCAGGCAGGTGGAAAAATGGAACCGTTACGCCAACACCTTCAGCGAGCAATTGGATAGCGTTTACGGTGACTTCCAAAAAAGTGTGTTCGGGTATGATGAGCGCTTCAACTGCGTGAAAATCGACTATTACTGGTTTGATGACAGTTGGATGTACGACTATACCGAGAAGTATGCCTATGATGAGCAAGACCGTATCACGATGATCATGGATAGCACTGAAGGCCATGCCAGTAAATCAGTATTCCTATATGAGAATGGCGAATGGATTTCAGATGAATATGAATACGAACTTGATGGTGATGAGTGGATTGCCATCGGCAAATACACCTACGAATACGATGCGGACGGTCACATGGTGCTGTCGGTAGGCTATGCTCTTGAAGAGGATTGGGTGCCCGAAAACAAGATGACATGGGAATACGAGGACGGAAAACTTCAGAACGACATCTATTATTACCATGGCGAGAACAGCTGGAATCCACTCACAAGGAACGATTACTATTACAACGCCGAAGGTCTCTGCCGAGAACAGTTACAAAGCAATTGGGAAGGAGACTGGACAGAGAGCTGGAAGGTTGAATACGAATATGATGAAGTTGGCAACCGGCATACAGAAACCACATCGACCATTTATGAACTTGACGACTGGGTATACACCTACATGACTGAATATTATTATGATGCCAACGGGAATTGCTATTCTTCAGCGAGTTACTACAACGGCGACTTACGGGATTGGGAACTGGAAAGCACGATGACCTACAATTATGACCTCTCGGTGCCAGTGGAAACCGTTGCGGGTATCATGATGGTTTGGGATGAGGAGTTGCCCATCCATAACAAATTGCTGGATTGGGAGTTGCGTGCAAACGATGATGGCTATACCACCACATTCTATTATTCAAATTGCGTGGGCTTAAATGAAAAGACGGAAAGCTTGTTGACTATTTATCCCAACCCTGCCAAGGAAAAGGTGACGATTGACGGTATTGAAGTTGCCGAAGTGCAGGTTTATAATGCCATCGGGCAATTGGTGAAGACTGTAAGAAACTCAAACGAAATCGGCGTAGAGGGCTTGCCGGAAGGGGTTTATCTGCTGCACATCCACGACAAGCAAGGCGTATCCCATACGAATCGGATAACCATCGCGAAATAAGCCATAAGAAAAACCATCTTTGGCCTGATTTTTGCATAATAATCATCTTGTAACTTTAAAATCAACGAGTTATGAAAACAATTAGTTTCAATAAGCGAATTTTGACCACAGTGGTCATCGCTTTGCTTTGCTGCTTTTCGGCAAAGGCACAAATCACCCCTTCGGTGTATGCCGGTATGGGGAATTATACCAATCTGGGAGGAATGGTTGGAATAGGAACCGAAATACAGTACAAATTCGTTTCTGTCAATGCCGCCATTGGGTATGATGGCTGCAACCAGGCATTCTTTCATAAAGGGCATTATGCGGGTAAGGAACGCGTCGGCGACAATCCTTTCATGGGATTCGATGTCGGCGTGAAGTGCTATTTCTACAAAGGCTTTTTCGGAGGCGTGAACTATGGCCTTTTAGGCAAATATTGTCTGGAAGAGACCGCAGAACGGGTCAGGGTGGACAATTTTTACGACTTTTCCTTCACGCTGGGCTATAAATGGCACTGTTACCAAAGATTTTATGGAATGGCCTGGCTGGGGGTGACTTCCAATAAGGATGCGAATCAGTTCGTGTTTATCTTTGACAGCAAAAGTTTTGTACCCAGGGTGGGCTTAATCATTGAATATGAGTTTAAACATTAAAAATTAAATAGTTATGAAAACAATTGCCAAATCAATAATCCTAATTGCGGTCATGATTCTTTTCGGGTCATGCAGCAAAATCGTGCAAGAGAGTCCCGAAACCATCACCATCAGCGGCCATATCACCGACGAGGATGGACAACCTGTTGAAAATGTAAGCATTGACTTGATGTACATAACACGCATGAACTTGTTGGGCTTTTACTATGGTACAGGCATTCACGCGAAGACCGATGAAAACGGCTATTATTCCATCCAGTTTGACAACAACGACGATTATTCCTATCGGTTGGATATCGAAAAGTCGGGGTATCACTACGTACAAAGTTACAGTGTTGACCGATGGATTGCCTCGCAAGAACACGATGTGGTGATGAGGAAAAAAGAAGAATACGTCGACCTCGGTTTGCCGAGCCGCACCATGTGGGCCAACTGCAATGTGGGAACCAACAAACCTGAAGGCATTGGCGATTACTTTGCGTGGGGAGAAGTTGTTCCCAAATCCACTTACAGTTGGGAAAACTACATACACTGCAACGGAGCTGGTGACCAGTTGACCAAGTATTGCAACAATCCAGCCTACGGCTACAACCACTTCACCGACGCTTTGACGATATTGGACAGACCCGATGATGCCGGTTGGTGCAACTTCGATTCCAATCAAGGACCGCAGATTCCAAGCAAGGAACAATGGCAGGAACTGTACCAAAACACCACGCATACATGGACTACCCTAAACGGTGTGGCAGGTGTCCGTTTCGAGGCTAGCAACGGCAACAGCATTTTCCTGCCTGCTGCCGGAATGCGCCATGATAACGGAAACACCGTGAGTGTTGAACACGGCTACTACTGGTTGAATTCGTTCGATACGGGAAATCCGACCAATGCATGGAACTTCATGATCGGTGCCGACCTTGACGTCATTGGCAACAGCACGGCCACAGCCGAACGATACATAGGCTTTTCTGTGCGTCCGGTGCATCCTTACGGTTGGCCATTTTGCGCTACCAATTAAAGCAGATGGAGAATGCAATGCGTAAAATGTTGTAAAACAAAAATGCAACATATTAAAAATCAAATAGATAAATTGACAAAAGTTTGTAATGGACTCGGATCTTGAAAAACCAGCAGTTTTTTGCTATAATTTTGCAGAACGAAATTCAACACTTATTCAATCATCTAAAATCGAGTCGTTATGTTCAACAAAAAAACTTGTTTCAGTATGCTGCTGTTGGCCCTGGTTTTGATGCCAACCTTGTTTAACTCTTGCAAAGAAAAGGTAGAAACCGTCGAAGTTTCGGAATTGTACCATGTGTGGCATTGGAAATCTACATCGGTAGGCGGTTTCGTTGGATTGGTTTATCCCGAATCGGACAAAACCCTGATCTTTGAATTCGATTCCGATAACCGTTTAAACGTTGAATATGACGGTGAGATGTTGGCTACGGGCGAGCAGGTCACCGTCACGAAATCCAACAACACCACTTATGGCGATTATTACATCACTTTGCCCAAGGAATTGCAGAAAAAAATCCGGCAACGCACTGGCCAAACCGAGGCACACCTTATTCTTGAGGGTTATCTTCGTTTCGAGTACCCAGACAATGGCGAAACTTGGCTGTTTATTACCAGCAAAGACGGAAAGAATGTGGGTGTGGAAGGTGGAGCGGATTTCCATGGCCAAACGTGTTTTGCGCGTGGCATGGAGCTTCATCAATAAGTTGATGGCTTGGTATCAAAAAAAACTGTAATTTTGCGCCGCGATTCAGGCAGACTGTCGCGGGTCGGGAAAGCCGGCGCGAGGAAAGTCGGGACAGCACAGAGCACCATACTTCTTAACAGGAAGGTGCCCGCAAGGGCAACAGCAAGTGCCACAGAAACATACCGCCTGCGAAGGTAAGGGTGAAAACGCGAGGTAAGAGCTCACGCATCGGGTGGTGACATTCCGGTGAGGTAAACCTTATGGGCTGCAAGTCCAAGTATAGAGGCAACGAAGCTTTCGGGCTTCAAGAGGGCTGCTCGTCCGTGTCTCAGGGTAGGGCGCTTGAGCCTGCGGGCGACCGCAGGTCTAGAGAAATGACAGTCGCCCCGCAAGGGGAACAGAATCCCGCTTATACGTCTGGGTCGTTAATTAACAGGAAGTTCCGCTTTAGCGGGACTTCTTTGTTTTGTATTACACCGCAAGCAACACTAGCAGTTGCGCCGTGAAAATACGCAAAAACATGGTCAACGGGTAGACGGTTGCATAGCCCATGTTGGGCAGCTTGCAGCCTTCGGGAGCCACGGTGTTGGCGAAGGCGAGGGTAGGAGGGTCGGTGTGTGCGCCTCCGATGAAGCCCATCAGCGTATAATAGTTGATCTTCAACACCAAACGACCGAAGAGCGTGACCAAGATAGGTGGCACCATGGTGATGATGACACCATAGACGACCCACATATAGTGAACTTGGACGGTTTCTACGAACTTGCCACCTGCGCCCAAGCCCACTCCAGCAAGGAAGAGCGCGATGCCCACTTCGCGCAAGGCATGCACGCCTTGCCCTTCCGTGAACTCGGTGCTGAACCAGCCTTTCTTCACCCCAAGCCAGCCGCCGATGATGGCCACCACCAAAGGACCGCCGGCAAGACCTAATTTAATAGGTGCTTTCATGCCCACAGGAATCGGGATGGAGCCGATGGTGATGCCTAGGGCAATGATCACGAAAACGGGAATGAGCAAAAATCCGCCTTTGCCTTTCTTTTCTGTCTTTGGTGCAACAGAAGTTGTCTCAAGGGTGGTGGGTTCTTTTGCTAAGTCGATGCGGCAGAACGGGCGAAGCAGAATGCAAGTCACAATCATGCCTACCACGGCAAGGGGATAGGCCACGGCATAGCCTGCCGCCAAACGGTCGGAGGCACCTTCGATGCCCAAGTCGGTGACGGCTTGTTGCGCCGCCGAGAGGCCAGGTGTGTTGGTGATGGCACCGGTGTAAACACCCGCCATGTCGGCCAAGTCCTGATGTGCGACTTTGGCGATGACGACCGTGATCAAAACACCGAGTGCCACATTGACCAAAGCCATCAGGTTCATGGCCAAGCCGCCTTTTTTGAACGACTTGAAAAATCCTGGACCTACCTGCAAACCGACAGCCACGACAAAGAGAATCAGTCCGAACTCCTTGATGACGTGAAGCATCTCCGCATTAAGGCTGACGCCGCAGGCACTGAAGGCGATGCCCACAAAGAGCACCCAAGTGATGCCTAACGAGATTTTGGCAATCTTGATTTTGCCCAGCAGGAGGCCGATAAAAATGGACAGGGCAAGGAATAAAATGGTGGGCCCGACGCCCGAACCGGTGAAGAGATTTAACATAATGATGGCTTTTATTAAAGATACTATTTATCGTATGTCTCTCCCAAACAAAGCCCCAATCCATTGCCGATTAAGCTGAGAAAGGTTCTGCCGCTTGATGAGTTTCGGATACTTTGCATCGCATGCATATTTTTGGAGATGGATTGGGTTTTAGGGAGGCTCATATTGGGGTTATTTTTGGCTGCAAAAGTAGTGGTTTTTCATGAGACGTACAAATTGCAATTTGATGCAAAGATATTGCTTTTTTACTCGTCAATCACCAAAATCCGATAATAAAACACCTTGAATTCCGTTTCCTTTCCATAGTTTAGCATGATTTTTGAGACATTCTGCCGAGCATTAAAAAGTATTTTGTACTTTCGTCAAAAATTTTGACCTATGAAATCACGATTGAGATTGAATTTGATATTGGGGATGATTTTAACCATAACGCTTTCTGCATCAGCACAAAAGCATATCGAAGCTTATTACCCTGAGGCTCTTTTCGATGAGGGTGTGTTGCTTTTTCAGAACCAAGAATATGGTGCAGCTCTTTCTACATTTGCACAGTATCGTTCCCAAGTTATAGATGCCAAGTCACAGCGTTGCGTTGATGCACAATATTACGAAGCGGTCAGTTCGCTTTATCTAGGCCATGCCGATGGTCCCGCAAAAGTCATTCAATTTGTGAACGACAATCCCGGCAGCACATGGGCGCGACATGCTAACTTCCTTTATGCCAATCATTTGTTCAAGGAAAAGAAATACAAAGATGCATTGGCCATCTACGAAAAGACAGATGCTTTTACCCTCACCACAGACGAGGCACAGCAAATGCAGTTCAATATGGGCTATGCCTATTTTCAGTCGGGCAATTTGGACAAGGCCATGCCACTCTTTCATGGCTTGATGATGAACGATGGGAAGTATCAAGACCAGGCGAGATATTATTATGCTCATATCCAGTATGTCAAGGAGAAATACAACGAGGCATTGGACAATTTCCTCGTCCTGCGCTCTAATAAGGATTTCGGCAATGTGGTGCCGTCCTACATCATGCAAATTGACTATCTCAAAGGCGATTACGAGTCGGTAATCAATGACGGTCCAGGCTATATTCAGCGAGCTGACAAGAAGCGGAAGTCGGAGATGGCCCAAATTGTCGCTGATGCCTATTTCCAACAGAAAAACTATGATAAAGCCCTCGAATATTACGACATTTATAAAAAGAATCTAGTCCGTGGTGTCTCTCGCGAAGCTTATTATCAGATGGGCGTCAGCAAGATGATGAAGGGGAATTACAAGGATGCTATTGGTGACTTACAGAAAATCGCGGGCAGTAACGATATCCTTGGACAATATGCATCCTATTATCTGGCTTCGTGCTATGCCAAGACTGATGAACCGAAATATGCCCGTAGTGCCTTTTATACTGCCTATTCCGCTGGCTTCGATACCGAGCTGAGCGAAGAAGCCTTGTTTGATTATGCCCGTCTGAGCCTCATCCCAGGCACGGATCCTTTCAACGAGGCCGTTGGACTTTTAGACAGTTTTCTGGCCGAGCATCCTGATTCGGAACGTAAGACCGAAGCACAAGAGATGACCATCTATCTGTTGCTCAACGCGAAAGAAAACGAAGAAGCTTTGAACCGTCTTGAAACAATGAAGAATAAAAGCCTAGAGTTGCAGACGGTTTACAACGAGTTGCTTTTTGCAACGGGCATCGACAACTATCAGAAAGGCTTTTATGACAAGGCACAGGTGTATTTTTCCAAAATTTTGAACGGCAAGCAATCGGCGACCAACAAGGCTGAGGCTTGCTTTTGGTTGGGTGAGTCTGCTTATCAGATGGGCGACCATGGACAAGCGGGCAGATATCTGACCCAATTCAAGGCGATGAGTGCCGCTCCAAGTTTGCCGGAATATATCCTTGCCGATTACGATTTGGGCTACATCAATTACCAGAAGCCGGATTATGATGCCGCAGTGGGATATTTCCGTCGTTTCATCCAAAAAGTTGATGACAGCCAAAATGACCTCAAGACCGATGCTTACATCCGTCTCGGCGATTGCTTCTTCATGGAAAGAAATTACAATAATGCTATTAACTATTATGATATGGCTACCCGTATCGGGAAACGCGATGTCGATTATGCTTTCTATCAACAGGGACTTTCCTATGGTGCAAAAGGCGATGTAAACCAGAAGATTACCATACTAAATGAACTTTTACAGAATTATCCGAGTACGCCGTATTATGAACAGGCCTTGTTTGAAATTGGCAACACCTATCTCGTGCATGGTGACAAGCGTTCGGCTATTGCCAACTTCAACCGTCTCATCAAGGATAGACCGCGTTCTTCCTATACTCGCCAGGCCATGATGAAAGTAGGCATGATTTATTACAACAACAACCAGTATGATCAGGCCTTGACCAACTTGAAGAACTTGGTGTCCACTTATCCCAATACCGATGAGTCACGCGAGGCATTGAGCATTATTCGTAGCATCTACATGGAACAGAATAAGTTGGATGAGTACTTCGGGTATGTCAACGCCAACGGAGGACAGGTGAAGGTCACCCAACAGGATTCACTTGCCTTTGCCAACGCTGAGCTTTTCTATCTTGATGGCCGTTACCAGCAGGCTCAAGCTGCTTTGCAGTATTATTTCGACAATTTTCAGCGAGGTGCCTATCTGCTGAAAGCTCATTATTATGCTCTTGAGTGTGCCGAGAAGGTTGGAACTGAAGAACAAGTCATCACGCACCTTAATTATATTTTGTCGCAGCCCGATAACGATTATACCGACAACGCGTTGCTCAAGATGGCTCGCATTGAGTATGAAAAGGGGAACTATCAGAATGCGGGTGAGTATTACGAACGTTTGTCGCGCATTACAGAGGAACCTTTGAAACGATTGGAAGCACTGGAAGGCAGCATGAAGAGCAACTTCTTCATGGGCAACTACGACAAGGCTCTTGAAATGGGGGAAAGCCTGAGAGTGTCGCGTGACCTGACTCCTGAACAAGTCAATCAGATCAACCATATCATGGGCAAGTCGTATTTCGAGAAGGGTAATTACAGCGCCGCTATCGAGAGACTTGACAAGAGCGCAAGAAATGACAAGTCAGCGTATGGTGCCGAAAGTGCTTATTACTCTGCTGTGGCATCTATTAAGCTGAAGCAATATGACGAAGCGGAGAACAAGGTGTTCGACATAGCCGACAACTTCTCAAGCTTTGACTATTGGGTTGCCAAGTCGTTCATCGCACTTGCGGATGTGTATGTGGCCAAGGACAACTATTTCCAGGCCAAGGAAACGCTCCGCAGTGTCATTGACAACTATAAAGGCAACGACCTGAAACAAGAAGCCCGCGCTAAGCTCGCCGAGGTGGAACGCAAAGAACCTAAAGTGGGCAGTAGCAACGGTATTGAACCTTTAGAACCGTAATAACACAGCCCCGTAGGGGCGACATACCAATAAGCAGGCGACGTAAGTCCCTGCTCTAACACACAGAGCAAGATGAAAAGACACATCCTAATAGCAATCCTGACCCTAGTAGCTCTCACCGCCGCTGCCCAGCACGATGAACAAGTCACCGTGGAAGGTAAATACCGTCCCAAGGTAAACAAAGTCAACAAATTGGTGTTGCAGCCAGAAACACCACAACCCTCCTACGAATTTCCCAGCTCAGAGGTCAACCCGAAAGAAGCTAAGCAGAAGTTCGCCCTCGACTTGGAGAAAATTGCCCCAACAGCCTTTACAGCAAAGGATGACAAACTTGTCGTCCCGACCAAGAATTTCATCATGGCGGGCGCCGGAACACGGCTTTCACCGCTATTCCTCTATAAGCACAATTCCATGCTGACTAAGACATTGGGGCTCGGCGTAGGCATCAAACACAATTCGTCGTGGCTCAATATCAAAGACTATGCACCTTCGAGCTATATGAACAATGACTTCGAAATCAACCTCACTACGAGCAAGTTCGACGGCCTACAACTCGATGGTGGCGTGTATTACAATAACGACATGTACCATTACTATGGGATCAATCTTGTGGAAACACCGTTGACCGAGGAACAGCTTGAGGTTTATGCCTCGAAAATCACATACAATAAGGTAGGTGGACACTTGGGCTTGGCTTCTACTACCACCCGTGTCGGAGAGTTGAGTCACGCAGCCAATTTGGATTATTTCTACTTGTTTAACAGAGAGCACGCTATTGATTTTGGGTATTCACTCGGTTATGCTAACAACTTCTGGGGCGACAAGAGCCATCCCCAAAACATCGGCATTGACTTAGGATTCCAATATGACTATTGCCTGGGACAAGAAGACAAACTTTTCGTTGTCGACCGTATCATGTTCAAGGTTAATCCCTTCTTTGAGATGAGTGATGAGTTCTTCCGTCTGCATCTCGGCGTTCGCTTGGATGGTGCCACACGCGATTCTGATGATGACAAGTTCCTCGCCGTTCGCCCTGATTTGAGTGGCAGTTTGTTTGTTTTGGATAAGAAGCTGGAATTTTATGCAGGATTGAATGGTGGTCGTAAGTTGTTGCGTTTCAGTGATGTGATTGGTGATAACCCGTTCGTTTCGCCCTACATCAATCCTTCGTTGTGCGTACAGAATGTTAAGCTCGGTTTCGATGGAGGTGTCCGTACCAATATTATGGAGACTGTTGATTTGCATTTGGGCGTGCGTTATCGTCACACGGACAAAGACCCGCTTTATGTGTATCATATTCCCGATGCCGATCTTCTTCCTTCGGGATTGGATCCTGTACTGAACACTTTTGACCTCGTTTACGACGAGACTCAATTGGTGACGATCATGACCAATGCCCGAGTCAAGATGCGCAATAGTCTCACCATCGATTTGGGATTTGCCTACAACAGTTGTAAACCGGCTATGGAAGAATACGCTTGGTATCGACCCACAACGGAAGGAAAACTGAAACTAACTTATGACTTCAACAATCAGTTATCTTTCAACACGGCATTCCTTTATCAAGGTGGGCGCTATGCCAAAGTATGGGATGGCGTTGTCGATTGGCAGAACTTCAATTTCAAAGCCGAAAAACTTAAAGATGTCTTCGACCTCAGTATCGGTGCGGATTATAAAGTGAACGACCAAATTACAGCTTTTGCGCTGATTGACAATGTGGCGCACCAAAAATACCAATTGTTCTACAACTATCCGGTTACGGGCATACAATTCTTCGCGGGTGTGAAGCTTAGATTTTAACCGAGACCCTAAAGAAAACGCCAATCGATTCAGACCGATTGGCGTTTTTTTTGTGTTCAACTGAAGAGTTGACTAGTTAGCAATGCATTGGTTTCAGCAGGTCGTTCACTGTCTTCACGGGGTTGAAGGTCTCGATGGGTACTTCGACGAATATGGTAATCCAATCGGCCATGGCGCCATTCCAAAGGCCAGGTAGCTCAAGGGCTTTCAGTTCGCGGCCATCCTTCGACTTGTTGGAGATGAAGCCTGTGCTCGGGTCGACATAGTCTGTCAGGTTGAAGGCCTCACCTTGGTAGTTCCAGCAGCCGCACACTAGGTCGACGGGGTTGAAGTGGGTTGAGCCTTGGAAGATGGCTTCTTGCTGTGGATTCTTGTGGTCGATTTGCGAAGACTCGATAATCTGCAGCGACACCTCGTCGTCCATGTTCTTCACCCAGAAAGGACCGCCACCTGGTTCACCTTCGTTCTTCACCATGCCGCAGATGCGCATAGGACGATTGAGTTTGTTGTATAGGTAGTCGATTTTCTCGATGTTGTTGTATTTGCTCACGAAGTCGGGGATATCAATCATCAGGTCCTCTTTGGCGAAGCGTATTGCCTCGTCCAATTCCTCGGCAGAGACGGCACCTTGGTCGAGCATCTCAAGATAATTGAAGGTGCGTTGCTGCAAGTGGAGTAGGAGGCCTGCCAATACCTTTTTATATACGATGGTGGTCTGCGCCTTGGTCTCGGGCACGATGTTGTCAATGTTTTTGATGAAAACGATCTCCTCGCTAAGGTCATTCAGGTTCTCGATGAGTGCACCGTGGCCGCCAGGACGGAACAAGATTTTCCCATTAGTCTCACGGAACAGCTCACCGTTGGTGTCAATGGCCACGGTATCGGTGGAAGGCTTCTGGCAGGAATAGGTGATGTCGTAGCACACGCCGTATTTCTTCTCGTATTCGGCTTTCAATGCACTGACGGTCTTCATGAATGGCTCCTCATGCTCGGGCGAGACGGTGAAATGCAGTTTGGCTACACCTTCGTTGTCTGTGGCATAGTGGGCGGCTTCCACCAGGTGCTCTTCCAAAGCGAGACGGTTGAATCCGTCATAATGGTGGAACTTCAGCAAGGCTTTGGGCAGTTTGCCGTAGTTCAGGCCTTCTTCCAGAAGCAGGGCTTTCACGATGTCCACCTTGCGGCCTTGCTGCAAAAGGGAATCAATGTCGGCACCATAAATGCGTTTTGATGCGGCATTGAGGTCATCGAAGAAAGCAAAGTTATGGATATGTGCGAAGAATATCTCCGTGAACTTGCTGTCTTCGCCTGTCTCAATGAACGAGAAGAGGTCTTTGAACATGCGCGAGGCTGCTCCAGAAGCGGGCACAAACTTCGTAAATTGGTAGAACTCTTTGTCGGCGTCGAAGATTGCGGTCATCATGTTCACCTGTTCTTCGTCCATGCGCAGGATGCCATCTCCAAGTGTGGCGGGACGCATCAGTTGGACATATTGTGTACCTCTTTTCAGTTGGGCGACTTGGTTTATTACTTGATTTTCAGTGATGTTTCTTTCTGAAAGCTGTTGAAGGTCTTTTTCTGTAAGCATAATATTAAATTTTAAGCGCTTCAAAAATAAGAAATTAAGTGATGCGGCGAAAAAAAAAGATGAAAATTTTTCTCAAAGTGGTTGTCGCATTGAAAAAAGTTGTATTTTTGCAGCCGATTTCAAGCCCAGGTGGTGAAATTGGTAGACACGCCACTTTGAGGGGGTGGTGCCGATTACGGCATGCAAGTTCGACTCTTGTCCTGGGCACTGATTCCAAGCCCCGATGGCGGAATTGGTAGACGCGTACGTTTCAGGTGCGTATATCGAGAGGTGTGCAGGTTCGACTCCTGTTCGGGGCACGGTAAAACAAGTAACCCTAATTGATTATCAGTCAGTTAGGGTTTTTTCTTTTGCCGTTTTTGGCGTGCCGTGTCAACCATGTGTCAACGAAAGCATTCTATTCTCTTTCCATCCCCGGGAACGGCCTTGCAAAAACTTTCGGGAATGGTGTCTCAAACTCCATGTCTTTTTTCTTGTAGGGATGGTGGAAGCAGAGCTTATAGGCATGTAAACACAAACGACCTAAAGTGTTGTCACCATTGCCGTATTTTGGGTCACCCACCACGGGATGCCCAATGTCGGCCATGTGGACACGGATCTGGTTCTTGCGTCCCGTTTCCAACTGCAATTCCATTAAAGAATACTTCGCGTTGGAATAAAGCGTTTTGTAATAGGTCTCGGCGTACTTGCCGCCATTGTCGGTGGGACTGGAGTAGGTGATGAAAGCCTTGTTGTCCTTCAGCCACGAAGCCACCATGCCTTCTTTCTTCTCCATGCAACCGCACACCACGGCCACATAACGTCGGTCGTAGACGGTGTTTTTCCAGTCTTCTTCAAACGCTAAAGCCACTTCTTTGCTCTTGGCGAAAAGCATCAGTCCACTGGTATCGCGATCGAGACGGTGAATGGTGTGAGCACGGCAGCGTTGCTTCGTGTATATAAAGTATTCATTCAGAATGCCTTGTGCAGTGTCTTTCTCCTTGGTGGGGCTGTTGGTAAGCAAGCCTTCCTTTTTGTCGATTACGAGCAGGTATTTGTCTTCGTAAACAATGCTTAGCCATGGGCTATGGAAGCGTTCCTTGGCAGTGGGTTTACCGATTTCAACGACCATGCCAGGCTCAAGGGCGAAATCAAATTGTGTGGTGCGCTGGCCATCGACCGAAATGACCTTGTTGGCCAACAAGCGTTTGGCCTTGTTTCGGCTGATGCCGTCCAGTTTCTTCATCAAGAAATCCATCAACTGCATCGGTTCCGACACATTGAATTTTAGTGGGTTGCTTTTGGAATGTGGGACTTTCTTTTCGTCTTTTTTCATCTGTTTGGGATTTAAAGATTCAAGATCCAAAGATTTAATATTCAGTATTTTAGTTTGCTATGCCTAATTTTGAATTTTAAATATTGAATTTTGAATTGAATTAGAATGGATCGGGTTGGTCGGAGGTGATGGAGGGATAAGCGCTCAGTCCATCGTCATTGTTCATCTTAGAGCTGTACACTTGTGGGCTTTCGAATTGGTTATTGGGTCCAATGGTAGTGAAGCTGCTGTTGTCGTAGCCTTGCTCCAGCTCCTCGAAACGGGCATATTGGCCAACAAACCTTAATTCCACTTCACCCAACTTGCCGTTACGGTGCTTGGCAATGTCGATGATGGTGTAGCCTTTGGGCTTGTCTTCGGCGTCCACTCCATCTTTATAATACTCAGGACGATAGATGAACATCACCATGTCTGCATCCTGTTCAATGGCGCCCGACTCACGCAAGTCAGAGAGGATGGGCTTCTTGGAACCAGGACGTTGCTCGACGCTACGGCTCAGCTGGGAAAGGGCTAATACAGGAATCTCCAACTCCTTGGCCAAACTCTTCAGCGAACGTGAGATGGTACTGATTTCCTGCTCGCGGTTGAGACCCTTGTCGCCTTTTGCGGTCATCAGCTGCAGGTAGTCAACGAAAACCATCTGAATATCGTGCTGTTGTTTCAGTCGGCGGCATTTGGCGCGCAACTCGAAGACTGATAGCTGAGGCGTGTCATCAATATAAATAGGTGCGTCGGTCAATGGGGTGACTTTGGTGTTCAGTTGCTGCCATTCGTATTCGGCAAGGTCGCCCGAACGCAATTTGTCGGCTGTAAGTGAGGTCTCGGTCGAAATTAGACGGGTAACAAGCTGTACAGAAGACATCTCTAAAGAGAAAAAGGCAACTGGTCTGTTGAAGTTGACGGCGGCATTACGAGCCAGGTTCAGGGCGAAAGCGGTCTTACCCATACTGGGACGGGCGGCCAGGATGATGAGGTCTGACTTCTGCCAGCCTTGCGTGATGCGGTCAAGTTCGGTGTAGCCCGAGGGCACGCCGCGCAGCTTGTCGTCAGCATTTTTTGCATTCTGAATCTCCTTGATGGCCTTGCTAACCAGGTCTTGCATCGAGTCGTAGCTGCGACGCAGGTTGTTCTCGCTGATTTGGAAGAGGTTGTTTTCAGCCTTGTCCAGCAGGTCGAACACATCGGTGGTGTCCTCGAAAGCATCGTGAATCATGTCTGACGAAAGCAGAATCAGCTGACGCTGAATGTGTTTCTGCATGATGATACGGGCGTGGTATTCGATGTTGGCTGCCGAAACGACTCGGTTGGTGAGTTTCGAGATATAATAGGCACCGCCAACCATCTCCAACTCGCCTCGTTGCTTCAATTCATTGGTGACGGTGAGAATATCAATGGGCTCTGATTTACCAAATAGGGCTTTGATGGCGGCGAAAATCTTCTGGTGCTTGTCCAAATAGAAGGCTTCGGGCGACAAGATGTCGATGACTTCGTTGACGGCTTCTTTCTCCAACATGAGGGCGCCGAGTACGACTTCTTCAAGGTCGGTGGCCTGGGGTGGGATACGACCTTGATTGGCAAATACTTGTTCGGGCGTCATCAAATTACGTTTCGCAGTGTCGCCGAAAGGTCGGCGCGTGATAGTATCGGTAGGCATGGTTTTATCTTTCTCTGTTCGTTTCGAAATGCAAAAGTACGGATTAAAATTTGCCCCGATGAACGTCTTCTCTAGAAGTTATCAACTACTTGAAAAAGAGTTGATAAGTTTTTGCAACGATTTCATTCTCAGTGATTAAGTCTTCTCTTGCCTGTTGATAACTCAAGAGGTCGTTGCTGGTAGCTTCGAGGAGAATTCGACTGTGTTCGAAGAGTTTGACGTCGTTAAAAAGTGCCGTTTCAAGGCGTTGCAACGTGAGCCCGCGCTTGATAGACGGATGGTAGAAATGCGCCTCTTGCAGTACCTCGAAGAGGTTGAAGACCTTATAACCCACTGTTTGGTTCTGAATGATGTCGTGGCGGAGCAGGGTGGTGCTGAGGCTCTGTGGCGTAAAACATACAATCTGCTCATAATGAGATAGTTTCTCAATAAGCAGTTGGATAGCCTCTTTCCAACGGGTATGGTCATCAAAGCAATCCCAGACGAAACAGTTCTCAGTAGCAGCCATGTCATCCCCGCATTGGCTTGAGGGGGGCATGGGATCTATGGTTGCGTTTTGCTCGTACTCACCTTGCAATGCAAAAGCCAATATCATCTCCTCATAGGGTCTTGTGCCTTCCAATTCTGGCACGGCGGGACGGTAGAGTAGCAGGTTTAGATAGGCTACTGATTTGGGCTTTGGTTGTGGAGCCAACGAGTAAAGTGTCTTGTAATCAATATAATATGAGTTGGTTTCCAAGGCTTCAATCTGATGGGCTTCCTCTGAATCAGGCTCGATTTGTTGGAGCATTTTTGCATTAGTGCTCACGCCGTTGAAGTAGTTTTGGAATAGCACTTCGTCATCCATTGCGGTGGAGAAGAGGAAACTGTTTTTGGGGATGAGTTTCCAGCAATGCCCTTGAAAATCACAAGGATAAGGGTTGTTGCACTGCGTCCCGATGTTCACCAAAGGTGAATGGGGTAGGGCGATCACTTTCTTCAATCGCTCCACATTCTCTGCAACAAAAGCCTCTCGTTCAATGACATACTCCATCACCGACTCCATCTTGAATAGTTGCTGCACGTCAATAGGGCCATCTTTCACATAGTCACCGTTGAGGTACATGAGGCGGAAGTCGCTGAGTGGCACCCCACAGCCATGCAGCACATAGTACTGAAGGGCGGCATCATTATAATAGGTGTCGCTAAGTCGCATCGAACTCTTCACTTCCACAGCCAACCATTTGTCCCCGTCTCTAACGAGAATATCCAACATGATGAGGGTGTCATTATATTGAAAAACAGCCTCGTACATCACCTTGACCTCAGGATTGCTGAGGTTGTTCCAAGTCTCCTGCACCTTTTTGGGGAACTGAGAAGGAGAATTGGGCGACATGTCGATGCCGCTAGGAAAGACTTCATGCGCCAGTACGCCTACATCCGTGCCACGTTGGAACTTGGCCCGTTGCTCAATACTAAGCTTGTCACGCAGATAGGGGTGTTTCTTTTGCATGTACAATGCCTTTTCGCATTGTAAGCCCTTGATATAAGTGGATTTGGAGAGAATATGCATGTTCAGTTGGTGTAGTCTACACAGTCTTCAGTGATGAGGGGCAGATAGTTGAATCGGCGCATGAGTTGGGCGATGGCCAGCACGTCCTTCTGACAATAGGTCTTGATGCGCTCCAAGTCGTTTTCCTGCCAATACACGCGCCCCACCTCGCTGCCGTTGATGTCGTCTTTTGGCGTTGGGATGTTCAGAATGGCACATAGCAAGTCTAAAGAGGTGTAGCTCTTGTAATCGCCGAACTTCCAGAGCTCCATGGTGTCGATGAAGTTGGTCTCCCAAGGCTTCTTGCCTGCAACCTGCAGAATCTTGGGGATCTGTATGCCGTTGATGAGCATCCTGCGGGCGATGTAGGGAAAGTCGAATTCCTTGCCGTTGTGTGCGCAAAGCTGTGAGTCAGCTGCGTTGTAGTAACGGCTCAACATATTGGCGAAATCGCTGAGCAAGGCTTTCTCATCGTGACTATAGAACGATTTCAGACGGAAGCGTTGGTCGTTGAAGAACCCCACCGAAATACAGACGATTTTGCCGAATTCCGCATAGATGGCAGCACGGTCATAAATCTCTGCAGGGGTAGCTTCGGCATTGTCGCGGTTGAGTTGGTCGGCCTTTTTGTCCCACAGTTTCTGCATTCGCTCGTTGAGTTGGTCGTATGTCTTCTGTTGCGAGACGGTCTCGATATCAAGGAAGAGGATTTTGGAGAAGTCTATCATTGTTGAATTGTTGAATTGTTGATTGTTGAATCGTTTAATTTTTGTGGAGACGGCGGTTTTTCGCGTCTCTTTTGTGATTTATCGTATTTCCGTAAATATATCATATTTCCCTGTCGGAGCAATCGCCTCAATCTTCATGTCTGTAATATATGAATAAGGTGTGCCTTCGCCGCAGAGAAGGGTGAAGTGATCCAAATCTTTTTCTTCGCCTTCAGCCTCGATATGGACGCAATTATCGGCATAGTCGTTCTCTACATAACCCTTCACATTGCATTGCAACCCATAACGGTGTACATAACGACGGAAACCCACGTTGAACACACGGCCATAGATCCTTATGGAATATGCTTTTGTCATAGGGCGAACTTTAATCCTGGTATGGTCCTGAGCAAGGCGTAGGTGCGTTCAAGATGCTCTTTGCTCTCTATGTCGATGTTGTAGCAATAGCTAAGGTAATTGCCTTTGCCGCTGCTCCTGATGTTGACGAAACTGTGCACGGTCTGGCTCTCGCTGAGGGCACGGCTGATGTTCTGCTTGGCTTCTTCCATCGCAATCTCGGCTGAGATGATTAGCTTGATGTCGAAGTTCTGCGGGTAGACGACTTTGTCTTGTGGTTTTGTCATTTTTGTTTTTTCTGAATTGCAAAGATATGAAAATTGTGTTGATATTTCCATTTTTTGAATGGATTGGTGAAATCTTCCGTTTGGGGTACAATTTTTGTCGTATTTTTGTGTTCTCAAATCAAAAAGAAATAGTGATGCTGAAATTGTGGTTGTCGATAAAGGTGTTTATCAAAGGCATGATTATGGGAGCCGTGAATGTGTTTCCCGTATCAAGTGGCACGGCATCGCTGATTTTGGGTGTGTTCGAGCGCTTCGTCAATGCCATCAAAGCCTTGAACCATAAGAATTTCAAGTATCTTTTTAAAGGCAAGTTCCATGAGTTTGCTCGGCGTACTGATTTCAAGTTTTTGGTCACCATCATATTTGGACTTCTGTTGGGTATGGTGCTGGCTTCTGTGTTCTTGAAACGGACGCTGAAATCATACGAGGTGTTTACTTGGTCGTTCTTCATCGGCCTTATTATCGCCTCGGTGGTTTATGTGATGAAGCGAATAGAGAAGTTGAATGTCAAAAACCTTGTGTTGGCCTTGGTTGGATTGGCGATTTCGTTCATGCTATCCATCAAGTCGAATCCCTATTCCAACGACAATTTCTTTTATCTTTTCCTTTGTGGCATTGTCGGTGCTACGGGCATGGTTGTACCTGGTGTATCCGGTTCTCACCTTATGTTGTTGATGGGCAATTACGAACTGATTGTCACTGAGGCTATTCCGGCTTTGACTAAGGCGTCTACATTCATGCATGGAGCAAGAATTCTTTTCCCGTTCGTATTGGGTGCAATAGTGAGTATCATTTCGTTCTCGCACTTGCTTTCTTGGCTGATGCGCGACTACCGCGATGGTACGCTGTCCGTTTTGGCTGGTTTCATGTTAGGCAGTCTGCCTGTGGTGTATCCTTGGAAAGAGCCTACCGCCGACATGATGGATTACGTGTTCCATCTTCCGAATTGGAATTCGGAGCTTCTGATTGCGGTTGTGATGGTGGCGTTGGGAGCGGCTTCCGTCTATGCTTTGGAGTTGATGGCCCGTCATACTGAAAGGAAACAAGCAGAGCGTTTGCAAAAATCCAAAACCTAAATAACATGGCAAGAAAACTCAACAGGATCATCTTCACGCTTCGCGAAGGCGAAGATTACATTCCACTTATTTCGTTGCTGAAAGCTACCGATGTAGTGTATTCAGGCAGTGAGGCTCAAGAGGTGGTATCCGCAGGTATGGTGCTCCGCAATGGCGAGGTGGAGACTCGCAAACGGGCGAAGATCACCGCTGGCGAGGTTATCATCTTCGAGAATTATGAAATCCTTGTAGAAGGGTGGGATTAGTAAATTAGTAAATAGGAATTATATGAAAAAAGTTTTATCCATTGTAGGAGCATTGCTCATCGCCGTCGTCATTGGCGGTTGCATTTATTTGAACAGTTTGATGCCAATCATCACGGGCTATGCGGCAAAAAACCTGGCCTCGGCCGTGTTTGTTTCGGGCCGCGATGCCAAGACCGTGGAGGACTTGGACCTCAATTTCTCCTTCATCCGTTTCAATAAAAATAAGGTGGATTATGAGAACAAGACGGTCACCAGCCGTTTCCTTTGGGGAAAAGCTACTGCGGCCTATCGAGAAGGTTATGGCGTCACCTTATTGCGTGGTGCCCATGCCAATGAACTTGAACAACAGGTTTATCCATTCCCCGATGAAGACATGCCTCAAAGACTGCTCCCAATGGGCGATTCTGCGACAAAGGCGAGGCTGGAGCCAATCGCCAAGGCCTTTGTGGATGATCGGGCTTATAACGGACATCCCTTTGCTTTTGTGGTGCTCCATAAAGGTGGAGTGGTGGCAGAGCGCTATGATAAGGGCATTACACCCGAAATGAAACTCCTGAGCTGGAGCATGGCCAAAAGCTTCACCAACGCCATCGCAGGTGTCATGGTAAGAGACCGTCTTGTTGATATATATGCTCCGACGGACATACCTGAATGGCAAAACGATGACCGTAAAGATATTACCATCAACGATTTGATGCAGATGCAGAGCGGTTTGGAGTGGAACGAGAACTACGGTGCCCGTTCTGACGTCAATCTGATGCTCCATCGTGAGCAAGACATGGGTCTTTATGCCCTCAACAAACCCCTCGAACACAAACCGGGTAGTTTCTGGTACTATTCCAGTGGCAGCACGAACATCGTTATGCGTTATCTTTGCGGGAAGTTCCCGTCTGACCAAGCTTTCCTCGCCTATGTTCACGAGAAACTCTTCGCACCTTTGGGCATTCGTAATGCTGTTTTTGAGTCAGACATGAGCGGTACCCCTGTTGGATCGTCGTACCTTTACATCACGGCCACTGACTTCGCCCGCTTTGGCCAACTTTATTTAGAGGATGGTTGTGTCGACTCGTTGAGGGTCCTTCCCGAAGGCTGGGTGAACTACACGACCACATCCGCATCCAATAGTGAAAATGGATATGGCTCATTTTTCTGGTTGAATAGAGGGAAAGAGCTCCCTGATGTGCCTGAGGATATGTATTATTGCAAAGGCCATGATGGGCAGAGGATATTCGTCATACCCTCTAAGGATTTGGTGGTCGCGATATTAGGTTATTCGCCCATGCCCGATCATGTCATCGACTTCAATGCGCTTTTGAAGGACATCATTTCCAATTTAGATTAAAATGCCATAAAAAAGAAGAGATGTGCCAAGCACATCTCTTCTTTTTTGCGATTTCTGCGTGAAACAATTCCTTATTCAGCAGAGAACTTGCAGACCAAGTTACGGTCGCCGTAGGCATCGTCGATGCGCGTGACGTGCGGGAAGTACTTGTCCTGGACGTCGCTCTTCATCGGGAAGCCGGCTTCTTGACGGGTGAAGGGGAATTCCCACTTGTCGGCCATCAGCATCTCGGCGGTGTAAGGAGCGTGGCTGATGATGTTGTTGCCCTTCTCAGCCTTGCCGTCCTCGATGTCCTTGATTTCCTTGCGGATCTGGATCATGGCTTCGACGAAGCGGTCGAGTTCGGCGATAGGCTCGCTTTCGGTGGGCTCCACCATCAGGGTCTCGTGTACCGGGAAAGCCACGGTAGGAGCGTGGAAGCCGAAGTCCATCAGACGCTTGGCGATATCGATGGCGGCAACGCCGACAGTCTTATTGATGCCGTTGATGTCGAGGATCATCTCGTGAGCCACATGGCCGTGGTTGCCGGTATACAGGATCGGGTAGTAGTCCTTCAGTCTTTCCTTCAGGTAGTTGGCATTCATGATGGCACCCATGGTGGCTTTCTTCAGGCCTTCACCACCCAGCATCTTGATGTAGCAGTAGGTGATGGTGAGGATCTGAGCGCTACCGAACGGAGCGGCTGAAACGGCGCCTTCCTGCTTTTCGCCACCGCAGTGGAACAGGATGTGTGAAGGCAGGTAGGGCTTCAGGTGTTCGGCCACGCCGATGGGGCCTACGCCAGGACCGCCACCGCCGTGCGGGATGGCGAAGGTCTTGTGCAGGTTGAGGTGGCAGACGTCGGCACCGATGTAACCGGGGCTGGTCAGACCGACTTGGGCGTTCATGTTGGCGCCGTCCATGTAGACTTGGCCGCCGTTGTCGTGGACGATCTTCACGAGGGTGCGGATGCCGTCCTCGTAGATGCCGTGGGTCGAGGGATAGGTGACCATGAAGGCAGCCAGGTTGTCCTTGTATTGCTCGGCCTTGGCCTTGGCGTCTTCGAGGTCGATGTTGCCGTTTTCATCGCATTTCACTACGACCACCTGCATGCCAGCCATGGCAGCTGATGCGGGGTTGGTGCCGTGGGCGGAGGCAGGGATCAAGCAGATGTTGCGGTGCCCCTGACCGTTGTCCTCTTGATAGCGACGGATGGTGAGCAGACCAGCGTATTCGCCACTGGCACCCGAGTTAGGCATGAAGCTCATGCCCTTGAAGCCCGTGATCTCGCAGAGGTCTTTCTCCATCTCGGCGATGAGTTCGAGGTAGCCTTCAGCTTGGTCGGCGGGGACAAAGGGGTGGATGTTGCCGAACTCAGGCCAGCTGAGGGCGAACATCGAGGTGGCGGGGTTCAGCTTCATGGTGCAGGAGCCCAGCGGGATCATGCAGCGATTGAGGCTGAGGTCGCGGTTTTCGAGTTTCTTCATATAACGCATCATGTCGGTCTCGCTGCGGTACTTGAAGAACATCGGGGCCTGCATGAACTTGGAGGTACGCTGCATCTCAGCAGGGATGCCGCTGAACTTCTGGCAGTTCGGGTCGCAGACGAGCTCTTCGTGTTGCTTGCCGAGGGCTTCGGCGACGACCTGGCCGATCTCGTTGATGTCTTCGCGAGCCGTGGTCTCGTCGAGGCTGATGCCGAAGTGTTGCTTGTCGATGATACGGAAGTTCATGCCGTGTTTTTCGGCGGCTTCCTTCACCTTGCAGGTGCAAGCGCCTTCGGGCAGTTCGAACAACAGCGTGTCGAAGAAGTATTTGTTGAGCTGCTTCACGCCGAGCTTGGCCAACTCAGAGGTCAGCTTGCCGGCGAGGCAGTTGATGTGATGTGCAATTTCGATCAAGCCCTCTGGACCATGATACAAGGCGTAGAAGCCCGACATGATGGCGAGCAAGGCTTGTGCGGTGCAGATGTTGGACGTGGCTTTTTCGCGTTTGATGTGTTGTTCACGGGTCTGCAGGGCCAGACGGAAAGCGGGATTGCCAAGGGCATCCACGCTGATGCCGATGATACGGCCAGGCATCTCACGCTTGTATGCCTCGGTGGTGGCAAAGTAACCGGCATGAGGACCGCCGAATCCCATCGGCAGGCCGAAACGCTGGTTGGAACCCAAGACCACGTCGGCACCCCATTCGCCAGGAGGCGTGATGAGGGTGAGGCTCAAAAGGTCGGCGGCGACGGCCACTTGCATGCCTTTCTCTTTCCATGCAGCGACTTTGGCGCGGTTGTCAACGATTTCACCGAATTGGTTGGGGCACTGGATCAGCACACCGAAATATTCCTCGCTGCAATCGAACTTGTTGATGTCGTCGATCACGACTTCGATGCCTTGGAAGTGGGCGCGGGTTTTGATGACTTCGATAGTCTGCGGGAACACGTCGTTGGCGACGAAGAACTTCTTCACGCCAGCCTTCACCTGGGCGCGGCTGCGGCTGTGCCAGAACATCAGCATGGCTTCGGCTGCGGCTGTGCCTTCGTCGAGCAAGCTGGCGTTGGCCAACGGCAGGGCGGTGAGGTCGCTGATGACGGTCTGGAAGTTCACGAGGGCTTCGAGACGGCCTTGCGAGATCTCAGCTTGGTAGGGAGTATAAGAGGTGTACCAGCCCGGGTTCTCAAGGATGTTGCGCATGATGACGCCTGGGGTGATGGTGTTGTAGTAGCCCAAGCCGATATAGCTACGGAACTGCTTATTCTTGGCACCCAAAGCCTTGAGGTGGCTGATGACTTCGTATTCGCTCATGCCCTCGCCGATGTTGAGGTCTTTCGGCAGACGGATTTCGGGAGCGATGATTTCGTCGACAAGTTGTTCTTGCGATTTCACGCCGATGACCTTGAGCATCTTTTCAGCATCCGATGCGGTGGGGCCGTTGTGGCGTTTGATGAAGTTGTTTCTGATCATAACAATTCGTTTATATAATTGATAATTTGTTGATATTTCGTTTATTGGATTTGTTGTTGCAAGGCATCAATGGTAGTGATGGACTGAAGGTCGCTGTCAGGGATGCTAAAGAGCTTGCTTCTCCATGCTTTAAATGCGGCGGTATTATGAAGAATGGTTTTGCGCAAGTATTCATATTCCTGGCATTTGGTCTTGCCTCTGTACTTGTTGAAAAGTGCATCATAGGAATTCATTTGACCATTCTTGTTGTGAATCATCTTCCAAAACTCTTGCTTGAATTTGGCAGTCGGGGTGTTGTCAGGTGATTCAGCCTCCTGGGTCTGGACAGTGTTCTGTTGCTGCTCTTCAACTTTTTTGTTTTCTTTTTCGGCAGGGGTTGCTTCTTTTACAGCCGGAGTTGTCTCTTTAGCAGCCGGGGTTGTTTCTTTAACAGTAGGAGTAGCTTCTTTGGTAGCCGGTGTTGTTTCCTTAACGGGTGGAGTTGTTTCTTTAGCAGTGGGAGTGGTGGCTTCCTCTTTTTTTTGAATAGGTTTTTCCTCTTTGACAGCCGGGACCTCGACTTTTGGTTCGTCTTTCGGAGCTGTACTGTTGTCAGCAATCAAGGCTACGGTGTCTGAGTTTATGACAGAGTCAGCTAACGCAAGGGCGGAGTCGACTACGGGAGCGTCTGCACGCAACGAGTCGGTCGTCACCAATGGCCGAACGGGTGGGGTATGAGGAGGATTCGGCTTTGAAAACACGCCGAGGATGTACAATACGGCGATGATAATGCCTATGGCAAGCAAGGCAATGATGTATTTCCATTTGTTTTGCTCAAGCCTTACTAAGAAAGGAGCTCTTTCGTACTCGGCAATAAGCTTTCCATCGTAGTATTTGTCAGAGGAATGGGGCTCGAATTTGAAGCCTTTCAACACATATCCTTTCGGTGGGATGATGTCTTCCTTGGCGTCTCTACCGTCTTCATAGCAGGAATAGGGGCATGTGTATTTCTTTTCTCCTTTTCCGGGGTCAATATAATAGCGCTTTTCTGTGATGTTTGACATTTGGCTTTTAATTTATATATCTACTTAATTCGGTGATGGAATAGATGGAATTCAACTGTTTTTCGGGGATGGTCTTCAGCTTGTCGTACCATTTTTTGAAACCTGCGAAGTTTTCCAAGATGACGGTACGCAAATATTCGAATTCTTCTCCGCTGGCTTTGTCTTTGTAATTAACATACAAATTGTGGTAGTCATCCATTGAGGCGACACGTTGGTGAACCAAGGCCCAGAACTCTTGCTTGAAATAGACATTGGGGTCGTTCGCCTCGTTTTGTGGCTTCTCCTCGGGTGTGGTTACCGCGGGAGTCTCTTGCACGGTCTGGGTGTTCTCGGTCTCGTTGGAGGAAGTGGCTTTGGTCTTGTCTTCCTTTTTCTCTATCAACGATTGGTCGGTCTTTTTGTCCTTTTTCTTTTTCTTGTCAGCAGGTTTTGCTTTGATTTCGGTTTTGGGTTCCTTGGCAGGCTCGTTTGTGGTGCTGCTCTTTTTGAAAACACTGAAAACCAATAGGATGATAAGACCGATGACTGCAGCGACGATCAATGCCAACATCAGCTTCCAAAGGTTCGATTTCAGACGGATATTGAACGGTTCTTTTGTATAAATGGCATATAACTTACCGTCATAAATCTGGTTGCTGGCATCAGGATCGAATCTGAATCCGGAAAAGACATAACCTTTTGGGGGGATGATATATTCCTGAACATCATGACCGTCTTCAAAGTTTGAATACGGACATCCATCCATTTTTTTCCCTTTTCCAGGGTCTATGCTGTAACGCTTTTCTTCAAAGTCTGCCATTCTTTGGTGGGTTTATTGTAAGGTTTTGTTGATGGTAATGTAATTGGGGTAGGAAAGTTGTTGGTTGTTGATGGTGATGTAAGGCTTCACTTGCAGGCCTAATTTGACTGGGTCGCTGCTGGCACCGGCCAATTTGAAGGCCAGGTTGAGAATGGCATCAGCCGATTCACCGCTGAACAACTGGAACAAATCGGTAGTGACGGGAATGGTGATGGTGTTTTTGGATTTGGCTGGAACATTTATGCTGTTGTTCATCGTGGTGCTGATGACTTGTTTGTCGTTGAGGCTGACAATGTAATCCATCTTTGACATGGCAGCCGCGATGGCATTGGGGTTTTCAACATCCAGATTCACGTTGAAAGTCACCGGAAGCTCTCTCTTCATGAGGGCATTGGCCAGATTGAGCAGTTGCGTGGCGTTGAGGTCGTCTTTCGTCATGCCTTTGCTCAGGTTGACACCCAACATTTGGATTTTGTTGATACTATTGAAATCAAATGTGCAATTGGCGAAGTTGGCCATCTGAGCCACTTGAGTCAGCAAGTCACAGGAGGAAAGCCCTAACGCGACAAAGAGGATAATGAGTGTTCTTTTGATTTTCGACATAGCTCTATTCGCTGATTTATAATTAAATACAATAATAATAAAACATTTTTACGGATCGTTTTATCCGCTCGTCTTCAATTTTGCAATATTACGAAAAAAGTCGGACATAAAGCCCGACTTTTAGAAATATTTTTCAAGGTTATTCTTCACCACGACGCGAGGCGCGTTTGCGCTCCAGCTCGTCGAGGATGATCTTGCGCAGACGCAAGCTCTTGGGTGTCACCTCAAGATATTCGTCGTCACGGATATACTCCATGTATTCCTCCAACGAGAAACGCACGGGCGGGATGAGGCGGATGGCTTCATCGCTGCCCGAGGCACGCACGTTGGTGAGGTGCTTGGTCTTGCAAACGTTGATGACGATGTCGTTCGAGCGCGTGTTTTCACCGATGACCTCGCCAGCATAGACGTCTTCGTTCGGGTTGACGAAGAAGGTGCCGCGGTCTTGCAGCTTCCAGATGGCGTAGGGGATGGCTTGTCCCGTCTCCATCGAAATCAAGGCACCCACATTACGGCTCGGCATCTCGCCTTTCCAAGGCTCGTAGTCCTTGAAACGGTGCGAAACGATAGCTTCACCCTCGGTGACGGTCAACAATGTGTTTCTCAAGCCGATGAGTCCGCGCGACGGGATGTCGAAATCGAGGCACATGCGGTCGCCCTTGGGCTCCATCTGGGTCATCTCACCCTTGCGGGCGCTGACCTGCTCGATGACACGACCCGAGAAGTCTTCAGGAACAAGGACTGTCAATGCTTCGATAGGCTCACACTTCACATCGTCGATGTATTTCAGGATGACCTTGGGCTGACCGAGTTGGAACTCATAGCCCTCGCGGCGCATGGTCTCGACGAGGATGCTGAGGTGCAGGATGCCACGGCCGTAGACCATCAGAGAATCAGGCGAATCGGTGTCTTCCACCTTCAAGGCGAGGTTCTTCTCAGTCTCCTTGTAAAGACGTTCGCGCAGGTGGCGTGAGGTGACATATTTACCTTCCTTGCCGAAGAACGGTGAGTTATTGATGGTGAATAGCATGCTCATCGTGGGCTCGTCAACGTGGATGGGCGGCAGTGGCTCGGGGTTTTCGTAGTCGGCCACGGTGTCGCCAATCTCGAAATCGTCGATACCCATCAGTGCGATGATGTCGCCAGCCTCGACGGGCTTTTTGGTGCGTTCCTTGCCCAAGCCTTCGAAGGTGTAGAGTTCCTTGATGGTCGACTTGGTCACGGAGCCGTCGCGTTTCACCAGCGAGACGTTCTGTCCGGCCTGCAGGGTGCCGCGTTTCAGACGACCCACGGCGATACGGCCCACATACGAGCTGTAATCCAACGAAGTAATCAGCATCTGAGGCGTTCCTTCCTCAAACTTCGCTGGCGGTATTGTATCGATGATAACATCCAAGAGGTAGGAGACGTTGTCGGTGACATTCTCCCAATGATCTGACATCCAGCCTTGTTTGGATGAACCATAGACGGTGGGGAAGTCCAGTTGGTCCTCGGTCGCACCGAGGTTAAACATCAGGTCGAAGACAGCCTCTTGCACCTCGTCGGGACGGCAGTTGGGCTTGTCCACTTTGTTGATGACCACGATGGGCTTCAGCCCCAACTCGATGGCCTTTTGCAGCACAAAACGGGTCTGCGGCATGGGGCCTTCGAAGGCATCGACGAGCAGCAGCACACCATCGGCCATGTTAAGCACGCGCTCCACCTCGCCACCAAAGTCGGCGTGGCCAGGAGTGTCGATGATATTGATTTTGACGTCCTTATAACGAACGGAAACATTTTTCGAAAGAATAGTGATGCCGCGTTCGCGTTCGAGGTCGTTGTTGTCCAAAATGAGTTGGCCAGGGGCTTCGTCCGATTCCTTGAAGAGTTGGGATTGGTAAAGGATGCGGTCCACGAGGGTGGTCTTGCCGTGGTCAACGTGAGCGATAATCGCTATATTTCTGATATTCTGCATTTTAGTAAAAATTGCTGCGATAATTGAAGGTGCAAAAATACAAAAAATAATGGTTTGTTTTAATGATTGTCTTATATTTGCGTTTTAAAAATTGGATTTTACGATGAATGAATATAAAAAGTATGGTCTATCGTTCGTTGAAATGGAAACATTGGATAAAGATGCTGCTTTTATAGTATCAAAAGAGTTAATCCAAGAGTTATTCTGTAATATGGCCAAATTATGCACAAAATACAGTAATAACTTATTCTATGATTTACCATATTCATATACTGAACGTAGATTGGATAGTGTATTGCTTCCAGCATTATCAAAGATATGCGATTCTATGGTTACAACTGAAGCACCAACCTATAGACATTTCCATTCGAGTAATAAATTTGTTGGAAGTGATAGTTATGGTAGAATAGATTATTGGTGCATTTATAAAGGTTATTCATTTGTAATTGAACTAAAACAGAGTTTTGATTGCTTTCTTTCGGATAATACTAGGGCTCGATTAAGAAAGAGTTGGAAAAAAATGAATGAACAGCTTTTTACAATAGAGAACGATGTTAGACAGTATACAGAATTAACGAAAGGAGTGATACGAATAGGGTTGCATATAATTACTTCTTATTCTGATAAAGAACCAAGTAAAATATTGATTGATAAGTATAAAGAGAAAATCTCATCAATTATAGAAAGGCTACCATCTCAAGTTATTAAAATTGATGGTAAGAACTTCCCATCACTTAAGCCAAATATTCTTATTGGATGGGTTATTCCTGATAAAATAGTTTTAGATGAAAGAGCATGGGAGACAATTCCTGGAATTTGGGCTATGGCAAAAGTTTTGCCACCTATTCAACATACAGGATTTAAAAATCAATGTTAAATGTTATTATAACTCAACATTTCTTCCATAATATTCGTTTTCTCTTAGAGTTTTAGCATCAACATTGCTCCAATCACCACTAAAACAGGTTTTTAAATCGGGCCGTTCGGAAGTCATCCAATAAAACTCATCCTTAGCCACAATAGGCTTAAAATATTCATCAATAATCCCTTGGTCGACAAGCTCTTTCGGTGTGCCTTGCCGCAAAGGCTGTTGCGGCGCGACGACCCACATCACGTCGGCATGACGGAGCAAAAGGTCGAGGTCGTGGCTGCTGAAGAGGATGGTCTTGTGCTTCTCGCGCGAGAGCTTGTGCATGATGTTGACCAACTCGATCTTGCTCGGATAGTCGAGGAAGGCGGCAGGCTCGTCCATGAAAATGAGGGGCGTGTCCTGCACCAAAGCCTTGGCAATCATCACCTTTTGTTGCTCGCCGTCGCTTAAGGAAACGAAGTTGCGGTTGACCAAATGGCTGATGCCGACGGTTTCAAGGCTGTCGTAGATGATTTGCTCGTCTTCGGCTTTCAGTTTGGCCAAGAGGCCGAGGTGGGGATATCGACCGGCGGCCACGATGTCGAAGACCTTCAGGAAGAGGTCATCGGGTTTCTCGGTCAGCACGAGGCTGAAGAGAGAACTACGCTCGGTGGGGGAGTAGTCGCGCAAGTCCTTGCCAAACAGTTTGACTTCGCCGCCGACAGGTTTGAGGCTGGCCGACAGCGTCTTGAACAGCGTCGTCTTGCCCGAGCCGTTGGGACCCGCCAAAGCCACAATGTCGCCTTCGTTGAGGCTCACGTCGATCGCGGGCATCAGGGCTTGGCCTTTGTAGCCGATTGACAGGTTCGATGTTTTTAAGACCTCTTGCATATCTGTGTTTTTGGGATTGCCTTATGGCAAGAAATCGTTCAAAAATCTAATTAAAATCTAACATAATGATTTTGAGAGACTTTGAAAATGATTTTTTTAAGATTTAACTGCGTTGAATACTGTATATTTCTTGCGAAGCAATCCATAATGAAACATTTAATGTGTTTGACTAAATCGTTGACGGTGGAAGATGACCCAAAGTACGATGGGCGCGCCAATTAGTGCTGTGACCGAGTTGATGGGCAGGTTGCCTTCGAAGGAGGGCAGGCGTGCGATGAGGTTGCAGAACAGGGCCAAGTCCATGCCGAGGAAGGCCGTGGCGGGGATGAGCAGTTTGTGGTCGCTGCTGCGGAAGAGGAACCGTGCGATGTGTGGCACGGCCAATCCCAAGAAGGCGATGGGACCGCAAAACGCCGTGATGAGGGCAGTGAGGAAGCCCGAGGCCAGGATGATGAGCATGCTGCTTCGACGGATGTTGACACCGAGGTTTTCGGCATAACGCTCACCGAGTAGCAGAAGGTTCAAGGTCTTGAAGAGCAGGAACGAGCCTATGGTGCCGACCGCAACCGCGATGGCAAAGAAGGGCAGTTGTGCCTTGCTCACGTTGGAGAAGCTCCCCAGACCCCAGATGACGAAGGAGTGCAAGCCTTCCTTTTGGCTGAAGAACTTAAGGATGTCGGTGACCGAGCCTGCGATGTAGGCGATCATGATGCCCACCAAAACGAGGCTGACCATGCTGCGGAGCCTCGAGCTGAGGGCGAGGATGAGCAGCAGCACCGCGAAAGCACCTAAAAAAGCCGCTATGGTGACACCGAAGGTGGACCACAACGACAGCGTGCTGACCGACAGACCCGTAGCGGTGCCCAGCAAGACCACGAAGGCCACGCCGAGGCTCGCGCCGCTGCTGATTCCTAATAGGGAAGGGTCGGCCAAGGGATTGCGGAACAAGGTCTGCATCAACAGGCCAGAAACCGATAGACCTATGCCCGCCAGCAGTGCCGTGATGGCTTGTGGCAGGCGGTAGTCGAGGATGATGGCGCGGTAGGTTGACGTGTCGCCATGAAACAGTGCGTCCCAGAATTCATTCCACGGAATCGACACCGAGCCATAGCGCAGATTCAGGACGAACAGCACGATGCCGACGGCCAGAATCGCGATGGAAACCAGCGCGATGGGCGGTGTTTGGCGGCGGAGGGTATGGTCGGTGTCAGATGCCATTATGGGGTTGTTTTGCGTTGCAAAGATAGGGTTTAATTTGATTAAAAGGACAATCAATCATCGTCATCATCTTTCGGACCGGAAACAAGCAGCGTCGTATCGTCGCAGCGGATGCCGTAATACACATCCCTCATGCGGCCTTGCTGTGGTTCGAGAACGCCTTTTTCGACAAGGTCTTTGATGTCGCGAGAGGCCGTGTCGACCGAAACCTTGCAATGCTTGGCCCAGTTTTTCACGGTCAATTTACCTATATAACCGTCAAGGTAGATGTTCAACACCTTGTTTTGTCGCTCCGTAAATGCAAGATGAGCATGGTTTTGCCAAAACGCGGCTTTCTGCAAGATGCGTGAAAGCACTTCGTCGGAAGCGTTGATGGCGCGTGCCATGCAGTCGAGATACCAGACGAGCCATTCCGTGATGTCAGCATCCGTTTGTCGGCTGACGCGCTCCAACACGTCGTAATACGATTTCTTGTCTTTGTTGATTTGTCGCGACATGCTGAAGAAGCGCATGGCAGAGTCGTCGGCTTGCGAGAGTGCCATGTCGGCGATGGCGCGACCGATGCGCCCGTTGCCGTCGTCGAAAGGGTGGATACAGACAAACCAAAAGTGGGCTATGGCGGATTTCAGGTAAGTGGGTGAGTCGATGTCGGTATTGAACCAGTCCAAGAAAACATCCATTTCCTTCTGCACGTCTTGAGCGGGAACGGCTTCATAATGCACTTTTTCACGACCGTAATTGCCCGACACCACTTTCATCTCACCTTTGCGGTATTGTGCCACGTCGATTTTCGAATAACCACTTCTGCCAGAAGGAAACAGGCAGTTGTGCCATCCGAAGAGCCGGTCGTGGGTGAGGGGTTGGCGGTAATGGCTCACGGCATCAAGCATCATTTCCACAATACCTTCCACATAGTGGCTGGCGGGTTCATCGGCATCAAAAGGGATGCCTAACTTTCTGGCGATAGAAGACCGCACTTGTTTGGCGTTCAATGCAATGCCTTCAATCTCGGAGGAGTTGATGATGTCGTTGGAGAGCATCTCGGCGTTGGCCGATAGGCGGGCATCAAACCCAATGGCGTCGAGTCGGCCCATAAGGAACCCCGATGCCTTGTTGACGGAAGCCAATCTGTATGCGACAAGATCCTTGTCCCAAGTGAAAAGCGGCCATTGTTTGCTCTGATGGATGTAGGATGTCATAGTTAATTGAATTTTTCGGCTGCAAAAATACACATTATTATAATAATCCGCAAATTTTGCGGTTAATTATCCGCAGATTTTGCGGATTATTGGCCGCAAAGGTCGTGCGTTTCTAAAGAGGAAGCTATTTCTTATATCGTTTTAATGCATTCGTCAATTCATCGAGAATGGTTTTGCGTAACGATTCAGGTTCGATTACTTCCAATTCGTTGCCTTCTTTTAAAATGGCTTGTCGGAGGTCGAAAGTTGGGACGAGATAGTATTCAAAATCTGTGTATGTGTCGGTCTTGCATATTTCTTTTTGCGAGTGATGCAAGGGGAGTGTTCGCAGTAGATTGGGCATGTTGTAATAGGCTCGCAAAACGATGCGTTGGGCAGGGATTTCCTCTCCGATGAACACGCCGAAATAGTTTTTGAAAAAGGCTTCGGCATCAAAATCGGTGGCTAATTCATATTGTGCATCTGTATCGGTTGTTTTGGTCATGCGGTCAAGGGCATAGATGGCCATGGCACCGCCTTTCCTTTCGCTTTTGCCAAGCAGGTACCAGCGTTGGTGGAACAGTTTCAAGCAATAAGGCTCAATTAGAGTAGTGTAGGGCTCGGAGTCGTTGAATTTCTGATAGCCCATTTGCAGGGTGTGGTGGCATTTGATAGCGTTGATAATGGTTTCGAGGTGTTCGAGGCCGGCAGGTACGTCTTCAAGCAGGAGTTGGTCCTTGATGGAGAGGCTATCGAGGAGGATATTGCTGACGGTGAGGGTGCGGAGCATCCAATTTTGGGTAGAGTTGTCTCGAAGTGTCTCGGGGTTGCTAATATAATAATGGTGCTGTTTGTCGCATTCGATGCGGATACCGAACATGTCGATGATGGATTGTCGCAAGCGGTAAAAGGTGGTGCGGGAGAGGGGTTTGCCTTCGTTCAGGTCATTGACAATCCATAGGTGTCCGATGCGCTCGAAGCTGATTCTTTCGTTGCGGAGTATGGTATCCACCATCCATGTGTACTGTCTGAAAGTGTCTGTGTTTTTCATGGTGATTTGAGATTTTTCGCAAAAATATGAAAAAACAATGATAGTGTTTCATGTTTTGAAACAGACAGGTTGTATTTTTGGCGCGAACAAAGAAAAGAGGAATGAACGGTGACGAGATTTGGGCAAAAAAAGACGAGGCGACCGAAATCGCCCCGAACTTGATGTTTTCACAACGGAATAATCCTTATTGTGAATTGCTGCATATCTTGTGCTGCAAAAATAGGTATTTTTCCAATACTGCAAGAGTTATTTGAAAAAAATACTAATTTTGACAAAAATTTGAATTGATAAGTAGTTGACTTATGAAGAAAATACTAGGACTTGACTTAGGCACCAACAGCATAGGTTGGGCGGTGGTGAATGCGGAAGAAACAACTCGCGAAAACGAGACAACGTATCTGAAACCGACGGGCATTAGTGCAGCAGGGAGTAGAATTATTCCCATGTCAGCTGACATTTTGGGTAACTTTGACGCAGGCAATTCCGTATCGCAAACTGCAGAACGAACTGGATATAGAGGCGTACGCCGTCTACATGAAAGGAATTTGTTACGCAGGCAACGACTTTTGCGAGTTTTGAAACTAATGGGATTTTTACCTGAACATTTTGCTAAGCAGATTGATAAACACGGAAAATTTATTGATTATGGTGAGCCAAAGTTAGCCTGGCAAAAGAATGAATATGGTAAATATGACTTTGGTTTCAAAGACTCGTTCAATGAGATGTTGACGGATTTTGCCCAACATCAGCCTCATCTCGTTGCCGACGGCAAGAAAGTACCTTACGACTGGACTATCTACTACCTTCGCAAGAAAGCTCTGACACAAAGACTTACAAAAGAAGAGCTCGCTTGGATTCTATTACATTTTAACCAAAAGCGCGGTTATTACCAATTGCGAGGCGAGGATGAGGATGAACAGCAAGACAAACTGATTGAGTTTATCGCTCAAAAAGTGGTGAGAGTTGAAGCTACTGACGAGAAAAAGGGCGATGATGTTTGGTACAATGTGTATTTGGAGAACGGCATGGTCTATCGCCGCACGAGCAAAACGCCCTTGGATTGGGAGGGAAAAGTTAAAGAGTTTATCGTTACTACTGATCTCGAAAAAGATGGAACGCCAAAAAAAGACAAGGAAGGCAACATCAAACGCTCTTTTCGCGCTCCAAAAGAGGATGATTGGACTTTGCTTAAGAAGAAAACGGAGTTTGACATCGATAACAGCCACATGACCGTCGGTTGTTACATCTATGACAACTTGCTTCAAAAACCGAATCAAAAGATAATTGGCAAGTTGGTGCGCACGGTGGAACGTAAATACTACAAAGATGAACTTAGGCAGATTCTTGAAACTCAGATTGCTTTGATACCAGAATTGAAGGACGAAACAATATATAATAGATGCCTAGAGGAGTTGTATCCGAACAATGAGCCACACCGCAAAAACAACGCAAAGCCTGACTTTGCCAATCTATTTATCAACGACATCCTGTTTTACCAACGTCCGCTGAAGAGTAAGAAATCGCTCATCAGCGATTGCCCCTACGAGAGCCATTTCGATAAGGACGGCAACGAGCATCCCGTGAAGTGTATCGCCAAGTCGAATCCGCTGTTCCAAGAGTTCCGTCTTTGGCAATTTGTGCAGAATTTGCGTATCTACCAGCGGGAAAGAATAGTTAGTGACGGCCAATTGGACTTGTTCGGAAACCAATCGGCAGGGAAACTCCAAACCGATGTGGATGTTACTGACGAGTTTCTGAAAAGTGAAGATGACTATGTGAAACTCATCGATTGGCTCAATGACAGGGCTTCCATCAAACAGGACACGCTGCTCAATTCATACTTCAAAATCAAAAAGGAGAAGGGCAAAGACCTGTATCCTTATCGTTGGAACTATGTTGAGGACAAGGATTATCCCTGTAATGAAACGAGGGCAACAATGCTTGGTGGATTGTTGAAATGTGGTATTGATACAGGTTTTCTCACTAGCGAAAAAGAAATGTCGCTGTGGCATATTCTTTATTCTGTGGAAGACAAAATGGAAATAGCCAAGGCATTGAAGAAGTACGCCGAAAAGAACAATCTTTCCGATTTGTTTGCGGAGGTGTTCGCCAAAGTAAAGCCGTTTAAAAAGGACTATGGATCGTATTCCGAAAAGGCTATCAAGAAGTTGCTGCCTTTGATGCGGATGGGCAAGTACTGGAGTGCTGATGTCATCGACATCAAGACAAAAGAACGTATTGACAAGATGCTGACGGGCGAATACGATGAAAACATCAAAAACCGAGTGCGCGAAAAGGCTATTAACCTGACGGACGTTAACCATTTCAAAGGACTGCCTATTTGGTTAGCATGCTACATTGTCTATGACCGCCATTCAGAGGCCAAGGAAATCGGGAAATGGGAAAAGCCCGACGATATCGACAGCTATTTGAAGGATTTCAAGCAGCATTCGCTGCTCAATCCCATTGTGGAGCAGGTCGTTACGGAAACACTACGTACCGTCCGCGATATCTGGAAACAGGAGAAGCAAATAGATGAAATTCATTTGGAACTGGGTCGCGAAATGAAGAATCCCGCTGACAAACGCAAGCGAATGACTGAAAACATTTTGCAGAACGAGAATACCAACTTGCGTATCAAGGCGATGCTCGTGGAGTTTTTGAATGATCCTGAAATCGAGGATGTTCGCCCATATTCGCCAAGCCAGCAAGACATTTTGCGAATTTACGAGGAAAATGCGCTTGACAATTTGACTAAGGATGACAAGGATTTTGATTTCGTTAGCAAAATATCCAAGTCGGCACAGCCATCAAAAGCAGATATAATAAGGTATAAATGCTGGTTAGAGCAGAAGTATCGCTCGCCTTATACGGGTGAAATGATTCCGCTTGCCAAGTTGTTTACTTCGGCATACGAAATCGAGCATGTGATTCCTCAATCGCGCTACTTTGATGATTCGTTTACCAACAAGGTGATTTGTGAAAAAGAAGTGAACGGGCTAAAAGACCGCCAACTTGGTTTTGAATTCATCAAAAATCATCATGGTGAAAAAGTGCAACTGAGCCAGGGAAAAGTGGTGGAAATATTGTCTGTTGAGGCATACGAGAAATTTGTGAAAGAGCATTATTCCAACAACCGCACGAAGATGAAGAAATTGCTGATGGACGACATCCCCGATGGCTTCATCGAAAGGCAACTGAATGACAGCCGCTATATCAGCAAATTGGTGAAAGGACTGCTTTCAAACATTGTCCGTGAAAAACTAGAAAATGGGGAGTATGAGCCGGAAGCTGTCTCAAAGAACTTGATTTCGTGCAACGGCTCCATCACCGACCGACTGAAAAAGGATTGGGGAATGAATGATGTTTGGAATAGCATTGTTTTACCGCGTTTCCGCCGTTTGAACGAACTGACGGGAAAGGATTGCTTTACGGCAATCAGTGCTGAAGGCCACGAAATTCCAGCCATGCCGCTCGAATTGCAAAAAGGCTTCAACAAGAAGCGCATAGATCACCGCCATCATGCCATGGATGCCATTGTGATTGCTTGCGCTACACGTGACCATGTAAATTTGCTCAATAATGAAGCTGCGCACTCGAAACACAACGCCAATCGTTACCAACTGCAACGCAAGTTGCGCCGATTCGAGAAGTTGACCATCGACGGCGTGGAAAAGGAAATCGCCAAAGAGTTTTTGAAACCGTGGGATTCTTTTACTACTGATGCCAAGCAAATATTAGAAAACATCATTGTAAGTTTCAAACAGAATTTGCGTGTCATCAACAAGACTACAAACAGTTACCAACACTATGATGAGACTGGCAAAAAAGTGATGGTAAAGCAAGAGAAAGGTGATAGTTGGGCGATTAGAAAGCCGATGCATAAAGACACCGTTTTTGGTGAAGTAAATCTGCGTATGAGCGACAAAACTGTCTCGCTAAATGAAGCATTGAAAAATCCTAAAACGATTGTAAACAAGGAGTTTAAGAAAAAGGTTATGGAGATGCTTGAAGCAGGTCGCGACGCCAAATTCATCAAGAAATATGTGGAGGACAACAAAGATGTTTGGTCGGATATAGATGTTAAGAGGATACAGGTTTATTATTTCACTAAAGAAACAAAAGACCGCTATTTTGCCACGCGTAAACCGCTTGACACTTCGTATAATAGCAAGAAAATTAAAGAAAGTGTAACTGACACAGGGATTCAGAAAATCCTATTGACGCACTTGGAGGCTAAGGGAGGAGACCCCGAACTTGCTTTCTCGCCCGACGGCATCGATGAAATGAATCGAAACATTATTGCGCTCAATAAGGGCAAATTCCATCAGCCCATTCTGAAAGTGCGTGTTTATGAAAAGGCTGAAAAGTACGCTGTTGGACAGAACGGCAACAAGTCAGCAAAATTTGTTGAGGCAGCAAAGGGCACCAACCTTTTCTTCGCCATTTTCGGAACGGAAAAGACAAACAAGGAGACAGGTGAAACGGAAACAGTTCGTTCCTATCTGACCATTCCGCTCAATGTGATGATTGACTGCCAAAAGAAATACGGTTCACATTGGCGCAACAACATTGAAGCCTATCTGCAAGAACAGCAATTGGCTACACCCGATGTCAAACTCTTGTTCATCCTTTCGCCAAATGATTTGGTGTATTTGCCGACGAAAGAGGAATTGAAAGATGGAATAATCATGATAAACAGAAAGAGGATATATAAAATGGTGTCTTCGTCGGGTAATCAATGTTTTTTCATTGGTGATAGAGTTGCAAAACCAATTGTTGACAAAGTTGAGTTTACCTCGTTGAATAAAGCAGAACGTGCTGTTTCAGGCGAAATGATTAAAGAAGTCTGCGTCCCTATCAAAGTGGATAGATTAGGTAACATCATCGAACTAAACGGAAAGAAGCTTTGAGTTGTACCCAAATTGGTTACAACTGAACAAACGAAAGCAACAATGATTAAACGTACTCTCTTTTTCGGCAATCCCGCATATCTCTCCATGCGAAATGCGCAGTTGGTCATCAAACTGACAGATGCCCAAACACAAGAGGATGTGACCAAGACCGTGCCCATTGAGGACATCGGTGTGGTTGTGCTCGAAGACCGACAAATCACCATCACCAATGGCGCGATGGATGCTTTGCTTCAAAACAATTGCGCCGTTATCACATGCGATGAAAAGCACATGCCAGCAGGTTTGTTGCTGCCACTTGAAGGTCACACGGTGCAAAGTGAGCGTTTCCGTTGGCAGATTGAGGCTTCGTTGCCTTTGAAGAAACAGCTGTGGCAGCAGACAGTCCAGGCTAAGATTCGTAATCAGGCCTCGGTGCTGAAGCGGTTGAGTGGGGCAGAGGTGGGCTGCATGATTGCTTGGGCCAATGATGTGAAGAGTGGTGACAGCGAAAACCTTGAAGGTCGGGCGGCAGCCTATTATTGGAAGTCTGTCTTTCCGGAAATGGAGCGTTTTGTCCGCGACCGCGAGGGCGAGGCTCCCAACAACTTGTTGAACTATGGCTACGCCATCGTTAGGGCAGTGATAGCTCGCTCCTTGGTGGCTAGTGGCTTGTTGCCCACTTTCGGAATCCATCATCACAATCGCTACAACGCCTATTGCTTGGCTGATGACGTGATGGAACCCTATCGGCCTTACGTTGATGAGTTAGTGATTGAGATTTTGCGTAGTGGCGTTGATTGTAGCGAGCTGACTACGGATTTGAAACGTAAGCTGTTGGGCCTCCCAGTAAAGGAAGTCATCATCGACGGTCGTCGCAGTCCGTTGATGGTGGCATCCTCTCAAACCACCGCCTCGTTAGCGAAATGCTTTGGCGGGGAATTGCGGAAAGTGGTTTATCCAGTAATGGAGTTATGATGGACCGATTCAGTGAATATAGGATTATGTGGGTGCTTGTGCTTTTCGATTTGCCGACGGAGACGAAGAAGGAGCGCAAGGCATACGCCACTTTTCGCAAGCGCATCATGGCCGACGGCTTCACGATGTTCCAGTTTTCGATTTATCTGCGACATTGTCCGAGCTATGAGAACGCCGAAGTGCATATCAAGCGTGTGAAGTCGTTCATGCCCGAGTTTGGCGACATCGGTATTTTGTGCATCACCGACAAACAATTTGGAGAAATGGAGATTTTCAGCAACTGCAAACCGAAGACAGTGGATACGCCTTGCCAGCAATTGGAGCTGTTTTGAATCAGAAAAATTGGTCATAGAAAAGAAAAATCCAACTCAAACGAGCTGGATTTTTCTTTTCTGAAACAACTTATAAATTGCTGTGGCTCTTTGTTTTACCCATATCGAGTTGTTTCAAAGAGCAAAGATACAAGATAAATGCAAGCAATTCACAACATGTTCCTAAGTCTGTTGACTTTCCGTGTTGTTGTTTCAAAGAGCAAAGATACAAGATAAATGCAAGCAATTCACAACACCCCGATTCTGTTATATTGCTCAATCTTGGTTGTTTCAAAGAGCAAAGATACAAGATAAATGCAAGCAATTCACAACGTTGGTGGTGATGAAGTTGACGACCAGCTGTTGTTTCAAAGAGCAAAGATACAAGATAAATGCAAGCAATTCACAACTCATTTCCTGCAAATGTTTTTGATATTACTGTTGTTTCAAAGAGCAAAGATACAAGATAAATGCAAGCAATTCACAACAGTACTGTGTTTGCTGTTTCTGCATTACTTGTTGTTTCAAAGAGCAAAGATACAAGATAAATGCAAGCAATTCACAACCGTATTCTAGTGAATTGCAATTTTCTTCATGTTGTTTCAAAGAGCAAAGATACAAGATAAATGCAAGCAATTCACAACAAATATGGCATTTCGTTAATGATATTAACGGTTGTTTCAAAGAGCAAAGATACAAGATAAATGCAAGCAATTCACAACACTTCCTTTCTTGGGTGACCAAAGATGGCGGTTGTTTCAAAGAGCAAAGATACAAGATAAATGCAAGCAATTCACAACGGCATTGAGGGAATCGCAACTGAAACAGCTGTTGTTTCAAAGAGCAAAGATACAAGATAAATGCAAGCAATTCACAACGTGTTCTCCTGCGTGGTGGTGCAGGCGTAGGTTGTTTCAAAGAGCAAAGATACAAGATAAATGCAAGCAATTCACAACAAAAATGGAACAGAGCGGACAAAACGGCTGGTTGTTTCAAAGAGCAAAGATACAAGATAAATGCAAGCAATTCACAACATATTGAGAATTAGCATACCAATCAAGATAAGTTGTTTCAAAGAGCAAAGATACAAGATAAATGCAAGCAATTCACAACCTGCAGCTCACCAGAGTTACACATATCCTTGTTGTTTCAAAGAGCAAAGATACAAGATAAATGCAAGCAATTCACAACTCTCATGCTGAACTGGCTCGTCATGATACGTTGTTTCAAAGAGCAAAGATACAAGATAAATGCAAGCAATTCACAACGTATGTGTTTCGGGCAAGGAGTGCAGACCAGTTGTTTCAAAGAGCAAAGATACAAGATAAATGCAAGCAATTCACAACGCATCGCCACGGCATCAGACACCGGACACGGTTGTTTCAAAGAGCAAAGATACAAGATAAATGCAAGCAATTCACAACAAAAGCGGGAACAACCTGACAGTCACCGTGGTTGTTTCAAAGAGCAAAGATACAAGATAAATGCAAGCAATTCACAACGAAGGTGAGGATCGAGCCGGAGGCGGAGAGGTTGTTTCAAAGAGCAAAGATACAAGATAAATGCAAGCAATTCACAACCGTGTCCCTTTCGTGTTTTTCGTGTTTATTGTTGTTTCAAAGAGCAAAGATACAAGATAAATGCAAGCAATTCACAACTCAACTATTGAAGTCGTTATTGAAGTCGTTGTTGTTTCAAAGAGCAAAGATACAAGATAAATGCAAGCAATTCACAACCGATGCCGTTGCGAATCACAGGCTCGATGAGTTGTTTCAAAGAGCAAAGATACAAGATAAATGCAAGCAATTCACAACGAGTTTGTTCCAAGAGTTGAAAAACCTCCGTTGTTTCAAAGAGCAAAGATACAAGATAAATGCAAGCAATTCACAACCCTTTGTGCTCGCATTGGTTGCTATTGTTGTTGTTTCAAAGAGCAAAGATACAAGATAAATGCAAGCAATTCACAACTGGTCTGCGGATTAACGGCTAAATTGCGGTTGTTTCAAAGAGCAAAGATACAAGATAAATGCAAGCAATTCACAACTGTGGGAAATTAGCCATTGTTTTCTATTTTGTTGTTTCAAAGAGCAAAGATACAAGATAAATGCAAGCAATTCACAACTGGATAAATTGCAGGTCAACACTGCCGTTAGTTGTTTCAAAGAGCAAAGATACAAGATAAATGCAAGCAATTCACAACAAAAACTTGTGAAACATAAATTGAGAACAGGTTGTTTCAAAGAGCAAAGATACAAGATAAATGCAAGCAATTCACAACTGCTGCGGTGCTATATACTGCGCCAAATTCGTTGTTTCAAAGAGCAAAGATACAAGATAAATGCAAGCAATTCACAACATCTTCGTGCTTTCTTCGTACCGTTCCGTAGGTTGTTTCAAAGAGCAAAGATACAAGATAAATGCAAGCAATTCACAACTTCGTTCACTTTCAGCATTTTTTTTAATTGTTGTTTCAAAGACCAAAAATACAAGTTTTTGAAAGCAAATTTTCAATCTTCAAGAAACTCTTGTATTTTTGCCCAATAATTCTGTTTGACATGAAAACGCTATCCAAATGTATTCTGCTTTTCCTTGCTGCCTTTTTGCTCCTCCCTATGCTTCTGTCAGCTCAACAACCTCAAGATACCCTCAAAGCCAAGAAACTAGGCATCGTAGCCCATCGGGGTTTTCACCGCTCTGAAGGCTCGGCCGAAAACAGCATCTTCTCCATGCAACATGCCTTTGCCAATGGCTTCGAAGGCACCGAATTTGATGTGCAGCTCACCTCCGACAATGTCGCCATCGTGTTTCACGATAGTAAAATGCAAGGCCACGTCATCTGTGACACACCTTTCGACACGTTACGTCAGTTGCAAGCGTTTACCTTGAAAAACGGTGAGACCGTCCCCACACTCGACGAGTTTCTGGAAGCATGTTCCATCGCAATTAAGGAACAACTTCCTCTTGAAAAGCATACACAGTTGTTTTTTGAGATTAAGCCGCTGCAACGCAAGGAACAACGCTATCATCTTCTCGGCCAAATCATTGAGGCCATAGGGAAATATCAACTTCACGACGACATTTTCTTCATCTCCTTCGACCTTGATGCTTGCGTGATGATGGCCCAATTGCTGCCCGACATCCCTGTGGCCTACCTCGAAGGCGACCTCTCGCCCAAACAACTGCAAGAAAAGGGCATCACCGACATCGACTACCATTGGAGCAAGTTCGCCGCCCATCCCGAATGGGTGAAGGAGGCGCACGACTTAGGCATGACCGTCAACGTGTGGACCGTCAACACGCCTGAAAAAGCTCTGGAGATGCTGCAATTGGGCGTGGACTACATCACCACCGATGAACCCCTTCAGATGCGGGAATGGTTAGGTCGAGCTATGACAGAATAATGTTTAATTTTGCAAATCACTAAAACATATACTATGAACAAAACTATGCATATCCAAGAAGAGGCGGCGCGCTGCTTGCTGTGTGCCGATGCGCCGTGCAGCAAGGCCTGCAAGAATGGCGACCCGGCGCGCGCCATCCGTGCTATTAGATTCGGAAACGAAGCCATTGCGGGACAATGGCTTGACAAGTGCAACGAGGCCGAATTGCAAGCCGCTGAAAAAGCTTGTATCCACTATGACCGCCCCATCCGCATCAAGGAACTGGCGGCTGCCGTTAAGGGCACGAAACCACAAAAAGACTTGCCCAGCCTCGCCATCGACTTCTGCGGCATCCCTTGCGAGAATCCCTTCTTCCTCGCCTCGTCGGCCATCTGCACCAACTACGAGATGGTGGCACGGGCCTTTGAAGCAGGATGGGCGGGCGTGTTCTACAAGACCATCTGCATGGAGGACATCCGCGAGGTGTCGCCGCGCTTCGATGCCGTCAGTGAGCCGGGACACTCCGATTTCTTCGGCTTCCGCAATATGGAACAGCTGAGCGAGAATCCCGTGGAGGTGGACTTCGACATCCTACGCAGGCTGAAAAAGGACTATTCCTCGAAAGTCGTCGTGGCCTCCATCATGGGCAATGCTGAGACGGAGTGGATTACGTTGGCCAAGATGGCCGAGGAAGCTGGCGTCGACGCGGTGGAGCTGAATTTCTCCTGCCCGCAGATGAAGTTGGCTGGCATGGGCAGCGACGTGGGGCAGAACTCTGAGCTGGTGCTGTTCTACACGGCCTATGTGAAACATAACGTCAAGATTCCTGTCATCCCCAAGATGACGCCCAACATCACCCAAATCAACCAGCCCGCCATGGCCGCCCACTTCGCCAGTGCCGATGCGGTGTCGGCCATCAATACCATCAAGAGCGTGACCATGAACAGTCGCGGTGCCGTGGCCGATAAGAAGACCGTCTCCGGGCTCTCAGGCCGCGCCGTGAAGCCTATCGCCTTGCGCCATATCCTCGAGATGGCGAAGAACCCCATTTTCACTGCCACCAACAATGGCAAACGTATTGAACTGAGTGGCATTGGTGGCATCGAGAACTGGCGTGATGCATTGGAGTTCATCCAGCTGGGCTGCAGCAACGTGCAGGTGTGCACCGCCGTGATGCAGTACGGCTACCGCATCATCGACGATCTTGTACTGGGGCTGCAAAACTATATGGCAGAACGCGATGTCGAGCACCTGTCGGATCTGGTAGGCGAGGAGCTGCCCAATTTCGACACGCCCACCAACCTCGACCGCGACACCATTGTGTATCCCACCTTCGACCGTGAGCGGTGTATCGGCTGCGGCCGTTGCTACACCTCCTGCCAAGACGGTGGCCATCAAGCGATTTCCTTCGATGCCGATCTGCGTCAGCCGCATCTCGATGGAAAGCGTTGTGTGGGCTGCCACCTTTGTCGACTCGTCTGTCCCACAGGTGCCATCGGCGTGGCGAAACGCATTGCAAAGAAGGAATAAAATGAACGATTAAAACAGACTGGGATTCCCTAATTGGAATGGAGAATTCGTCCAACTAAAATGCGGCGGCATGTAGCGTTTACACCGGGTAAACATCACTTGCCGCCGCTTATTATACGAGTACATTACTCCATTCCCCGATGGGGAATCTATGCCAGCTTTAGAACCTCAGCGTCAAATTCCCCATGACATGGAAACCTGCCATCGGGATGAAACCGATTTGGTAGTAACGGTTGTCGTTGGGGTGACCGTAGCTGTCGCAGATAGCAGAATAGACCCAGCCGCTGGCAGCGTAACGCTTGTTGAAGATGTTGTTGAAGTTCACTTTCACGATGGCTTCCTTGACGACCTTCTTGGGCTTCAGGGTGTAGCCAAGGCTCACGTTCGAGGTGCTATAGGCTGGCAGTGAACGATCCAGATTTTGGGTGTTGTCGAGATACATGCGTGAGACGTAGTTCGTGTGCCAGACGGCCTCGAAGCCTTTGTGGTGGAAAGTGATGAAGCCGTTCAAGATGGCCGAAGGCGAGAAGGCCAAGGTCGAGTTGTCGTAGTGAATGACATCGAAGCCATCGCCATCGTAGGCATTGCCGTTGGCATCGGTGTTGCCTTCCCAATCGTCCCAGTTCTCGACATATTCGTCGAAGTCTTTGATCTTGTTTCTGCTCAAGGCAGCGTTGGCCTCGATGGTCAACCATTTGGTGGCGTTCACGCCTGCTTGCAATTCCACGCCCATGCGGTACGAATCCTTGATGTTGGTGGTCAGGGCCTCACCGATGTCGCTCACCGCGCCGGTCTGTACGAACTGGTTGGTGTAGTCCATATAATAGAGGTTGGCGCCTGCCTGCCAGATGTTGCCGTTGTAGTTGTAACCAAGTTCATAGTCAAGGAGTTGTTCGGGCTTGGGGAAGGGATAGGAGCCGTTGTCGGTGAAGTTGTTACGCTCGGGCTCGCGGTGGCTCAAGGCTACCGAACCGTAGATGTGATGGTCGTTTTTGTTCCATGAGATGCCACCTTTCGGGTTGAAGAAATGATAGGTCTGATGGATGTCCAAAGGCTGGTTGTAGTAACCGCTCTCGTCGTCGTAGAACTTATCGTTGATGCCGTCGGTCTTGTAGTCCACATAGCGGTATTGCAAGTCACCGAAGAGGCTCCAATGCTCGGTGATGTTGTAGGCGGCTTTCACAAAGGCGCTGCCATCGAGTTTGTGGGCATCGGAGTCGTAGTATTTGTGTTTGCCGTTGGTGAGGTATTTGTTGGCGACATCGGGGTTGGCAATGTAAGTGACATAGCCGAAGTGGTTGCCGTCGAATTTTTGCAGCGATAGGCCGCCGATGACATCCCATCTCTCATCCTTGTAGTTGGCGTTCCAATTGAGGCCGTAGGTGTGTTGGGTGAGGCCTTTCCTGCGCACGAAGTCGGTCCTTTTCACTTGGTTGCCTTCAGCATCGTAGTAAGTCATGCCGAATTTCGAGAGCTTGTTGTTGGGACGGAACTCTTCGTAGTAGCCATAGCCGTAGGTGTAGTGCAAAGTGGCCGAGGTCTTCCAGTGTTCGTTGATGTTCCAAGCGGCGGAGAGGAGGTTGTGGTCCTGCCAGAAGTTGTCGGTGGTACGATTCCAGAAAGTACCATCGTTCATTTGGTAGCGTTGGGTCATGTAGTGGCCGTTTTCGTCTTTGACGAAGTTGCCGTCATCATCGGTGACGAGGTATTCGTATAGCGAGTTGTATTGTCCCAGGCCCACGTTCCACAAGTCGGCGTAGGTCTTGATGCCGGTGTGCTCGCCGTATGTGCCATCCATGAGGCTGAGGTCGTCGTTGCCTGCCACGACACCGTTCCAGGCTTGTCCGGTCTTCTCGAAGTTGCCGATGTTCTTGTAGCGGAGCTGGAAGTTGTTATTAATAAAGGTGATGCCGCCATAATAGCTTCCGCTGCGACCCTTGGTGCCATGAATGAAGCCGTCGGTGTGGGTCTCATGGTAGGCGCCATCGATGATGAGGTGGTTCCACAAGAGACCAGTTGATGCTTTTGCACCGAAGTTGAGCGTGTTGAACGAGCCGTAGGACCCTGTGATTTCGGCACTCGGCACGAAGGAAGGCGTTGCCGACGACAAGGCCACTGTGCCGCCAAAGGCGCCATCGCCATTAGTGGAGGTGCCCACGCCGCGTTGGATTTGCACCGAGCCCAACAGCGAGCCATAGCTGTTCATGTTGGCCCAGAACACGCACTGGTCTTCGGGTGAGTTAAGCGACACACCGTCAAGGGTGACGTTGATGCGTGAGTCGCCGGCGCCACGGATGCGCATGTAGCTGGTGCCAGTGCCTACACCGTTCTCGCTCCATGCAAGGATGCCAGGTGACTTGGCGAACAGGAAGGGCAGCTCCTGACCCGTCTTTGAGAAGTCGTTCAGTTCCGCTTTCTCGATGTTGGTGACGGCAAAAGGTGCGTTTTTCTGAACGCGCACGCCGCTGACTACCACTTCGTTAAGCGTTTCGTAGTTGGTAGTGTCGATTACTACTGTGTTTTGAGCATTCACATTTGCCGCGATAAACAATGCGGCGACAACAAAAGAAAATCTTTTCATCTCTTGAACTTTTAATTTATAAAATGTGAAGGGGAATGCTTGAATCTATCCAATCCCTACGCCGGCATTATCCGGATCAGGTTAGAGGGTATGTTCTCAGCCGTTTCACCCTGCCAAAGCAGGAAAGGCACCCCTTTGTAATTCTGCGGCAAAAATAGGAATTATTTTCGGAACGATGATAAAAAAGTGTTATTTTTGCTAGATAAAACAAAGGCAAACGAGATGCAGATTAATCGATTTGGATATTATTGGCTGGATACATGGGTGATGGCCAATGTCATACAATTGGCTACGCAAGACTTTTGCGCCCGCAATCTCAATCACATCAACGATCCTTGCGGGCGGCAGTACGACCAAATGACACAGGCAGCACGGTCAGTTCCAGCCAACATTGCTGAAGGCAATTCGCGACATTCAACTTCAAAAGAAACCGAAATGCGCCTTACAGATGTGGCTCGTGCAAGTTTGTCAGAATTAGCCAACGACTATGTGAATTGGCTCATGCGACATGAGGAGATTCCGTGGTCAGTGAAGTCAGAAGAGCACCAAAATGTAAGCAACATTCACCTCGACCATCCCACTTATAAAGACGATGTGCAACACCTTAGCAGCATTCACATTCTGAAACAGAAACATAAATTTGATGCATGGCTTTGTTCCAAAAACTCAATGACTGAAGCCAACTGCTTGCTTGTCCTTTGCAATCGTCTTATTATGATGCTGGGCAAACAAATTGAGAACCAACTTGAGGCATTCAAAGAAGAAGGAGGCTTTTCTGAAGCTTTGTCAGCCGAAAGAATAGCCCGCAGGGCGGAGCAAAGTGCCCAAACCGATGCGCCCCTTTGTCCAAAATGCGGTAAGCCGATGATAAAGCCTATGGCCAAAAAGGGCAAAAACGCTGGTAATGCCTTTTGGAGTTGCTCAAGCTATCCAGAATGCGATGGAACGAGGAGCGTTTGAGCCTTTCATATTGGTCTTTCGTAATAACGTAAAAACTAATGACGGAATAACGATAAACACAACGAGTCAATCAAAACCCGATTAGGTAGCACAAATACCCGCAAACAGCCGCCACTAATGCATTAACTATCTTTGCTTTGGCAAAACTCCTTTTACTTTCGGCAAGCAAAGGCAGTGAGGCATGGCCATCCTGCGAGATGGAGCTGGCCAGCAGCACCGAGAATGGCACTGTGCCCGTGGCAAACAAGGTGACAAACAGCAAATGCGGTCCCGACTCGGGGATGATGCCCACCAGGACAGCCAATAAAATCATCCACGGAATATTATTGCTGATAAGGGTTTCAATGTCAAAGTAATGCAGCCCGACTTGAATGACGAATAGCGCGCCGAAGGTCCAGAGGAAGATGCTCAGGAAATGCTTGCGGATGATGTGCTCCCAAAGGTGTTCCTTGATCACATGTTCTTCTGCCGTGGCAATGAACCATACCACAAACAGACTGATGGCGGCAAAGATGAGATTTATCCAATATTCGTCGAAGATATTGAGCTGGGTGTGAATGGCTTCTTCGTGCTCATGCTCAAACATGCCAAAGGCTAAGGCAACGATGAACAAAATCACGCCAAGCAGCAAGGCGATGCGTTCGGCGCTGGCATGGCGCATGTTGCGCAAGGTGGGTTTGTCGTCGTCTTCTTCCTTTTCATCTTCCTCGTGAATCTGATAGCCGTCCTTGCAGCCTTCGTGTTGGACTTTGCCGTTCGGCTTGGAGAACCTGTCCACCAGCCAACCGACGAGAATGGCGATAGCGAACAAGACCACCATCAACAGCAGGGCTTCCTTAGGTATCATGGCGAGCATGACGAAGGCTTCGTCACCCGAAGAAGCAATCATCATGGCAATCAAAGCGCCGAAACTCAGCAGCTTGTGCGAATACATCGAAACGGCGGCAAAACCGCCCATGCAGCCAGGAATGATGCCTAAGCCCGCTCCCAAAACGACTTGTCCGAAACGATTTTGGCGCAGTCGGGTGAACCATCTGCCGTGCGAATGGATGTTGACATACTCAATCATCAGCATCATGATAATCACCAAACCTGTGATTAAGACGCTGTTTCTCAGTACATCAAAAAACAAATGCAAAAACTCGTGCATGGCTTAAAAATGAGTGGCAAAAATAAAAAGTTTTATCTTTGCAGCAAAATTAAAAAGACACGAGACTACGTGACTGCGGGACTGCGTGACCGTGAGAATACCCGAGGTCCCGAAGTCTCGTAGTCCCGAAGTCATATAATATGAAAAAAGAAGACTGTTTTTATCTGGGCCGCGTGGCCAAGACCCACGGCTTGAAAGGGGAGGTGACCATCAAATTGGAGGCTGACGACCCTACGGCTTACCTCGAAATGAAGCATTTCTTCCTTGAAATCAACAAGGTGCTGACGCCGTTTTTCGTGGAGAAAATCACGATGAGTGGTGATAAGTTCTTCATCGCCATTCAGGATGTGAAGACCATTGAGGCGGCGCAACATTTGGTCGGGAAGGCAGTCTATTTGCCTTTGGAGATGCTACCCAAACTGAGTGGCAAGCAGTTCTATTTCCATGAGATTGTGGGCTTTACGGTGGTCGATACTGAGAAAGGTGAGCTTGGACCAATCAGTCAGGTGCTGGAATATCCCACCCAAGCCATCCTGCAAGTGATGAAAGGTAAGAAGGAAATCCTAATTCCCATCCTCGACCAAGTGATTCAAAACGTCGATCGCGACAAGAAAATCCTCACCATCACTGCGCCAGAAGGCTTGATAGACATGTACTTGCAATGACCGACGCGCGTCCATTCCACTTCAAGCATTTCAGCCTCTACCATCACCGTTCGACGATGAAGGTGGGGACCGATGCTATTTTGTTGGGGCGCTGGACCGAAGTCAAGCCGACGGATGTGGTGCTCGACATCGGCACGGGTTGCGGGTTGCTGCCGCTGATGCTTTCCCAAAAGGGTGTAGCACATGTGGATGCCGTCGACATCGATGCGGCTTCAATCGAGGAAGCCACAATCAACTTCGAGGCCTCGCAATGGCACGAGCATCTGAAAGCTTATTGCACTGACATTGTTGGATTCCAATCGGATAGCATGTATGACTTTATCATTTCCAATCCACCGTTTTTTAACCGGTTTTCCAAGTGTGATTCTGAGCGCAAAAGCAGGGCACGGCACAACGATGCAGGCTTGTCTTATGCCACGATTTGCCGCGAAGTCCACCGTCTGATGAAGCCCGAAGGCCGTCTGTCAGTAGTGCTTCCATTCGATGTGATGCAGGAGTTTTTGAAAACAGCAGAAGGTTTTGGGCTCTATTTGCATAGATGCATGACTATCGTGCCAATAGCGGGTAAGGAGCCTAATCGAGTCAATCTGGAATTGAGATTTGGAAGAAGCGATAATGTTCATGAGGAAACCTTCGTCATCCGCGATGCAGACAAGCGTTTCACTTCACAATACAATGAATTTCTGAAGGATTATTACTTGGGGTTGTGAACAATGACCACTGACTATGACAATGACCACCTCGACATAATGTAAAAGCGGTCATAGTCATTGTCACAAGTCATATTAGAAACTCATTGCCCTTTCTTCGAGGCTTCCTTGTTGGCCTTAGCCCTGTGTTCGTTAAAGAGATATACCACCCTCAGCGTGATGCTGTTGTTGTATTGTCTCTGCAATGGAAGCACCCGGTTGTCGTCGGTTTTCAGGATGGTTTCGTTCGCGTCTTTGTAGAACAGGCGGGTCCTGATGGGTGCCAATGAATATTGATAGCGCAGTTCGGCATGGATGCCTTCCCAGATGCGCACACGCAAGTCGGCACAAATGTTGAAATCGTGAGCACGGTAGCTGTCGGAGTTGGAGATGGCCCTTGGAACCAGTTCTTCGATGGCCTCATTTTGAGGATAGCCAGCCTCGTAGAGGAGTTTGGTCAGCTCGTCAAGATCTTTTGCTTTGCTGATGTCGGGCTTGCCGTCAGCTCCTTCTCTCCAATGGATGTTTCCGTCACCCAATCGAATGGCTGTGGGCTGGTTGTTGATGTATTCTTGAAGTCCAACGATACGCCCATAGGATACGCCGAGGCCAAGGCTATAACGGTCTTTGTCGGTAAGGTAAATCATGATGGGGATTTCGGCATAGTTGAGGTTCAGTTTGTAACGACCCGTATAAAGCCCGAGATGCGGGTTGATAGAATCCCCTTTGTAGGCACCTTTTTGGTTGAAAAGCACTTCAAGTCCGACATCCATCCAGTTGGTTATGGGTATCAAGGCTCCGGCACCGGCATGTACACCAGCCTTGCGGAAACGGTAGCACTCGTCGCCGTCGACTTGGGTGACGTTGCCGCCAAAAAACACCTCGCCCTTGATAACCTGGGCGTGGATTAAGGCAGGAGCAGCCATTGTGAAGGCCAATAACAAGGTAAGTATTCTGAATCTCTTCATCTCAATTGTGTTTGTATGATAAAACTCCATTGGACTCAGTTTATTGTTGTATGCGTGAAAAATCGTTTACTGTCCGCTCAAGTCATGGTATCTGCGGCAGGCGGTGAGATAGGTGATTTGTCGGTCGGTGATGGCATTTTTGGCCTGCAACAGCAATGCATGGGCCTCAAGCACATCGGTGATGGTGTTCATGCCTGCACGATAGTTGAGCTCGGCAAGGCGGTAGTTTTCTTGGGCCATGTCCAAGGCTGCCTTGTCGGATTGCATCAAGGCTTCGGCTTCCACCATTTGGTTATAGGCTTGTTTCACTTGCAAGCCCATCTTCTCGGTCAGGTCTTTTTGCATCAGCTCCGCTTCTCGGATGGCGATGTTGTGCTCTTTCAGTTTGTGCGAGGTCTCCCACCACTGTGTCAAGGGAATCGACACCTGCGCCAAGGCGATGGCATTACCTTTGTATTTTCTGACGAGGTTTCCGTAGGAGTATGTCCCTCCAATGCCAACTTGCGGCAAGGCTTCGCCTAAGGTCAGTTTCTTGCGAAGCTTTTCGGCATCGATCTGAAGCTGGAGCAACTGTTGTTCGGGACGGATGAAGTTCTCACGCAGTGCGTCGGCATGATTCTTTATCGAAAAGCTGGCAGTGTCGAGCGTCAGGCCATCTTCAGGATAGGTGATGCCGATTTGTTGACAGAGCAGTTGTGAGGCCAATACGATGCCATTGTTGAGTTGTAGCTGATTGGCTTTCAGTTCGTTTTGTTTCAACGCAAGACGGAGTTTGTCGCTTTTGGTGATGAGTCCGGCTTTCAAGGCCACATCTACGATATGGTCGAGACTGTCGGTGAGTGCCAAGGCTGATTCCACAGTGTGCACCTTGTCTTGCAAACCCAACACAAGGTAATAGGTCGATTCGATGTTTTCGAGCATGTCGCGCTCCGAGACTTCGGCTTTCAGTTGGGCTGCTTCTATGCCGACATTGGCCAATCGGTTGCCATTGAGGATGCGCCCGCCGGCATAAACGGGCATCATGGCGGTGGCATTCACGCCGTGGCCTTTTTCCATCAAGTTGATTTCGGTCGGCAATCCCATGTTAGCCCCCTCTGGGTCGTTCAACGTAGTGATGAGCGCCGAAAGGAAAGCACCTAGGTCATCGTCTTGGATGTCGTTGATGCCGTATTCGATAATGGGCCTGGCGGCATAATAGGCCAGATAGGAAATCGATACCTGCGGGAAGTGTTTCGTGAAAACTTGAGCCTTAACTTCTTGTGCTTTTTGAATTTCCAATTGGTCTGTCAGCAACTGCGCGTTGTTGGCTTTGGCCAAGGCGAAGCAAGAGTCGAGCGTCAGCACTGGGGTTTGCGCTTTGAGGCCTAAGACGAGCAGGGCAAAGAGTAAGGATGTGATATGTTTTTTCATGACTGTGCGTTGTTTTCTTCGTTCTTGTTCTTTTCCTCGTTGCGCTTGTCGCGTTCGTCAAGGCGGTCAAGGAAGCGTTGGTTGACTTTCTTCAAACGGTTTTGTTCGCGTTCGCCGGCGTCGAAGGCCAGACAGTAGGCCACGGGCAGCACGGTGACGACCAAGGGGAAGGTGAAAATGGTGCCGAAGCAAATCACCACGCCCATGGGCTCCCATAGCAGGGTCTTGGCGATGATCATCGGGATGACGCCCAAGGCAGTGGTGGCCGAGGTGAGGAAGATGGGCCTCATTCGGCGCAGACCGGCTTCGTAGGCGGCATCGTGCACGGCGATATGCTCTTTTGCCCGCAACTCGCCTGCGTAGTCGTACATGATGATGGCATTGCGGACGATGATGCCGATGAGCGAGATGACGCCCAACAAGGCCGTCACCGAGAGGTCGAGGCCGAACAACCAAAGGCCGAACATGGAACCGAAGATGCAGAGCAGCGAGACGGAAATGGAAAGGAACGAGATGCCGATGCGCTTGTAGTGGATGATGAGAACCACAAACATCACGACCACTGCTGCCATGATGGACATGAGCAGCGAGGGCATGGTTTCCTTGGTGGCCGACATGGAACCGCCTTCTTCGACGACGATGTCTTCTGGGATGTTGAGTGTGCTTAAGTATTCGTTGATTTTCGCATAGTGTTCGAGCTGGCCACAGTCGGGCATCACGTCGGCCATTACCGTGATGCAGCGTCGACCGTTGCGGTGGGTCAGGTTGTCGTGCTGGAAACGAGGATGGATGTCGGCCACTTGGCGCAGCGGCACCCAGACGCCAGGCAGCGAGGTGGGCACCAGCATGTCGCCGATTTTCTCGTAGTCGATGTCGTGCACCCCTTCCGTATAGATGGTGGTGGGCAGGTTGTAGCCGTTTTCCCACATGGAGACCATCTTGTTGCCCGAAAGGGCCCCCGACAGGTAGACCGAAAGCACGGCTTGGGTCACACCGAGGCGGGTGGCTTCATCCATGTTCAGGTTCACTTCGACAATCTCTTCTGTGCCGTCATAGTCGGAATGGACGAAAAACAGCTCGGGGTTTTGCTTCATGTAGGCGATGAGTGAGTCCTTAATGGGCTCGAGGCGGTCATAGTTGTCGCCCATGATGTAGTATTCGACCGGTGCGTTGACCACCTGATAGTCCATCTGCCTGAAGCGGATTTGCGCCAATGGGAAGTAGTTCTCGTACTTTTGCGAATACTCTTTCATCATTTCCTTGGTGTCTTTTTCTGATTCGGTGATGACGATAAACTGCGCGTAAGCTGAGGTGGGCATGGGTTCGGGCGAATAGGTCATGTGGAAACGAGGCGAAGCCATGCCAATGAACGAAGTGACGGACTTCACCCGTTTGTCAGCCAGCAAGATTTTCGTCAGTGAGTCAGATACAGTAGCGGTTTCCGTGATGGAACTGCCAGTGGCAAGATGGATTTCGACGGCAAAGCTGTCGCGTTCGGCCTTGGGAAGCATCTGGACCTTGATTTGGGTAAGGAAAAATAAGCCAATGGCCACCGAAATGACGGATGCGATGATGGTGCTCCATTTGTGACGGAAACACAAGGTGAGAAGTCGTTTGTAGGACTTTTGGAGCATATCGAAAAACTTCGCTTGGATTTTCTCCAACTTGGAGCGTTTGTTAGGGTTTGATGGGCCGATAACCCTTGCCGAAAGGTAGGGGATCACCCAGATGGCATAGAGGAAACTACACGATAGCGTGATGAAGATGGCCCAAGGGAACATCCCGATGAAATCACCCATGTCTGTGCCTTTCATCAACGACAACATCGGGAAGAACATGAACGAGATGGAACAGGTGGCGATGAGCATGGAGGTCATCAGGCTCCTGGTGGATACGGCAGCGGAATACCAGCGTGAATGCCCCGAATTGAGCATGTCGGAATAGCCGTCGATGACCACCACAGAGTCGTCCACGATCATACCGAGGACGACGATTAGTGCTGCCAAAGTGACGGTGTTCAACTCGATGCCTAATAGGTACATGATGGCCCAAGCGGCAGCGATACATACGGGTACCGAGGTGGATGAGACCAAGGCCGTCCGCAAGGGGAAGAGGAAGAGCATCACCATGATGACGATGATGATGGCTTCGATGAGGTCTTTCAGGAAAGAACGCACCGACTTGTTGACCACCACTGGCTGGTCGGTGATGCGGTGCACTTTGATGTCGGGAGGGGCTGCGGATAGGAAGGTCTCAATCTCTTTGTTGACTTCGTCACCGAAAGCAACCACATTGTGACCGGGACGCATCTCCATTGAGAAGATGAGGCATTGGTTGCCATTGACCAAACTGTCGGAATATTGAATGTATTGCGAAGCCTCTTGGTAGCGGCGCTCCAGTCGGGCCACGTCGCGCAGGCGGATGATTTGTCCCGTGACAGGTTCGGAGAACACGATGAGTTCGGAGAGGTCGTAGATGTCGCTGTAGGGCACGTTCACATGGATGACCGCTGAGCCATCGCTGTTGCTGGCTTCACCGGTGATGGTGCGTAGGCTGTGGGCAGCCAATTCAGCGGTGATCATGGCGGGCGACACTGCATATTGTGTCATGCGTGTGGGATCCATGTAGATGGCAATCTCTTCCTTTTGTTCGCCCACAATCTTAATGTTGCCCATGGTCTCAATGTTGCGCAAGCGTTCCGAGAGGCGGTCGGCGAATTCGCGCAGCTCACGCGGCGAGCGTTGGTCACTCTCGATGGCGAGAAGCAGCGAAGAGGCATTGCCGAAATCGTCGATGACTGCGGTAGCCAAAACACCTTGCGGCAAGTCGGTTCTTTGGAACAAAATCAGCCCTTGGCGGATGCGCGACCAGGTCATCTTGGCGTCTTTGGTGTCGTTGACCAGGGTGACGAAGACGAGCAGCATGCCGTCTTTGGATTGTGAATAGGTTTTTTTCTTGTCCACGTCGCTGAAGGTGAACAGGTATTGCTCGACGGGTTTCGCCACGCGTTGCTCGATTTCGTCGGCAGTGGCACCTGGATAGATGACGGCCACCACACCAATGCGGATGGTAACATCAGGGAACTCGTTTTTCTTGAGCTTGGGCAAGGAGATGAAGCCGAATATGACGATGACGGCCATGAAGAAGAACACAAGCGGATAGTTCCGCATTGCCCCCTCGATGATGTTTCTTTTCTGAGCCATGGTTTTCGTTTTATTTTTGACTTGAGAGTTCGTGACTTTGTGACGATTCCAGCGTCCCGCAGTCCCGTAGTCTCGCAGTCTCGTGGTCACATTTTCTTGTTATTATTCATATCCCATTCGTTAAAACGAAACCTTGGCTCCGTTGTATAGTTTCTGATAGCCTACGGTGATGATGGTGTCGCCGCTTTCGAGGCCGCTTTCGACCACCACGCCGTTTTTCACGAAACCACCCACTTTGATATTGCGGCGGTAAGCCTTGCCGTTTTTTACGGTCCAAACATCAGCGTCTTCAGGCATGGTCAGCACACAGGAAGATGGAACCACGATGCCCGAAGCCTCCGAAAGGGAGAGCTGGATTTTGACCACCATTCCGGGAAGAATGTCCTTGTTCTCGACAGGCACGCGAGCCTTCACTGTATAGGTATGGCCCATTGGGTTGGAGACAAAAGATTTGTCGATGATTTCGATGGTCCTGGTCATGTTGTCCAAGCCCGGGAAGGTGGCTTCGGCCTTGTCACCGATTTGGATGACGCCAATTTCCTTTTCGGGGACGGAAAACTCGACGACCATCTTGTTCATGTCGATGATGTGGCAGAACGGGGCTGAGGGAAGCAGGTTTTCGCCTGTGGTGTGTTCCTCCATACTGATGTAGCCGTCTTGTGGGGCACGTAAAGTGCATTCTGATAAGTGCTTGCGAGTGGTAATCTCGGTTTGTCGCGCTTTCTCAAGGTCGGTCTCCATCTGCACCCAGCGCACATCGGGGATGCCGCCTTCGTCGTGGACTTGTTTCAAGCGGTTGTAGCCGTCTTCGGCTTGGTTGAGTGTGGCAAGAGCCGCGTCGTGTAGACTCTTGGCTGAGGTTTCGTCAACACGTGCAATCAACGCGCCTTTCTTGACATGTTGTCCGTTTTTTACGTAAACGCCTGTAAGTGTGCCGCCAAGGGGGAACGAAACGGGCAGTTTCATCTCGCTCTTGACAGTGCCAACATAGTTGCGGAAACTGTTGTCGTCGGTCTGCTCGATGATGCTTATCTCGACAGGGATGGTAGGGTCGAAGGACTGCTTCGTGTTTTTCTTCTCGCCACATCCCGCCAAAAGGAATAGGCCGAGCCATAGACAAATAATTCTTATTCGCATCATAGGGAAATAGTTTGATGCGCAAAAATAAAGAAATAATACATATTGTTCTCCAAAAAAGAGTGCTTTGTTTGAAAAACAATTGGCTAATAACTTCAGTGTCAATTCAATTGTTGACCTGTTAGAGTGTACCGTTTCCCATCCTTGATGATGACGATGTGGCCGTTTTCAAGCACTTTTTGGACGGATGGTCCCTCTGGCTGGTAGAGATTTTCATCGGTTCCGAAATCTGTCTTCATGATGGCGTTAGACCAGATGATTTCCGACTCGATGCCGTTAGCGAAGACTTCGCTTATGCCAAATTTATATTCACCAGCGAGGGCATTGCCCCATGTCTCGTCGATGTATGACGAACCAGCGAAATTATCGGCCAGCATCACGGTGTTGCCTTCACTGTCGGCGCGATAGATGCGGTAGCCTATGATTTGTTCAAGCCGGCTTTTGATTTCATAAATGAGAATGGAGTGGTCATTGGCAATGAACATGGCGTCTTTCCCGTCGTATTTTCCGGTGCAAGCACCCATCCCGTATGTATAGTCCCAACCTGGATCCAGCAAAGGTCTGTCAAATATGCTATTGTTGGTGATGTTATAATCAAAAACTCCTGATTCTCTTGTAATTAGTAGATGGGGGCTTCCGTCTTTGGCCGTATAATACCCTGTACCAAAGATGTAATCTGGTACTGTCGGACTAGCTTGTATCTTTTGTCCTTGACGGTTATGAAGAGCGGCTTGGTAATTTTGGTCAAGCCAAAAGCCATCATATTCAGGGTCGTATGTGATATCTCCGAACCAATGGAGGATATTTAAGCTGTCGATAATCATTTTGTTGTCAAGGTCAACCTGATATAGCACTTGAAGTCCGGAATGGGAAGTGTTGCAATAGAAGCCGGTCCCGTCGTAATCCAAGCCACCGGCGTCAAAATCGTTTCTTATGTTGAACTGCTCCACCAACACTCCGTCCATGGTATATTTGCCAAACGAAAAAGGAGGAGTGTTCCAAAAGGCATAGGTGACATAGATGTGCTCGCCGTCGGTGGCCACGCCACTGCCTTCCTCATGGAGATCGAATTGTTTCAGGAGTGCCCACTCGGTATCAGGCTGATTCCACGAAAGGCTCACACTTGTGCAGTTCGGATTGTTTGTTTCTGGCGAGTAACTCGCTGTGATTTGTCCAACAGGTGAGCAACAGAAGACAACCTCGATATTAACAGTGTCGTTTTCAACTGCAAAAGTGTAAGTTGGATCGTTTGTCATGGTTTGCCCGTCCTTCTTCCAGCAGTATAGGTTATAGCCCTCGGCGGGAGATGCAGTTAACGTGCATAGTTCGCCGATATGGTATTCTCCATTTCCTTCGAAGGTGCCTGCGCCAGGTGGAAAGACAGAGACATTCACGACGCAGGGTTCGTATTGAGGAATGATATCGAAAAGAGCAGCGTTGCTGATACTGAAATCATAACCGAGGGGATTCAAGTTTCCCAAAGCAAAGTAGCCATTTGCGGTGCCCCATCCCCAGTTGAAATGGAAAAGGCCGTTGCTGTCGTATCCGTCGCAGACAAAAGAGTGTCCACCACTACCATAACCAACATATTGTATGGGTCGACTCAAGTCAAGGCTATTCATCAGTAGTGAGCTCCATTCTTCATTGCTGTAATCCGATTTCTTTTCCTTGTGAATTTGCCTTGTATAATTGAAATAACGCCTCAAGGCATTGATTACGTCACCCGTGTTGGCTAGAGAGCCGTTGGGACCGTACCGCATTTCCAAAGAGACGCCACAATGGTACAGCAAGGTTGCCACGGCCTCAATCTCAGCCTCGCTTGAGTTTTCGGTAAGCGAATCGGGCATGTGCTCCCAGTCGTAGGTGGTGTTGCCGAAGTCGGCGGAGAGTGTCAAACCGGCATTGGTATAGGAATGCGTCCCCCAGCCTGTAGTCGGATAGCCCCAATAGCGCATGATTTGTGCCATGGCCACTGCCACGCAACCCACCTCGGCATGGTCGCAGGGACCGCTCATGGTGGGGCAAAGGCTGTTGTAAAGGCAACCTTGGTTCCATTTGTAAGTCAGCAAAGGCGCAACAGCTTTGGTGGACTTGCTGTCATTAAGTTTTCCGGTAGTTTTCACCATTTCCCATTGTTTCGCTGTGGCTTCGTCTGCCTCAATATGGTTTTCGATGCCGTATTGGATCCTGGCAATGAAATCCTGTAGGTAGCCCTCCATCTGGATGGGCACGTTGTTCGGGTCGAAACGGCCTTCACGGGAATAGCCGATGATGGGCGTTTCGCAGTCATCGGCTGAAACGATGACAAATCCGTCAGAGGTGTTGAAAACATGGAACGCGCTTGCACCTTGTTCCGTTCGATAGGTTGCTGCAAGTTGCAGATCGGAGGTTCCCATGAATTTGGCCGCAATATTATGGGCTGTTTCTTGGTCGATGGGTCGGGCTATAGAGCAGAGATAAAACCCTAAAATCGCGATGTGTAAGAAAAGAACTTTTTTCATGTTATTCATATTATTGGTTATTTCAAGTGCAAAAATAGGTGTTTTATTTCAATCTGCAAATTTTTTCGGCAAAAAATTCAGCCAAGTCAGTTCTTTGTTGGTTTAGTGGATTCCGATCACAACTTCATTGTCAGGCTAATTCTATTTCGATTCGCATCGACTTCCAAAACCTTGACGCGTACCTTTTGGTTCAGATGCACCACCTCGTTCGGGTCTTTGATGTAATGGTCGGCCATCTGGCTGATGTGGACGAGGCCGTCCTGATGCACGCCGATGTCGACAAAAGCGCCGAAGGCAGTGATGTTGGTCACGATGCCGTTGAGGGTCATCCCAACGCGCAAGTCGTTGATGGTGCGGATGTTTTTATCGAATTCGAAGGCTTCAAAAGACTTTCTTGGGTCGCGGCCAGGTTTGTCCAACTCGCCGAGGATGTCGTTGATGGTCTCCAAACCAAATTGCTCCTCCACGAAGTCTTTTGGGTTGATCTTCGCGATGAGTTCCTTGTTGCCGATAAGGTCTTTCACCTTCACATTCAGTTTCTTGGCCATTTTCTCCACGATGTGGTAGCTCTCGGGGTGGACGGCACTTTGGTCCAGCGGATTGTCGCCATTATGGATGCGCAGGAAGCCGGCGCATTGCTCAAAGGCCTTGTCGCCGAGGCGTGGAACCTCTTTGAGTTGCTTGCGACTCTTGAAGCCGCCCTGATCCTCGCGATATTGGATAATGTTGGAGGCCAAGGCAGGGCCGACACCACTCACATAGGAAAGCAACTGCTGGCTGGCAGTGTTGAGCTCCACGCCGACGGCGTTTACGCAACTCTCCACGGTCTTGTCGAGGCTCTCGCCAAGTTTCTTCTGGTCCACGTCGTGCTGGTATTGACCCACGCCGATGCTTTTCGGGTCGATTTTCACCAACTCGGCCAATGGGTCCATCAGTCGGCGACCGATGCTGACCGCGCCGCGCACGGTGATGTCGTAGTCGGGGAACTCGTCGCGGGCAATCTTGGAGGCGGAATAGACCGATGCGCCGCTTTCGCTCACCATCACGGCCATCAGGTCGCGGTCGAACTTGATGCTGCGGATAAAGTCCTCGGTCTCGCGTCCAGCCGTGCCGTTACCGATGGCGATGACCTTGATGCGGTAGGCATCCACGAGGCTCTTGATTTTGCGCATAGCACCCACCGTGTCCGACTTGGGCGGGTGAGGGTAGATGGTCTCGTTGTGGAGCAAGGCACCTGTTTCGCTCAAGACCACCACCTTGCAACCCGTGCGGAAGCCTGGGTCGATGGCGAGGACGCGCTTCTGACCCATAGGGGCGGCGAGGAGCAGCTGCTTGAGGTTCTCGGCGAAGACGCGGATGGCGGTCTCATCAGCCTTCTCCTTATAATAATTGCGGATCTCGGTCTCGATGGAAGGTTCCAAGAGGCGTTTCCACGAGTCGGCAATGGCCTCGCGCACGAGTTCGGAGGATTCGTTGTCGTTCTTCAGGAAGATGCTCTCCAACGAGTTCAGCACAAAGTCGTCATCCACCTTGATTTTCAGCTTCACCATGCCTTCTTCCTCGGCGCGGAACAGGGCAAGGAGGCGGTGTGAGGGCGCCTCTGAAATCGGCTCGCGGAAGTCGAAATACTGTTGATAGGTCTTGCCTTCCTTTTCCTTGCCCTTGACCACGGCGGAGCTGATGTCGCCCTGCATGTGGAAGATCTTGCGGATGCGGTTGCGCCCGTTGATATTTTCCGAGACCCACTCGGCCATGATGTCCTTGGCACCTTGCAGGGCTTCCTCAATGTCGTTGACGCCTTTGCCCGCATTGACATAACGTGCGGCGAGGCGGTCCACCATATCCACATTCTGCGCCATGATTTGCGCGGCAAGTGGCTCCAAACCCTTCTCACGGGCGATGGCGGCGCGGGTGCGGCGTTTGGGCTTGTAGGGGAGATATAAATCCTCAACTTCCTGCAAGGTCTTGGCGTTCAGTATCTTTTGTTCCAATTCGGGCGTGAGTTTCTCCTGCTCACGGATGGAGGCGATGACACTTTCTTTGCGCTTTTGGAGTTCAACAAGTTGTTCGAGGCGTTTTTGGACGGCGGCCACGTTCTCCTCATTCATCGTGCCTGTCATTTCCTTGCGATAGCGGGCAATGAAGGGGATGGTGGCGCCTTCGTCGAAGAGGCGAATGACGTTGGCGACATGATGCGCGGCCAAGTTGAGTTCCTGTGCGATTTGCGGGGCGAAGTCTATGGTGTTTGGCATATTTTCAGGTTTAGAAGCGCAAAAATACGGTTTTCTTGAGAAAATTCACTAACTTTGCGGCAAATATTCAGCATTATGTCTCTACTTGTAATTATTCTTGGATTGCTGACAGGCACCCTATTGGCGGCCATTGTTGGGCTAATTGGTTCGCATAGGAACATAGGCTTCGGTTGGGCTTTTTTGCTTTCTGTGGTCTTTTCTCCTTTGATAGGCTTGATTGTGACACTATTCTCTCAAAAACTCCCTGACAGGAATCGCAAATGGGGCTGCTTCGGTGCCTTAATTGGATTTATTGTGTTATTGTTGGTCTTGGTATTGGCGTCTGTACTGATACCTGGATGCTTAGACCAATTGCAGTCGTTTTACCAATCCTTGAAATGAAATGATTAAAAACCTGATTTTCGACTACGGCGGCGTGCTCCTTGACTGGAACCCGCATTACCTCTATGACCCATATTTCGGCGACAAGGACAAAGCCGAGTGGTTCCTCACCAACATCTGCACCTACGAATGGAACGCCCAGCACGATAATGGTCGTCCCGTTGCGGAAGGCACGGCGGAACTCATCGCTGAGCACCCCGAATGGAAGAAGGAAATCGAATTGTACTACGGCGAGTTCATGAAGATGATGGGCGGACAGATTCCAGGTATGGAGGAATATATCAAGGAACTGAAAGCCAAAGGATACCGTGTGTTTGGACTGTCCAACTGGTCGGAGGAGACCTTCGCCTTGGTGCGGCCGGTTTATCCCGTCCTTAATCTCATGGAAGACATGGTGATTTCGGGCATCGAGCGGGTGATGAAGCCCGACCCGAGGATTTTCCAACTGGCCTTGCAACGCTTCGGCATCAAGGCCGAGGAAACGGTTTTCATTGATGATAACCCGAATAATGTGGCTGCCGCGAATGCTTTGGGAATCACGGGGATATTGTTTGAGGGGAAAGAAAAGCTGCAAAAAGACCTGAATAATATAACTCTACAATAGCATCGCCATATATAACGGTAGATAGAGTACACCGTCTTTTTCAAAGACATTGGACTTGCAAAAGACGATAGACTTCCCAATTTTCTCTTGATACAATTTGATGGCTGCGTCAAGTGAAGCGTGTCGAGTGAAATTGTCGCCCGATTTTACTTCAACGATGGTGATGGCGTTATTCTCTTCGATAATGAAATCTAGTTCCTGCTTGCTCTTTCGGTCGTAATAATGCAAAGGGATGCCATTGGCCGACAGCGCGCAGGCCACATAGTTTTCGGTCAAAGCCCCTTCATTGACATCAATGGCTCCATTCATCACATTGAATTGTAATCCTTTGAGCAACAATCGACTGAGCAATCCCGTATCGACCATGTACAGTTTATAGAGTTTGCGGTTTTCTGTTGCTTCAAAAGGCAGCTCAAAGGCGGAAGTGTTGAAGGAATAGTAAGCAATGCCCGCGTCGATGAGCCATTGTGTCGGGTCTTCGTATTTTCTGCGAGAGGCGCCTTGTTCGACGTCGGCAAGGACAAAACGCTTGTCTTGTTTGCCCAGTTCGGCGGGGATGGCATCGAAAATGCGCTTCACGAGGGTCTGCGCCTTGCCCGCGTATTTTGTGATGTCAGCCCGATAGGTGGTCAGGATGGAACGCTGTACGTCTGTCGTTAGCCTGAAATCATCGTTGTCCATGTAGGTTTGCACAACCTCTGGCATCCCTCCAACCACAAGAAATTCACGGAAATATTTGAAGAGTTGGTTGTGGATGAACTCGGGTAGGGGCTGTTGGGTCTCGTATGAATGTCGCATCAGTTGAACGGTTTCCTCTCCAATGCCCTTTGCCCATAGAAATTCCTCAAAATCAAGTGGAAACATGTTGAATTCTTGTTCAAATCCTACAGGATAGGAAGGCACTTCCTTGTAATTGATGCCCAACAACGAGCCAGATTCGATGAAGTCGTAGCGATGCTCTTCGACCAAGAATTTTATGGCGGTACGGGCGTTGGGACACTCTTGGATCTCATCAAAAAAGACCAACGTCTGACCTTCGACAAAAGGTCCGAAACCCATTGCAGAAAGATTAGCCACGATGGTGCTGGTGTCGAGGTCGCCGTCAAAAGCCTGTCGAGCAACAGGACGTTTCACAAAATTGACCTCCACGAAATGCTTGTAATGCTGGCGGGCAAATTCCCTGATGGCGGTTGTTTTTCCAACTTGACGCGCTCCAGTTACCAATGCGGCTTTCTTATGCGTTGATTTATACCAATTTTCGAGGTTTCTTATGGCCTTTCTTTTAAGCATTTTTGCAACTTTTTTCCACTTTTTTCGATGCAAAATTACAACTTTTTTCCACTATTTCAACACTGTTTTTGCAACTTTTTTCCAACTCCTCAAAGATTTCGTTGTTTATATTGTTTTTAATTCATAATTTTGCACAAATTCAAGCAGCATGAAAATCCTTTCAGTACAGCAAATCCGCGAAGCGGACAAATACACGATAGAGAACGAACCCATCGAGTCCGTCGACTTGATGGAACGCGCCGCCACCAAGGTCTTCGAATGGCTCTATCGCCGCACGCCGCGCGAGAAGACCATCAAGATCTTCTGCGGCATGGGCAACAACGGCGGCGACGGCCTCGTGGTGGCCCGACTGCTCAATGAGCAAGAGATTGTCCCGCAGGTGTTTATGGTGCGCTACTCGGATAAGATGAGCCACGACTGTGAGGTGAACTACTACCGCCTCGTGAACGAGACCAAGGTGCCGATGTTCGACATCCTCTCCGAGGACGACTTCCCGAAAGTCGATGCCAACGATGTGGTGGTCGATGCCATCTTCGGCTCGGGTCTCAACCGTCCGTCGCAGGGCATGACCGCCGACTTGATTGCCTACCTCAACCAGAGCAAGGCCATCCGTGTGGCCGTCGACATTCCTTCAGGTCTTTTCGCCGACCAGCCAAGCGCTTTGGGCTTCATCTTCAAGGCCGACTATACGCTGACCTTCCAAAACCCCAAGTTGGCTTTTCTGTTGCCCGAAAACGACCCGTATGTGGGTCGCTTTGAGGTGTTGGACATCGGTCTGCACCCGCGCTATTTGGAGGAGGTGGAGACCAACAACCTACTGACCGTCAAGGCGATGGTGAAACCGATACTGCACAACCGCACGAAATACTCCCACAAAGGCACCTACGGTCATGCGTTGCTTATCGCAGGCTCGGAAGGCAAGACGGGCGCGGCTTTGCTGGGCGCGAAAGCCTGTCTGCGCACGGGTGTGGGCCTGTTAAGTGTCCATCTGCCCAAGGTAGCCCAACTGCCTTTGCAGACCGCCATCCCTGAGGCGATGATTGACTCCGACGAATCCGAAACCTGCTTCTCGACATTTGGACATCTGGATACCTTTACCGCTGTGGGCGTAGGTCCGGGATTGGACAAGGCGGATGACACCGTCCGCGCTTTGAAACGCCTGATCCAAGAGGTGCAAGTGCCACTCGTCATGGATGCCGACGCCTTGAACATCCTCTCCGACAACCCGACTTGGCTGCCGTTCCTGCCTGCCAAAACGATACTGACGCCGCATCCCAAGGAGTTTGAACGTTTGGTGGGGAAATCCTCGACCTCGTTTGAACGCCTTGAGAAACAAAGGGAATTAGCCATCAAACATAACCTTGTCGTTATCGTGAAAGGCGCACACACTACGGTTGCGATGCCCAACGGTACCATCTTCTTCAACACCACGGGCAATCCTGGCATGGCCACGGCGGGCAGCGGCGATGTGCTGACGGGCATCATCCTCTCGTTTCTGGCGCAACGCTATTCGCCAGAGGAAGCCGCCGTGTTGGGTGTCTATCTCCACGGCCTCGCTGGCGACCTCGCCGCCGACGAGATCGGGCAGGAGGCTTTGATTGCTTCCGACATCACGGAGCATCTGGGAAAGGCTTTCTTTTCGCTTCGATCAAAGTAGTTTTATTTTTGCACGCTGAATGCGCAGAATTCGCTGAACCTGCCGGACGCAAACATGGCGTCGCATCGCGCTTCATATAATTCTGCGGATTCTGCGTGCACTATTACACATCGCTTTGCGAAAAATGTTTTTTTTGGAATAATTATCTGACGACCACCTTTTTGGTCAAAGTGCCCTCTTTTCCAGTAGCCACAAAGAAGTAGATTCCTTTTGCGCGACCTTCCATACTGTACTCCAATTCGTTGATCTCAGAGCCGTTGTAGGTTTGGATATTATCGACCAAACTTCCCATCATGTCATACACTTTGATATCCACTTTGCCTGTAAGATGGTCGAAAACAAGCTTCATTTGGCCATCGTTCGGATTAGGGATTACATCGAATCCAATGGTCTCCGTGCCTGTCTCTTCAAGGCCATAAAACGAACAGACGAACCATTGTCTTTGCTCAATGCCCTCAGAGGTACAACGGTTGAAAACCCGAGCTGTCAGCCAAACGGTGTCGCTCACATAGTTCAGGACGTACATTTTGCATTGTTTGCCTTTGTCGCCGAAAGGTTCGAGCCTCCATGGCATTGGCTCTTCGAAGCTCCATGTGACGGTGTCCCAAATACAATTTGGGTTGGTGTCCCAAACTTGAAAATCGTATGTGTTGATTTGGAATTCGGTAGCGGTGATGACCCAGTGAGGGGATTTATTTGTGGTATCCATGGGGTAGATTTCGGTGGGTGAAGGCGTGTAATTGATGGTAAGGTCTAAGTCAATGATACTGTCACATCCATTTTGGGCCTGACTTTCGTATGTATAATGTCCTGACTCAGTCAGATAGCCACCATTAGCAAACCGCCATGGGTATTTGTTGCATGCAGTCTCGTTCAAACGGATGCTATAACCTTCCGCGAATGTAAGGTCAAGTACAAAGATTTCATTGCATCCTGTAGTGCCTACTATTGTGTCGTAATAAACACCATCATGCGAATAAATATGACCATGCCATGTGAACGAATCTTCGCATGTCGTCTCTATTTGTGTTGGATGCACTTGCTCGTGACCTATCGTAAGGTGCAGGGTAATGATGCTGTCGCAGCCAAGAGCCGTTTGGGTGGAATAGGGATAGTCGCCCGATGCCGTGTATGTGGCACCGTGCCAGGTGAATGTGTTGCAGGCGATTGCTGTTGTGTCGCTTTGGGCATCGTGTCCAATGGTCAGGTGCAGCACAAAGGTGCTGTCGCAAGCGCCGGGCGACTGGACAAAATCGGTGTAGGTGCCGCTTTCCGTATAGGTGGTTTCACGCCAAACGTAGTTGTTGCATGCTGTCACCTCTTCCTCGGAACTGAAGCTGCCGCTGATGTTGAGGTTCAAAATCAAAAGGCTGTCGCAGCCTGCGATGCTCTGTTCCAAATGCTCGTAAACCCCAGGTTCTGTGTAGGTTGTGTTGTGCCATTCGTATTCATCACAAGCCGTTACGTTGAGAAAAGTCGTGTCAACCGGGTTGATGGTCAGATGCAGCATTATTGTGCTGTCGCAGGATTCAGGCAATTGCACAATGTAGGAATAAGTGCCGCTTTCCGTATAGGTGGTTCCATGCCAATCATAGCTGTCGCATGCCGTGGCATACTCTTCCGAGAAAGGAGTCCTGACTTCTATCACTTTTGTAAGAAACAGAGAATCCATGTCCCTGTGAGGATTATGAAGCACGTTGGTCACAGTGTAAAAGCCGTCGGTGCTATAGGTGTGTGTGACTTGTTCCCCTTGCGCCGATGTGCCATCGCCAAAATACCACGTCACATCATCATAATTCCAGTTGGTCACCGCATTGAATTCTATCTCTTTGTTGGCGCAGAAATAATGGTCCTCTGGGATTTCCGTATGGTCCCAACCATCTATCGTCATGGTATAGGTGAAGTTTGTGCTAAAACTATGTGCCTTAAGGAAAACACCTGAATCAGCAAACTCGTCACCTACGTCGCAAATGGCCATTTTGATATGGTAACTCGACATGGGAACCACATCAAAGCTTACTTCCATCAAGGTAGTGAACCCGTCAAATTGGATGGTAGCACCGCCTGTATTGTCAATGTAATAAGCAGAATTGTGATTTAGGTTCACGTTATCTATGCTGACAACCTCTGTCGTTCCTGGTATCAAGGCCATGTTTTGATGGTCGTAATACCCTCCCGCCGGATTTGTGCCTTCAACAAAAAAGCCGAATACGTCATTATAACCTTGGCCGACATATTCCATGTATTCTTCGGAGCCGAAAACGAAACTGAAAGTCACTCTGTTATCCCATGGGATAAAATCAAACTCAAGCACTGCGACATCGGTTGTAGGTCCAGAGGCAATGGAAACTAGATTCTCATCATAATATGCTGTGCACGTTGAGGGAACCATTATTTCATCCGTGTCATTTGGGCCGACAGCGACACTCACCCCTCCAGATGCCAGGATGAGGCCGGTCTCCATGCCAATGTTAGTAGGTGTGCTACCCGTCTCGAACTTACCGATGAGGTTGCAACCAATGATTCCATCGGAACCGTTGAATTTGGCGTTTGAAATGGTTACGCCATTGTCCAATAGAATGTTCCTGACCAACGAATCCGCTGTCCAGCCATTCAATTCGGATGCATCGGTCACGATAAGTTGGGCATTAAGATTTCCTATAGACGTGAGATTCAGGAATAAGGTAATCAAGAATAGTATGTTGTTTCTTTTCATGGTATGAAATTTTCATATAACGGCAAAAATACATAATTGTTGGGGAATATGGAAGGAAAACTGCTTGAAAATCAAAAAAAATATTTTTTGCACGCAGAATCCGCAGAACTCGCAAAACCTACTAGACGCAAATACTTCGTCGCAATGCGATTCATTTAATTCTGCGAGTTTTGTGGGTGGAAAATACACGTCATTTTCAGGCAAAATGAGTTTATCTGACGATCACCTTTTTGCTCACAGTCCCCTCTTTTCCAGTAGCCACAAAGAAGTAGATTCCTTTTGCGCGACCTTCCATACTGTACTCCAATTCGTTGGTGTAAGAGCCGTTATAGGTTTGGATATTATCGACCAAACTTCCCATCATGTCATACACTTTGATATCCACTTTGCCTGTAAGATGGTCGAAAACAAGCTTCATTTGGCCGTCGTTCGGGTTGGGGAGTACATCGAATCCAATAGTCTCGGAGCTGGCTTCTTCAAGGCCATAAAACGAACAGACAAACCAGTATCTTTGCTCAATACCCTCAGGGACACACTGGTTGAAAGCGCGGGCTTTCAGCCAAACCGTGTCGTCCACATGATTCAGCACGTACATTTTGCATCGTTTGCCCTTTTCGCCGAAAGGCTCAAGCACCCATGATAATGGTTCCTCGAAACTCCATGTAACGGTGTCCCAGTAACAATTGGGGTTGGTGTCCCAAAGTTGGAAATCGTATGCATTGATTTGGAATTCGGTGGCGGTGACAACCCAATGTGGGGCTTTATTTGTGGTGTCTAAGGGGTAGATTTCGGTGGGCTTAGGGGTGTAATGCACGGTAAGGTTCAGGTCAACGATACTGTCACATCCATCGTGAGTTTGGCCTTCAAATCTATAATGGCCTGATTCGGTCAGATAGCCGCCTGCAGCCGATGGCCAAGGATAGCTGTCGCACACCGTCTCATTCAAATTGGTACTAAAGTCATCCTCTATGGTCAAGTCAAGAACATAGATATCGTTGCATCCTGCGGCATCCACTATCGTGTCGTAATATACGCCGGTTTGCGAATAGTTGTGGCCATGCCATGTGAAGGCCATGCAAGCAAAGGCAGTGGTGTCGGTTTGAGATTCGTGGCCGAGGGTCAGGTTCAGCACAAAGGTACTGTCGCAAGCTCCAGGTGCTTGTACGAAATCGGTGTAAGTGCCGCTTTCCGTATAGGTGTTGCCTCTCCAATAATATTCATTGCACGTGGTTACCTCTTCCTCCGAGCTATAACTGTCACTGATATCAAGGCTTAAAATCAACAGACTGTCGCAGCCTGCCGTGTTCTGCTCCAGATGGGAGTAAACCCCTGATTCAGTGTAAGTTGTGTTGTACCATTCATATTCATCACAAGCCGTGATGTTGAGGTAGGTCGTATCGATAGGATTGATGGTCAAATAAAGCATCAGCGTGCTGTCGCAGGCACCAGGTGTCTCGATGACATGGGTGTAAGTGCCACTTTCCGTATAGTTGGTTCCCTGCCAATAATAGCTATCGCAAGCGGTGGCGTATTCTTCTGACAAGGGTGTCCTGACTTCTATCACTTTGCTGAGATAAATGGAATCCGTATCCCGATGCGGGTTATGAAGCACATTGGTCACGGTGTAAAAACCGTCAGTGCTGTAGGTGTGTGTGACTTGTTCTCCTTGAGCCGATGTGCCATCACCAAAATACCAAACCACATCATCATAATTCCAGTTGGTCACCGTGTTGAAATCTATACCTTGATTGGCGCAGAAATAGTGGTTTTCAGGAATTTCTGTGTAATACCATTCATCGATCATCATGCTGTAGGAGAAATTGGTGCTGAAACTATGTGCTTCGAGAAAAACGCCTGAATCATACATTTCATCAACCACATCACTAATGGCCATTTTGATATGGTAATTCGACATTGGTACGACATTGAAACTTACTTCTATCAAGGTGGTAAAACCGTCGAATTGGATGGTGGGACCCCAAGAGTTGTCGACGTAGTAGTCTGAATTGTGGTTTAAGTTCACATTGTTTATGCTCACCACCTCAGTCGTTCCAGGTATCAAAGCCATGTTCTGATGGTCATAAAACCCTCCCATCGGATTGATGCCTTCCACGAAAAAGCCAAAAACGTCATTGTAGTCTGTGCCAACGAATTCCATGTATTCTTCGGAGCCGAACACGAAACTGAAAGACACGATGTCATCCCATGGGACAAAATCAAACTCAAGTACGGCCACGTCATTCGTGGGTCCCGAAGCGATGGATGCTAAATCACTATCGTAATAGTTTGGACAGTTCGAGGGAACACTTAGCCCTCCTTCGTTGTTTGGGCCTACGGCGACGCTTATCCCGCCTGAGGCCAGGATTATGCCGGATTCCATGCCTATGTTGGTTGGTGTCGCTCCAGTCTCGAATATTCCAATGCTGTTGCAATCAATGATCCTGTCAGAGCCGTTGAATCTGGCATTGGAAATGGTAACGCCATCGTCCAAAAGAACGTTCCTGACCAATGAATCCGCATTCCAACCTTGAAGAGCAGATACTTCTGTCACAATGAGTTGGGCGTAAAGTCTTCCTGAATATATTAAGCTGATAAGCAGTGCGATTAGGATGAGTAAGCTGTTTTTTTTCATTTTTTATGTTCCTTCTTGTCGGGAGCAAAAATACATATTTTTGGAAATAAAGTGAGAAAAATGATTGAAAAACCGAAAAATTGATTTTTGATAGATTTTGTGTGAAGCAAATTCATGAAATGCCTAATTTTGCGGCATGATTAAAACCACTGTATCAAACAAGGAAATCTGGCGTATTGCTTACCCTATCATGTTGGGCAACCTAGCACAGACCATCATCACTTTTACCGACACTGCTTTCTTGGGTCACCTCGGCACCATCGAGCTGAGTGCCTCCATGATGGCGGGTTTGTATTACTTCGTTTTCACCACTCTTGCGATGGGCTTTGCCGTCGGCATACAGATCTTCATCGCACGGCGATTTGGCGAGGGCAACTACAGCAAAATCGGTGTGGTGTTTCAGCATGGAGCCTTGTTTGTCTTGGGGTTGGGCATGCTGCTTTTCGGCATCTTGTTCTTCTTCAGCCATAGGCTACTTCATGTCATCATCGAATCCGAAAACATCTATTTGGCGGCCAATGAATATTTGAGATTCAGGCAATTCGGCATCATGTTCGTGGTGTTTAACTTCCTGTTCCGCTCCTTCTATGTCGGCATCAGCAGCACCCAAGTCATCACCTTCTCGACCATCATCATGGCTGTGGTCAACATCTTCTTCGACTGGGCCTTGATTTTTGGCAATGTGGGTTTGCCCGAGATGGGCATTGGCGGTGCAGCATTGGCCTCGCTGTTGGCTGAAATCACGGCGTTTTTCTTCTTCTGGATTTATACCTACATCAAGATACCGCACAAGGAATACGGCATGTTTCGTTGGCACAAGTGGCAGCCTGCCTTGATGGGCGACATTCTCAAGGTGGCCTTCCCGAGCATGATACAGCGCCTGTTTTCGTTTGGCGCCTGGTTCATCTTTTTCGTCATGATTGAAAAGATGGGCGAGACCGCCATTGGTGTCTCTTCTGTGGTCCGTAGCACCTATATGATCCTTATCATCCCGGGCATCGCCTTTGCCTCGACCGCTAACACTTTGACGAGCCGCATCATCGGTGAGGGCAAAAGCAATGAGGTGATGTCGAGCATTTGGAAAGTGGTGAAAAACAGTTTTTTGTGTGGTGTGGTTTTAGTTGTAGTAGTGGCAACCATCCCACAACTCGTCCTTCAGATTTACACGGACGACCTCGCTTTGGCACAGGCAGCCATCCCTTCCGTGTATGTGATATGTGTCGCCACACTATTGGGGGCTTTCTCCATGACCTTCTTCGAGGCTGTTTCGGGCACGGGCAACACCACGGCGGCCATGGCTTTGGAGTTTGGCATCCTCATCATCTACATCATCTATGTCTTCCTGATGTCGAAGACCTCCACCATTGCCGGCGTGTGGACTGCCGAGTGGGTCTACAACATCTCCATTGGCTTGATTTCGTTGGTCTACATCTGGAAGGCGGACTGGGGGAAGAAGAGGATTTGAGGTAACTTTTTGCGGAGGTTGAAACCTCCGATGAGGTATGGTCGTACCGCTGTTTTTTTTTGCAGAGGTTGAAACCTCCGATGAATTAGGGTTGTCCTTTCAGGACTTTGCTGAATTGAAAGATTAACAACAGAATATGAAAACTCCTGCATTATTCAAGGAATATATCTGGTTGGTGAATACCATACACGGTGCCAAGCGGATTTCGTTTGCCGACATCAACGAGGGATGGCTCCGGACGGAGATGAGCGAAGGCATCCCGTTGAGCCGCACCACCTTCAATCGCCATAAGGACGCCATCGAGGACATCTTCGGTATCTACATCGACTGCGATAGGAGGGATGGCTACCGCTATTTCATCGGCAACGAAGAAGTGCTGCATGAGGACTCGGTGCAGAACTGGATGCTTTCCACGCTGACGGTGAACAACCTCATCAGCGAGAGCATGGGCTTGCAACGCCGCATCGTGCTCGAGAACATCCCATCCAATGGCGAGCTGCTGGAGCGGGTGCTTCGTGCCATGAATGAAGGTAAGAAAGTCACGGTGCGGTATCGGCGTTACCAGGCCAAGGAGGCGAGGACGTTCAATTTGTCTCCATATTGCATCAAGCTGTTCCGGCAAAGGTGGTATCTGTTGGGCCGTTTCGACGATGGTGGCTTTGCCATGTTCTCGTTCGACCGCATGGAAGACATCACAGCTACCGATGAAACCTTCAAGATGGACTCCGACTTCGATGCGACGGAGTTTTTCGGCGAGTGCTACGGTGTGGTCATCGGCGACGGCAGTAAGCCCGTGCGCGTTGTGCTCCGTGCCTATGGTATGGAGTGGTATTATCTGCGTGACTTGCCTTTGCACCATACACAAAAGGAACTCCAATGCGATGAGCAACAAGACTTTGCCGACTTTGAACTCAATTTGCGTCCCACCACTGACTTCAAGGGGCAGCTGCTTTCGCGCGGTGCCTGGCTGAAAGTGCTTGAACCGCAATGGTTGGCCGATGAAATGCGGCAATGGCATGAGGACGCGGCGGGGATGTATCAAACAAGAATTATCAAAGAAAAAGTTATATAAAACACGAATTATCAGAAATATATCACGAATTGTCATTAATTGCAATTTTTGAAAAATTGACTTTGTCGAAATCTCCGATTCGGCGGAGCCAATCTTCGATTTCGTGTCCAATTCATGGAAATTTGTGTAAAAAAATGAAAAAACTTTGAGCTTGTACCGTGATTTGGAACAACGTGCTTCTATTTTTGCCTCGTAATTCGATATTAAACCCTAAAAAACAACAAAATTATGGAAGCTAAAAAGAAGTATTTCATGGACTGCCATCTGGCAGGAAGGATGTATCACGAAGCCGACGAGGTCTGGGACAAGCTGAAGGTCGGGACGAAAGTGGAACTGGTGCGCGAGGCCGACAACCGCTACGACCCCAACGCGGTGATGGTCTGCTACAACGACCAAGAGAACGACGAGCAAGTCTGCCTCGGCTACATTCCACGTTCCCAAAACAACACCATCGCCCTAATGATGGATATGGACTACACCAACATCTTCGAATGCCGCATCAGCCAAATCGACGAGCGGGCGCATCCCGAGCAACAGGTGCATTTGGTGATTAAGGTTAAAAGAAATGAAAGGAGAGAGTAATTATGGCTCAGTTATATACAATTAAATGTCCCAAATGCGGGGAACAATTTATGGTGTCCAAAGGGGTACTCATGAGTTGGGATTTTTCTCAGCCCATTCCTAAAGAATATTGGGATGAAACACCTTTCAATTGTCCCCAATGCAATCATACCATGTGTGTGCTTGACGAAGATTTCAGAAACCACATAATTCAGGTGATCTATGCCGATTAAATAGTTAGTGTATTGGAATTTTTGTAGTTTTGCAAAACGGAATTAAATCATAATGCGATGTTGCAGAAACTAGTAGTCTTCACCGGCGCAGGCATCAGCGCCGAGAGCGGAATTCCCACGTTTCGTGATGCCAATGGCATGTGGGGGAAATATGATGCCATGAAAATGGCTAGCGTGGCGGGCTTTGAGGAAGACCCTCAGGCAGTGCTCGATTTCTACAATGCCCGACGCAAAAACCTGTTGGAGGTGGAACCGAACCACGCCCATCGTGTTTTGGCCGACTTGGAAAAGCGATACGATGTGACCATCATTACCCAGAATGTGGACAATCTTCACGAAAGGGCGGGCAGTAGCAAGGTGCTGCATCTTCACGGCGAGCTAAGCAAGGTGACTTCTTCGCGCAATCGCCTCGACCCCAATTGCATAAAAGAGTATCCGCTTGATGTCCCGATACGATTAGGTGACGAAGCTGCCGATGGATCGCAACTGCGGCCTTATATCGTATGGTTCGGCGAGTATGTCGACGGTATGGAGTTGGCAGAATATTGGGTGCAACAAGCCGACATCTTTGTGGTCGTCGGCACTTCGTTGGTGGTGTATCCAGCAGCTGGATTGGTCGATTATGCTCCACGTGAGATTCCCAAGTTCCTGATTGACCCTAAAGATTTGAAAGGTGGCCTGCCGGCTGGATTCCAGCATATTAAAGCTAAGGCGGTGGAAGGGGTGGATGAGTTGGTGAGGAGGTTGCAGGAGTTGGAAAAAAAGTTATTTTTGCAAGTTGAAAACTCTTAATTACGAATTATATGAGCAAATTGAACGTAGATCAAAAAACCATTAACGAGTTATTCTCGGATACAAAAGCCGATTTTTTGATTCCTGATTATCAAAGGCCTTATGCATGGAGTGAGGAACAATGTCTTACATTATGGAATGATATTTTTGATTTTGCTTTCCCTGGTGCGGACTATTCAAAATTCGATAAGGATAACGATGAGTATTTTCTTGGTCCCATTGTTACCTTTAAGAACAAAAACAAACAACAGGAAATTATTGATGGTCAGCAGAGACTCACAACTTTGATGCTTTTGTTGCGGGCTTTCTATTCGCTTTTCGGGTACATGCAAGACGATAATGCAAAACGTACCCGAGAGGCAATAGAAAAGTGTATATGGAAAACTGATGAATTTGGTCGTCCAGATACTAGTAAACTTAAAATTGACAGTGAAGTTGCTACGGATAATGATAAGGAAGAGTTTTTGACAATACTCCGCACAGGAGAAGTAAAGAAGGATCAAAAGAGTACTTATGCCAAAAACTATCGTTTCTTCCAAAAGCAAATAGATGAATTCCTTCATAAGTACCCAGCGTTTTTTGCTTATCTTCCTCAGCGTATTATGAACAATTGCATTTTGCTTCCCATTGAAGCAGAGTCACAGGATACAGCATTGCGAATCTTCTCGACTTTGAATGACAGAGGACTACCTCTATCTGATTCAGACATTTTCAAGGCGCAGTTTTATAAGTATTACTCAAGCAGGGGTGAAAAAGATCGGTTTATTGAGCGTTGGAAGGCTTTGGAAGAGAAGGCAGATAAGATTTTTCATCCCATTACTGGGACTCCAATGGACGAACTCTTTACTCGATATATGTATTATGTTAGAGCAACCCGAGGTCTTAGTGATACAACAACCATAGCACTTCGTAAGTTTTATGAGAATGATAACTATGCATTGATGTATAAGAATGAGACATTGGATAATTTAGAAACGCTATTAGACTTCTGGAATGATGTTACCAATCAGGATGTTGAAAGATTCTCTATTCGAGTGCTACGTCGTCTTTTTGTGTTAAGTTATGCTCCTAACGGTATGTGGCGTTATTTTACATCTGTTTATTTCATGAAAAACAAGGACGCTGAAGGTAAGCTTGACGACGAATTGTTCTACAACTTTTTGAATACTATCACAGCGTTTATCTGGGCATATTCAGTATTTAAACCTGGTGTGAACTCGCTTCGTACTCCAGTCTATGCAGAAATGTTGAAAATAATTGAGGGCAAACCTGTTGATTTTGCCAATTTCAAGTTTGACGAACAACAGATTTCCAACATGTTCCGAGACTATAACTTTTACAATATGCGTCCTATCACCAAGTCTATGTTGGCATGGTGGGCGTTCCATGATGATTCACAACCTTTAATGTCATTGGAAACGCAGTTCGATATAGAACATATATTTGCTAAAAACAGGGTGAGCCATGAAACAATGGCCAACAAATACAATGTTGAAAAGCTAGGCAACAAAGCCATTTTAGAAAAACGTATAAATATTCGTGCAAGCGATTATAAGTTCGAGGATAAGAAGAAGTATTATTATGGCTTTGAGAGCCAAGGAAAGAAGAAGGAAGGAACGAAGGTTAAGGAGTTGCTTGATCTTGCTAATGCTAAATCAGACTTTTCAGAAGACGATATCCTGACTCGTCATGCGAGTATTTTGGATGGCTTTATTGACTTTCTGAAAGCCAATAACCTCATTAAAGAACCGTAAATATCGCGAAATGTCTTTAGCTGTGCCCTGTAGGGCAACCTTAAATCAAGCGGTGTCACAATTCCTGCTTAGATATGCAAGGATATGTCTCAATCCGTCTCAAACGCCCACCGCTCGTCATACTCAACGCCTGCCTCGTCCAAGAGCTGCTTGTACTCGTCTCGCCAGTCGGTGCGGTGGTGGTGCTCCGCTTGGGTGCGGATATAATGTGCAACTCGGTCTATACCTCTGTAATCTACCGAGAAAGCACCATAGCCTGCCTGCCAACAGAAGCCTTCGTAATACTGTTCATCCAAGGTCTTGATCCACTTGCTGCTGTAGGCCTTGATGCGCTTCACGAAGTCGGACAAGGAGATGGTCTTGGGCAAGGAAGTGAGGATGTGGACATGGTTGCCGACTCCACCGATTTCTACGGGTATACCATTCATGTTGCGGATGACACCGCCGATGTAGGCGAACACCTGCCCGAGGTCTTCGTCGCGTATCTCCATGCAATGATATTTGATGTGGAAGACGATATGGATGTCGTTTTTTGCGAGTGAGCTTCCCATGGTGGTTGAGTTTGTGTTGGCGGGGGGATTGAAATCCCCGTAGAAGTCGGGTCGTCCTTTCAGGACTCTGCCTCAACTTCAGAGCACAAAAGTAGGAAAACTATTTGAATTGAAGTAACCTGATGGGAAAAATGACAAACCTCAGTCAAGGTTGATAAAGTCCTGAAAGGACGACCCCAATACATCGGACGGTTTCAACCTCCGATTATGAAGCTGGTAGGCCCCAACCCCGAAGGGGCGAATCGACACCGTCGGACGTCTCCTCCGCAACCAAAGCAGGTCTTTGGTATAATAAAAGGACGACCCCAACATCGGACGGTTTCAACCTCCGCAAAAGAAAGGCACTCATACAAGTCATCTGAATGTCGAAAACAAAGAGCAAATTACCACACCCCTAAACAAGTTTCAAATGGCCTTTTGATGAACCGTGGCAAGTGCTCAAAATCTATCAAGCCAAATGAAAGAAGTTTGAACCTGTACCACGATTTGGAACAGGTGACTCCTATTTTTGCAACGTGAATTGATGTTAAACACATAAACAACACAATGTGTTGCAATAGTCAGAAAGGAGTATCGCTATGTTCTTCTCGCTAAATGGATTTGGAGATTTGCTGATTTTTGTCGTTGTGGTGGCATTTGTCCTAATCATTACGAAAGACGACAAAAACCCCAAAAGTTGATGGATTTTGTTCTTTGAAAATAAAACTCTGTAAGCCAGAAATATATCCGACAGCAAACGACAACAAACGACTACTGTCGACTACAAACGTTTAATCAACGGCTTTTTCTTGACAAACTCCGTTACTTTGCAGCATCAAAGGGGAAAAGAAAACATCTGGTCTGCTTCCGAATTGCAGAATGAGGAATCGGCTTCCAGTAATACTTCGCAACCTGCAACAAATGCCGATAAAGAGGCAGGCTCAAACGGTACTGTATCCGATGTTTCCCAACGCAAAAATACAACTTTTTCATAAAATGCAAGTCTCTTTGAGAAAAATAACCCAAAATAACGTCATCATGTCAAAAATTACTATCTTTGTCCCTTTATTAATGAATCGCGCGTTAAGCGTTCCACAACAGTATAATCTTGAAGTCTTGAAATTAGAAATCTTGAAATCAACAACAATTAAACAGTTCAACAATAAACAATCAACAATCTAAAAACCCCCACAATCATGACTACAGAAAAAACACAAGAAGAAGCTGCAAAACTGAGGCAGGAGAAACTGAAGGCTTTGGAAGCCACATTAGGTAACATCGAGAAGAGCTTTGGCAAGGGAAGCATCATGCGTCTGGGTGCCGAGGCCGAGAAGATGGAGAGCATCTCCACCGGTTCCATCGGCCTGGACTACGCCCTCGGCGTGGGCGGCCTGCCGAAAGGCCGTATCATCGAGATATACGGTCCCGAGAGCTCCGGTAAGACGACTTTGGCCTTGCATGTCGTGGCTGAAGCACAAAAGAAAGGTGGCATCGCCGCCTTCATCGATGCGGAACACGCCTTCGACCGCTTCTATGCCGCCAAACTGGGCGTTGACATCGAGAACCTTCTCATCTCGCAACCCGACTACGGCGAGCAAGCCCTAGAAATCGCCGAGAACCTTATTCGCTCCGGAGCCATTGATGTCATTGTCGTCGACTCCGTGGCCGCATTGACTCCCAAGAGCGAAATCGAAGGCGAGATGGGCGACAGCAAGATGGGCCTCCAAGCCCGCTTGATGAGCCAGGCCATGCGTAAGCTCACCGCCACCATCAACAAGACGGGTTGCATCTGCATCTTTATCAACCAGCTGCGCGAGAAGATCGGCGTGATGTTCGGTAATCCCGAGACCACCACGGGCGGCAACGCTTTGAAGTTCTACAGTTCCGTGCGTATCGACATCCGCAAAATCAGCCAAATCAAAGATGGTGAGAATGTGCTGGGTAGCCGCGTCAAGGTGAAGGTCGTCAAGAACAAGGTGGCTCCGCCGTTCCGCAAGGCAGAATTCGACATCCTCTATGGTGAAGGCATCTCACGCTCGGGCGAAATCGTCGACCTCGGTGTGGAGATGGGCATCATCAAGAAGAGTGGCTCGTGGTTCAGCTATGGCGACTCCAAACTTGCCCAAGGTCGCGATTCGGTGAAGAAACTCATTGAAGACAACCCTGAATTAGCCGATGAACTCTCCGCCAAGATTTTCGAGGCGTTGGAGAAGAGTGAAGAGTAACAATGGTCTATGGCTGATAGCCCATGACTTATGGCTGCCTTGGTATAATGGCAAGCCAAGGGTCATGGGCTATAGGTCATTAGCCTAAAAACCAATCGACAATGAAGAAAAACCTCCTATTCTTCGGCTTGCTGCTCGCTCTCTTTGCCTGCAACAATACGCCGAAACCCGAAACGGACAACACTTCCCAAGAACCTAAGGCTCCCGTGTCGGTGAATGATGCCATCCAGTTGCTGACTGATTCCATTGCCATGGATAGCACCAATGCAAGCCTCTATGTAAGTCGTGCCAAGGCCTATTTCGCTAGCGAGCAGATTGGCCAGGCCATGATTGATATCAACAAGTCGCTGCAACTCGACCCCAATAACATCGATACTTACCTTTTGCTCGCCGATGTGTATTATGCCTTGGGCGATCAGGATAATATCAACGCTACACTCAACAAAGCAGTGGAAATCAATTCCTTGGATGCACGTCCTTTGGTGAAACTGGCCGAGTTGAACTTGCTTCAGCAAAACTTCAACCTTGCTATTGGTTATGTAGACAAGGCTTTAGGACTTTCGTCATATAACCCTCGAGCCTATTTTGTGAAAGGCGTGTGTTATATGGCTGCCAAGCAGGATACAGCCAGTGCACTGAAGAACTTCCAATTGGCTTCAGAACAAGATGCTACTTTCTATGACCCCGTAGAGCAAATCAGTCGCATCTATGCTGTGCAGCAACCTCCCTATGCTATGGACTATCTTCGGAAGGCACAGCGGCAATTTCCTGACTATCCGACTGCCCGTTACGAGTTGGCACTGTTTCTGCAAAGCCACGGTGAGCCAGAAGAGGCTCTGCTGCATTACGATACCTTATTGATGCAACGTCCCGACAATTATATTGTGCTGTTCAACAAAGGTTATGTCAATTATGTGTATCTCGAGGACAATGAGGCCGCATTGGGCTATTTCAACCAGGCCTTGGAAGTCAAGCCCGACTATCTTGATGCAAAGTACAATAAGGGCCGTGTGATTGAACAAATGGGGGATTATGCCCAAGCGATGGAAATCTACAAGGAAGTGCTGAAGCAGAAACCCGATTATACACTGGCCATTGATGCCATCAATAGAATTCAAAATCAAGAAACTGAATAAGTTATCACAGAAACCAACATGTAATCATGATCCAAGTCTATTGCATCAACACCAAAACCACCAAAGAATTCAATGAAGGCATGACCTTGCTTGAGATGTTGCCTGAATTTGAGTTCGACAAGCCTTATCCCATCATTTCTGCTAAGGTCAACAACGTGTCGCAGGGATTGAAGTTCCGCGTCTACAACAGCCGTGATGTCGAGTTTCTCGACCTCACACATCATACTGCGCGTTTAGTGTATGCCCGATCGCTGGGTTTCATGTTATACAAGGCGACACAAGACCTGTTCACTGGCAGCAAGTTGAACATGGAACACCCTATCTCTAAGGGTTTCTATTGCCGTATCCATAAAAGCGACGGCAAGATCCTTAATGGCAACGACATTGCTGCCTTAAGGGTGAGGATGAGGACTATCGTGGCCGATGATATCCAATTCCATCGTCATGAGGCCCGAATAGAGGATGCTATTGATATGTTTAGCAAGTTAGGGCAATATGATAAAGTAAAGTTGTTGGAAACCAGTGGAAAAGCGTACACGGATTACTATACATTGGACGACACCACCGATTATTATTACGGTCGGTTGGTGCCATCAACAGGGTATTTGAGCATTTGGGACATCGATGCCTATCGCGATGGCATCCTGCTGCGTATTCCCGACCGCGACCATCCCGACCGTTTGGCTGAGATGCATGAACAGCCCAAGACCTTCGAGGTGTTTTCGGAGAGTTTGAAGTGGAATGACATCATGGGGCTGAGTACCGTGGGCGATGTCAACCACGCCTGCCAAAACGGGATGGCACGTGAGTTGGTGCAGGTGGCCGAGGCCTTGCAAGAGAAGAAAATCGTTCAAATCGCCGAGGAAATCAATCGCCGTTATCATAGTGAGACCCCAGTTCGTTTGGTGTTGATTACTGGTCCGAGCAGCAGTGGCAAGACCACCTTCTGTAGTCGTGTTAGCATTCAGTTGAAAGCCTGTGGGTTGAAGCCCATCTCGTTCTCGACGGACGACTATTTCGTCAACCGTGTGGATACCCCCAAACTACCTGATGGAACCTATGACTTCGACAATTTCGAGACCGTCGACCATGCTGCCCTTGAACGCGATTTGATTGCCTTGTTGAATGGAGAGGAGATAGAAGTGCCTGAGTATAATTTCGTTACAGGTATTCGCGAATACAATGGCAAGAAGTTGCAACTGAAGGAAGGCTGCGTGTTGTTGGTGGAAGGCATCCATGCCTTGAACCCTTTGTTGACGGATCAGATTCCTGAGTCGACCAAGTTCCGTATTTTCATTTCCACCTTAACCAGCACCGCTTTGGATGACCACAATGTCATCCCGACTGACGACAACCGTCTGTTGCGCCGCATCGTGCGCGATTACAACAAAGGTGCATTCACAGCCCGTCAAACCATCAGTCAGTGGGCCAGCGTGCGTGATGCCGAAGAGAAATGGATCAACCCTTATCAGGAAAACGCCGACGTGATGTTCAACTCGGCCTATCTGTTAGAGTTTGCCGTCATGCGCAACCACGCCGAGAGCATCCTGGCTACCGTGCCTAATAATTGTCCTGAATACACTGAGGCACACCGACTTTTGCGTTTCCTGCATTATTTCACGCCCGTTTCCGACAAGGAAATACCAGCAACATCCATGCTGCGACAGTTCATTGGAGGCAGCAGTTTTATGTAATGGAGTTTCTTTTGGCCTAAAAACGTCTGAGAGCCCTTCAATATGCAGCTATTTTGAAAGCCGCTTTTCTTTTCCGCTTGCGTGAAGGAAAAACGGCTTTTCTAAAAATTGCCTATTTTTAGCCCCGTAGAGCCGTTTTGGATAAAAAACAAATTTTTCAACTTTTTTGCATATCGTGCCGAAAAAATCCGTACCTTTGCACCTTTAATTGAAAAACCCTAAAAATCAGAAAATGACTGAAGAAGAAAAAAGAGAATTGGCAAGCGAAGAATATGGTGCCAGTAAGATTCAGGTTTTGGAAGGCTTAGAGGCTGTGCGCAAACGTCCGGCCATGTATATCGGCGATGTCCATTTCCGAGGCTTGCATCATTTGGTATATGAGGTGGTCGACAACTCCATCGACGAGGCCATGGCGGGCTATTGCGACAGTATTGATGTTCGTATCCTGCCTGGCAACGCTATAAGTGTCTTGGATAACGGACGTGGTATTCCCACAGGTATGCACCCCAAAGAGCATCGTTCGGCTTTGGAAGTGGTTTTGACAGTGTTGCACGCTGGCGGTAAGTTCGATAAAGGTTCCTATAAGGTTTCCGGAGGTTTGCATGGCGTAGGCGTCAGTTGCGTGAATGCCTTGTCGACGCACCTTACCGCTGAAGTCTATCGCGAAGGCCAGATTTTCAAGCAGGAATATGAATGTGGTAAACCTCTATATGACGTGAAAGTGGTGGGCACGACTGACAAGAACGGCACCCGTATCACTTTCCAGCCCGATGCTTCGATTTTCCAGACGACGGAATACGACTATAGCACTTTGGCCAACCGTATGCGTGAGTTGGCTTACCTCAATCATGGCATTACCATCCAACTCACTGATGAGCGTGAGAAGATGGAAAACGGTGAATATCGCACCGATACCTTCTATTCTGAGAACGGCCTCATCGACTTCATCGCTTACCTCGACGCCAACCGCGAGAAGCTCATCCCCGAACCGATTTACATTTCGGGCGAGAGAAACAACGTGCCGGTTGAGATCGCTTTGGAATACAACAACGAGTATAAAGAGAACCTCCATTCCTATGTCAACAATATCAACACGATAGAAGGTGGTACCCACCTGCAAGGCTTTCGCTCTGGCTTGACGCGTTCGTTCAATGCCTACGCCGAAAAGAGCGGGCTTCTCGAAAAGTTGGAAAAACTGAAGGTTAAGATTTCGCCTGACGATTTCCGCGAAGGTCTTACCGCCGTTATTTCGGTGAAGGTGCCAGAGCCGCAATTCGAAGGCCAGACCAAGACCAAACTCGGCAATGATGAGGTGATGGGTATCGTCAATTCCATCGTGGGTCAGCAATTGTCTGATTATCTGGAAGAGCATCCCAAAGAGGCCAAAACCATCTTTGACAAGGTGACCTTGGCTGCTCAGGCACGTCAAGCGGCACGTAATGCTCGTGAGAAAGTGCAGCGCAAGGGTGCACTCTCTGGCTTCAGCTTGCCAGGTAAATTGGCCGACTGCTCCGAGCGTGACCCTGCCAAGACTGAGCTTTATCTCGTTGAGGGTGACTCCGCAGGTGGTTCCGCCAAGCAAGGCCGTGACCGTAACTTCCAGGCCATCCTGCCGCTACGTGGTAAGATTCTGAATGTCGAGAAGGCCATGGAGCACCGTGTGTTCGACAGCGAAGAAATCAAGAACATCTATACCGCTTTGGGTGTCACCATCGGCACCGAAGAGGACAGCAAGGCCTTGAACCTCGAAAAACTGCGTTATCACAAGGTCATCATCATGACCGATGCTGATGTCGACGGTAGCCACATCACCACCCTGATTCTGACCTTCTTCTTCCGCTACATGCGCGAATTGATTGAGAATGGTTATGTGTATTGCGCCACACCGCCTTTGTACCTCATCAAGCGCGGTACCAAGCCCATCCGTTACTGCTGGACCGACGAGGAACGCTTTGCCAGCATGGCCGAGCTGACCAAGAACGGCACCGTGAGCGGCTACGACGTGCAGCGTTACAAAGGTCTCGGTGAAATGAACCCTGAGCAGCTTTGGGAAACCACCATGGACCCAGCTCACCGCACCTTGCGTCAGGTGACTATTGAGAACGCCATGGAGGCCGACCACATCTTCTCCATGCTGATGGGTGACGAAGTGGCCCCGCGCCGCGAGTTCATCGAGCAGAACGCTACATACGCGAATATCGATGCTTAATCATTGAATGTCAAGTGAATAATAAAAAAGGAGAACCGTATGGCTCTCCTTTTTTCTTTGGAGTTTTCGAGGGTGGATTTGAGGGTTATACGCTATTATACTTAAATGAAATTATTCTATGGAACGCACAGGACGTACAGAAAGACCTGCGTAGCGAGGTTCGCCGCCAGTGCCAACAGCGCCCGAACCGAAGCTTAATCGATTCCCACAATCAGGGTGCCAAAAGAGCGAACTCGACCAATAACCGCCTCCCCAATACTGACCATAGAGGAAGGTGTGGGTGGCAGGCAGGAAAATACTGTTGCCGTTTTCTGAAGTGAAGAGTCTACCATACACATCATTTTGCGTAGTCCACGTGCTGGTTGTGTTGTTTTTTAGTTCTTCCCATTCCTCAATGGTGGGCATGCGCCAGCCCGTGCCCCAGTTGGCCGTGGCAGCGTCGTCTTCTGGTTGCAAAATGACCAGTTCGTCAGAATAACCGTTGTAACCATAGTTGGCGTCGTTGCAATACTTGGTCAAGGTGTTTTCACTGCCGTTGCAATACTTGTAAGTGCTCCAATCGTAATCGGCCTTTGTCGTAGTTTCACCCCATGCGAAGTAACTACCTAAGCCTTCAGGTGTTTCGGCATATACATTACAGGTGGCCCACAATGTTCCACTTGGCAAGCCAAGGTCAATGTAGTCGTGGCCGTTGTAAGTACCATTCCCGCTCGGTTGTTCCTCAGTGGTAAATTTTTTATCCGCACCATAATAATAGTCAGAGCCTTTCTTGGCGTATGCCCGGACATGATAAACCGTATTGTGATTCAGTTCAGTAAGTTTACAGGTGAAAGGCTCGTTCCATTGGGCGGTGGAAAGATGCTCTTCACTTGCCGTTGGGTTTTCTTGTAAACCCCAGCATACGCCCAACTCCTCAAGTGTAACACCTTCGCTTACAACGACCTCAGCTCCACAAACTGCGGTTTTTGTAGTGATGTTAGAAGGTGTGATAGTGGTAACCGTTATCGTTACGGTCTCATCATTATTAGGTTCATCTTCCGGTTTATTACATCCTGCGGTAAATACCACTGCTGTCATTAGCATTAAGGCTGCTACTGCTTTCATCATTTTGTTCATATTGGAAAATTTAAAGATTATTAGTTGTTCAAATTTAGTAGACAATTAACGCTGTTCGCAACAGCACGGCAAAAATCGGAATACGAGAAAGAATGCGGACTTACAAATCGTCAAAATGGACTTACAAATGACATATTGTAAGCAAATTTATAGCTGATTGCTGCTTTTCCACTCGGAAGGCGTCATGCCGACGATGGCCTTGAAAGCACGGAAGAAGGTCGTCTCGTTCGCGAATCCAGTCTCCATCCATACCTCCGAGGCTCGGGTGTCAGGCTGGCTGAGCAGCTGCTTGGCATGCTCCACGCGATAGGTGTTGACGAATTTGCTGAACGAACAGTTGCGAAGGCTGTTGATACATGCCGACAGGACATTGCGGTTGCAACCTGCTGCCATTGCCACATCGGATATTTTCAGTCCGCTGTTCAAGTAAAGACGCTCTTCCTCCATCAATTGGCAAACGCGCTGCAACAGCTCGTCGTCTGTAACACTACTCGTTGGTCTCATGGAGGCAGTCGGGTCTTCTGTTTCGTTGGTTTCGTCAGACTTTTCCGCCAAGTCATCTTTGCGTTGTGTAGCCTTTCGCTTGCGATTTAAACTAAGATACACAAGGAGTGCTGCCACAAATGCCAGGCATAGCCCAATCCATAACCATGGAAACGAGGTCTGGGTAACCATCATCGGAGCTTCTCGATTGACGCGTAACAATACCACAGACCCAAGCGGATTAAAGTTGGAATTGTCGAGGCCACCGGCAAGGATGAGGTTGCCTTCATCATTGAGGACAGGCCAACAGAGGCCCATGTTAAGCAGCGGGTCGGTATAATAGAGCGTCAATGGTGCTGGATTCTCCGTATAATCCACACGCAACACATAGACCTGTTTGCTTTGTCGGTTAAAGCCCACCAAATAGCCTCGTCCGCGCTTCCTGTCCACCACGGGAAAATGATACTGGATGCTGTCGCCTTGGAACATCATTGGCACCGCGCATGTGGTAGAAAGCAGGCCGAAGTCGGTGCCACAGGTCTTGACGAAGCCTATTTGACCTTCGGCGTTTTTCACGGGCAGCAAGTAAGCGTAGTCGCCGGCAGTCTCGTCGCCGATGAAACATAAATCGCTTATTCGGGGAATGTCGTAGGCCAACGGACGCCATTCGTCAAGCAGAGGCGCGTGGAAAGGCTCACCCCATAGTTGGTCAACGATGATGCTGTCGGGACGAATGCCACTGGTGTGTTTTGTGTCCAAGCTACTGAATATCATTACATTGTCTTTGGATGTGCGCAAAATATAGGGACAGGAACGCTTTGCAGCCACCTCCTTGATGCGAGCAAAGGTCGAGTGGCCGTCAAACAGTTCCATGCAGTCATCGCTATACCAGTTGCCTGAAATCACCACACGTCCGCTGTCGATTTCGGTGGCGGAGAAGTTGCTGCGCTTCATGTCCATGCAGCCAAAGCCTTCAAAAGTGTGGGTAGCAGGGTTGTACCATTCTGCCGGGTAGGTTTGCCCGATGCCCAACGGCTCATTGGCACCACCTAATGCCAGCACTTTGCCCGATTTCATGGGAACGACAATGCCGAAGTCGTGCGTATAGACCGTTTGCATCGTATGCCAAGCTCCGTTGTTGAAATATTCTGCCGTGGCTGTGGGAACGAAGCCCGTGGTGTGTCCTCCGATGACAGTCAGTTCGCCATTGGTGAAGAAAATACAGTGACCATAACGGGGGATGTTAAGGTCAGGTAGTTGCTCGGTTTCCAATTTTTTTTGAGTCAGGCCTACGCTCTCCGATGATTGTATTGCATGCAAGGATGCTGATGCTAGTAGGATGATTATATTTATAATAAGGTGTCTTTTCATCATTCTCGGAAAAAGCGTGCAAAAATAAATAATTTATTCAACTATTGCACATGTCAAATATTATCGTGACCTTTGCCCCAACAAATCATTTATTATGCAAACATTCAAAAAAGGGGAGAAGATTGGCAAATATGTCATCAACTCGTTCATAAAGAAAGGCATTGTCGCTGAATCGTATACGGTGCTCGGCCCTGACGACATGATGTACTTCATGAAGGTGTTCGACCTCAGGAGCATCCCTCGTGAGCAGCTCTTCGAGGGCAAAGAGGTTTACGAAATCCAACTCTGCAAGGAACTCAACACCGACGACAACGTCAATGTGGTGCGTTATGTCGACAATGGCGAAGTAAAAAAGAGTAATATCGTCTACCATTACTTGGTCACGGAATTCTATCGGGGTTCTTTGCTTTTGGATGCCGTTAGGACAGAGGGACGTTTCGACCTTGAAGATGCTGTGCAAATCACGCTTTGTGTTTTGAGCGGTCTGTCGTTTATTCATTCTTGTGCTTTGATACACAATGATATACGTCCGTCGAATATCATGCTTCAGGAACTGGAAGACGGTATGCTGATGCCTACCATCATCGATTTGGGTCATATCTCTTACATGGTTAAAGGCCGTCCTACTTTCGCCGACGAGGACTTGATGCCCTACTTCCGTGCTCCTGAGACTTTCCGCGCAGTATACACTGTGAAGAGCGACATCTTCTCGACCGGCGCACTCCTTTATTTCCTCATCTTTGGCAAGTCGCCATGGGAGGGTCCGGACTTGAGAGTCCTTGACGGCGACAAGCAGAAAATCGCCGATGCAGTGAAGAAAGCAAGAAAACAAGACCTCGTTTTGGAGACGGACGAGGTGAAACTGCCTGACTATATGAAGGCAATCCTGCTGAAGGCCTTGGCCAAAAAGCCAGACGACCGTTTTGCTTCGGCGGCCGAATTTGCCCAAGCCTTGCTTGAACAAGTAATGCCCGAATTGGCGAAACGCATGGAGGAGGAAGAGGCAAAACCACAATCGGATGCACAAGGCCAAGACAATAGCGGCCCAATCATCACTTACAAGAAGGGATCAGGGAGTGGCTTCGACAATGTGACGGGGCGCGATGAGCTGAAGGAGCAGCTGCGTAAAGAGGTGCTTTTCGCTTTGCAGAATCCTGAGAAAGCCAAATTGTACAAGTTGCCGACCATCAACGGTGTGTTGCTCTATGGACCTCCTGGATGTGGTAAAAGCCTTGTACTTGAGAGTTTTGCGGAAGAATTGGGCTTCAATTACACCATCATCAGAGGACCGGAATTTGGACATATCTATCAAGAAGGGGTGCTCGACAACTTGCAGCGGGTGTTTGATGCAGCTGAAATCAAAGCGCCTTTTGTTATCTGTGTTGACGAACTTGAGTTTTTGGCGCCCAATCCGAATGCACAAGGCGAGGAGAATGTGACGCCACAGATTTCAGCTTTGTACGGAATGATGAAAGAATGCTCCAAGAAAGGCATCCTTGTGGTGGCCACAACCAACCGTCCCGACCTCATTGACCAATCTATTATGCGTATAGGATGTTTTGATCGAGTGTTTTTCGTTCCGCAACCCGACTTTGAGGCGCGTAAAGACATCTTCATCGACCACTTGAAAGATCGTCCATGCGAAGAACTCGATTTCGATGAGCTGGCTAAGATGTCAGACGACTTCAATGCTGGCGACATCACCGAGGCCGTCACCGAGGCCGCAATGACTGCTGCCTATAACGATGTACCGATTTCCCAGAAAATCCTTGTTGACGTTCTCAAATACAAGAACCCGACCTATTCCACAAAGACTCGTATCGGATTTAATAAGAAGTGATGATATGAACGTTAAAGGGTTGGTGTCGAAGTATTTGAAGTCGCAAGGGATCGCTCCAAAAAAGAACGACTTGGGACTGAATTTTACCTACGAAGGCTGGAATTTCCTCCTTTGGAACGATGCCGACGACCCGCTGTTTTTCAGATTGATTCTGCCCGGCGTTTTCGATGTGACTGACGACAACTATGCCAAAGCCATCATGACTTGCAACAATGTCAATTGGAACTATAAAGTGGTGAAAGCGGTGCTTTATGAGTTTGAAGATGAGCATGATAGTGGGGCATCAGTATGGATGTGTTTCGAGCAGGTGCTGGATGCCAATCCACAGGTTGAGGAACTCGTTCCTCGTGCCCTCCACAGTCTCATTGCTGCCGCTGAAGCGTTTAATAAAGAAATGATGGAGGAATGAGATTCCATACGAGAATGAAGCGTAATTAGGTTTTCTGCGTCGGCCTATAGACATTATGGTAAATAGACGTGGTAAGCCGCCGCATTATGATATACATAAGGCACTCCATTCCCAAAAGGAATCTATGTACGAATCTCTAAACTAACAATAATATGAAAATCAAATTCTTACTATTATCAATGCTCTTAGCAAACATCGCAATGGCTCAATATGCTCCTGCCGGCGACAAAATCAAAACGAAATGGGCAGCCAAAGTGGCTCCTGAAAATGCCCTCACTGAATATCCGCGCCCGATGATGGTACGTCCCGAGTGGAAAAACCTCAATGGGTTATGGCAATATGCCATTACTGCAAAAGGGGATAAGGCTCCATCGAAATATGAAGGAGACATCCTCGTTCCTTTCTGCATCGAATCGGCTTTGTCGGGCGTGCAGAAAGAGGTGGGACCTGACAATGCTTTGTGGTATCAAAAGACGTTTGCGGTGCCTGGTAATTGGAAAAATGGCCGAATTCTTCTGCATTTTGGCGCTGTAGATTGGATGAGCGATGTGTGGGTGAACGAAATAAAAGTGGGCTCACATACTGGTGGTTACACTCCTTTCACTTTTGACATTACCCAAGCTTTGAAAGGAAAGCAAAACTCAATTGTGATGCGTGTTTGGGATCCGACCAATAGTAGTTATATTCCCCATGGCAAGCAGGTAATCAATCCTCGAGGCATCTTCTACACTTCTGTGACAGGCATTTGGCAGACGGTGTGGCTTGAGTATGTGCCTGAGGACTATATCCAAAACCTTGTCACTACGCCAAATTTCGATAAATCTTCGGTAAGTGTGGATGTGGAGTTCTCCAACCCGACAAAAGATGATCTTTATCAAGTTGAGGTGTCCTACGATGGGAAGCCTGTCGCGACTGGGAAATCCATCAATGGGCAAGCTGTGGAGGTGAAAATGCCTGAGGACTTTCTGCGATGGACCCCCGACCATCCTTTCCTGTATGACATGAAAGTCAAGGTGTTGCGTAAAGGCAAAGTGATTGACGAGGTGGGCAGCTATTTTGCCATGCGTAGCTTTGGAACCCAGCGTGACGACAACGGTATCATGCGTCTCACCTTGAACGGACTACCCATTTTCCATTTTGGTCCGCTTGATCAAGGTTGGTGGCCCGACGGTCTTTATACTGCACCTACTGACGAGGCTTTGGCCTACGATATCCAGAAAACTAAAGATATGGGCTTCAATATGATTCGTAAGCATGTAAAAGTAGAGCCCGCACGTTGGTATTACCATTGCGACCGTATCGGAATGATAGTATGGCAGGACATGCCTAGCGGTGGTCGTGGACCAGAGTGGCAGACCACGCAGTACTATCAAGGTCCTGAGAGTATGCGCACGCTGGAATCTGAGGAATGCTATAAGAAGGAATGGACAGAGATTATCAACAGCTTGAAGTCGCAACCGTGCATTGGCGTTTGGGTACCGTTCAATGAGTCATGGGGACAATTCAAGACTCCTGAGATTGTGGAGATGACCAAGAAACTCGACCCGACGCGCTTGGTCAATCCTGCTTCGGGCGGCAATTTCTATCAATGTGGCGACATCCTTGACCTGCATCACTATCCTGAGCCAAAGATGGTGCTTTACGATCCCATGCGTGTCACGGTATTGGGTGAATATGGCGGCATTGGGCGCAAGGTTGAAGGTCACACTTGGGTGAAAGACCAAGGCTGGGGCTACGTGGAGTTTGATACCGAGGAAAAGGTGACGGATACTTATGTGGAATATGCCGAGCAGTTATACAAGATGGCCTTTCAAGGCTTCTCTGCTGCAGTTTATACACAGACTACTGATTGTGAGACCGAGCTCAATGGCTTGATGACCTACGATAGGGCAGTGGTGAAGCTGGATGAGAAGCGGCTGCTAAAAATCAATCGAAAGATTAGTCATGCTTTCGCGGAATAAAAAAACGAGGTGCGTTAGATGACGCACCTCGTTTGTTATAGAATAAGTGATAATGCTTATTTGGTATCACCCGTGATGGTGATTTTGGTTCCGGCGCTACCAAGATTGTCAACCTTGGCATAGGTGATGTGAATCAGATAGCAACCTCCGTTGTAAACAACAGCAAGCATGTCGTTGTAAGTGTGGCTCTGCTCGGCGCTGATGTTGCGGTACTTGTCAATAGCGGTGGCATGGATGTATTCGGGCAGGCTGGCAAAGTATTCGGCTTTCTCGACATCAGTGGTGATTTCTTCAAAGTCCTCGCCAGGGCAGAGATACAGAGTGGCATTATCTAAAGGTCTGATAGTGGCCATGATGTCTCTGTAGCTGCCAGTCCACTGCAGACCCATGTTGGCCATATCAGTTTCTGTGGCATTTTCCACGGTTTGACCACTACGCACCCAGTTAATGGCGCGGCTAATCAGCGGCTGAGCGGGTTGGTTGAGATCAAATACAAGGGTGGCAGTTTTGACTTTGCCATCAACGTCGGTGACAGTGGCGACATTTTTGACGGAGCCAACGAGGTCTCTAGTAGTGATTTCATACATAACTGTATCAACGAAACGATACTCGGTTTTGCCAGTCAAAGGAATGATTTCTTCTTCTTGCAGTTCCTCTTTACCATCGAGGTCGATGAAATAAGAAGCGATGGAGAGTTGCTTAAGTTCCTTTTTGGTCTGGCTGTTTGAAGCCATTTGGAAACCATAGACAATTGGTTGTTCGAGGTTGACCACATCATCATTATCGACGAAACCTTCATCAGTGATGACAGAGATGGTGGGTTCGGGATTGGTGATTTCTTGTTGGCAGCTTGCAAAGAAAGCAACGCTGGCGAAGCACACAAGTGCTAAAGCTAATTTCTTCATTTTTTTGATTTGTTTAGTTAAACTTGAGTTTATTGATTTAAATGTGTTTTCTTTTCGAAGAACGTGGCAAATATAGCAAATAGTTTGCCAAACTTTCAAAAACTGACAAAAAAATCAAAAAAAGCCTGTTTGTGGCAGGCTTTTTTTACTTTTAATGCAGTTTCATTGATTCTATTAGTCTTCAACGATTGCTTCGTTCGGGCAAGCGCCAGCGCAGGTTCCGCAACCAACGCAGGTGTCAGGGTCGATGACATAGATGTCGCCTTCTGAAATAGCGCCCACGGGGCATTCGTCGATACATGTGCCGCAAGCAACGCAGCTGTCTGTGATTTTGTAAGCCATAATGTTTTTAATTTTGAATTAGTTTTGAATTTTCGTGCCGCAAAAATACTACAACTTTCATTCCAATGCGCCCAAAATCAAAATTTTTAATCAGTCTAAATAATAATAAAGGCTAAATCGTTGATACTTAACATTGTGCAAAATTGCTTCTAAAATGGAAAATAAAAAGCTGTTTTCTTTGGTTTTGCACCTTATTATTGCTTAATTTTGCACCGAATTAAAAATGTATTTCATATAGGTTTTGTACCCTATTCTTTAAATATTGAATTTTAAATCTTTAAATCAATAATCATGACAGCAAAAAGTAAGGTTGTAGCCCTTGAACACGTCGTCATCCGCTTCTCCGGTGACTCCGGCGATGGTATGCAACTTACCGGAAATCTATTTTCGGATTCAACAGCATTTGCCGGAAACGATTTCGCCACATTCCCGGACTATCCGGCTGAAATCCGTCCGCCGCAAGGCACCGTGGCTGGCGTCTCTGGCTTCCAAGTGCACTTTGGACACAAACCTGTTCACACCACTGGCGACCTCTGCGACGTCCTCGTGGCCATGAACCCCGCCTCCATCAAGGCTAACATGCGCTGGCTCCGTCCCGGAACCATCATCATCTTCGACTCCGATTCGGTGACCGAAAAGGCCCTCGAGAAGGCCGGCTATGCCGACGACCCGACCGTCGACGGCACCCTCGCTGACTATCAGGTGGTCAAAGCTCCTATCTCGGAACTCACCAAAGAGGCCCTGAAGGATTTCGGCATGGACAACAAGTCGATGTTGAAATCGAAGAACATGTTCGCCCTCGGTATTGTGATGTACTTGTTCAACCGCGAACTCGACACCGTTTACAAGTATTTTGAGACCAAGTTCAAAGGCAAGGATCAAGTGATCAAGGCCAACCGCACCGTCCTCGATGCCGGTTACCACTATGCCGACACTTGGGAGCTCTTCACGAACACCTATCGTGTGGAAGCCGCCGACCTCGACAAAGGCAAATACCGCAACATCACCGGCAACATCGCCGCCGCTTGGGGCTTGATGGCCGCCTCCGAGAAGTCGGGCCGCCCGCTCTTCCTCGGTTCGTACCCCATCACTCCCGCCACCGACATCCTTGCCGAGTTGACGAAATACAAGAACCTCAACGTCAAGGCCTACCAGGCTGAAGACGAAATCGCCGGCATCATGTCGTCGATCGGCGCTGCCTACACAGGCTGCATGGCCGTGACGACGACTTCGGGTCCTGGTCTCTCGCTGAAGAGCGAAGCCATGGGTCTCGCCGTGATGACTGAACTTCCGCTGGTCATCATCGACGTGCAGCGTGGCGGTCCCTCCACGGGTCTGCCGACCAAGATGGAACAGAGTGACCTGTTGCAGGCTCTTTACGGCCGTAACGGCGACGCTCCGCTCGTGGTCATCGCTGCTCGCAGCTCTGCCGGTTGCTTCTATACCGCTTACGAAGCCGCCCGTATCGCCATGGAGCACATGACGCCTGTCATCATGCTCAGCGACGGTTCACTGGGTAACGGCTCCGAGGTGTTCCGCATCCCCAAGATGGCCGACCTGCCGAGCATCACGCCTCCGCTGGCCAAAGCCAACGATCCGGACTACATGCCTTACCGCCGCGACGAGAAATGGCTCCGCCGTGAATGGGCTATCCCGGGCACACCTGGCCTGCGTCACCGCGTCGGTGGTCTGGAAAAGGAAAACGGCAAGGGCAACCTGTCGACCAATCCTGAGAATCACCAGTTGATGACTGAACTCCGTGAGGAGAAGATCAACCGCGTGGCTAACGACATCCCGCTGCAGGAAATCTACGGTGACAAGAACGCTGACCTCCTCGTGGTGAGCTGGGGTGGCACTTTCGGTACTGTCCGCACCGCCGTCGAAGGTCTGATGGAAGAAGGCAAGAGCATCGCTCATGCCCACTTCGACTACATCATGCCGCTGCCGCGCAACACGGAGGAAGTGCTGCAAGGTCACAAGAAGATCGTGGTCTGCGAAATCAACCGCGGCCAGTTTGCCAAGTACCTGCGCATGAACTTCCCCGAGTACAAGTGCGAGCAATTCAATAAGGTGATGGGCCTGCCGTTCACCATCGGCGAGCTTGAAGCTAAGTTTAACGACCTTTTAAAATAATACGACTATGGAAAATCAGAATATCGAACAAGAGGTCATGCTGACCAAAGAGGATTTTGCAAGCGATCAGGTGGTGAAATGGTGCCCCGGTTGTGGTGACCACGCCATCTTGAAGGCCGTTCAAGACATTTTCCCGAAGTTGGGTAAGAAGAAGGAAGACATCGTTGTCGTTTCTGGCATCGGCTGCTCCTCGCGCTTCCCCTACTACATGAATACCTATGGTTTCCATAGCATCCACGGTCGTGCTGCCGCTGCCGCCACTGGCGTGAAGCTGGCCAACCCGAACCTCAGCGTGTGGATGATCACCGGCGACGGCGACTGCACCGCCATCGGTGGAAACCACTTCATACACGCCTGCCGTCGTAACATCGACATCAACCTGATCCTGTTCAACAACCGTATCTACGGTATGACCAAGGGTCAGTTCTCGCCCTGCACCTTCCGTGGCACGAAGACCAAGACTTCGCCGCAAGGTACTTACGAAGACCCGTTCAATCCTGGCGAACTCGCCATCGGTGCCAAGGCTACCTTCTTTGCCCGTGGCGTGGATATCAACCCCAAGGAGCTGAGCGAAATCTTCTGGGAGTCGTACAAGCACGATGGCATCGCCGTGACCGAGGTCCTGCAAAACTGCATGATCTTCTCCAACGGCGTGCACGAAAACATCACCGGCAAGGACGTCCGCGACGACATGCAGGTGAAGTGCGTCCACGGCCAACCGCTCATCTTCGGTAAGAACCGCGACAAGGGTATTCGCCTGAACGGCAACCAACTTGAAGTGGTGAAGATTGGCGAGAACGGCATCACTGAGAAGGACATTCTCGTCCACGACAAGACCACCGAGGACACGGGTATCCATATGATGCTGGCTCACATGATGCCGCCTCATTTCCCCGTCGCCATCGGCGTCATCCGCGACGTGAAAGCCCCGACCTTCAACGACAGCCTTGACCAAGTCATCGAAAACGAGAAGGCCAACTCGAAGATCCACTGCATGGACGACCTGCTGAACAGCGGTTCGACCTGGACGATCGACTAAGCTAAGGTCCCTGAGCCTGTCGAAGGGCCGACCGATAAAAGGCATCGACTGGTCGACCTTAAAAACTGAAAAATCCCGCTCGTTTGGGCGGGATTTTTTGTCTGAAAAAAGGTTCTTGCCTATGAATCTGGCAAATTTTGACCTATTTTTGCCTATGAATTGTGCAAGTTTTAGTAAGTCTTGCCTATGAATTAGGAAAAATTTTGCTTATTCTTGCCTATGAATTGGGAAAAATGTGTATCTTTGCAGTCTGAAAAACAAATAGATATACAATGTTTAATCGGATAGTCATTAAACAGATGCGCCAATGGAGCGAAAGAAGTCCCCACAAACCTCTTGTTGTTCGAGGGGCAAGGCAGGTGGGGAAGAGCACTCTTGTGAGGGAATTTGGCAAGGAATTCGACATTTTCATTGAGGTCAATCTTGAGTTGTCGGAGGATGCCGAAATCTTCACTCGAACTGACGATGTGCTTGAAATCTGGCAGTTTTTGTGTCTGCGCAACCGTGTTGTGTCCGACAAGAACAAGCGCATGTTGCTCTTCATCGACGAGATTCAGGAAGTGCCGCAGGCCGTGGCCTTGTTGCGCTATTTCTATGAGAAAATGCCTTGGTTGTATGTCGTTACGGCGGGTAGTCGGCTGCAAAGTCTGCTCAAACAGCGCGTTTCGTTTCCAGTGGCGCGAGTGGAATACCTAAACTTGCGCCCGTTCTCGTTCATGGAATACCTCAACGCAGTTGAGGGCGAGGCTTGGTGCGAGATGGTTCGGCAGTTAAAGGTGTCGGCGGTGATGCACCCAAAAATGATTGGCCATTTTAATCAATACGCGCTCATTGGCGGAATGCCTGAAGTGGTTTCCAACTATGTGCAATATCGTGACATTGAGCGACTTTCTCCGATTTTCAATTCTTTGCTGAAAGGATACAATGAGGATGTGGAGCGGTATGCCAAAAACGAAGAGCAGGTGCGCGTTATCCGCCATTTGTTGGAAACGGCTTGGTTTTCGGCTGCCGAAGCCATTGCTATGAATAATTTTGGCAATAGCAGTTATACCAGCAAGCAGATTCACGATGCAATGGATTGTCTTGAAAGGGCTTATATCCTGTCGTTAGACTATCCAATTACTACGACTTCCGCGCCAGCCATCCCAGCCTTGCGCCGTGCCCCTAAACTCATTATGGTGGATAGTGGTATCACCAATTTTGTGGCCGACATACAAATAGAATACCTTCAAAACAAAGAATTGCTTGACACATGGCGTGGTCGTGCTGCCGAACAGATTGTTGCACAAGAACTTCGGGTGTTGTTGGATAACAAGTTCCAAGAGAAGCAATATTATTGGGTGCGCGACAAGAAAGGCACCACGGCTGAAATTGACTTCATTTGGCAGCAAAATGCCCAAATTGTTCCCATTGAAGTGAAGACGGGGCTACATTCTCATCTTCGCTCGTTGCATAGTTTTGTCAATACCGCCGAGCGGCATGTTACGGCAGTGCGTTTTTGGAGTGGAGAATTTAGCGTTCAGGACACTTTTACGCCCGAGCCCGAAAAGCTGCCTTATCGACTCATCAATGTGCCGTTTTATTATATTGGGCAATTAGAGGCTATATTAAACCAGCATTTGTTGTAAATTGAAGTAAATCCCGCTCGTTTGGGCGGAATTTTTGATTTTGTTTGCTGCATTATTTGTTGATATAGAGTAAAATGTTTACTTTTGCAATATGAAGACAAAAAAAGAATATATTGAATTAATTGAAAATCAAGAGGATGAGTTAAGGAAAAACTTCGGAATCCGCTCGCTTCGCCTATTTGGGTCTGTGTCGCGAGATGAACAGATTGAAGGAAGCGATGTTGATGTTTGTGTGGAAATGGAACCTCAAGCCTATTTGATGGTTCGATTAAAACGATTTCTTGAGCGTCTTTTGGGTTGTCCGGTGGATGTCGTTAGAATGCACCAACACATGAATCCTTATTTATTACAAGAAATCAATCGCGATGGAATTTACGTCATCAAATAATCGGGATAGAGTAATAGGCATTTTTCAACAAATTGAGAACGCCATTGAACAGCTCAAGAATTGGAATGCTAATATCGAGACGGCTGAGGATTATTATTTGTCACCCGATGGAATGCAAAAGCTTGCTGCCAGTTGCATGCTGATTGAAGCAATAGGCGAGGGCGTTCATCAAATAGATGGGATTACAGAAGGTGAGTTGCTAAAGGAACGTTCGGAGATTCCATGGGAGGATGTAATAGGAATTCGCAACCACATCGCACATGGTTATTTTGACATTGATGGTGAAGTGGTGCTGCTGACTATTCGTCAAGACCTTGACCCGTTGCTCGAAGCAGTAAAGTATTTCATCAATTCGATATAAGAAATTCTATCTCAACAATGTTGCATGATGGGGAAAATCCTTATCTTTGCAATCATAAAACAATCACCCATGAACGAAGAACAGAAAAAAGACGAAAAGGAATTTGTCCCTAATCCAGACGGATACACATTTATAATTTGTCCATTAGAAAAAGTGTTTTATTTGTTTGTTGTCGCAATGATAATACCGTTAGGTTTTGTCCGTTCTTTGAACAATGAATGGATGATTGCTGTCTTATGGATTGTTGGTTTCTTCATAATGTTCTTGTTGGCTCATAAACTTGCAGAAGCCAAAGTCAATATTAAGCTGTCCGACCTTGGATTGGAACAGAGGAGGTTGTCTGGTTCGAAACTTGTTCCGGAGTATCGGTTAATCAGGTGGACAGATATAGAAAAGTTCTATAATTATGGCATTAGTTCTAGAATTGTTCCGAAGGAAGGCTCGGATTTGCGCCTGTCACCACCCGTTTTCTCATTGTTTGAGAAACAAGAATCAAATAGAGATAACTATTATGCTTTTGAGAACGAGCTGTTCAAAATGACCAAACAACAAGGAATCGAAGCTCTTGTCGGAAAATGAATTGAGCATGATTTGCATCGGGCGTTTTTTTGGATAGTGTTAGGGAAATCATTATTTTTGCAATCATAAAACAATCAGCGATGAGTGAAGAAGAGAAGAAAACCATTGACGAAGAAAAGACCATCCCGCGACCTGAAGGATACACGATTGTGAAATATGCCGCATTATGGGTTCTCTTTCTTTCATTGTCATTAGGCATGATTATTTCTACTTTTATTATTCTGAAAGCTTTTCAAAATATTGGGTTTTGGTTGTATTTGGTTGTCTATATGTCTGTCATTGCAATATTATTGGTGATAGGGCACAAGATTACGGAAGTGAAGGTGAACCTGAAAATTACCGATGAAGGCTTGGATCAAACGAGACTTTCTGGCTCAAAGTTATATCCAGAACATCGGTTAATCAAATGGGAGGATATGAAGCATTATCATTTGACTGGAAGGATAAATCATCAAGATTTTCTTATATCTGTTAAAGATGATGTGAATTTCCGCATTTCCCTTCCATGGCCTATTGCATTGTTTGAAAAACAAAAAGACAATTGGGAGAATTTTGCAGCTTTTCAAGATGACTTTTGGGGAATCGCCCCCGAACACGATGTCCATCGGACGTTTTTTGGGTAGTTGAACCATAAACAGAACTAAATTATGAAAATTCCCTTCAAACCTGGAACGTTGATTTATCCCCTGCCCGCCGTGATGGTCACTTGCGGCGACTGCGAGGAAAACTACAATATCATCACCATCGGCTGGACGGGCACGATTTGCTCCGACCCGCCTATGTGCTACATCTCCGTCCGCAAGGAACGCCACTCGCACGAACTCATCATGAAAAACAAGGAATTCGTCATCAACCTGACGACGGAGGATTTGGCCACCGCCACAGACTGGTGCGGCGTGCGCTCAGGCCGCGACTACAACAAATTCAAGCAGATGCACTTGCATACCGAGCCTGCCCAAATCGTGAAAGCCCCTTTGATTGCCGAGTCGCCGTTGAGCATCGAGTGCAAGGTGGTGGAAGTGAAGGAATTAGGTTCGCACGATATGTTCATCGCTGAGGTGGTAGCCGTTAATGCGGAGGAAAAACTCATCGACAAGGGCACGGGCGCGTTTCAACTCAACCATGCCAAGCCTTTGGCCTATTCCCACGGCAAGTATTACGGCCTCGGCGAAAAAATCGGTGGATTTGGTTTTTCGGTGAAGAAAAAGAAATGATTTATTTTTCGGATTGTGAGGTTTTTGTACTTTTGCAATCCATACTATCTGAACATGAAAAAGGCGTTTCTTTTGTTGGTGTTTCTTGCTTTGGGTTGGCAGTTGAAGGCCGAGTGTCCGCCTGAAGTTGAGGATTTTACCTTTACGGATTGTAATGGCGTAGCGTACAATCTGTTTGAGTTGCTCGACGGTGGGCAATATGTCTTGGTTCACTTTCAGAATGATTTTAGCGGTTATGGGCAGACTTTGACTATGAACAATTTGTACCATCAGTATGGCTGCAATGGCAGGGATGTGTTTTTTATGGAATTGTTGACTAATGCTGATGAAGCACAGTGCCAAAGTTGGTCCGAAGAACATCATATTGAGTTTCCCGTGATTGGCATGGATGGAGGGAGTGCCTCATTTTATGCCCTATATCCTGATTGCATCTACGACTATGGGAACAACCAGTTTCTTTTGTTTTTGCCTGACCATCAGATATTTCAAGAGCCGATAGTCTATCATTTTGAGGAGGTCTTTTCGGATTTGGGCATCGTGCCAAGCGATTGCAATTATGGCCAGTGCGAGGCACCAAGCAACTTGACGGCTCATCTTTTATCGACGCAATTGGACCTTGAGTGGGAGGACGTTGAAGATACCCAGTATTATCATGTGTTTTCGCGGAATTATGCGGAAGAGGATTTCCATTTTGAGGCCAACACGGTTGAGTCAAACATAGAAAACGTAACGTATCATCCGACGGAGGAGAACTGTTACTTTGTGGCTTCGCGATGTGAGGATGGCTCGGAGAACATTTCCGATACGATTTGTGTTGGTCCCGAAGCCCTGGATTTCGAGTTGGTTGATTGTCATGGTAACGAGATCCATTTGTTCGATATTCTTGATCGAGGTCAGTTCGTTTTTGTTGATTTCTTCGGATTTACCTGCATTTCGTGCCGCGAGGCGATGCCATACATTGTGGAATCCTATTATCGATACGGATGCAACAATGAAGACATATTCTATATGGAAGTGACCACCGACCCCGAGGAGTTGTGTTTCCGATGGTGCGAGGAATTTGGTGTTGAGTATCCTACGGTAGGCCTGGAAGGAGGCGCTCAGAGGTTTGTGGATTTGTATCATTTCTCCTATTCTCCGCATTTTTTCTTGATTGCACCAGACAGACAAATTTTACTTGACGGAGGTCATTCGGGTTTTTATATCTATGATTTGCAAACCATTATTGATGCCTTTGAGCCTTTGGGCATAGAAGTGCATCAATGCTATTCGGATGTCTTTGATAATCAGCAAGAAGGTTGCGCGATTTATCCCAATCCAGCTGATGATGTTGTGAACATTGATGCGCAGGGTTTGATCCAAGTTTATAACAGTTTGGGCCAATTGGTGGACGCTATTGTTTCTGATAGTCAACAGATAAGGGTCAATACAAATCGGTATCCCGATGGTTTGTATTTCGTTCAGGTGGACGGAAAAGGTATGGGAAAATTTGTGGTAAAGCACTGACAATGATTGACCAGTTCCAAGCATATATTAATAGGTATAACCTTCTCGCCGAAAGCGACAAAGTCATTCTGGCTCTCAGTGGCGGCATCGATTCCATGGTTTTGGCGGATTTGTTGCTGAAAGCTAAGGTGGAATTTGTCGCGGCGCATTGCAATTTCCATTTGCGCGGCGAGGAATCTGATGGCGATGAAAAGTTTGTCAGAGATTATGCCGAACGGAATGGCATTCAGTGCTTTGTAAAGCATTTTGAAACCGAGAAATATGCCGCAGAACAAAGCATCTCCATCGAAATGGCAGCCCGTGATCTGCGTTATGCCTGGTTTGAAGAATTGCGGCAACAGCTGGGTTATGACAAAATCGCTGTAGCCCATCATGCCGATGACCAAGCCGAAACATTCTTCATCAATTTGTTGCGCGGCGCAGGCCTCAACGGACTGAAAGGCATGAAGCCACAAAATGGAGTGATTATTCGACCTTTACTGTGGGCTTCGCGAGAACAAATCCGAAAGTATGCGGTTGAGAACCAAATCCTTTGGAGAGAAGACCATACCAACGCCGAATCCGTTTATCTGCGCAACAAAATCCGCAACCAATTGCTGCCCGCCTTCGATGAACTGCATGCCGAAGCACGGCAGGGATTGTATAAGTCTTTGGAACATCTTGCCGCTGAAAATGAACTATATAGAGAATTACTACAAGAGAAACTGGGTCAAATCATCGAATATAACGGTGATATTCAACGCATTCCTTATTCAGCATTCCTCATTCAGCATTCCTCATTCCAATTGCTTTTCGAATGGCTACGCCAATATGGTTTCAACACCGACCAATGTCATTTCATTCACGAAGCTGTTGGAACGGGTATTGGAAACCAATACTTTTCGCCTACACATTGCGTAGTTATCGGTAGGGATGACTTGCAACTCTCTGAAATAAATGAGAAAACAGATGTTGAAATCCAGATTCAAATAGGGGAAGAAGAGATTCTCTCGCCCATTCATCTTCGTTTCTCCAAAATGGAGAAAACTGCCGATTTCATTATCAACAAATCATCCGATGTGGCTCAATTGGATTTCGACAAATTGAGATTTCCTTTGACCTTGCGGCATTGGCGACATGGCGACCGCTTCTGTCCTCTGGGCATGAAAGGATCCAAACTATTGAGCGATTTCTTTGTGGATCAGAAGTTTACGGAATACCAGAAACAAAATGTTTGGCTCTTGGTTTCCGCTGAAGGCGACATCTTTTGGGTGGTCGGATATCGCATTGATGACCGTTTCAAGATTGTCAACGACACAAAGACCGTTTTTCAATGCAGATGGAATCGGTCCTAAGTATGTACTCTCTGCTCTTTGTCGTTAAAATCATATTTTTTTTTCGGTCATGTTGTAAATCTTATTATTTTTGCACCTTATTAAATATTATTGTTTGCAAACAAATTCTTAGTTACTTATGAAACGACTTTATTTCTGTCTACTGATGGCCTTCGCCGCCATCGTCCCTATGGAGGTCCGTGCGCAAATCATCGACCCAGTTAAGTGGTCTGTCGCTATCCAAGACCTCAATGAAAATGAGTTCGATATTGTTGCCACGGCTACAATCGACCCCGAGTATCACATTTATTCCACCAAGATGCCTGACTTGGGACCATTACCTACAGTGTTCGACATCAAGACTTCTGAGTTTTTTGAGGCGGTGGGCGAGGCCCGCGACCTTACGGATGTGCCGATGTATTACGACGACATCTTTGAAGTGGAGTACAAACAGTTTGCTGGCACGGCTTCGTTTGCCCAGACCTTCCGCAAACTGAAGGACGGTGGCTTCCCCATCACGGGCGAAATCAACTATCAGGCTTGCAAAAACGGTCAATGTGTCTCCTTGACCGAGGACGTTGACCTTACCTACGGCGAACCCGCTGTAATTGAGGCCGCTGAGCCCGAAACCACTGCTGGCAAGAAGTCCAACATCTGGGGTATGATTCTCGAAGCTATCCTTTGGGGCTTCGCCGCCATTTTGACGCCTTGCGTGTTCCCCATGATTCCTATGACCGTGTCGTTCTTCATGCACGGTGAGGGTGAAACCAAGGCACAAGGTCGTTTCAAGGCTTTCATGTATTTCCTTTTCATCGTGTTGCTTTACACCCTGCCTATTGCCATCATCATCTTGGTGACTTGGCTCGTGGGTGGCAACAGCGTTACGGCCGACATCTTCAACTGGCTGGCCACACACTGGCTGCCGAATATCATTTTCTTCCTCGTGTTCATGATTTTCGCGGCCTCGTTCTTCGGTGCCTTCGAAATCACGCTGGGCAGCAATATGGTGAACAAGAGCGACAGCAAGCAAAGCACAAAGAACCTCGGCGGTATCTTCTTCATGGCCTTGACCTTGGTGTTGGTGTCGTTTGCTTGCACAGGTCCCATCGTGGGCACGGTGCTCATCAAGTCGACCTCGGGCGAGTTCTGGGCTCCTATCGTGACGATGTTTGCTTTCGCCGTGGCCTTTGCCCTTCCGTTTGCTTTATTTGCGTTCTTCCCGAACTTGCTGCAGCGTCTGCCTAAGAGCGGTGGCTGGCTCACTTCCGTTAAGGTCGTATTAGGTTTCATCGAAGTCGCCTTGGGATTCAAGTTCCTCAGTGTGGCCGACCAAACCTACCACTGGCATCTGCTCGATCGTGAGGTTTACCTTGGCATTTGGATTGTGTGTTTCACCTTATTGGGCCTCTATCTCATGGGCAAGATTCGTTTCAAAGACGAGAAGGAAGTCAAGGAATTGGGCGTGTTCCGTCTGGTGCTCATCATCATCGACCTGACCTTCGTGGTTTATATGATCCCTGGCATGTGGGGTGCTCCTTTGAAAGCCCTCTCGGGTTATCTGCCGCCCAAGCAAACCCTCGATTTCGACCTTAACCGTATCATTGAGGAAAACAGCGAAAAAGTGATTGACTATGTGGATGCTAAGTTTGCCAATATGGCGGTGGCACCGCAAGGTCAGACGGAAGCTGTTGCCGTTGGTGAGTTCAATGAAGAACCGAAATATGCCGACCTCTTCCATTTGGCCCATAACCTAAAAGGCTATTTCGACTACGATCAAGCCTTGGCCGCCGCAAAAGCTACCAACAAGCCGATTTTCATCGACTTCACGGGTCACGGCTGCGTCAACTGCCGTGAGATGGAAGCCAACGTGTGGAGTGACCCGCGTGTGAAGGACATGCTGCGCCACGACTTTGTCATCTGTGCCTTGTATGTCGACGATAAGACTGCCTTGCCCGAAAACGAGTGGTACACCTCGACCTACGATGGCAAGGAAAAGAAGACCATCGGCCGCAAGTACGCTGACTTCCAAATCTCGAAGTTCGGCACCAATGCTCAGCCCTATTACTGCCTCATGGACCACAACGGCAACCTGTTGATGAAGCCGCGTGCATACGATTTGGACAAGGATGCTTTTGTGAATTTCCTGAAGGATGGTATCAAGAACTTCAAGGAAGGAACTTACTATCAGCATGTTATAGACTAACTGATCTGCCATGAAGAAGCTGGTTTTGGCTCTTGCATTGGTGGCAGTCATGATGACCGAGGTGCAGCCTGTCAGGGCTTGTACCTCGGTCATTGTTTCTGGTAGGGTCACCAAGGACGGTCGCCCGATGATTTTCAAGCATCGCGATTCGAAGAGTGTACACAATATGATGATTGTAGTCCAAGGTCAGCGGTATCGTTATCTTGGCCTTGTGAACGCTGAGGATACGAAGCCTAATGACGTTTGGGGTGGTCATAACGAAGCTGGATTTGGCATCATCAATACCGCTGCTTATAACATGAACGGCGATGGCGGCGACACCGACGGTGATGGCATCTTTATCCGTAAGGCGCTGGAATTATGTGCTACGTTGGAAGATTTCGAGCGTCTGCTGGACACGGTAAAGAAACCTCGTGAGGTCAACTCCAATTTTGCCGTGCTTGATGCCAAAGGCGGTTGTGCTTATTATGAAACGGGCAACTACGATTATGTAAAGTTCGATGTGAACGACCCTAAAGTTGCTCCTGACGGTTATCTGATGCGCACCAATTTTGGCACAACAGGTAACCATAAGCTGGATCAGGGTGTGGAACGCTATCAGGCCATCACTGATTTCATGGCTGAGGCTTGCAAGGAAGGCAATTTGGAGCATGGCTATCTGATTACCCATATTTCACGTTATCTGAAACACGGTGTGACCAAACTCGACATGCATGATTTCATGCCTGAGACCGAAGAAGATATACGTTATGTGTCGTTCCATGACTACATTGCCCGTTATTCTACGGCTTCTGTGGTGTTGGTGCAAGGTGTCAGACCCGACGAATCTCCACTCAATACGGTCAGTTGGACCATCATGGGCTGGCCTTTGACTACCGTTGCCATGCCCTTGGTACTTACCAAATCTGGGAAGCTACCTGCCATTGTCACGGATGATGGAACAGGCCATTCACGACTGAACGAGATGGGTTTGAAACTGAAAGAGCGTGTATTTTCGCTCGAACGTGGCAATGTGGAGTTCTATGGCGACCTCTCCAAGTTGATGAACAAAAAGGGGACGGGCATCTTGCAACGTATTCTCCCGATTGAAAACGAGGTGATATACCTTGGCGAAGAAGCCTTAATGGGCTATCGGAAGTCGCAGGATGCCAACGTGATGCAGCGGTATTACGATTGGGTGGATGCCTATATCGTTGAACAGTATAGAAACATGTTTGGAATTGAATAACAATAACAAAACAAGCAAAATGAAAAAACTATTGATTCTGTTCCTGTTTGTTTTAGGAACTACATTCGCATTTGCCCAGCAGAGTGACCTGAAAACCAAAACCATCCATTTGGACAATGGCTTGAAGGTGGTGATGTGTGAAGACCATTCGCAGCCCGAGATTTACGGTGCTGTCTATGTTCATGTAGGCAGCAAGAACGACCCTGTAGACGCCACAGGTATGGCGCATTACTTTGAGCATATCATGTTCAAGGGAACGGATAAGATTGGTACGACCAATTGGGAGGCCGAGAAAGTGTATCTGGACAGCATCGACCTGATGTATGACCGTTTGCACGAAACTTCTGATGTGGTTGAAAGGCAAGCCATCCAACAGAAAATCAATGCCTTGTCGCAAAAGTCAGCCGACTATGCTATTCCGAATGAGGTGGATGTTATCCTTACACAGATGGGTGGTAAAGGTCTGAATGCGGGTACGTCCTACGACCAAACCATGTATTTCAACACTTTTCCGTCGAATCAACTCTCCAAGTGGATGGATGTGTATGTTGAGCGTTTCCGCAACCCCGTGTTCCGTCTTTTCCAGTCAGAGCTGGAGACGGTTTACGAGGAGAAGAACATGTATGGCGATAACCCCGGTGCAGCCTTCCAGGAGTATCTCTTCAAAGAGGTTTTTGGTGAGCATCCTTATGGTCGTCCCGTTATCGGCTATACCGAACACCTGAAAAACCCGCAGACCAGCAAGATGCGCGAGTTTTACAACACGTATTATGTGGCCAATAACATGACTCTTATCCTTGTTGGCGACTTCGATATCGATGAAACAGAACCTATGGTGGCCGAGAAGTTTGGCAAATGGCGCAGCGGAAAACTGCCTAAGGAACCAACCTATACCTTGCCTAAGTTCGACGGCCCGATGGTGAAGGAAGTCAGAATGACACCCGTCAAAATGGGTGCATTGGTGTTCCCTGGCGTAAAGAATTCGGATCCTGATATGCTTCCTTTGTCCCTCGCTTGCTCCATCTTTGCCAATGGCGAAACGGGCCTGATGGACAAACTGATGAAAGACGGTGATATCATGGCAGCCATCTTACTGCCCCTTTCTTTGGAAGACTATGGCGGCAATGTGATGATTTACATCCCCAAATTGTTGGGACAGTCCCACGAAAGCGCTGAGAATCTCATCTTTGACTGCCTCGACCGATTGAAGAAAGGCGAGTTTAGCGACGACCTCTTCGAGGCCATGCGCATGAGCATGCTGACGGAACGCTTGAAAACCACAGAGAGTTTTGGAAGATTGTCGAGTCTTTTTTTAGAGCTGGAAACCACGGGACAGACTTACGAAGATTATTTGGCTGAGACGGAACGCTTGAAGAATATCACCAAGGCTGAAGTGGTGGCCATTGCCAACAAGTATTTCGGCAACGACTATTTGGATGTGCGCTCCAAGATGGGCTTCCCTGCCAAGGATAAAGTCGACAAACCCAATTGGAAACCCATCGAGGCCAAGAATACTGAAGCCAAGTCTGATTTTGCCAAGGCTATCGAGGCACAAATGGTGCCCGAGGTGGAACCTCAAGTCATCAAATTTGGCGAGGATGTGGTGATTACTGAAGTCAACGATGGTTTCAAACTCTACTCGACGGTCAACCCACGTAATGATATCTTTGACCTCAAGGTTGTGTTCAACTATGGTTCCGCCAACGACCCCGACTTGGGTCGAGCAGTGTCATATCTGCAAATGCAGGGCACTAAGACACAATCGCCTGAAGCGTATGCGCTTCAATTACAGAAGTTGGGTGCCTCGGTCGACTTCTACAGTTCTGATAACCAGTTTACAGTACACATGACAGGTTTCGAGAAAGATCTTAACAATGTTATAGCTTTGTGCAACAGCAAGTTGCAGAATCCTTCCAATGAGGAAAAATACATAAAGACCTTGGTGGATGGCGAAAAAACCGACCTCAACGCACTACGTGAAGATGCTTCAACATGGGCACAGGCGGTCCGCGAGTATGCCATGTATGGCGACCAGTCAAACTTCTTGAATCATGCCACCTTGAAGGAATGGAAAAAGAGAAGCGGAGAGGAATTGCTTGCAGAAGTAGCCGAAGCTTTGAAATATGATGGTTACGTGTTGTATAGTGGCAATACCCAACCAGAGATGTTGGTAGGTATGCTGAAAAACAACAACTTGGTGAAGTCGAACGCCATTAAGGGGCAGGAAAAGATTCGTGTTGAGAAAAAATATACCGAGCCTCAGGTGTTTATCGCTTCCAACAAGAATTTCCGCCAAAGCAATATCTATTTCCATGTGCCAGGTGAGAAGTTGAGCGCCAAAGACGAGGCAATGGCTTCCCTGTTCAGCAAGTATTTCGGAACCGACATGTATTCCATCGTGTTCCAAGAAATCCGTGAGTTCCGCTCTTTGGGTTATACGGCTTACGCTAACTATCGGTATGACTATCTGCAACGTAAGCCAGGTCAGCTCTTTGGCTTCCTCGGCACACAGTCCGACAAGACCTTGGACGGTATGACCGCCTTTAAGGATTTGATTGTCAATATGCCAGTCCGTATGGAGAAGTTCAACGCTTCCAAAGAAGCCTTGCTGAAATCACGTTCGAGTGAATATGTCGGATTCCGCAATATGCCTTCGACGGTGCAAAACTGGATGAAGAAAGGCTATGACCACGACCCACGTGGCGAGGTCACGGAACTCATCCGCAATGCCAGTTTCGACGATGTGCAGAGTTTCTACAACCGCATGATTAAAGACCGTCCCGTGGTCATCATGATGTCGGGCAACGAGAAGCAAATCGACAAGAAGGAACTGGGCAAGTTTGGTGAAGTAACAAGATTGAAATACAAGCAAATCATAAAGGAATGAGTCTTATGAATGAGATCTTACGCGTAGAGGGCCTGAGCAAGACGTTTCAGCTCTCGCGCAAACAACAGAAAATAGAAAGGACGGAGCGGAAGGCGATTGTCGCGGTCGACAACCTTTCGTTTACCGCCAACAAGGGGGAGATTTTTGGTCTCTTGGGCCCCAACGGCGCAGGAAAGACTACCACTTTGCGAATGTTGGCCACCCTGATACGCCCCGATAGTGGCGATGCCCTATTGGATGGCTTCAGCGTGGTGAACCAGCCCGAAGAGGTGCGCGGAAAAATCGGGTTCCTGACTTCCGAGTTGAAGTTGGAAGACTTCTTTACGCCGAATTACCTGTTCGACTTTTTCTCGCAGCTTTATGGTATCGCGCCCGAGGTGATGGCTGAACGCAAGGCCAAGATGTTTGAGCGTTTTGGGGTCAACAAGTTCGCTGAGGTAAAGGTGGCCAACCTCTCCACTGGCATGAAGCAAAAGCTTTCGCTGGTCATTTCGTTGGTCCACAACCCCGATATTATCATCTTCGACGAGCCAACCAACGGCCTTGATGTATTGACGGCCCGTACTGTTACTGATTATTTGCAAGAATTACGCGACGAAGGCAAGACCATTATCCTCAGTACCCACATTTTCAGTCTCGTTGAGCGACTGTGCGATAGAGTGGGCATCATCATTGATGGTCGCATGACCGCCTGTGGCACCCTTGAAGAGGTGTGCGCCGGCATGACCATGGAAGACCGTTTCTTCGAAATGTACAAAGAAGTGAAAGGAGGTGAGGAATGAAAAGCAATACATTGACCATCATCAAGAAAGAGTTTGCCCGATTCTTTGGCGACCGACAGATGCTGTTCACCACGGTCATCATGCCAGGCCTGCTGATTTATCTCATCTACAGCTTCATGGGCATGGCTATGAAAAAGATGGCCACCGAAGGAACCAATGAACTGGTAACTTTGTGCGTGGAGAATATGCCGACTAATGTGGCACCGCTGATTGATGCCATACCCGCTACCGCTATATCTCAACAAGCTGTTTCCCAAGAGGATATAGATAGATTGGAAGATAAGAGCCTCAACGTGGTGCTGGTGCGCTTCCCTGAAGCATTCGACGAGAAGGTGGCCTCCTATGACCCTCAAAGCGGCATAGCGGCACCAAATGTGGAAATCTATTACAACTCTGCCAATAATGCTTCGAGTCGAGTTTATCATATTCTCGAAACCTCACTTACGGCTTACGAAGACCAACTGAGCAACCGCTTCGACATCAATCGCGCTGACTCGGAAGGGACTGCCTTCGATAAGGCTAGCAGCAACGAAATGTTAGGCAGCATCTTGTCGAAACTCATCCCGATGCTTATCCTGATGTTGCTCTTCAGCGGCGTGATGGCCATTGCCCCTAGTGCCATCGCTGGCGAGAAGGAGCGCGGCACTATAGCTACCCTGCTGGTAACTCCCTTGCGAAGAAACGAGCTGGCCTTGGGCAAGGTGGTGTCGCTGAGTTGCATAGCACTATTAAGTGGTATCTCAAGTTTCATCGGTATCGTGCTTTCACTGCCCAAGATGATACCGACCGACGCGGCTGGTGTGGAGTTGGGGCTCAACTTTACGGGTTCCGACTACGTGGTGCTGTTGCTCATCATCTTTGCCACGGTGCTCATCATGGCCTCGGCCGTCAGCATATTGTCGGCACTGGCCAAGGATGTAAAGAACGCTGGCACCATGATTACGCCATTCATGTTGGTGGTGATGTTCTGTGGCTTGACGCCTATGTTCCAGAACGGCGCGCCCGAAAGCTTGACGGCCTATCTGATTCCCTTCTACAATTCCATCCAGGCGATGACCTCGGTTTTTGCCCACGAGATGAAATGGATGCCTGTCATCGTTACCTTGGCTGCCAATGTGGTCTACACAGGCATCGCCGTCTGGGTTCTGACCCGCATGTTCAACAGCGAAAAGGTGATGTTCTCGAAATAATAGTTAGAGTTAAGGTATTATACGCAAAAAAGGAAGAGCCGGTCGACTCTTCCTTTTATTGTTTTTGTGCTATAGGAACCTACTCGGCCAAAAGCTCCTCAATTCGTTGAATCAATTCTTTCGTTGGCTCCGTTATTGTTTTTATTTCTTCTTCTGTAATGGAGTAAAAACAATTGTAGTCTCCTTTTTCGCGAAGTTGTTCCATACGTGATAGAAAAGCCCCCAATCGTGATTCCACTTTTCCTGCTTTAACGAAATGTAGCCCGAACTGAGTTAATAAGCCATCATGAGTATGTGCAACCAATTCATTTTTAATGAGTAATGCCTGAACTGCATGATAACAAGCATAATAATACCGGTTTGAAGCAATGTCCCAATATTTTTGCCTACTCATTTCGTCTGCTTGTTCAAGGAATCGGTGCGCCTTTTCCATTTGCAGGCCTACTACAATTGTTCTTTCTTCGTCTGTCAGTTTCATGCTAATCGTATTGCTTCGTCAATGACATTGTGATAAAAAGGTGTAAACTTGCTGCTTTCCCATTCTTTGGCAGTGTACATCACAGGGTTTATGTATTCGCCAAGTTCCCAGCCAAGTTCTCGCAATGGGTAAGAAATGGTATCATAATCCTCTGGCAAAAGTTTGTCTTTGTCGAGAATGATGAGAATGTCCCAATCAGAACCCGAATGAGCATCTCCTCTTGCCCTAGAGCCATACAACAATGCATATCCTCCTGAAGGTAGGTTCAGTAGGAGCGTTTGCTTGATGTTGTTGATGATTTTTTCATCCATTGTCAATCCTTTTCTTTGGCAAAATTAGACATTATTTTTGAATCAAGTGTTTTTTATGCAAAAAAAGAAGGAAAGACTATGATGGCCTTTCCTTCTTTGAGTTTGTGTTTCGATAATTACGCAATACTATCACCTTTTGCGAAATGCTGATAGAACGCGATAATCGTCTCAATACCTTTGTAGAAGTGGTCAAGGCGGTAGTTCTCGTTGGGTGAGTGGATGGCGTCTTCTCCAAGGCCAAAGCCCATAAGGATAGACTTGATACCCAGTACTTTCTCGAAGGTAGAGATAATCGGGATGCTTCCGCCCGAGCGCATGGGGATGGGTTGCTTGCCGTAAGTGTGCATGTAAGCAGCTTCGGCAGCTTTGTAGGCTGGCAGGTCAATAGGACATACGTATGCCTCACCGCCATGTAATGGGGTGACCTTCACGGTGACGTAGTCAGGAGCTGCCTTCTCGAAATATCTCTTCACCAACTTGGCAATCTTTTCATGATCTTGGTGTGGCACCAAACGGCAAGATAGTTTGGCATAAGCTTTGGAGGGAAGTACGGTCTTGCTGCCCTCGCCAGTATAGCCACCCCACATGCCGCAGAGGTCGAAGGAGGGACGGATGCCCACTCTCTCGATTTTGGTGTAGCCTCTTTCACCGCGCAAAGCCTTCACGCCTAGACTCTTTTTGTATTCTTCTTCGTTGTAAGGCGCCATGTTGAGTAGTTCACGCTCGCGTTTGGAGCATTTTTCAACATCATGATAGAAATGCGGGATAGTGATGTGATTGCTCTTGTCCATGCACCCAGCAATCATCTCGCAAAGAACGTTCAAGGGATTAGCAACGGAACCTCCAAAGAGACCGGAATGCAGGTCGGCATTGGGGCCGGTGACTTCAATCTCCCAGTAGGCGAGGCCTCTCAAGCCAGTAGTGATGCTTGGCACATCGGCTGCAATCATTGAAGTGTCGGATACCAAAATGATATCGGCTTTCACCAGCCTCTTGTTCTTCACAATCCATTTGGCAAGGCTGCCCGAACCGATTTCCTCTTCACCTTCGAGCATGAATTTCACGTTGCAGGGGAGGGTGTCGGTCTTGACCATGGTCTCAAAAGCCTTGGCGTGCATGAACGATTGTCCTTTGTCATCGTCGGCGCCGCGAGCCCAGATTTTGCCGTCTTTGATGACAGGTTCAAACGGGTCGGTTTTCCATAGTTCGATGGGGTCGACTGGCATCACATCGTAGTGGCCATAGACCAACACGGTAGGTTTCTTCTTGTCGATGATTTTTTCGCCATAAACGATGGGGTTGCCATCAGTAGGCATCACTTCGGCCTTGTCGGCACCAGCTTTCAACAGGTTGTCGCGCCAGCACTCGGCACAACGAATCATGTCATGCTTGTGGGCGGATTCCGAGCTGATGGACGGAATGCGAATAAGTTCGAATAATTCCTCAAGGAAACGATCCTTGTTTTCGTCAATGTACTTGTCTGTAACTTTCATGGTTATTTTGTTTAATTGATCACGTTTTATTTATTATCGATTTGTTTATTTAGTTGTCGAATTGTTTTAAAATAACTGTCTCTCCATCGTAGACGGCATAAGTGAAATCATAAATCCAATTTCCCACAACGGTCGTCAATGCATGGTCGCCGCTCTGATACTGCATGGGCTTGTGTTGGTGGCCGAAGATGAAGAAGTCGATGGTTGGGTCAAGGGCGGCTTGCTCTTGGGCATATTGATAGAGGCGGGTGCTAGGGATATCGTCATAATAACCTCGTTCCACCTCGTTCTTAAGCTTCTTCAGGCGATGGTTGTGCGACCATTTCAAAGCCAAACCAATGCCAATGTCGGGGTGCAACCATCTGAATAGCCATTGATTGAACTTGCATTCAAATACCTTTTTCAAAAACTTGTAACCTTTGTCGCCCGGCCCTCTGCCGTCACCGTGGACAAGGAAAAACTTCTTGTCCTTTATCATCTTGACAACCGGCTCACGATGCATTTCGATACCTAGTTCGTCATGCAGGTAGCCGAAACTCCAAAGGTCGTGGTTTCCGATAAACAAATGGACTGGAATGCCAGCATCGGTAAACTCAGCCAACTTGCCTTGTAGCCTGACGAAACCTCTCGGAATCACGGTCTTATACTCAAACCAGAAGTCGAAGAGGTCGCCCATCAGGTAGAGCTCCTCGCAGTTGGGACGAATCATGTCCAAGAAGCGCAACAACTTGCGCTCGCGCTTTTGGCTGTCCTCAAGTGAAGGGATGCCCAAATGGAAGTCGGTGACGAAATAAACGGCCATCAGAACTGGATTTCGGCGCTGCGGCGGATGAGCTCGGTGATAAGGGTGATGAGCTTGGGCTCCACGGCATTCACAGCCTTGATGACTTCCTCGTGCGTGATGGTAATGGTGTGGTCCAAACCATAGATGTTGGCCATGTCGGAAACGATGGATAAACCAAAGACGGGCAACTTGCCTTGTCGAGCTACAATGACCTCAGGCGTCGTCGACATACCGATGGTGTCGGCACCGATGATGCGGAAGTAACGGCATTCAGCAGGCGTCTCGTAGGTCGGGCCAGAAGTGGAGCAATACACGCCATGTTGCACCCAGATGCCTTTTTCCAAGGCGATCTCGTCAGCCAACTTGATGAGTCGTTTGTCGTATGGCTCGCTCATGTCGGGGAAACGTTCACCGAAACGCTCGTCATGGGGTCCAATCAACGGATTGGGCATGGCATGGATATGGTCGTTGATGATCATGATATCACCCACATGGAAGTTCGGATTGAGACCTCCGGCGGCATTGCTGAGGATGAGGAACTGGATGCCTAGTTGCATCATCATGCGGATAGGGAAGGCGACTTCGCTCATCGGATAGCCTTCGTAATAGTGGAAACGGCCTTGCATGGCGATGACTTTTCGGCCAGCGATGGTGCCAAACAGCAGTTGTCCCTGGTGACCTTTCACCGTGGAGACGGGGAAGTTCGGGATGTCCGTATAGGGGATGGCGTATTCAACAGTGATTCCATTGGCCAAACCGCCTAATCCAGAGCCTAAGACTATGCCAACTTCAGGTTGAAAACCATTGGTTTTCAATTTAATGTAACCAACGGTTGTAAGAATTCTCTCGTACATATTTCAATATTTCTTCGTTAAACTTTTCTTCTTCATGGAAACGCACGTTGATGGGTAAAACATATAACGGCGCAATTTCAAACTGACAAAAATAAGGAGAATTTGTTAATCGTGCAGCATCTTTTTCGGTGGTGACGATGATTTTCTTCTCTCCGCTGAGGTCTTCAAAGTGTTTGAGGATGACTGTCAAATCTTCTTTTGTATAGGTATGATGATCGGCAAATTGCAGAAAATCAACGGATTTATAGTTGTTCTTCAATTCTTCGACAAACGGCTTTGGGTTGGCTATGCCGCAGAAAGCCAAGACGGAATCAGCATTTTCGGAGGCAATAGTTTTTGCTTTCTCGTTCAAAGGTTGCAATTCGTTGTATTCTAAATAAGAGAAATACACTTTTTGTTCTTCTTCAGGTTTTAATTTGTTGATGACGCGTTTTTTGTCTTCTTCCCCTAGGCATTTAGGTGATTTGCTGACGATGATGATTTGCGCTCGCTTGGCAGCTGACCTCACATCGCGCAAAGTGCCGGTAGGGAAGAGGAAGTCGTCACAATAAAGATGTTGGTATTCCGTCAATAAGATGTTCAAACCCGCCTTGATGGGGCGATGCTGGAACGCGTCGTCGAGGAGGACGACTTCTGCCCTGTTCGGACTGCAGAGCAGCTTGCGAGTGCCATCCACACGGTCCTCGTCCACAGCAACCAATATCTGTGGAAACTTTCTGAAATATTGCAATGGTTCGTCGCCTAAGTCTTCGCAGGTGTTTATGCTTTCAGCCAATTTGAAGCCTTTGGTCTTTCTGCCGTAGCCACGACTCAAGGTCGCGACGTGATAGTCGTCCTTCAATAAAGAAATGAGGTATTCCGTATGTGGCGTTTTTCCCGTGCCACCCAAGCTGAGGTTGCCCACACAAATCACCGGTTTTTCAAATCGTGTGGCTTTTAAGATATGCCAATCGTACAACTTATGTCTGATTGTCAATACGATATGGTATAGAAACGATATGGGCAGAAGTAAAATTCTCATTGTAGGGGTCAAAATTAGACATTTTTTCCTAATTTTGAGCCTCAAAACTGAAAATATGACCGTAAAAGACATTTTGAACTGCATCACAGAGATTGCACCGCTTCAATGGCAGGAGAGTTATGACAATGCTGGCTTGCAAGTCGGTGATTTGAATGCAGAGACCCGTAAAGCCTTGATTTGCTTGGATATTACAGAAAAAGTCGTGGACGAGGCCGTTACCAAGCATTGTGACCTCATCATCAGCCATCATCCTTTGATTTTCCGTGGATTGAAGCATCTTACGCCTGAAACTTATATTGAACGTGCTGTGATGAAAGCCATCAAGCACGACATCGCCATGATTTCCATGCATACGAACTTGGATAACAGTTTCCAAGGCGTGAGCCGTATTTTGGCCGAAAAGTTGGGCTTGAAGAACCTGCATATTTTGCAACCTTTAACCTCGGAACCTGACCTTTGTGGGGCAGGCATGGTAGGCGAGTTCGAAATAGCGATGGAAGAAATTGATTTTCTGAGCCTTGTAGCTGATGCAATTGGAACACCTTGTTTACGTCATTCCGCTTTGACTGGCAAAAAAATCCAAAAAGTGGCGCTTTGTGGCGGCTCGGGAGTCCCTTTTATGGCTGATGCGATGCGTTGTGGTGCAGATGCTTACCTCACTGCCGACATCAAATACCATGACTTTTTCGTTCCAGAAGGCAACATTCTCCTTGTCGATGGCGGGCATTTTGAGACCGAACAATTCACGAAAGAATTATTATGTAAGTTGATTCGGAAAAAATTTCCTACCTTTGCAGCCGAAATTGCTGAAACGAAGACAAATTCGGTTCATTATTTTGTAAAAAATAAGTAATCACAATATGGCTAAGAAAGAAAACATAGAAGAAGCTGAGGTGACTGAAGTTGCTGAGGTAAAGGAAGTTAAGCAGACAAAGAAAACCACGAAAAAAACAGCTAAGGCTGAAACGGATTCCGAAGTGGAAAACGAAGCTCCAGTGGTGAATGAAGAAGCTGCCGACGATAAGAAAGACAAGAAGACGACAAAGAAAACGGCAAAACTTACGACTGAAGTTGAGGTGAATGAGAAAGTTGTCATTCCTCAAGAGGAGGCCCCCACCGTAAAGAAAGAGGCTCCCAAGCCAGTGGAAGACCCCGTTGAAGTGAGCGTGGAACAGAAGCTGGTTGCCCTTTATACCTTGCAACAGGTCGACTCTAAGATTGATGAGATTCGCGCCTACCGTGGTAACCTTCCGCTCGAAATCCAGGACATGGAGGACGAAATTGCCGGTTTGGAGACCCGTATTGCCAATTTCAAGGAGGAAAGCAAGAAACATCAGAAAGACATCTCTGATTATAAGATCAAGATTAAGGAAACCGAAGCCTTGATCAAGAAATATGAGGACCAACAGAACAACGTCCGCAATAACCGCGAATACGATTCATTGACTAAAGAAATTGAGTATCAACAGCTTGATAACCAACTTTCAGAAAAACGTATCAAAGAGATTACCGCTAAGGATAATGAAGTAGCCGTCAAGGTGGCTGAGGCTCAGATGCGTCTCACCGAACTGAAGTCTTCACTGAAGGACAAGAAGGACGAGTTGCATTCGCTGGTGGAAGGTACAGAAAAGGAGGAGGAACAACTGCTTCAGCGTTCTGCCGAATGTGAGAAACTGGTGGAAGACCGTCTTTTGGTTGCTTACAAACGTATCCGTAAAAATGCCCGCAATGGTTTGGCCGTGGTGGGTATTTTCGACGAGGCCTGCGGCGGCTGCTTCAACCGTATCCCGCCCCAACATCAGTTGGACATCTGCACACATAAGAAGATCATCGTCTGCGAGTATTGTGGTCGTATCCTTGTCGACAAGGGTATCATCGAACAATATAACGCTTGATGAATATAGTCTGATTTGAGATTTCGATTAAGGCTACCTTCGGGTAGCCTTTTTTCGTTTAGAACTTTACCTTGAGGGTGGCAGCGAGATTGTTCTTGAATTGTTGCTGCGCGATGGGCTCGATACCCAAGTCGCCGGCATCATAAAGATAAAGGAAAGATTTCCCGTAGCTCAACTCGTAGGCGAAATCGAAAGTGGTGCTGTTAGATACGGGAAGGCTAATGCCGAACGAGGCTTTCTTGACGCTACTGCCCGTTTCGCCAAGGCCAAATGGGCTGCCGTAGTAGGCCGCACCTAACCTAAGGTAAGTGTCGCCCAAGGCCCATTCACTGCCTAAACGGAAATTGAATGTCCTTCCGTAGGTGCTTTTGATGTTTTCGTTGACGGCACTGTAGTCGAAGTCGTTGGCTTTGAAAGTGGCCGCGCCGTAGTTGGTATATTCCGCATCTATGCTAATTATACCTTGTTGTCCAATGATGAAAGCCAGGCTGCCTATCCATTTCAGCGGACTGAAAAAGGTGTATTCGTAGTTGGACTCGGGGCTGATGTATTTTCGGGTAACCCCTAAGATTTGTGACTCGGTCTCGGTTTGCCACGATTCGTCGAAGTTGTAGAGGGTTGGGGAATGGAAAGCGGCGCCCAAACGCAGCCAGCGATTGGCATGGAAAATGAAACCGAGCTTCACATTACCACCAAATGCGTCACTGCGTAGGTCTTCCTTGAAACTCCATTGGTCGAAATCCGTCTCAGTGCCTTTAACTCGACTTTCTTGGAATACTTTTGTCCCAAAGCGTTTCACATGGGCCAGATTCGCACTGATGCCGATGAAAAAACGATCGCTGAAATTGGCGCTGCCCGCAAAAGTCCATTCTTCGGAACGGCCCTTGAAAGTGTTTTCCTGTCCTTGCCAGATATTGCCTTGTGGGACGGGACTACCATAATAATCACCTAAATCATCGTGATAAATGTCAATGAGATAAGTACTCCAAGCCGGGTAAATCGTGTAGGGGAAGGCGTCTTGTAACTCTAATTGTGAATAGCCATCGATTTGTGCGAGGTAATCATCGATTTTCGAACTTGTCGGATTGATGCCTTTGGCGTAGCTGTGGATGTTGTAGTCGTTGGTTCGGGTGAGTCCGATGCCGAATTGGGTGAATCGCAAAGGCTTGTAGTTGCTCCTTTGCTTGGCGCTCACATAGCCGAGATTGGGAATAGAAAGACGCATATTGTTTGCGCCGTTGCTCGCACCGTAATATGTGGAATGGGTGTAGTTATCCATCAAGTTGAGGGTGGTGGTGAACTCGTTGCTACGATAGATACCCATACCTGCCGGATTGATGTTTACTGCCGTCATGTCGCCACCTACTGCGCCCAAGGCATTGCCCATGCCCATGGCTTTGGCTGTGCCTTGGTAATAGGTTTGAGAGAATAAGAAGGCATCATCGGTGCCTTGGCCAAACAACTTGACTGAGAATAGTATGATGAGTGTGATGATTAAGGCTTTCTTCATGGTGATGTAAAAAAAAGACTACCTTGCATTTGAGCTGCAAAGGTAGTCTTTTATTGTCAATTATTGGGATTCGGGTGAAATTTATCTTCTTCCTCCGCCGCCAGAGCTGCGACCGCCGCCTGATGAACTGTGGCTGCCACCGCCTGAACTGCCACGGCTTACACCTGAGCTTGAACTTGAGCTGCGGCCACCACTGTAGCTGCTAGAGCCGCGGCTTGAGCTTGACGAGGAACTTCTTGAAGGTGAGCTACTGCGATTGTAACTGCCACTTGACGAGTTGCCTCTGTTATATGAACCGCTTGAGCTGTTGTTTCTATTATAGCTGCTGCTGGATGAGCCGCTGCGGTTAGAGCCCGAAGAAGAGGGACGCGAAGTGCTGCTCTGCGGACGTACATATTCGGAGCTTGAGCGCGATGGACGGCTGCTGCTTGGAGAAGTGTAGCTTTGGCGTTGACCGCTTTGGCTTCCCGAGCTAACACGACCAGAGCTTGAATTGCTTGAGCTGTTTGGACGGCTTGATGCCACATTTCCTGTTCTGCCGCTTGTACCTGCTGAAGGCCTGTCGCTCACGGTTGGTCTGCTGCTCACGGTTGGTCTGCTGGTGTGAGTGCGTTCTGTGCTACTGCCTACGCGGCCGGTGGAAGCATCGCCCGTTGTAGGACGTCTCGATGACATACTGCCTGATGCACTGCCATTACTGTTGACGCGCCCTGACATGCTGCCTCCGTTGTTTGAAGCGCGGTGGCTCAAAGAACCATTTGTACCACTGTTGCCGTGACGAACGCTGGCAACATAGCTACTCAGGCTGTTGTCGTGTCCACCATGATGATGTCCTCCACCATGATGTCCTCCATCATGGTGCCCGTCCCAATGGTGATGCGGGTGATGCCAGTAGTAATCGTGATAGCCCCATCCGTAGGCCCAGTAGGGATCCCAGCCCCAATAGCTATAGTAGTAAGGATAACCCCAATACCAGTTCCAGCTCCAGTATGAGCTCCAATATGGACGATAACTCCAACCGTAATAAAAGGTCGGGTAGTAGTCCCAATAGAAGGGGTCATAGCTGTTGACATAGATGTATGTGTCGCCCCCAGTGTAATAGTCGTCATAATAACCTCTCGATGAAGAGGCCTGCGTACCAAAACGTTTGATGCGCGCGGCAAAGTCGGCATCATAGTAAGTTTCGGTAGTGGTGTAAACCACGCCATTGGTGTCAGTCACGGTTTCCGTGGTCTGGTAGACGGGCTCGGCATTGCTGACGTAATTTTTACTGTCGGAATAATAGGCTTGATAGTCATATTCCGAACTGCTGCTGATGCTGGGGCTCACGTATGAGCCATTGCCAGTGGCCAAACGCTCACTGTTGTTGTAAGGTGAATAATAGGTGTCGTCCTTTGCAACATTGCGGTTCGCCGAGCAGCTGGCGAAGACCATCAAGGCAATGATTGGGATGAATCTTAAAGCTTTCATTTTATTGAGTTTTATTTTGTTTCCAAACAGAGTTTTAATTGACCAAAACTTAACAAATTTCATACCAAAATTCGGTGTTTCACGATGTTTTTCAAACATTATTCAATTTTTATGAGTTGCCCATCACCTTCGCATTGTTGTACGATCCATGGGTTGCCCTTATAGTACACGTTTCCAATGCTATAAAGCCAAACGCGAAGTCCTGTTTTGGCCCAAACGTAGGCATCGTTGGTGGAATGTGACTGTACTCTGACGAAATTAGATTCCATAGCTTCGGCATGCACTACCCCATAACTTCGCATGATGATTTCGGTATAGCCTGAAATACCCCTCATGGTGACTTTGGATGTGCCGTTGTTGAACTGGTTTTTGATTACGTCGCATTTGAAAGTCAGGTCGATGTCGCCGCAGCCCTCGTTGATGTTGAGGTAGAAGCTTCGATTCCAAAGGGTGTCGATGTCGAATTCCATTGAGTCAATGACCAACTCTCCCATGCCTCTGATGGAGTCCGTGCAAATCAAATCGCCCACCGAGGCGAAGTTGATCTGACGCAGACTATCGTAATACACCGTCAAGTCGATACTATAGTCATAGCTGCGCAGCCAGTTGTATTCGTTCTCGTTTTTGATGATGAGCGTATCGCCATCGAATTCGGTAGTCACTTTCTCGATGAGGTTCTTGGGACAAGTCAGTTCTAGACGGGGATGATTATCATGCACTAATTTGACATTCACGTTGTTAAACATGGAAATCGCGCTAAATCTTTGGCCAATATTGCGGCATTCGGTGACGGGCTCCCCATTGTTGAAGAGTTGGTCCATCTTGCTGCATGACATGGTCAACAGGCTAACGAGGAAAAACAGGACTGCGATGTGTTTTCTTTTCATGGGTAGGCAGATAGTATTTGTGCTGGATATGGTATCCTATGCCGATGCTGATGAAGTCGGCCTTGATGTCGTAGGTGGTGAAAGCGAGTGTGGCAAACAGGTTGTCGTTGAAGTAGTAGCGTGCGGCCACTTTCTGGTAAAACAGCATCCCGAAGGTCGGCGAGTTGAGCGGAACGTTGTTGCGCAAGCCGACATTAAACATGAAGCTGACGCGGTCGAGCAGCATCTCGTAGGCGAACAAGAATCCTGGTTTCAAGTAGATGTCCCAGTCGGGCTTGGTGATTTTGTCGGAGTTGTCGTAGACCAGTTCGATTCCAAGTCCCAACCGATCGCGCTCGGAGATTTGAAACATGAAGTTGGCAGCCAAATCGTGCACGAAAAAATATTCGTGGGTTCCGTATTGCTGACTCAAGTCCTTGAATCCTATGGTGTATTGATAATCGGTGACAAAGTGCCGTTTCCCATCAAACTCGAAGAGATAGTTCTTGGGTCGCAGTCGCTTGTCGATGTGGGTCTTGGGTGGCGCCAGGTACCATGATAATCCTGTGGCAACACTGAAGATATTGATGCCCATGTTGGGAGCTCGTGTGGCACCGTTCGAGAAATGGGTAAGGCCAGCCGATGTCACCCAATGCAGCCGGTCGACGATGCGCTGACGGTACTCGAACGACAAGTTGACCGCTGCATTGACATGCGAGCCGATGGCATAGTTGTGGTAGTTCTCTTTCGGGTCGAATTTGTTGGTGAGGTAGCCTACACCCACGCCTAACTTGAAGGTCAGCCTGCTGTGAATCCCTGGTGTGATGGGGAAGTTGATGAAAGGGTATAGGGCAAACACCTTGCCTAACTCGGCTGAGATGCTGTCGTTGCCGAAGCCCGAATAATAGAAAGTGAAACCGATGGAAGGGTAGTTGTGCAGCACCTCCCAACGGTGCTCACCGTAGGTGTTGCGGTGCAGCGAAAACTCATAGCTGGGTGTATGACGGCTGTAGCGACCTAAGGCAGAGTGGTATTCGTCGTTTTGGAAATACATGTAGCCATAATGCACCCGTGCCTCAATCTCATAGTTCCGATTACTGAGTTGGGCACTCGCTGTTTTCCCTATTAATAATAAGGTGAACAGCACAAAGAGAATGTTATGGCGTTTTTGTCGTTCCATTTGAGCTTGCAAAGGTACAAAAAACAATGATAATGGAGAGATTCCCTTTGGGAATGGAGTGCCACTATTATTTAACCGCGGCGGCTTCGAGCGTTTACGATTCGTCAGCTTTACAAACCGCCGCTTTCTACATCAGACACCAACTCCATTCCCGCGCAGCGAGAATCTCAACATTCAACAATATTCCCTATCTTTGCACCTTCTAAATAATGTTATCATGGACGAAAGACTTTCCGCCTTCAAACGCCTCTTAGATATCATGGATGCCGTGCGAGCGGGCTGCCCGTGGGACAGCACCCAGACCATCCATAGCCTGCGTCACCTCACCATTGAGGAGACCTACGAACTTAGCCAAGCCATCCTCAATGACGACCTCAACGAGGTGAAAAAGGAACTCGGCGACCTTATGCTCCATCTCGTCTTCTATGCCAAGATAGGGCAGGAGCAAGGTGCTTTCGACATCGCCGATGTGCTCAATGGTATCTGTGAGAAGATGATTGTGCGCCATCCGCATATCTTTGGCAATGAGCATGTTGAGAATGCAGAACAGGTGGAGCAAAATTGGGAGAAAATCAAGCTGGAACGCGAGCACAACCGCAGCGTGCTGGGTGGTGTGCCCGAGGGACTTCCTTCCTTGTTGAAGGCCTACCGCATGGCACAGAAGACCGCAGGTGTGGGTTTCCGTTGGCCCGAGGCCGAGCAAGCCTGGCAGAAGGTGGAGGAAGAGAAGGATGAACTCATTGAGGCCTTACAAAATCCTGATGACTCTACTCATATTGAAGAGGAATACGGTGACTTGCTCTTCGCTTTGGCCGCTTATGGCAACTACATCGGCGTGAACCCTGATGATGCCTTGGAGAAAACCAACAAGAAGTTCCGCGAGCGTTTTGCCTACATTGAGCAGAAAGCCCGCGAGCAAGGCAAAGGCGTTCAACACCTCACTTTAAATGAAATGATAAACTACTGGAAGGAATCCAAGGCATTATAGTGAAATAAATCTTCCGCAAATCTTATTCAGCATTCCCAACTGCCCCACTCCCAACTTAAAACTCTCAACCTTCAATTATCAACTATCAACTACTCTCAACTCTCAACTCTTCACTAAAAAAATCCTCAATCTCCTTGCATCAAACAAAAAATGGTTATATTTGCAGCGCGTTTTGCGTAATGTTTTTGATTGAATTCATCCACTTAATACTAACTAAAATTTCAAAAAAATGAAAAAAGTATCTTTACTCATTGCGATGATTGCCTTCGTTTGTGGCAATGCTTTCGCACAGTCGCTGTACTTTGATTTCAACGACTGCCCTGCTGGCGCTAAGATCGCCCAAACCCTTGGCGATCCTTGGACAACTTGGTCAAATGCCCCTGGCGGTGGTGAAGACGGTGTCTTCGCTGAAGCTGACGGTACGATGGCCGCTCACTTTACTTTTGGCAACGACCAAGTTCTGAAACTCGGTGGTATCGAAACGGGTGTTTTCGACCTCGTTTTTGATGCTTACGTTCCGAATGGCAAGAATGGTTATTTCAACGTGTTGCACCATTTTGCTGGTTCTGGTTCTACTTGGGCTGCTCAATTCTATCTCTGCTGCTCCAATGATGGTCAGAATACCACAGCTTTCGGCGAAGGCTTGGGCACTGTCCATGCTGGTAGCAATGGCACTGCAGAAATCCCTTGCGTTTATGACCAATGGATGCAGTACAGAGTTCACATCGACATGGACCAAGACTGGGCTACCCTTTACTGGAACATCGCTGGCCAACCTGAGCAGGAAATGTGCTCATGGCAATGGAGCTTGGACAGCTTCGGTGAGAACACCGTTGGCCGTACCCTCGATGCCATGGACTTTTATCCTCCCGAGAATGCTGCCACTTCTGAATTCTACATCGACAACATCGGTATCATCAGTGGTGCTGACGACCAAGTGTTGATTGACGACGATTTTGAAGCTTATCCTCTCGGTGGCAAGATTGCTGAAAGCGCTATTGCCATTGGAAACGATTGGTGGACCACTTGGACCAACCAACCCGGCAGCAACGAAGACGGTGTTATTGCAATGGCTGGTGGTACACAATGCGGTTACATCTCTGGCGCTAATGACAACGTCCTCCTTCTCGGTGGTCAGGAATCAGGTACCTACGACCTTGAGTTCGCTATTTTCTGCGAGGAAGGTAAGTACGGTTACTTCAACATCCTTCACGAGTTCAATGGAAGCGGTTCAACTTGGGCCATGCAGGCTTATGTGAACGCTACCAATGACGGCAGCACTTCTTCTACGACTTATGAACCTGGTCATGGTACAGTGCACGCTGGTGCCAACAGCAACGGTGACATCCCTGCAGTTGTGAATGAGTGGATGTTCTTCCGTATCCATGTGGATTGCGACGCTGACCAAGCTGAACTGTTCTATCGTTCAGAAACCACTCAGCCTGAGGAAATCTCAGTCGTGAGCTGGCAGTGGAGCCTCGACAGCTTCGGTGAGAATGTGGTTGGCCGCAAGATGGATGCCATGGACTTCTTTGCTCCTAATACCACATTGGGTTGCTACTATCTCGACAACTTCAGATACACCAGAATCGGTCAAGAGACCGCCGCTTCTCTCGAGTTCGATACCGATGAGATCTTTGTTGAACTCATGGAAGACGATGCCAATTCTGTCGACATCGAAATCAGCAATGAAAACGGTACTTCTATCGGTGACTGGACTGCTTGGATCGACTTCGGTATGGGTGAAGGCGGCTCCGCCACTTCACAAATCAACTATGACGTTGAGCCTAACGACAATTCTTCGTTTGTCGGCTTCAACTGGGAAGAGCCTACCTTGGTTGAGGTTGCCACTATGTTCCCCGGCATGTCCTATGCTGGAGCTGCTATGGGTTGCCAAATTATCAGTGCTCAGTATTACATTGTTCCTACTACTTCTGGTTTTGGTATTGAAGCTGGTACCGACCTCACCTTCCGTATCTATGGTCAAGGTATGAATGGTCAGCCTGGTCAAGTCCTTGCCGAAAAAGTCGTTCCTTATGCTCAAATCAACCAAGAGGATTGGACTGTTGCCACCTTCGACACCCCTGTCGATTTGACAGGCTTCAATGTTTGGGTGACCGTTGAATTCACTCAAGCTGTGGGTGGTTATGCTATGTCATTTGACGGTATGTCATATCAGCCCAATAGCGGTTTCTATCGTACCAATGGCGGCGGTGCCTTCAATGGACTCGGACCTGATAATTTGAGCGACGATTATGGTTGCCTCCATCTGCGCGCCAACGTCCAAGGTACTTCTGTTCCTTCAACTTGGGCTACTTTGAGCAAGCCCGAAGGTTCCATCGCTATCGGTGAAACTGATGTTGTAACTGTCAATTTCAACTCCATCGGCATGGACGATCAGACCAACATGGAAGCAAAAGTTATCTTCAAGACCAACGATCCTGAGAATGAAGAGTATCTTATCCCGATCCATTTGTTCGTGGACTACACTTCAGTTGCTGAAAACGGAGAAGAAACTTACAAAGTCTATCCTAACCCCGCCACTTCGATGGTTACCCTCGAAGGCGAGAACCTGAGCCATGTGGCTATCTACAATGTGGCTGGTCAGCTCGTCCGCGTGGTGAAGCTCGACAACATGGTCAACAACATCAACATGGATGTTGAGGCTGGTGTCTACTTCTTCAGCATCTACGACAACAATGGCAACAACAGCGTCCAACGCGTTGTCATCACCAAGTAATCAATCTTACGGTTGAATGAAAAAACCGCTCCTTTTGGGGCGGTTTTTTTTGTTGTTATGTCTGAAATCCTTACTTTTGCAATCCAAACCCAACGAAATGACCCTCGAAGAACTGAAGAAAACGCTTCCCCAAGCCTCGCAGGTCTTCATCCTTACGGATGAGAACGTCGCCATGTTTTGGCTTCCCGAAACAAAGCGTTGGCTCGGCTGCGATCATGCCGTTGAGATTGTGTTGAAGCCGGGCGAGAAGTACAAGACCCTGCCAACCGCACAAAGGATTTGGAAAACTTTGATGAAACACCATGCCGACCGTCAGGCCGTTATGGTCAATTTGGGCGGTGGCGTCATCACCGATTTGGGCGGATTTGTGGCTTCGTGTTACCATCGGGGCATCCGTTTCCTAAACATCCCGACCACCTTGCTTGCCATGGTCGATGCGGCGATAGGAGGGAAGACAGGAATCAATTTCAGCGGCTGCAAGAACCAGATAGGGACTTTCGCGGAACCTTTGGAGGTCTGGATCTCGCCCATCTATCTCAGCACCTTGCCGCATCGGGAGATACTTTCGGGCGTGGCCGAGATGATGAAATATGGCTTCATCGCCTATCCACCCATGCTGAAGGTCAACCCCGACAATTATCAGGAGTACCTTTTGGCCGCAGGCAAGATCAAACGCGAAATCGTGGCGAAAGATTATAAGGAGCAAGGATTTCGCAAAGTGCTCAACTTTGGACACACTCTGGGTCATGCCATCGAAAGCCATAGCTTTACCAAAGACAACCCTTTGCTTCATGGCGAAGCGGTGGCATTGGGCATGTGTGCGGCTTTGTGGCTCTCGGTGCGGCTTTGTCATCTCGATGAGAAGGTGCTGCACGACTTTGAACGACAGTTACCCATCTTGCTTTCGGAAGCGGAAACGAAATTGGATGTCGTTGATATTGAACCCGTGATGCGCTATTTGGCGTACGACAAGAAAAACAAGGACGGAAAAGAACAATTCGTATTGATAGAAGCCCCTGGACGACCAGTGCTTGACGTGGAAGTGGGTTCGGAAAAGGTTAGGGAGGCTTTGGCTTACATTATAAATAAGGTATATAGCTTATGAAACTACAATGTACTATTCAGTTGCCGGCCAGCAAGAGCGAAAGTAACCGCGCTTTGATGATTGCTGCCTACGGTGGTTTTGCTTCAGATTTTCATAATCTTTCGGATTCGAAAGATACAATGGTTTTGAAGGAAGCACTGCGAGGATTATCTCCTATAGATTCCCTCTCTCCCACATGCCAAGGCGGGAATGACATAGGAGCTAATCCTCAAATAGACAATATTTCCGATACCATCGTTTTGAAGGAAGCATTGGGAGGATTATCTCCTATAGATTCCCTCTCTCCCACATGCCAAGGCGGGAAATGCTCAGCATTCGACGTAGTCAATGACATAGGAGCTAATCCACGAATAATCAATATCTCCGATTGCGGCACGGCGGCGCGTTTCATGGCGACCTATCTGGCTACCCATGAAGGAAATTGGCTCTTGACGGGTTCGCAGCGGATGCGGCAACGCCCCATGGCACCGCTTGTAGAGACTTTGTCGTCGCTTGGTGCAGAAGTACAATATGCTGAAAAACAGGGCTTTTTGCCTCTGCAAATCCGAGGCAAGTCGATTTTGGGCGGAAAAGTGACAATGGTTATGTCGCAAAGCAGCCAGTTTGCCTCCTCCTTGCTCTTGGCCGCCCCGATGTGGCCTCAAGGCCTTGAGATGGAACTGCTTGGCGACCTCAATTCTTTCCCTTATCTCGACATGACCTTGGCCATGATGCGGCATTTTGGGGCAGAGGTTGAACTGAAGGATCGGACAATCACCGTCAGGCCTAAGCCGTATCATCCCAATGGTTTCATGGTTTCATCCGACTGGAGTGCGGCATCCTATTGGTATGAAATGGCCGCTTTCAGTGAAGATTGTGAAATACGTTTACCCTCGCTGAGTATGCGGTCGTTGAGCATAGTCGAGTCGGCGAAGGACCGCCATGGTGTTCAAGGTGACTCCATCATCGCCGAATGGATGAATCCATTGGGGGTGATGAGCGTTGAGGAGAATGATTCCATCGTTTTGCGCAAGAAAGCCATGGATAAACAGGATTATACTTTCGATTTTTCATATAATCCTGACTTGTTCCCGACGATGGCGGCTACCTGTGCCGGATTGCAACTTGAGGCAAGGTTTACGGGTATTGCCACCCTTGAAAACAAGGAGTCGGACAGGATTTTGGCGATGAAAATGGAACTGGCCAAGATCGGTACCTTATTGGAACGTGTTTCTGATAATGAACTTGTTTTGAAACCCTCATCAAACTTGCCATTCTTTGGACCTTCGGCTCCGTTGCAGTTCAATGCATACGGAGATCATCGCATTGTCATGGCCTTGGCACCGCTTTCCATGAAGGTCGGGACGATCACTTTCGACCATCCGGAGGTGGTTGCAAAATCGTATCCGAACTACTGGAAGGAATGCCCTTTTATTAAGGTTTTGTTGTGAAAAACCCACTTTTTGAAAATAAATTGCAGTCAGATGGAAGAAATTCCGTAATTTTGCACGATTTTTTTGCAAAAAAGAAGAAAATGAAAGTCGAACTGTTTGTTCCCTGCGTCATCGACCAGTTTTTCCCTCAGGTCGCTATCGACACGTTCAAGGTGCTGAAGCGCGCTGATGTGGATGTGGAATATAATCCGGAACAAACTTGTTGTGGACGCTTCGCTTATCATGCTGGTTTTCTGGAAGAAGCCAAGGATTTGGGAGATAAGTTCCTTAATGACTTTTCCTATGAAGGTCCGGTGGTAGCACCCTCGGCGGCTTGCGTACACTACATCAAGAAATATTATCCCGAGTTGTTTTTCAATACGGCCAACCATCTGAATTTCAAGAAGATGGTGGCCAATGTCTATGAGTTGACCGATTTCTTGGTCAATAAGGTGAATTTTGTAGATTTCGGTGCGGAGTTTCCTCATAAAGTGACGTTTCATGACAGTTGCAGCGCCTTGAGAGGCTTGGGTTTAGGCAAGGAAGCTCGTCTCTTGCTCTCGAAAGTGAAAGGACTGGAGTTGGTTGAGATGAAGCAGACTGACATGTGTTGTGGCGCCGATTTTTCCTTGCAGGTGCAGCATGAGACCCTGTCAATGGGAATGGCTTCGCACAAGGTCAAGAACGCGATGAACACGGGAGCTGAGTATATTGTCTCGACCGACATGACCTGCCTGATGCACCAGAAAGCCTATATTGAGAAGGCCGGACTGCCCATTAAGGTGATACACATCGCGGAAGTGCTTGCTTCAGGTTGGATGTAATTTCAAATATTGAAAATCATGGAGAAACCCTATTATATACACGAGAGTAGTTATGTCGATGACAATGTGAGCATCGGTGCTGGGACGAAGATTTGGCATTTTTGCCATATCCAGTCGGGTGCCGTCATTGGCGAACGTTGCTCTTTGGGGCAGAATGTGAATGTGGGAAACAATGTGAAGATTGGCAATGGAGTACGGATTCAGAACAATGTTTCCATCTATGAAGGCGTTGAGATTGAGGACAATGTGTTTTGTGGCCCGAGTTGTGTTTTTACCAATGTGACCACACCGCGGTCGCATTTCCCTGTGCATGGCGTGTATGCCAAGACGAAGATTTGTGAAGGTGCTTCGTTGGGAGCCAACTGTACGGTGGTCTGCGGACATACGGTGGGCAAGAGCGCACTCATCGCTGCCGGTGCAGTAGTGACCAAGGATGTGAAGCCTTATGCTTTGATGGCGGGTGTCCCAGCACGACAAATCGGTTGGGTTTGCGAGTGCGGCAAACGCCTCAATGCAACGCTGCACTGCGAATGCGGAAGGTGCTATGAAGAAAAAAATGGATGTTTAACGAAAATAGTGTAGTGTAGCCTTGTTGTTCAGTTCCAAAAAACTGGACGATTGCTCACTGCTAACAGATACAGATGCAATTCAGAGATTTAAAAACCCAATATACCGTCCTGAAGGACGAAATGGACAAGGCCATTCTTGATGTGGTGGCTTCTTCGGCTTTTGTGATGGGCCCTAAAATCAAGGAGATGGAGACCGCTTTCGCTGACTATGTCGGTGCAAAGCACTGTGTGGCTTGCAATAGCGGCACGGATGCGCTGCTTCTGGCGCTGAAGGTGTGGGATGTGAAAGCTGGTGATGCCGTTTTTGTGCCAAGTTTCACTTTCTTCGCTTCGGCTGAAGTGATTGCCATGCAAGGCGCTACCCCCGTCTTTGTCGATGTTGACAAGGACACCTTCAACATGGATGTCGTTGACCTTGAGAGGAAGATCGAACAGACTTTGAAGGCAGGCCAACTCACGCCTCGTGTGGTCATTGCAGTCGATTTGTTCGGCCTCCCCGCCGATTTCAAGGCAATTCGCAAGGTGGCTGAAAAGTATCACCTCTATGTCATGGAAGACGGTGCCCAAGGCTTTGGTGGACGCATCGGCAAGCAAAAAGCCTGTACTTTTGGTGACATTTCCACCACGTCGTTTTTCCCGGCCAAGCCCGTTGGATGTTATGGTGACGGTGGTGCAGTGTTCACCGACGATGACGAGTGGGCAGCGTTGCTCGAGTCGTATCATATCCACGGCAAAGGCAGCGACCGCTACGACAATGTGCGCATCGGCATGAATTCACGTATGGACAGCATTCAGGCTGCTGTGCTTTTGGTCAAATTGAAAGCCTTTGCGCAGTATGAACTTGAGGATGTCAACAAGGTGGCATGCCGTTATACGGAGAAGTTGAAAGGTGTGGTCAAGACCCCGGTGGTACCTGAAGGCTATTACTCCAGCTGGGCGCAATATACCTTGCAAGTGAAGGATAAGGAAGTCAGGACAGGCCTGCAGAATGCCTTGAAGGCATTGGACATTCCAACCGCCATCTATTATCCTATCCCGATGCACAAGCAGACGGCTTTCAACTATCTGAACCCATCGGACAACCGTTGCCCTGTTTCTGAAGCTTTGGCCGATACGGTGATTTCTCTGCCTATACATCCATATCTTTCTGAGGCTGATCAGGATATGATTTGCAAAGCAGTTTGTGAATTCTTGAACAAGTAATTGTTTTTGTAATGGGTAGAAAGCCATTTTTCAGTTCATTGGCGAGTCGTGACAATTACGACGAGGTCATACAATACCTTGCCGTGGCTGAGACCCAGCATGCCCCGAGGTTTGATTTCGATAATGCTCCGGATGAGCTTCGGGAACTGATGGAAGTGGCAAAAACGCCCAGAAGCCCCGAACGATCGCAATGGTTGAACGACTATGCAGATAAAACTTGGGCTGTCCCAGATGGTGAGGCGACGGTATTGTTTGCAAAAGAGCACTTGAACGCGGTCAGGCACTTGAATCAGTTTTTGCGGAGTGCCAATGCCAAGCTGAAACAGGATGGATATTTCGTCTGTGCCTTCGACACTTCCCAAAAACGCAGGGCGCAGATATTCAGCAAGCACATCAGCATTGTCGCCTATATTATTTATTTCTTTGATTTCCTTTGGCATAGAGTCTGCCCGAAGCTCAGGCTAACGAGCAAGTTCTATTATTTGTGCACCAAAAAGGTGAGAAAGGTTTTCCCTCGCCCGGAAGTCCTGGGCAGGTTGTATTATTGTGGCTTTGATGTGGTTAGCGAGCAATATATTCACGACCGTTACTGTGTGATTGCACAGAAGAAGCGTGAGCCATACGACCAGCCGCATACTAGGGGGTTGTTTGTCAAATTGCGTAGGGTAGGCAAAAACGGAGAGTTGTTCAATGTGTATAAGCTCCGTACCATGTATGCCTATTCCGAGTTCTTGCAGACCTATATCTACGAGAACAACGATTTGGATGTGGGTGGCAAGTTCGCCGACGACTATCGCGTCACGGAATGGGGGCGTATACTTCGCAAGTTGTGGCTCGACGAACTGCCTATGGTTTTGAATATGATGAAAGGCCAGATGAAACTGGTGGGCGTGCGCCCTCTCAGCCAGCAGTATTTCAGCCTGTATGACGAAGATTTGCAGCAACTTAGAACAAAAGTTAAGCCAGGTCTTCTCCCTCCGTTCTATTTGGATATGCCAGAAACTTTGGAAGAGATCCAGGACAGTGAGAGACGCTATTTGGAAGCCTATATGAAGCATCCTTTCCGCACCGATTGGAAGTACTTTTGGGGCATTGTCGGCAATATTCTGTTGAGAGGCAAGCGCTCACATTGAATTATTTTGAATTCTTGTTTTTTTCTTGCTTTATTTATTAAAAAAAACCTTATTTTTGCAGCGCGTATGTTATGCTGTATTCTAGCAGAAAACATATTTGGATGTAGTCTTAAAATGGCTATGTTAAACAGTTGTAAAAGTGATAGTTATGGCCTTTTTATGTGGGTCAGAAAGCGAAGCTATACACTTTTTTAATCAAATGTTTCATAAAGTTGAGCCTGAAGACGGAAGGTTGGAATGGCTTTTTAACAGCAAATTGTAATTATGGCACAGACAAAAGAAGAAGACTGGAGCATTGTAATCAAGCCTCGAAACGATCTTTTTGAGGTGAATTTGAAAGAGATTTGGGAGTATCGTGACCTATTGACCTTATTTGTCAAGCGTACCATTACTGTGGCTTACAAGCAGACTATTTTGGGACCGCTATGGTGGTTGATACAACCTGCCATCACCGTAATTATGTACATGGTGGTATTTGGTGGCATCGCGCGTATTCCTACCGATGGCATTCCTCAGCCCTTGTTCTATTTGGGTGGCGTCTGCTTGTGGCAGTATTTCTCTTCTTGTCTTAGCTCTACCGCCAATACCTTTGTCGCCCATTCAGGCATTTTCGGCAAGGTGTATTTCCCTCGATTGATCATGCCTTTGGCTACGGTTATTAGTAATCTGGTTCGTTTTGGGATTCAACTTGGACTGTTCATTGCGGTTTACATCTATTTTGCAATCAAGGGATTGGCGCCTTCCCCTAACTGGTATTTGCTGCTCTTCCCCTTGTTGGTTGTTATGATGGCAGGATTAGCCTTGGGCTTTGGTATCATTGTCTCATCCATGACGACCAAGTATAGGGATTTGCAGATACTGTTTTCATTTATTGTATCATTGTGGATGTATGCCACGCCTATCGTATATCCCTTGAGTACTGTTGCAGGAAAGCAGCGGTGGGGCTATGATGTGGCAGACCTCATGTGCCTAAATCCTGTGACACCTATCATTGAGACTTTCAAACACGGTGCACTTGGTGCAGGTGAGTTTGTAGGCTGGGGTTGGTTGGCTTATAGTTTCGTTTTCATGGTGATCATCTTGGCAATTGGTATCCTCATTTTCAATAGGGTACAGAAGAGTTTTATGGATACGGTGTAAAAAACGGAAAATTGTTTTGTTAGATGAATCCTGAAATTTCCATATTGATACTTACACATAATCAGAAGTGTTTGTTGGAGCGTTGTTTGGATAGTATTTTGAATCAAATCATAAATGTTCCATATGAAATAATTATATCCGATGATGGTATAGATGATGGCACAAAAGAGTTCGTCCAGAAATTGGCTTGTTCTAAACGAGTTCTTAGTTTATCTAATCTTGTTGAATTAAAACATGTTTATTGTGATCTTGATGAGTCTATTTTGTTAAAAAATGGAGGAACTAGGATTGGTCGGAATAGATTGAATGCCTTCTTGCATGCCCAAGGAAAGTATTTCGTGAATGTAGATGCGGATGATTTTTTGGTCGGCACAGAATTGTATCAGAAAGAGTATGAATTGTTGGAGTCACATCCAGAATGCTCAATGGTGCAGACACGTCTTTTAATGTTAAATGAAGGAGAGGACATTGATAAAATTTATGATGGTCGTCCTTTTAGCGAAAAACTAATAAGCGAGGCAGTGTTTTCGTTGGAAGATGTGTTGCATTATGGATTGATAGGTCAACATCAGACATACATGTACCGACGGAGACCTCAGGATGACTTTGTACGCATATTGGGATATGGATTCGATGATATAAATATTACTTATTATCACCTGCAGTATGGACCTGCTGTTTTTTTGGATCTTGCTGGTTATGTGTGGATGCAATATCCAAAAAGTGATTCGCATAGTTTGGGCGTTGATGAGCAGAGAATTAAATATTCCTTAATTCCTTTGTCACTCGCAGTTCGCTTCAAAGATTCTAGAGATGTCTTTTTAAGTGCAGGAGTTGATGTCAAGTATCTGTTGAGAAAGCTTATAAGGTCTCCAAAGTATCCAAAATTGAGTGATGGTAAGAGGAAAGCTATGTCCATGAGTAAGATGTTTATAATGAGGTTTTTTTCAGAAAAACGTCATAGCTTTTATTCATGGTCGCGATACATTATTTGTTTAGTAATATTGTTAGTGATGTGGCTGTTTCGATTGAAATCAAAGTTTTGGTTAGATATCATGTATCGAGCATTGGTATAATGTTAACTTCCATGGTTTGTGGAATTTAATAAAATGAAAAAGGATAATACTATTTTTGTTACTACTCCATTACTTCCTAGTTTAGAAGAGTTTTACGACTGTTTGAAGGAAATTTGGGACAGCAAGTGGATTACAAACAATGGTCAGTTTCACCAACGGTTGGAAAAGGCTTTGTGTGATTATCTCGGGGTGGATTATTTGAGCCTCTTCACAAATGGTACATTACCATTGATTACAGCCTTGCAGGCGATGCACATCACTGGTGAGGTCATTACTACGCCTTACAGTTTCGTGGCGACCACCCATGCTTTGTGGTGGAATGGTATCAAGCCAGTTTTCGTTGATATTGACCCAACGAATTGTGGTCTTGACCCAGATAAGATTGAATCGGCGATCACTCCGCGTACCACGGCTATCATGCCCGTGCATTGCTATGGAAAACCTTGCGACACGGTAAAGATCCAAGCCATTGCTGACAAATATGGGTTGAAGGTGATTTATGACGCAGCTCATGCTTTTGGCGTTGAGGTAAATGGTAAATCAATACTGAAGCAAGGTGATATGTCCACTTTGAGTTTCCATGCCACCAAGGTCTTCAATACTGCAGAGGGAGGTGCTCTGATTGTTAAAGATGCAGAGACTAAGAAAAGGATTGATTATCTGAAAAATTTTGGCTTTGCGGGTGAGACCGAGGTGGTCGCCCCAGGTATCAATAGTAAAATGGATGAGATAAGAGCGGTTTATGGACTGCTGAATTTGAAACAGGTAGATGATGCTATTGAGAAGCGTCATCAGGTAGCTATCCGATATCGTGAGACCTTGAGAAACGTAAAGGGTATTCGTTTCTTTGACGACATGCCTGGTGTAAAGCATAATTATAGTTATTTTCCAATCTTCGTAAATGCGGAAGAATATGGAATGACCCGAGATGACCTCTATTTCAAGATGAAAGAGCGAGGCGTTTTGGGTAGGAGGTATTTCTATCCTCTCATCAGCACATTCAGCACTTATAAAGGCTTGCCTTCGGCTTCCCCTGAGAACCTGCCTATTGCCACGCGGATTGCCAATGAGGTGATTTGTTTGCCCATGCACCACGAATTGAGCAATGAGGATTTGTCAAGAATACTTGATTTGATTGTGAGATGAAGAAAAAGAAGCTCATGTTGTTGGGAGGTATTCGTTATCTCGTGCCAGTCATTAAGGCTGCGCACGATCAAGGTTATTATGTCATCACTGCCGATTATTTACCTGACAACATTGCCCATAAATATAGTGATGAGTATGTCAATGTGAGCATCATTGATAAGGAAGCCGTACTGAAGGCAGCTCAGGACAAGCACATTGACGGTATCATGTCGTTTGGGGTGGATCCAGGAGTAGTGAGTGCAGCGTATGTTCAAGAAAAAATGGGTTTGCCTTCATTTGGCCCGTATGAATCTGTCTGTATTTTACAAAACAAAGACCGCTTTCGCGCATTCCTTACCAATCATGGTTTCAATGTGCCTAAGGCAAAAGGTTATTCAAATATTAAGGAATCCCTAGCAGATCGAGATAAATTCGATTATCCAATTATTGTAAAACCTACGGATTCGGCTGGATCTAAAGGTGTGACAAGAGTAAATGATAAGAGCCAATTGAAATTGGCTGTTGAATATGCATTCAGCAAATCATACTCAGGTCACATTATTATAGAGGATTATATTGAGAAATCAGGATGTTCCTCTGATACTGATAGCTTTTCTGTTAATGGTGAATTGAAATTTGTAAGTTTCAATGCCCAGCATTTCGATTTGGAAGCAGCTAATCCATATACACCTGCGGCATATTCTTGGCCATCCACATTTACAAAAGAACAAGAACAATACCTGACTATTGAGATACAGCGTCTTATCTCCCTTTTGGGGATGAAGACCAATATTTATAACATAGAGACTCGTATTGGGACAGATGGGAAACCATATATCATGGAGATGACTCCTCGTGGTGGTGGGAACCGCTTGTGTGAAATGTTACACTATGCAACAGGTGTGGATTTGATAACTGCTATGACTCGTTATATAGTTGAAGATTCTATTCCGGAGGTTAACTATAAACCTTATAATGGCCATTGGGCGGAAGTGATTCTTCATGCAGACAAGGAGGGCATGTTTGATCGTATCGAGATTTCTAAGGATTTACGTGCCATAATAGTGGAAGAAGATTTGTGGGTGACAAAGGGTGAGTATGTGAATTCATTTAACGGAGCTAACGATGCTATTGGGACGCTGGTTCTAAGGTTTGAGGATGAGAAGACTATGGCTGAATCCATTAGTAATATACCTTCTTGGTTGAAAATTGTCGTTTTGTAAATGAATGTCATAGGAGGGTATTTTGAATTGGAGCTTCGTAAAGGAGAACATTACCATAAAGAGGCCATAAGACTCAATACTGCACGTAACAGTTTTGAGTATGTGTTGCGTGCAGGCCACTTTAGCAAGGTGCATGTGCCGTATTACACTTGTGAGGTGATGCTGGAGCCGATAAAAAAATTGGGAATTGATTATACTTTTTATCCTATTAATGAGGCTTTGGAGCCTCTTGAATTGCCAGAGCTAAAAGAGGGGGATGCTTTCCTTTACAACAACTATTTTGGTTTGAAGCAAACATGCGTGAAAAACCTTGTTGAGATTTATGGAAAGCGCTTGATAGTAGACAATGCTCAGGCGTTTTACGCAGAGCCAATACAAGGAATTAACACGTTTTATTCCGTGCGAAAATTCTTCGGTGTACCAGACGGAGCTTATCTATACACAAATAACCTCTGTCATGAAGATTTAGAGCGGGATTATTCCTACGATAGAATGAGCCATTTGTTGAAACGTATTGATTCTGGAGCAGAATTTGGCTTTTATGATTTTAGAAATAATGATGCCGCACTTTGCAATCAGGAGATAAAAAGGATGTCCAAATTGACGGAAGCCCTTCTTTTGGGAATCGACCATGAAACGGTAATACAAAAAAGAAGAAAAAACTTTTCTTTTCTGGACAAATTTCTGAAAGAAACCAATCTTATCCAATTGAAGTTGGACGAGGAATCAGTGCCAATGGTTTATCCTTATTATACAAAAGACCTCTCACTAAGGCAAAGATTAATAGAAAACAAGGTTTTTGTAGCGACTTATTGGCCGAATGTGAAGGAATGGGTCAAGGAAGGAATGGTGGAGTATGAAATGGCGGAACAATTGATACCCATCCCTATTGACCAGCGGTATGGTTCAGAAGAAATGCAAGTGGTTTGCGATATTGTTGCAAAATAGTTATCTGGTATGGATATCAAGGGGAAGAAACTGCTGATTCTTGGTGCAAACGCCATTATATGCGAGATAGTGAATGCGGCTAAAGCACTCGGAGTTTATACCATAGTGACTGATTACAATCCTATCGAGAAAGCTCCAGCGAAGTTGATTGCCGATGAGTATTGGAACGACAGCATTATGGACTATGATGTGCTGCTATTCAAGATCAAGGAACATGGGGTGGACGGCATTTTAACAGGCTTTATAGATATCGCGTTACTGCCGTATCAGCATTTGTGTGAACTCTCGGGCTTGCCATGCTACGCCACTAAAGAGGTACTTGAAATTACAATAGACAAGGCCAAATTCAAACAGCTTTGCCGAGACAATGGTGTATCTGTGATTCCTGAATACGATTTGAATACTTTTGACCCTAATATAATTAATGCTGCAAACAAGGTCATAATCAAGCCTGTCGACAATAGCGGTTCGCGAGGAGTGGTAGTTTGTGACCAACCTAAGGATTTTGACAAGTGCTTGCAATATGCATTGTCATTTTCAAAAAAGAAACAAGTGGTAATTGAGCAGTATATGGAGTTAGATAGTATTTCGGCTTCCTACACTATTCAGGATGGTGACATCACCCTTTCAACGTTGAATGATCGATATGTCCATAGGTCTCAAGACGGTGGTGCTGTGACTTGTTTGAGCTTGTATCCGTCGCACTATATTGAAAACTACATAGAAAAGATGAATGACAAGGTGTGTTCAATGTATAGAAATCTTGGCGTAAGAAATGGCATTTTGTCCATTCAGTTTTTCACAGACGGAGAGAACTATTATGTGATGGAGATGGGTTATAGATTGACGGGCGGACAACATTATATGATTAGCAAAGCTGAGAATGGGATTAGTTCCTTGGACCAGTTGATACATTTTGCTGTTACGGGCAAGATGGCTGATTTCTCCATTGCCGAAAAGGACAATGCTCGGTTTAATAATGTTTACTGCCATCTGTATATTTTGGGTAAAGAGGCTAGGATAGCACGATTTGAGGGCATGGATTTTTTGAAAAACTTGCCGGAATTGATACATTTTTCTCAAATGAAAATGGTAGGTGACACAATTGGACCTGATGGTACGTCTGCACAGAAGGTTGTAGGTTTGCATTTGAAAGTGAAAGATAGGAACGATTTATACAGGATCTTGCAAGCTATTCATCGGGACTTCCATTTTTATGATGAAAATGGGAATGACCTAACTCTTGAATCGATGTAATAATTGTTTTTGTTATGAAATATTACACAATGAAAGAAACCCGTGGGTTTTTGGAAAGTATTGGTATGCCAGGTGGCGACCTGTATGATTTACCGACTTCTAAGAAGCGCTTCCCTGATGGAGGACAATATCGTTTTGAGGTTCCAGGAATCCAAGGTCCAGGACCTATGAAGGCTTTACTTGAGGCTTTGGATGGTTTTGGTATCCAAATTCACCGTGTAACGCAGACCAAGGGTATTATGTTTCTGACGGATGACGAAATCAAACAAATGGTGGAATATGCCAAGGAATGGAATGTGCAGCTAGTTTTGGCTTGCGGTCCGCGTGCCACTACTGATACTTCTGCTTCTGTGAAGACGGAGGAAGGTCAGCGCATGGGGTATCGACTGAGAGGCGAGGAACAGATTGTCCGTGGCATTGAGGAAATTAGGCGTGGGGCACGATTGGGCGTCAGGGGATTCCTGGTTTATGACGAAGGACTGTTGTGGGCATTGGGCGAAGCGCGCAAGAAAGGTTTCATTCCTGCCGATTGCCATTTCAAGGTGAGTGCTCATTCGGGACATGGCAATCCATGTTCTGCCCATTTGTTGGAGACCTTGGGCGCTGATTCCATCAACCCTGTGCGTGACATACAGGTGCAAATGTTGGCCGCTATGCGTGCCGCCATCAATGTCCCGATTGACTTACACACGGAAAATCCAAAATCTAGCGGTGGTTTCATCCGTCATTATGAGGTGCCCGATTTCATCCGTGTGGCAGCTCCTGTCTATTTGAAGACGGGTGGTAGTGTGGCTGCTAACCATAGCTACGACACCACAGAGAAAGAAGCCAAGCAACGTGCCAAGCAAGTTGCTTTGGTTAAGCGTGTAATTGACGTTTACTATCCAGAAGCTATCGTTTCGCCAAAATAAAGGAGGAACTGTTGTGCGTCACCATCAGTATAATCCAAACTACCATTTCGTAAAGGAACCGGTAGACTTTAACAAGTACACAGACCGAAAGTTGCTCCAGTATTGTCTTGGAGCTACCATGTATATGCCTGGTACCAAGGATTTTGCACAGGCCATCATTGACAAAAAATATCCGGGACTTACCTCTATGGTGATGTGTTTTGAGGATGCTTGTCGTGAAGAAGATGTACCTTCAGCAGAGCAGAATTGCCTACGGGTATTAGAGACATTAAGGCATAAGGTGGAAGGTGGTGAATTGGCTTACGAGGACATTCCTCTTATCTTTTTCCGTGTACGTAATGTGGAGCAATTCAAGCATTTTGCCAAGTTGTTACCCAAAGAATCCGTTCCATTTATCACCGGGTTTAACTTTCCTAAGTTCAACAGTTTGAATGCCGCGGCTTACATGGATCATCTTGTCGACCTTAATAATCGTTTCGATGAAGTGCTCTATGGGATGCCCATCATTGAAGATGCGCGTGTGGCATACAAGGAGAGCCGGTTGGATGAGCTGATGGCCGTTAAGCGTGTGCTTGACCAAAACAAGGAATTGGTGCTGAATGTGCGAGTTGGTGGGACCGATTTTTCGTCTTGCTTTGGGGTACGTCGCGGCATCAATTATACCATTTATGATATTATGACCGTGTCGAATTGTCTGATGGATATTCTTAATGTTTTTACTCGCAATAACGATTATACGGTGAGTGGTCCGGTTTGGGAGTATTTCCGCGTAAACAAGCGGATGAAAGAGATGATCGAGTTGCCGAAGATTGACTTACAGCAGACGTTGCTGAAACGTAAAGCCATTGTGAATGATGCTGTAGACGGTCTGATGCGTGAACTGGTTCTTGACCAAGCCAACGGTTTCATGGGCAAGACCTGCATTCATCCCTCACATCTGAATTATATCAATGGCATGTTGGCAGTAACCAAGGATGAATATGATGATGCTTACCAGATCAAGCATAATTCTGGTGGTGTGGTGAAAGGCACGAAGGGCATGAATGAGATAGGTCCGCACAAAGCATGGGCCGAACGCATCATGATGCGTGCCGAAGCGTATGGGGTGATTGATAACGAGAGCGGCTATTTTGAGTTGTTTGGAGAATGACCTCGATGGTGAAACAATACAATTATTGCCTTGATTTCATTAAGGGAATTGCGTGTATGTTTGTGGTTTTTATGCACTGCGAATTTCCGGGTTTTATGGGAATTGCAGTACAAGCCATTAGCCGATTTTGTGTGCCATTCTTTTTCATGGTGTCAGGCTATTTTTGTTTTCGTCCGCTGGCGAAAATAAATGATGGTCAATTACCTACAATTGATTCAGGAATGTTGAGGATCAAGAAGAAAATATTACATATAGGTAAGATAACGATTTATGCATCATTGTTTTATCTTGCTTTCGTTTTGCTTCGACAACTGATTTTACATAATCAAAACATGACAATAACCAAGAAAGATGTAGTCTATTGGGTGGTGTTCAATGTTCCTCAAGTGGTGGCTGGACAATATTGGTTTCTTTTTGCTTTGCTGTATGCGTACGTTTTTTACGGCATATTGGAGCGTTTTCATCTTCGACGTTTTGCATATATTCTTGCTGCTGTCATGTTTGTGGTTTACATTGTTATGGCCCAAGGTATGCATCTTGTTGGAATTAAAATACTGAATTGTTACTATCGAAATTGGTTGATTGAAGCGTTCCCGTACTTTATGCTTGGACATTGGATACATGAGAACGAGAATGAAACAAACATTTCAAACAAATCACTTTTGCTAATGATAGTAGTTTTCACTTTGCTGTGTTTGGTTGAAAGGAGACTGCTGGGTAGAGATTTTGGTGTGAATATTTGTACCATTCCTCAAGTGTTTGCTTTGTTTGTGTATGGAGTTAAGAACCCAAATCGTCACGAAGGTGCTATTCAACGATTAGGGCTGGATTGCTCAATGTTGGTTTATATCTTGCACCCCGCTGTTTGGCATTCTTTGGATAAAATATATAGTTTTGCTGGTATTTCTAATCATGTTCTAGCTTTATACTTGAGGCCGTTATTGGTATTGGGATTATCTATATTTTTTGCTTGGCTTTTTAATATGATAGTGGCTTTTTTCAAGTCTAATCGTATGGCTTCAGTTAGAACTTGAACGCGGAAGTGATGATTATATGGTAGAATCTTATAAGCCAAATTGTTGATTGCATTATGGGGATAAAAATGAAAATATATAAGCACCTCCCTTTGGATACAAGGGCATGGTTGTTTGAGAAAAAACTGATGGATAGGCATTGGCCCTCTTGGTATGGGGAGACTTATCGTTCCGTTTTGAATCAGGCATTTGATACTTTTCTTACGCCGGAAGAGCGGAGTGATAAAAAATTGATGCGTGAATTGACGAATGATATCGTAAAATGCTGGTTACGATACCAGGCTCTCCCATACGAGTATTTTTTGTTCGACTTGAGGCATGGTGATGATAAAAAGCGAGCATCATTCCTCACGGATATTCAAAAGAGTCAAGCCTGCGCTAGTTTTTCAAATTTGGATGCTTATTTGAATGAAGTGTGCGACAAATTTGCATTTTATCAATTGATGAAGCCGTTTTTCTGCCGAAAAGTGTTTCATGTCAATGATTCGACAGACAAGGAGGAGTTTGTGAAATTTGCTTTGGATACTAAGTCACTCTTCTGCAAATTGTCCAAGGGATCACGTGGTAATGGTGCTTTTGCTGAAGAGGTGTCGAGTGAGGAAGATGCAGAGCGTCTATTGTTGCGATTGACTACTTCGACTGAAAATGTCTGGGTGGTGGAGGAACGAATACAGCAATGTGTAGAAATGGCGCAATGGAATGAATCAAGTGTGAATACCGTGCGTCTTCCTTCTTTTATGTCCAAGACAGGGTTCAAAGTTCTGTGTCCTGCATTTAGAACAGGTCGAAAGGGCTCTATTGTTGATAATGCCGCACAAGGAAGCATAGTTGCAGGAATAGATATTTCTTCTGGAAATTTAATAACAGATGGCGTCGATGAATTTGGTCACACTTTTGTGAAACATCCTGATTCTGGTTTAGTATTCAAAGGATGGCATATTCCTTACTGGAAAGAGTTATTGGAAATAGCGGAGCAAGCCCATCGTACAATTCCGCATCATAAATATATTGGCTGGGATTTTGCACTTACAGATAAAGGATGGGTGTTGGTTGAAGGTAATTGGGGTCAAATGATTGGACAGTATGCTACCAAAGTTGGTGTGAAGGACTTATTTATGAAATATATAACTGATTAAATATGATTAGGAGATATATCAGGAGTTATTTATCTAGACATGATCAAAATGGATTGCATGAGGCAAAGAATCGAAGTGAACAAAAGTATTTGGTGAATCATGATTATCCTGAGATTACAGATGAAGAACTCAAGCAGATACAAGAAGCATGGCCATACATGAACTTAACCAAAAAGGATTTGACTTGGTCAAGGATTTATAAAAAGAAAAGGGGCTTCTCTCCATATTTTATAGGATCATGGCAGACCCATCTTTTGAGACAAGCGCTTAATCCTTACGCACAACTTTCATCTTTAGAGAACAAGGCTTTGTGTGATGTCTATTTTCCTCTTTTACCATTCCCTCGTGCTTATGTGCGAAGGTTACAAGGAGTGTATTACGATGTTAATATGAGCATCCTGTCAGAGTTGGAGGCCGTTGATGTTTTGTTGGAGAAGCAATCCTATGTTATTAAACCTGCGTTTGGAACGATGAGAGGTCAGGGCGTCAACCGAATTCAATTGAAAAATGAACGTGAAATCGATGTTTGTACAGTTCGGAATTCGTTTGAAGAACAGGAATCAGATTTTATCGCTCAGGAGGTACTATTGCAGCATCCGGATGTGGCAGCATTGAATCCATCTAGTCTAAATTGCTGTCGTGTGACGACGATTTACATTGATGGGCATTTTGGTTATTCCACGATCATCAAGTTTGGACGAAGAAATTCCAATGTCGACAATTGGCACAGTTCGTATTTTGGTGGAGTGTCTGCTACAGGTTTATTGTTAGGTGATGCATTTGATTATTCGCTTAATCGTACAGAGAAAACGGACTTTGGCCAAGTACTTAAAGGAATGCAACTCCCTTGTTTTAAGGAAATGATAGGTTTCGTGGAACAAGCGCATAAGAAGTATTTCCCAAATTGTGGTGTCATTGGCTGGGATGTTTTTGTTGACAACAATAATCAGGTTCGTATTATTGAGGCGAATTTGACATGCCCTGCATTTGTTGGAGAGCAACTTGCGTCTGGCACTTTTTTCGAGCCTTTTCGTGAAGAGATAAACAATAGGATGAAAAGACAGTTGAAATGAGAGAGATCTCAATACAAGAGTCAAAAAAGATATTATTCAATGCATTGGCTTATTTTGATCAAATATGTCGAGAGAATAGTATCAATTATTCATTGGGAGAAGGCAGTTTGCTAGGAGCTGTGCGACATAAGGGTTTTATTCCTTGGGATGATGATATTGACATTTTGATGACAAGAGCTGATTTTAATCGTTTTTTGACGATTCACAAAGATGGGATATATAAAATATATCATGTCAATCCTGATGTTAATTATTGGAACTCTGTTGCAAGGCTATCCGATACCAGGACAGCGGTGTATTTAGGGAAGAGCAATTATAGTATGCATGGCTTGTGGCTGGGCTTGACACCTGTCGACAATATTCCTGACGATGATAGGAAATGGAACAGAATGAAAAAGCGCATTGCATTTTGGGTCCGTCTCTGTCGTCAAAAAAAAGGGGTCATACCTGTTGATCAATCGATTAAAGGGAAGTTTTTGAAGTACTTTTTTAAGATAGTTACGGTAGATTGGTTTGACAAACGATTCAAGCGGATTGTCACCGCATATGATTCAAAGCCTACAAAACGAATGCTTAAACTTAATATTCGGTATGAACCGTTTGTGTTCCCCTCAATAGTTTTCGATGGATACACGGAGCTTGAATTTGAAGGCCGGAAGTTCATGGCGATAAAACACTATGACGATTATCTTAAGCTTATGTATGGCGATTACATGACGCCGCCACCTGAGAAAGATCGCATTGCGAAACATGACTTTAGAGCATTTTATAAATATTAACTAAACATTAAATGAGATGAAAACATTAGAAGAATTTGTGGCACTTTTTGCAGAACAGTTTGACGACACAGATGCCAGCGAAATTACTGCTGCAACAGAATTCAAAGATCTTGACGAGTGGTCAAGTCTTATTGCCTTGAGTATCATTGCAATGGCGGATGAAGAGTTTGATGTTGCACTGAAAGGCGCTGACGTTAGAGACGCTTCTACAGTTGAGGACCTATATAAGGTCATTTGTGGTAAAATGTAATGTGCTATGGCTTTTCTTGAATTCAAGAATGTTAGAATCGCCGGCATTGCTGCCGGCGTTCCTAAAAACATTGCCAGCAATCTGTATCCTACCGAGGAAGATGCTGTATCTAAGGATTATGCACCGGAAGACTTTGTGAAGACAACTGGAGTCATGGAGCGTCGTGTCAGTTATGAACTGACAACTTCAGATTTGTGTTTTGCTGCTACGGAAAAATTGATATTAGACCTTGGATGGGAAAAGAGTGATATTGACGGTATTATTTTCGTCTCCCAGACGCCTGATTATATTTTGCCTGCTACGGCTTGTATTCTTCAGGATCGGTTGGGCTTAAGTAAGGAATGTTATACCGCCGACATCTCGTTGGGATGTTCAGGTTGGGTTTATGGCTTGAGTATTGGAGCCTCACTTGTCAGTAGTGGCGGCCTCAAGAAAGTCTTAGTTTTGTGCGGTGATGCAAAGGCTCGATCTAGAAATGATGTTCGTCGCCGCAATCCTTTGTTTGGTAGTGCTGGTACGGTAACAGCTCTTGATTATCTGGAAGGTGCGCCTGCAATACAGTTCCATTTTGGAACGGATGGAAGTGGTTTTGATGCCATCATTACCCCAGAAGGCGGAGCCCGTAATCCTGTCACAAAGGATAGTTTCGAATATTATGATTTTGAAGGTTCGAGAATGTATCATTTGCAGGCAAGGATGAAAGGAATGGATGTGTTCTCATTCGGTATTACTACAGCTCCGAAGTCTGTCAAGAAATTAGGTGAACATTTCGGCTTCAACTATTTGGATGTTGACTACTTTGTGTTCCATCAGGCCAACATGAAGATGAATGATATGATTGCCAAGAAACTTAAGCTCCCGGAGGAAAAGGTTCCTAACAGCATGTATCATTTTGGCAACACCAACGGGGGTAGTATTCCTATGACGATAGTAGCTGAATTAAAGGGTAAAGTGGAGAATAAAGAGACTTCCTTCATTTGCTGTGGCTTTGGCGTTGGTTTGTCATGGGGTACCGTTGCGTTTAAAACTAACAATGTAGTAATTTCCGATCTCGTTGAGGTTTCGGATGAAGAAACAGATAAAGTACATGTCGTATAATCCATTTTCATTAGAAGGTAAAACCGTATTAGTAACTGGCGCATCGTCAGGTATTGGTAAAGCAACAGCTATTTTGTGTTCCAAATTAGGGGCCTCTGTTATTATTACAGCCCGTAATGAAGAAAGGTTGAAAGATACTGTTTCTCAGTTGGAAGGAAACAATAATAAAATTGTTGTTGCAGATCTCTCAGGAACAGAGGGAATAAATCAATTGATAAACGAAGTGAATGAACTGGATGGGTTAGTTAATAATGCCGGAATAAACAAAATATTACCAATTCAATTTGTGGATGAGCATGAATTGATGAATACAATGCAAATCAATGCCCTGTCTCCGATTTTACTAACTCAAGGTTTGATTAAGAAGAAGAGAATCAGAAAGGGTGGCGCTATTGTGTTTGTTTCATCTATTGCAGGACATACCAGGTCTTCAGTCGGAAACTCAATGTATTGTGCATCCAAAGGAACAATCACTGGGTTTATGAAATGCATTTCAAAAGAGCTGGTAATCAAGAAAATCAGATGCAATGAGGTCTTGCCTGGTCAGGTGGATACTCCAATTATGTCTCAAGGTGCAGTCACAGAAGAACAGATGACAGCGTTGGCAGCGCATATTCCTATGAAAAGGTTGGGCAATCCTGAGGAAATTGCCGCAGGAATAGTATTCTTGCTGTCTGATGCCGCATCATATATCACGGGATCTTCCTTGATAATTGATGGCGGACTTTCTTTGTAGAATAGTTAGATGAAGTTGTTATTATGGCTTTTTTAGAGTTCAAGAATGTCAGAATTGCTGGTATTGCAGCGGGAGTCCCGAAGAATACAATCAGTAATTATACTCTTAAACAAGGTATCGATATTTCTTCGGATTACACCCCAGAGGCGTTTGTTGAGACAACAGGTGTAAAAGAACGTCGCTGCTCAGATACTTTATGTACATCGGATCTGTGTTATGCAGCTGCTGAGAAATTAATTGCAGAACTGAATTGGGATAAATCAGAGATAGAGGCACTCGTGTTCGTCTCCCAAACGGCTGACTATTTCCTTCCGGCAACAGCCTGCATTCTTCAGGATCGCTTAAGGTTAAGCAAGGAATGTTATGCCGAGGATGTCGCATTAGGCTGTTCAGGCTGGGTGTATGGGCTAAGCAATGTTGCTTCGTTAGTTTCTACTGGAGCCATAAAAAAGGCTCTTTTGTTAGCAGGGGATGCGAAAAAAAGGGCTCAGATGAAACGTGATCCTCTTTTTGGAGATGCAGGAACTGCTACGGCTATTGAGTATGCTCCAGGAAACGCTGGGTTTAGATTTCATTTTGGCACAGATGGAAGTGGCTATGATGCCATCATTGCACCTGATGGAGGTAGTCGTAATCAGGTAACTGTTGATTCTTTTGCTCTGAATGATTTTGGAGGTAAGATGATGCATCGACTTCAAACCCACATGAAGGGTATGGATGTGTTTTCTTTCGGAATTACTACAGCTCCTAAATCCGTTAAGAAATTGGGTGACCGTTTTGGTTTTGATTATCTCGATTATGACTACTTCATCTTTCATCAGGCCAACATGAAGATGAATAACCAAATTGTGAAGAAACTGAAACTTGACACTGAAAAAGTTCCATCCTGCATGTATCAGTTTGGTAATACTTCGTCGGCATCCATTCCGCTGACCATTGTTTCTCAATTGAAAGGCAAGTTTGAAAATAAGCCAACAAAAATTATTTGCTGCGGGTTTGGCGTTGGCCTTTCATGGGGGACAGTTGCTTTTGAAACAAATAGTATTATCATTCCAACCCTTGTTGAGGTGTTGGATGAAGAAGCTGATAAAGACCATGTCATATAATCCGTTTAGTTTAGAGGGTAAAACAATTTTAATTACAGGTGCATCCTCGGGAATAGGAGCTGAAACGGCTGTGGAATGCTCTCGTCTTGGCGCAACTGTGGTTTTGACGGGACGCAACAAGGAGCGGTTGCAAGAAGTGTATTCTAGGCTTGACACTTCTTTGTCTCAATCGCACCAATATGTTATTGCTGACTTGTCCACTGAGGAAGATATGTTGACCTTGGCGGATAAAATTGTACAGATTGACGGGTTGGTGCATAATGCTGGTGTAAATAGGGTTAAGCCCGTCACTTTTATCAAGACGGAAGATTTGGACTACATCTTCCATAATAATACCTATCCTGGCGTTTTGTTGACAAGAATGCTATTGAAGAAAAAGAAAATGAATCGGAATGGTTCAATTGTCTTTACCTCTTCTGTGGCTTCGTTCTTTAACGCCCCTGGACGGGCATTGTATGCAAGTTCAAAGGCTGCGCTGACGTCGTTTATGCGTTCGTTTGCTGTTGAACTTGCTGATAAAAACATACGTGCAAACGCTGTGCATCCTGGAATGATTGAGACCAAATTGATACATGAGAATCTTACGGATGAAGAGCGAGAAAAGGATATGGCTGAATATCCTTTGAAGAGATATGGTAAACCAGAAGAAGTTGCGTGGGCAATTGTGTACCTGCTGTCAGATGCATCGTCATGGATGACGGGTACGTCATTGGTTATTGATGGTGGATTTATGTTAAAATAACAATAAGAATTGATGGTGGAATATGTATTTGATACAATCTGTTAAAGGATTCATCGGGGCGGCAAACTATGTTTATAAGGAATTGCCGTATATAATTAGACGTAATAGTATCAATGCCCGTTATTTGGATATTCCAGCAAGAAAGAACAGGGTCAATATCTTTCAATACCATCCTGAACGGCATTTTGGTTTTAAGGGCAATCCATATAATTTAGGTGATAGTTTGGGTGAGGTTATTATTCGATTTTTGTTAGAACGGAAAGGAATTGACATAGATACTCCTGTTTCGAAAACGAAGCATCTGAATTGCGTCGGGTCTAATATTTTTGGATCATATCAAGATGCAACGATTTGGGGAAGTGGTGCTTTCCCAAGATATCCAACAAAGAAACAATACTTTTGCCAGAAATTGAGTGGAAGAAAGTTGGACATTCGTGCAGTAAGGGGGCCATTGACGCGTGAAGTATTGCAAAAGCTAGGTTACAATTGTCCTGAGACCTATGGCGACCCTGCTATTCTTATGCCAATGATATACAACCCGAACATTGAAAAGAAACACCATTCTTTGGTTATTCCACAGTATTTTTATGAAAAAAAGTTTCGGGCTGCTCATCCTAACGAACGCATGGTTAGCATGAACACCAATGATTATAAGCATGTGATTGATGAGATAGTGGCAAGTGAAGTTGTGATTACAAGTTCGTTGCATGGTATTATTCTTGCGGAAGCTTATGGGGTTCCTGCTGTGTTCTTTAGAGGTTTGAGGAAGAGTATTGATTTTAAGTACCATGATTGGTATTGCAGTACGGGAAGAGATGATATAACTCTTTCCGATACATACGAAGAGGCACTTGAGACGACACCGCCACCCCTTCCTGATTTAAGCGGACTGGTAAAAGGTTTGCTTGACACTTTTCCGTACGATTTGTGGGAACCTGACAATAAGACTGCTTTACAGTGAAACAAACATTGCTCAATATAAGAGGATAACAACTATGACTAAATTGTTGGAGGACAAAATAGTACTGATTACAGGAGCAGGACGTGGAATTGGCAAAGTGATAGCGGAACAGTTTGTTTCTGATGGTGCGGTTGTTTATGCAAATGATTTAAATGAAACAAGTATTGACGGTGCCAAAACTGCATGTTTTGATGTAACGGACACTGCAGCGCTCAAGGCAGGCTTGTTGAAAATATACAAGGCAGAGGGTCGTATTGATTGTGTGGTGAACAATGCCGCCATCATCGCTAACCAAAAATTGGGCATGGTCACAAAACCATTGTTGGAAAAGATGTATGCCGTGAATGTGTTTGCCGTTATCGATATGATTCAGTTGGTTTCTCGCCTAATGGCACGAAATGGAGGCGGAAGCATTGTCAATATCGCATCCATTACAGGTATAGTCGGCTCTCCAGGCCAGGTGGCTTATTCTTCAACAAAAGGTGCGGTAATTGCCTTGACAAAATCTGCAGCCAAGGAATTGGCTCCATTGAATATCCGCGTCAATGCAGTGGCTCCAGGCATTATCAAGACGGAACGTTTTGAGGAACTCTATGAAGCTGATGGCGACAAAATAGAGCAACGAATTGGACGTATCGCCTTGGGCCGACTTGGTACACCCCAAGATGTGGCCAATGCCGTGGCATTCCTTGCATCTGACCGCGCCTCTTACGTCAGCGGACACATTTTGAGTGTTGATGGTTGTGCCTCTATTTAAAGGTTATGTTCCTTGGATTAGACAAGAAAGATCGAAACAAAGTTGCTGTCATTGATGATAGCGGTCGAAGTGTGACCTATGGCGAAATCTGTGACTTCACCGGTGAGTTTGCGCAACATCTGTCATACCGTACCCTCATCTTTATCCTTTCGGAAAACAAGATAGGATCTTTGTTGGGTTATACGGCTTCGTTGTCCAATAGGATTGTTCCGTTGATTCTCAGTGCGGCAACAGAAGAGGGATTGTATAAGAACCTGCTTGAGGTTTACAAGCCCGAATACTTATGGATGCCGAATGCCATTGCGGAGAGAAAGGGATTCGAACCCGTGTTTACTGCTTGGGACTATTCCTTGGTAAAGACAGGTTATCCTAGAGTTCCTGTGTTTGACGACTTGTCACTCTTGTTGCCAACATCGGGATCTACAGGTAGCCCTAAATTGGTGCGGCATAGTTTCCGCAACATTGAGGCCAATGCCGACAACGTGAGGCGTTTGTTCGAGTTGGATGGCAGCGAAAAGGCCATGGCCATCTTGCCGATGCACTATACGATGGGACTTTCAGTGGCTACTTCACATTTGTTTGCAGGTTCTACCTTGTTGCTTTCGGGAAGATCGTTGTTGGACAAAGGCTTTTGGTCCATGCTGAAAGAGGCGACCAGCTTCACGGGAGTGCCTTACAGTTACGAAATATTGACCAAAATGCGTTTTACCCGTATGGACTTGCCTAACCTGAAGGTGATAACGCAGGGTGGTGGCAAGTTGTCGGAGGAAATGTTCAAGATGCTTGCCCAATACGCCCATGACCATGGAAAGAAATTTATTGCTACCTATGGACAGACGGAATGTACAGCGCGAATGGCTTATCTGCCTGCTGAATGGGCAATGACGAAAATTTGTAGCATCGGTTTCGCTGAACCAGGAGGGAAACTCTCGATTATTGATAAGGATGGCATTGAAACCTGTGAAGGTGAAGCGGAAGGTGAGATGGTATATCGGGGAGAGAATGTAACTTTGGGTTATGCCACTTGTGGGGAAGACTTGTTGAAAGGTGACGAGAACCATGGTATAATGCATACGGGAGACCTTGCTCGCAGAGATGCCGACGGTTGTTATTTCATCATTGGCCGACTTAAACGATTCTTGAAAATCTATGGCCTACGCATTGGTTTGGATGAAGTGGAACAGATGGTCAAGGCCGGATTCAATGCCGATTGTTATTGCAAAGGTGATGATGAAAAGTTGGTGGTGTTGGTGACCGATGCCCAACTCAAGGAAGTGTTGCCGTTATTTATCGAAGAAAAGACCCATTTGTTCCATCAAAGGGTTGAGGTGCAAGTGGTGAAAGAGATTCTGAGAAACGAAACTGGAAAAGTGATAGATCAATAAAAACAATATGAATAACATAGAGAAGCTTAATCGTATTTTTTGCGAAGTGTTCAATGTCCAAGAGTCGGCGTTGAACGACGGGTTCGATAAATGTAATATTGAGGGGTGGGATTCGGTCCGGCAATTGAGCTTGTCGACGGCGGTTGAGGATGAATTTGACATCATGCTTGATGCTGAGGATATCCTTGAATTCACCTCATACGAGAATGTTAAAAGGGTGTTGTCCAAATACGAAATAGGACTCTGATGGCTTTTTGGCGGATAAAGAACGTGGCACTCAGAGGTGTCACGGGCACGGTGCCCAATAACCCAGTGAAGACGGCAGAGTTGCCAGTGTTCACAAAGGAGGAGGCTGACTTGTTTGATGCTACGGTTGGCATAAAGAACAGATATATTGCCCCAGACGATATCTGCACCTCTGATTTGTGCTTTGACGCCGCGGAGCGATTGCTTACGGGATTAGGATGGGATAAGGAGTCAATAGATATCTTGCTTTTTGCCTCTGTTACAGGGGATTATAAGACGCCTCCCACTTCTGCCATTCTTCAAGACCGTTTGGGATTGCCTGCCAGTACCTATGTGCTGGATATCCCAATGGGTTGCTGTGGTTGTATGTATGGCATCAATGTGGCGGGTAATCTCCTTTCGGCTGGCTCTGCAAAAAGGGCTTTGCTGCTAGTTGGTGATACCGCCATGCGTATGGGCTCTCTCAAAGATAAGAGTCGTGTGCCCTTGTTTGGTGATTGTGGGACGGCGTTGGCTTTGGAGTACGATCCTGAAGCGGCCGACATTATTATTGATTTCAATACAATGGGTTCGGGCTACAAAGCGTTGATGACTCCTCACGGTGGATACAGGTATCCCATAACGAGGGAGGAATCGTTTGAATATGAGGATTTCGGTAATGGCATTGTTCGGGCGCCCAAAGATGCTTTGATCAATGGCATGGATGTTTTCTCTTTTGCCATCACCAAACCACCCATCAGTTTGAAACAAATGCTTGAGGAACAAAAACTTGGCAAGGACAAGGATGTGGACTTCTTCTTGATCCATCAGGCGAACAAACTGATAGTAGACCGTATTGTCAAAAAGTTGAAACTTCCAGTAGAAAAAGTGCCTTATAATCTTCAAAAGTTTGGAAATCTTGGTGGTGCATCCATCTTGATGCTGATGGTGTCAGAAATAGCGGAGGAATTGCAATCAAGACCGTTGACATTGGTGTGTTCTTCGTTTGGGCTGGGCTTGACATGGGGGACGATGGTGATTAAAACTTGCATGATGAAGGTTGTGAAGATGAATTATTTGTAATAATTTGTTGTAAGAACCTTTTAGATATATATATGAAATAAGTAATGTATGAAAAAAGAAGTGACATTTGAGGAATCTAGAAGGATTCAGCTTGATATTTTGTTGGATTTCGTTGATTTTTGTATGCGGAATGGGTTGCGCTATTCTTTGGGTGAAGGTACCTTGATTGGAGCAATCCGACACAAAGGTTTTATTCCATGGGATGACGATATTGATGTGCTCATGCTCAGAGAGGAATACGATAAGTTTGTAAGTTTATATGACGGCAAATATAGATTGGTTTCGCCTGGTGCACCACACTATTGGTTGCCATATTCTAGGTTGACAGATGAAAGGACGGTTGTGAAATGGGGTGATAATCCATATGATATTTTTCGTCATGGATTGTGGGTAACAGTTTTCCCAATAGACAATTATCCCGACAACCCGAATGAATGGCAAGAAATAAGATCGAAAAGAGATTTCTGGTTCAAGATAATCCCGATGAAATTAGGGCTTTGTCGTCGATATAAATATGATAAGAATGTAAGTGTTTGTAAAAACATGAAAAAGAAAGCAAAACGATTCTTGTTACCGTTTGTACCTTATCCCATTATTTGTAAAAAATTGGAATCGTTGATTTCAGCATTCAAGAATGTGCCAACCAAGAACAAAGCATTAATGACGGGTGTTTGGCATGAGCCATGGGTTTGTCCTGCTGAGGTGTTTTCTTCTTATGTTGAGGTTGAATTTGAAGGATATAAATTCACTGCCTTCAAGGGGTATGATGAGTATTTAAGATGCCAATATGGAGATTATATGCAGTTGCCTCCAATTGAAGAGCAGATTCCTAAACATGATTACAAAGTTTATTGGAAAAACCATAAATCATTTTGATTGTAATATGATGTAGTTTCTTCCGATGGTTGGTGTTATGATATCGGATAGTATTACAATTCATCATCGCTGAGTTTGAATGTGTTGTTGGTTACTTCCTTTTGACCACATATAAAAAACTAATAGAATAATGAAAATATTTGGCATCGTCAGTTGTAATATACATGTGAATTTCACCAATTACGGCTCGGCTTTGCAGTCGTGGGCTTTGTGTCGGAGTGTGGGGAATATGGGGTATGTGGCCAAATTGGTTGACTATTGTCCCAAGATGATGGAAGATCGGGACATTAAGAACCCGATGAAGCACATGTGGGATACGGATGTGAATTCACGGCGGAATTTGGATTTAAGTTTGCCAGCCATACGGGTAAATTATCATAAATTCGACACGTTTTATAACCAAAGATTTAAAAAAACAGCTAAAACATATTTTTGCAAGAATTTTAATGATATTGTAAGTGACGAACATATTGATGGTTTCATCTGCGGTAGTGATACGATTTTCTGCATTGACGAGTGGAATGGTTTTGAGGATGCTTATTTTGCAGAATACCCTTGTATGAAGGGAGGGTATGCGGTATCGTATGCGGCAAGTTTTGGCGATGCCCATTTCGATGATGCAACTTATAAGTTGTTGGACCAAAAACTGAATAACTTCAAGGCTTTGGGTATCCGCGAGAACAAGATGATCCCGTACGTTAAGGAACACACCAGCCTTCCAGTGTTCAGAACCATTGATCCAACCCTGCTACTTGAAGTAAAAGACTACGAAGAGATTACGGCTCAAAAAATCGAAAAAAACAAATATTTACTTCTTTATGCTCGTCGTTACAACAAGAAAATGTTTGAGTATGCGGAGAGGTTAGCTGCTCAAAATGGTTGGAAAATAGTGGATATTAGCCTCAGAGCAGAGAATGAGGGAAAGCATCGTATGGCTTATGATGCCGGTGTAGAGGAGTTCCTTTCGTTGGTTAGACACAGCGAGTTTGTGGTTACCAATTCATTCCATGGCATTATCTTTGCCGCCCAATTCCGTCGGCCTTTCGTGGCTTTCTCTCGTGAGTCGGGTGACTCAAAGATAGCCGAGATTCTCGGCTTGTTTGGCTTGTCTGACAGACTTCTTATCACTGGCGAGGAATCGTTTGAAGTCAATGTCGATTACGAAGTGGTTCATTCTAGAATAGCGGAAGCAAGAATTGAATCTTTGAATTTTTTGAAAATGGAACTTGACAATTGTGCGGCATTATGAATGGTTATTTGAACAACCACGAAAAGTCGCAGTGTTTCGGGTGCGAAGCCTGTGCTCAGGTTTGTTCGAAGTTGGCCATTGCAATGGTTGAGGATGAAGACGGCTTCCGTTATCCGGAGATAAATAATGAGAAATGTATAGACTGTGGGTTATGTCGAAAGACTTGCCCCTTTGAAAATATGCCTGTCCGATATGGCGATGATAAATATGTATTTGGAGGCTATTCGTTAGATGAAAATGTGCGTTTTGAAAGCACATCAGGCGGCGCTTTCTCCGAAATTGTCAATGCATTTTGTGATGAGAATTATGTGATTTTTGGAGCAAAAGCTGAAGGTTTGGAGGTTTCCCATAGTTATATTACTGATAAAACGGAATTGCCAAAATTCAGAGCGTCCAAGTATTCACAGAGCAGAATGGACTATTCCTTTAGAGAGGCCAGACACTTTTTGAAAGAAGGAAAAAAAGTGCTTTTTTCTGGCACTCCATGTCAGATTGCAGGACTGAAGTCATATCTTGAGAGCACAAATCAAGATAAGTTGCTTACTATTGAGATGATATGCGAGGGCGTCCCAAGTCCACTGTATGTAAGAAAACTTGACCAGCATGTTGAAAAAAAATATGGTGCAAGGATAGAGTCGATTGATTACAGATACACCGGGAGGTCTTTGTTCTCTAAAGGGAAATGGGATTTCCAACAAATGAGGATAATCACCATAGATAAAAAGAATGTTATTTGCAAGGATCGGTGGGTTAACCCATTTTGGTCTATATGGTTGAAGCATTTGATGAGCCGTCCTTCGTGCTATCAATGCCCATTCACAAATAGTGAACGTGTGGCAGATGTTTCGTTGGGTGATTTGTGGGGTGTGCATATCTATTGCCCAGAATTGTACGGCCATAACGGAGGAGCATCATTGGTGATATGCAATACGGAGAAAGGTAAGGAGGTAATAAAGAATGCCGAAAAAGGAATGTATGGACATGCCTTAAAATTTGAGGACGCATTGAGGTATCAGGGACCGATGCGTAAGCATATCCCGGATAATCCACAAAAGGCTGAATTTATGAACGATCTTCGAAGCAATATGGATTATAAGCAACTTATAAAGAAGTGGGCTGATAGACCTTCACTAAAACTATTAGTACAAAAGTATATTTGGGGTAATAGGCAGAAAGTTTGGTTGTGGAATTTAATGAACTCAAAATTGGCATGAACTATTACATAAATCCAAATATCGAAGAAACACCTCGTGTTTTCCCGAAACAGGGACGGGGGAGGTATCATCGTTATGATGCAAACGAGAATCCTGAAGGTTTGCCAAAGGATTTTGTTGATTCTGTTTTGAAGGAGTTAACCCCCGAATACTTGGCTATGTATCCTGAACCAGAACGTCTCATCGGTAAATATGCGGATTATATTGGCGTAGAAAAGGAGAATGTGTATTGCACAAATGGCTCTGACCATGGTATCCGTGTGTTGCTAGAAACCTTTGGCGAACTGGGCAAAGAAGTGGTGACTGTTTCTCCCACGTTTGAAATCTATTGGGTGTGTTGCAGCTTGCTGGGGTTAAAACACAAACCAGTTCAATATAATGTCGATTATGCTTTGCCTATAAAACGGATTCTTGAAGCTATCAGCAACGACACCCGAATAATCGTTTTGCTCAATCCCAATAGTCCTATTGGGAATCTTTACACCGAAATAGAGGTACAATCCGTTGTTGACAAGGCCAAGCAGGTGGGCGCAATTGTTATTTTGGATGAAGCCTATCATTATTTTTATGACAAGACATTCCTGCATTTCGCTTTGGAAAACGACAATGTGGTGCTTCTGCGTACATTCAGCAAGTTGATGTCGATAGCAGGATTGCGTGTGGGTATGGTGGTTGGTCACAAAGAATTAATTCATTGGGTGCGCTATTCGCGTTTGGCATATGAGATGAACACGGTGGGGCTGTTGTTTGCCGAGCGTATTCTTGAGCATCCCGAAATGATAGAAAGACTCATTGAACAAGAAAAAGAGGGCAAGGCATACTTTATCAGTGAAATTAAAAAACAAGGCTATTGGTATATGGATTGCCATGGCAACTATGTTCTTGTTAAACCCAAACACGATGCCCGCGAAGTGGCTAAACGTCTTGAATTGGAAAAGAAAACTTTGGTTCATCCATACAGCAATGAAATGATGAAGGACATGCTGAGAGTGACAACTGGCTCGAAAGAGTCCATGCAATTCTTTGTCAAAGTGTTTTTGGAAGTTGATATGGAGGCATGATTACCACTCCTAAAATGATTATTGGGGTTATTTAACATGGAAGAGACGATTTTATCGAAGAAGAATTCTACAGTTTTGAGAGGTATGGCAATAGTTTCAATTGCCCTGCATAACTATTTTGTTAAACTTGGATTCTCAAAACCGAATGAAATGTCCTTCTTGATAGAAAACACAAATCATTTTTTCGAAGTTGCTTTAAATGGTCGTTTTTTTGTAGAAATCTTTTCTTTTTTAGGATGGATAGGTGTCCCTGTATTTATATTCCTAACAGGTTATGGAGTTGCTACGCGTATCCCTCCTCTAACGAAACACAAATCAATAGATTATATAAAAAGGAATTATTTGAAACTATTAGCATTGATGTTGTTGGCTGTCCTGTTATATGCAGGTATGGATGTCGCCAAGGGTAATATTTGGCCGGGCTTATTGAAAAGGTTTTCTTATTTGACTATGTTGACCAATTTTGCTTATCCATACCTTAGATGCGATCCAGGGGTTTATTGGTATTTCGGACTAACATTTCAGTTTTATTTGATATGGGCACTTTTTGGACGGCACATGAGGGGTAATAACTTGTTGTTGTGGAGTGCCGTTTTTATGATAGGTTTGTATGGTATTTGTTCTTTAGGCAAGCTGGAAGTCTTGTCAATATATAGGCATTGTTTTACTGGTTGGTTTTTTGTTTTTGCCTTAGGAGTATGGTGTGCACAATCTAATATGATACAAAGGATTAAAACGAATTGGTGGATGGAACTAATAATATTAGTAGCGTCATCTTTTCTGATGATTCAAATGAACCGATGGCTATTGGCATGGGTTTTTATTCCTGTTATGGCATTATTGTTTTTCCTTATGTTGGGTTTGCTATTGCAACGGGTAAAACCTTTATTTAATATCTTTCTTTGGATAGGGGGGCTATCTGCATTCATTTTTGTATGTCATCCTATTGCAAGAACATTTGTGAATAAGATATTCGCACCACATGTGGGCATTTTGTTAATCAATGTCTTTATCTATTTTTTGTTTACAATATTGTTTGCTGTTTTATATCGTTGGATTTATCAACGTATTACCGCCGCAATAATAAAAAAGGTTTAATTTCGAGAATAGTATTATTGTCAAATTCTGTTGTATACGAGTTTTATTGTAATAGTATGACGCTTTTGTCATGAAAAAAGTTATCACATATGGTACTTACGACTTGTTCCATTATGGTCATCAACGCTTGCTTGAGCGTGCCAAAGCCTTGGGAGACTACCTTATTGTTGGTGTAACCGCTGATGGTTTTGATCGTGCAAGGGGAAAGATTAACGTTCAGCAGAGTCTGATGGAACGTATGGAGGCAGTAAAAGCCACAGGTATTGCCGACGAAGTAATTGTTGAGGAATATGAAGGGCAGAAAATTGACGACATCATGCGTTACGGAGTAGATATTTTTGCCATTGGATCTGATTGGATAGGCTATTTCGATTATCTGAAAGCATATTGTCAAGTTGTATATTTGGAGCGCACAGCTGGTGTTTCTAGCTCGGAACTGAGATCCGAAAAACGAGAACTGAAATTAGGTTTGGTCGGTGAATCCACATTTTTGAACAAATTTGAAGCAGAAAGCCATTATGTGAATGGAGTGGGAATTGTGGGATTGTATACTTCGACTGAATTTAGTTCTGGTTTGTCGGATGTTTTGAAGTCATTGCCTTGTGTGACGGATAATTACAACGATTTTCTAAACCAAGTAGACGCGGTTTACATCATATCTAAGCCACAAGATCATTATTTCCAAATCAAGAAGGCTTTGGAAGCGGGTAAGCATGTATTGTGTGAACCTCCTATTGCTTTGACAGTGAATGAATGGCAAGAACTCAATGCTTTGGCCAAAGAAAAGAATTTGATTTTGATGGATGCTATCCGTACGGCCTATTCAACAGCATACTATAGGATGCTGCTATTGGTAAAAAGTGGGCGTATTGGAACTGTGATGTCGATAGATTCCTCGTGTACAAGTTTAAGGGATAATGACCTTCCAAGTGAAGAATTGAGAGAAAAATGGAATAGCATTTGCACTTGGGGACCAAATGCCATGCTACCGATATTTCAGATATTGGGTACTCGATACTCGCAAAAATGCATTACCTCGCACATTGAGGACGAGACCATCATGTACGACAACTTCACCAAAATTGCTTTTGTTTATCCACATGCTGTGGCTTCAATAAAGGTGGGTAAGGGCGTGAAAACAGAAGGCGAATTGGTGATTTCTGGGACAACAGGTTACATTTATGTGCCCGCACCGTGGTGGAAAACCGAATACTTTGAGATTAGACGCGAAGACCCAACACAAAACAAGAGGTATTTCTACCAATTGGATGGTGAGGGCATCCGTTATGAATTGGTGTCATTCTTAAAAGCTATTGAATCTGGTAAGAATTATTCATATATAGAAGATAATGTTTCAGAGGCATTCGTAAAAGTTGTTGAGGATTATTATCAAAAGAAACACGTTGTTCAGATTTAGACTCATTAATACAGAAAATTTATGTATTTAAAACCATCATTTCATAAGTTTCATAGGATTGTAGGTAACATTGAGAGAAGAATGGCGGGTGAATTATCCTTTCTTTCTCAATTTCATGAAAGAAAAGCCACTGCTATTCGCTTGCTGAAGCCTAGCAAAGAGAATTTTAAGGATTATCGGTTGACAAAACAAAACAGAAAGGAAATCAAGAAGCTCTGGAATGGCGTTAGGGTGAATGAAGATTGGTTTCGCTTTTTTAACTCAATAAAAAGAGAAACCGATGGTACTTTTGATGCGAGGTATATCCCTATGGACTTTTCCTATACTTTCTTGCATCCGTACTTTAACAACACACCTTTTACGTATGCATTCGATGACAAGAATATGTATGATTTGTACTTCCATGATATCGCTATGCCTCGTACAATCTTTAGGATTATAGAAGGTGTTTTACTTGATGCTGAATACAATAGAATTAGTCAAGAAAAAGCATTGTTATTATGTAGGGAAGAGGGTCGGGTGATTGTGAAACCGACTGATTATACAACAAGCGGTGGCTCAAATATTTCTATATGGAATGCCGATAAGGATGAAGATAATCGATGGATGAATTTTAGAAATTGCATTGTTCAAGAAGTGATAAAACAGCATCTGGACATGGCGTTGCTTTATAGTGGAAGCATTAATTCTATTAGAATGGTGACATTTTATGATGAAAATGGTGCACGAGTATTGGGATCCATTGTGAGAATGGGGGCAAACGGAAGTGTTATTGATAATGCATCAAATGGAGGTCTTTTTTGCGGAATTCATGAGGATGGAAAATTAACGAAATATGGTTACAATAGGCGAGGTCAACATTTTACTAATCATCCTCAGGGAACTGTATTTGAGAATTGTTATATTCCAAATTATGATGATTGTAAAAAAATGGTTACCTCTTTGGCAAATAGATTTGTTAAAGTAGCAAAACTCATTGCATGGGATTTGGCTGTCAATGAAAAAGGGCAACCTGTATTAATTGAAATAAACTTACCTTATTCTGGAATTGATGGAATCCAAATTCCCAATGGGCCGTTGTTTGGTGACCAGACAGAAAAAATTGTTAGAGAGGTAATGTCTGATCAAAGGAATCGTGCTGCTAATCGTTGGTTGATGAGATGATTCATTGGTATAGATAATAAAGCTTGTTGTAATATTTGTTATTGAATGGTAATTGATAATATTTGCGGATGGAAAAGATTAGAGTAATGGAAAAGCCCGATTGGGTTTCGTGGGATGAGATACATGAGGTGCTCGAGTTGTCTCAGGTAGTGAACCGTAGACGAGGCTTCAACATGATTAATGCCAATCTTTCAGGAGAAAAATTGCGAAAAAAAGTAGGGAATGGCTTTTGTGTTGTTGCCTTAGATGGCGACAAGGTAATTGCGACACAATCGGTAACGTTGTCTGATGGTGACAAATGGTATTCCAAAGGCCAGAAAGTCGCCCACTATTGTTTGACAGGCATCTTGAAAAAATATCAAGGCTGCGGCATCAAAGAGATGCTTGACGACGAATGCATAAAATATATTGTTCGAACCGATCCGGATATTATTCAAGCCAATACCGCTGAGAACAATATTGTGGTGCGTAAGAGTGCGTATGAACAAGGCTTTATCGACACACAGTGTGTCACTTTTAAAGGTACTGATTATTATTCGGTATGGTTCGCACTTTGGCTTAAGAAACGCCCATTCCCACTTTGGTATTGCCACTTCCGTTATAGATTGTCGGTAATTTACACAAAGACAAGATACAAACCGGGGAAGATCGAACGGTTCAAAATAATAGCACTGGCTGTAAAGGCTTGCAATAAAGTAAAAAGACTTTTCCACAAATGAAAACTATCTTAACTTTCGGAGTATACGACATGCTCCATATTGGACATGTTTTACTGTTCAAGCATGCAAAGGAATTGTTTCCAAATGAGGAGTGTCGACTCGTAGTGGCTGTTCAAAACTCGGAAAATGTTTTGAAGTATAAGCCCGAGGCCAAAATGGTCTATTCTACGGATGAACGTATATTCATGGTGTCATCGATTTGTTATGTTGATCACGTGATTACATACGATGACGTGGATGTTGACATAAAGAATGTGGCATTTGATGTCTTTGCCAAAGGCCCCGACCAGAACCATGTTGGTTTTCAAAGAGCTGAGGAATGGTGCAGGCAAAATGGCAAGCAGGTTGTGGTAATTCCTAGGACTGAAGGCATTTCGTCCACCTTGTTAAGAGAATACAGAAAGTTGTAGGTCTGCTTATGTTAAAGATTGTGACAAAAGAGTGTTTTTAAATCTATACTTCTTCAATAATATACTGCTAAAACCACAAAAAATATAAAAAATGAAAAAGTATTACGATATTACAAACAAACAGCTTTTAATAGACACAATTCATTCCATGAAAACATTGATTCGCGATTCTGTGAAATCATTGGTTCGCGGTCGAAAAGGGACAATAATAAATCCTGATAATTCCTATTATCCGGAAGAAGAGCACAAATCCTATATTTCAATTTTTTGGGACCAGGTTGTACATATTTTCCAATATGGTGAAATAAACAAGTTCTACTATTTTTTAGGGTTGGATGTAAAAGGGGAGGATTGCTCCCAGTATATTTCTGAACGATGGAATTTAGACAATTTAAGACATCAAAATCGGAAACGTAGTGGATTGTCCTTCAATCATAGTTACATGGTGACCGTGATGGATAAATTTATTTTTGCTGAAATAATGGGTGCAAACGGATTCCCGATACCCAATTCTTTTGGACTTTTATTGAAAGGAGAATTGTTTGTTGAAGGTGATTTGAAAACGCCGGTTCCTATGTCAACATTATTGGAGAAGCCAAGGCATTTGTTATGTAAGCCAGTAACTGGAAGAAGTGGCAAAGGAATCATTGCGATTAAGGTCGAAGACGGTCAATTGTTTATTAAGAACAAACCGATGGAGATGGACGAGTTTAAGAGCATGGTCTCTAAAGGTAAATATTTGGTTCAGTCATATATTGAAAACCAGCATCCTGCCATGAAGGCGTTGTTTCCCAATTCGATAAATACCCTTAGGGTGACAATGGTTAGAACCAAACAAGGGATAGAGGTGTTGGGTTGCATGTGCTTGATGGGTGCATCGAATGCGGAATACAGCAATTGGCACTATGGTGGGATATGTGTATATGTGGATGAAGAAGGCCGGCTTGGTAAGTATGGCTTTTCTTATTCTGAGAAGCGCATTACAAAACATCCTGATACGGGAGTGGTATTTGAAGGGTACCAAATTCCATACTTCAAGGAAATGATACAGTTGTGTGAACAAGCCATGAATTTGTTCTATGGGATGAAGACGATAGGATGGGATATGGCATTTACTGAAGACGGACCAATATTCATTGAAGGAAATAACGGATGGGGAATAATAGCCCATCAAATGGTAGAGCATCGTGGATGGGCAGAAAAATACAAAAGAGTGTTTAATCTAAAATAGCGAAGAACGTTGGGACTTGTTAGTTCAATTAGAAAGAAAGTGTCTTTGGTCAGGCGTTATGTGAAAAACGAAGGACGTGTTCTCAACCTGACTATCAGTCAGATTCAGTATCCAAGGATACTTGAGGGGAAAAAAGTAATAATTACGGGAGGAAGTGAGGGAATAGGTTTGGCCATGGCAAAGAAATTCGTTTCTGTTGGCGCGTATGTAGTGATAACAGGCCGTAATATGGATAAACTATTGAAAGCCCAAAGCGAGATTGATTCTGACCATGTTCATGTTCTTCAATGGGATATTTCAGAGATAGAGATAATCCAAGAAAAGTTGAATGCCGCAATAAGTGTTTTAGGGGGATTGGATATTGTCATTAATAATGCCGCTTTTCTTGCCAGATATTCTACAGATATAGATTTTTTTGATAAGACAATGAATACGAACTTGAAAGGAACTTATTATATCTGCCAAAATGTAATACAATATTTTCTTCAACACAATGATGATGATAAGTTGTGTAAAATCATAAACATAACATCTATAAATGCGTTTCAGAATTCAGACCATCCTTATTATTTGTCAAAAAGCGCATTAACAACTTTGACAAAAGGACTCGCGTTAAAATACGCCGAAAAAAACATTATTGTAAATGCAATTGCTCCAGGAATTGTTTCCAGTTCCATAAACAAAAGGGATGTGGCAGAGAATGCGTGGTCAAATAGTTCTTTGAATCATAGGATTATAGTTCCTGAAGAGATTGCAGAGATAGCCCTGTTTTTGTGCAGTGATGCGGCCAACGGAATAATTGGACAGACGATAGTGTGTGATGGAGGCCGTCTGTTAAAATGATGCAGGACATGGAATATGTTGAAATTGATGGTGTGAGATTGCCGATGGTAGGTTTGGGGGTGTTTTCCATGCATGGGATTGAGTTGGATGAAGTGGTGACTAAAGCCTTATCAATTGGGTATAGGTATTTTGACACGGCTTTTCGATATAATAATGAGACCGAATTAGGAAAGATTCTCTCAAAACGAAGAGATATTGATGAAGGATTCATACTGATATCAACAAAACTAAGTGGGCTTCAGTATCATGGAACCGAACGATTTTTCCATTTTGACAGAAAATCTCCAAAACGAGCGTTACAAGGCTCCTTGAAAAGGTTGTCAAGAGATTGTGTTGATGTATATTTGCTACATAGTCCGTTTAAAGGGTTTCATGTGGCATATAAAAAATTGCTGAAAGAGAAAGAAAAAGGAAGAATTAAAGTGTTGGGCGTTAGTGGCTTTAATATTGAACGATTGAAAACAATAAAAAACTATTGTGGAGAATATCCGATGGTGAATATGATAGAAGTGCATCCATATCATTCCTCAAGATCAGTGGTGGATTTTTGTAATGAGAATGGTATTGGGTTGATTGCAAGATCTCCTTTTGCTCATGGGGAAATTATTCCTTTATTGAATGCTGATGCAGATTTTAGAAGAATGTCAGATGAATACGGTAAGAGTATCCCTCAGATTGTTTTAAGATGGGTGATTCAGCAAGGCATTGTGGCTATGACAAGGGCAAAAAACGAAGAACATTTGCGGGAAAATATCGATGTGTTTGATTTTGAGCTGAAAAGTAAAGATATAGATGTGATTAATATGAAGAATAAGGATCTTTCATTTGGTGCTACTGCAAGGAATACTAAAGTATGACTCCAGGATAGTAGGCAAGGTTTACAGGTATGTCACATGTTTGAAAATAAAAGATTTTTCTAAAAATCAAATGACTTAAGTTGCCTCATCACATTTTAAATATATAGATTGTTTTTTTGGATGGAAAAGGATTGCGCATATTTGGTTCAAGTTAAATGTCTTACCTACAACCACGTGTCCTATATTGAGGATGCAATGAACGGTTTTTGTATGCAGCAGACGGATTTCCCATTCGTTTGTTGTGTTGTTGACGACGCCAGTACTGATGGTGAGCAGGAGGTGGTTGAGAAATATTTGGAAGACAATTTTGATTTGTCTGATACTTCGGTGGCTTACGAAAAAGAAGAAGATTATGGACATGTTGTCTTTGCGCGCCATAAGAAGAACCAAAATTGTTATTTTGCGGTTGTTTTTCTGAATGAGAACCATTTTAGCCAAAGGAAGCCGAAATCCCAGTATCTTGAGCGTTGGACCGACGATGCCAAATATGTCGCAGTTTGTGAGGGGGACGATTATTGGATTGACCCTTTGAAACTGCAGAAACAAGTGGATATCCTTGAAGCGGATAAGACTTTGATGGCCGTTGTGGCAAATGCGAAAATGGTTAATACTGAGGGTGAGGAGTTGATAGCCAAGCAAAAGAATGTGGTGCCGAACAATAAGGAAGGCAGGTACGACCTGTACAGTTTCATGGATAAAGTCCATCATTACCCTACTGCAACGGTTTGCTATAGGAGAGCTCATCTCGCTGAAATCAGTAAGATGAGAAAGACCATGGCAAATCCTTATTTGGGTGATTGGACGTTTTGGATCGCACTTCATTCATTTGGCGATTTTTATTATATTGATGAAGTGATGGCGGCTTATAGGATTAATCCTGCCTCTCTTACCCATACGGTGGATAGGGTGGAACGCGCCAAGGCCAATTGGAGTATCAGCAAGTCTGTCATGAAAGCGTTGCCCGACAAGTATGCCGATCTTAAAAAGGGATTAAAGGATACGTCATGGATGTGGGAAGAACTGGGATTGGCCTATAAAGCCAAAAGAAAGTTTTTCCTGATGGGCTATTGTTTTGTGAGGAGTTTTTTGAGCAGGCCTGGAAAGGCAATAAGGGTTTTTAGAAAGCGATGGAAAAACAGACACAATATTGAATATCAAAAGTTAAAAGTGTGATTTTGAATTTGAAAACTAATTAGGATATGACAACAGCAATTGAATTTAACCACATCAGCAAGCAATATCGCTTGGGCTTGGTGTCAACAGGGACTTTGAGTCACGACCTGAAAAGATGGTGGACGGTCAACATTCTTCGTAAAGAAGACCCTTACCTTAAGGTTGGCTCGGTGAACGATCGCTCCAAAAAGGCGGATAGCGAATATGTTTGGGCTTTGAATGATATCGATTTCAAGGTTGAACGAGGCGATGTGGTGGGCATTATCGGGAAAAATGGCGCAGGCAAGAGCACGTTGCTAAAGCTTTTGTCGCGTGTTACTGGTCCCACGTTGGGAACCATCAAGGCTAAAGGCCGTATCGGTTCTCTGCTTGAGGTGGGCACAGGCTTTCACCCGGAATTGACTGGGAAGGAGAATATCTTCATGAATGGTGCCATCCTAGGCATGACCAAAAGTGAAATCAACGGCAAATTGGATGAAATTGTCGATTTCTCTGGATGTGAACGGTATATTGACACTCCAGTGAAGCGTTACAGTAGTGGTATGAAGGTCCGTCTTGGCTTTGCCGTGGCTGCTCACCTTGACCCGGAGATTCTCGTGGTTGATGAGGTGTTGGCTGTGGGCGATGCTGAATTCCAAAAGAAAGCCATCGGCAAAATGCAGGATGTGGCACAAGGCGAAGGACGAACCGTGCTGTTTGTTAGCCACAATATGGCGAGTATCCGACAGCTATGTCAAAGCTGTGTGTTGCTTGAAAACGGCAGAGTGAAGTCAATAGGCGAAGTGCATGAGATCGTTGACCAATACCTTGAACAGGAAACCTTGCGTGGTGAGGAAAATAAAGAATGGACATTGCAAACAGGACCACGTCATGGCAGCATCACCATTTTGAAGTCGGCTGTTGAGTATAAGGGTAGCAACCTGAATTCGGCCATGCCATTTGATTTGGTATACGAGTTTTATAACCATGAAGAAGGATTGACTTTGGCAGTGAATCCCCATGTTTACAATTCGCAGAATGTCTGTCTTTTCAATGTTGAGACTCAAATGGAACGTTTGTCCAAAGGGTACTACAGGGCAGTATTCCATATTCCTGGAGGCTTGTTCTGTGCTGGAAACTATAGGGTCAACAATATGTATGTCAACAGAAATACATGTTACTTTATGGATCGTAACGCCCACCGCTTTGAGGTGTTGAATGGACGTTCTGATTATTTTGATCATTACGTGGGTGTTTATTACCCTACAATGGTGACCCATGAGTATGCTCCCAAATTGCTGAAATGAATTTGAGGTGTGTGACAATAAGAATGGTAACGATAATCTGTTTCAAACAATGAATATTAAAACAAGAAAAGCCATAGATTGTCTGTTGAAGACGTTCCCGAAACTTGGGCTGGGTTATAGGATCGACAGGTTTATGAAGAACTCCATGCACAAAAATGATAGGAATGAAGTTCCATTCATCGAAGATGTTGAATCCAGCCTGAAACTTGTTTTGACCGAAGAAGAGCTGAAGAATCCAAAGCTTGTTGAAAAGACAAAACGTGACATGGTAAGATGTTACCTGCTCTATGGTTTGATTCCTGAAGAATACTTCCTCTATGATTGCCGGCATGAGTCGGAAAGCTACATTAAGACCCTCTTGTCATACGGCCAGAAGGATGAATACTGCAACCAAAGTGGATTGAAAAACTACGGCAAGCCAGGATGGAAGATCATGGCGGAACTGACTGACAAGTGGTCGTTTTACAAAATGGCAAAACCCTTCTTCAAACGTGATGTATGCAGGGTTGATGCCAAAGCAGATGTCGAAGAAATAGAAAAGTTTTGCGAGAAACACAATCGCTTTATTGCCAAACCAAGATTCAGGGCTAACGGAATAGGAGTGCATATCGTTGATATGTCGACTGTTAAAGGCGGCTATGCGGAGCTTCTTGATCATTACAAACAGCTTGACGATGGCAAGTGGTTGTTTGAAGAAATGATTATCCAAGACCCTGCAATGGCAGCATGGCATGAGTCTTCGGTGAACACCATCCGTGTCCCTTCCATACGGACTTCTCATGGTTGCAAAGTGTTGTTGCCGTTGTTCAGAACCGGGAAGAACGGGAATTTGGTAGACAACTGCCATAATGACGGCGGACTGATGGCAGTTCCTGATGCGGATACTGGTATCCTTGTCACTGATGGTTACGATGTCTTCACCAATGTGGTTGAAAGACACCCCAACTCAGGCCTCAAATATAAAGGATGGCAAGTGCCGCGATGGGATGAATTATTAAAGGTGTCTGCTGAACTACACGAGTCTTTGCCAAAATACCATCAATATGTCGGTTTCGATTTCGCCCTCACGCCCGAGGGATGGGTTGTCATTGAAGGAAATTGGGGCAATTTTCCACATCAAGTATGTGTGCATCATGGAATCAAGAAAGAATTTGAAACATTGATGAAAAGCTGAAGATACATGCTAAAACTGTCAATCAGAGATATCAAACAAGGATACAAGGGAATCAAGCATTTGGCTCAGGAGGCGTATTCCAAAGGAGCGTATGAGACTTCTTGGCGATATGTTAAGGAATGTGTGACCCTCGCCCAACAGTTCAATTGGATTTATGCTGATGACGAGTTGGAAGATTTGTCGGCAAGCATTGGGCGTAAACTTCTCAAAGCGCCTTCGGTAGAATATGAGCCTGTCAAAAATAGGGTTGTGTTTTATGATGCGTTCTGCAAATCTTTCGTGCTGGCATTGCAGTACATTGAAGCTTTGGCTTCGGCTGGGAAAGAGGTGATGTATATCACTACAGCAGATGACTTGGCGAAGAAAAAGACAAAGTTTTCCGACATCCTTGATGAAGTGGGTGCGTACCCTTCCGTACAAGTTGTAGTGGTTCCCCCTGGAAAGGATGCAAAAAGGAACAGCTTTTTCTACGATGCAGTGCTTGGTTTTTGTCCGGAACAAATCTTGTTGCACATGGTGGCCGATGCTGTGGTCCTGCCAGCCCTGTATGTGCTTCCATCAGCGATAAAACGCTATATCATCAATTTGGCTGACCAAACTTTTTGGCTCGGTAAAAAGGCTATTGATTATTCTCTCGAATTCCGACAGTTCGGAGTTTCCGTTTCCCAGCAACGTAGAGGCATCAAACCTGAACAGCAATTGCTTGTGCCGTTTTATCCTATTGATGAAGGCCTTCCTTTTCAAGGTTTTCCTGAACAATGCACATCGGACAAGGTGGTTGTTTTTTCAGGAGGTGACTTGTATAAGGTTTTGGATGAGAGACGTGCATATTGGAGGTTGGTGAAAAGACTGCTGGACAATTATCCCAATGTGGTTTTCTTGTTCGCCACCAAAATCAGCAATGATGTCAACCACGATATCGATAGATTTATCAAAGACAATGGGTTTGAAGGCCGATTTATCTATATCAATTATAGAAAGGACATCAACGAGGTGTTCAGGCATTGTGATATCTATATGGGAACTTGCCCTGCAAGTGGGTCCTTGATGTCACAACTTGCCGCGGTGAATGCCAAGCCCATCTTACAGTATTACTATCCAGGTACTCCCGATGACGAAACCGAGCAGGCCATTTGTTTTAACGACAAATTTCCCATTTCGTTTCAGGATGAAGAGCGATTCATGGAAGAAGCCCATCGGCTTATTACTGACGAGGCGTATCGTAAGAGTCAAGGGAAACGGTTGAAGCGAGCCATGATAACACCCGAACAATTCAATAGATTGGTGGCGGATTCATTAAACACAAATAAAACCCAAGTGCCTTTAGAACCTTTTGATATGGACTATTCCTTGTTGGATGATAGATGGTTTGCACTTGAAGAGGCGGGTTATGTGGATGCATTGTCTTATTTGTGGGGCGTATTGGGAAAGAAACTTTTTTGGCGTTATATGCCCATGGTTGCTATACGAAGGTATCTTAGTGTTTTACGGAAATGATGGTCATGAGTTTTGTTCATCCTAAACGAATATTTCGCGAGACAAAGTTTGCAATAACGGATTGGTTTTGGAATTATCTGGTTCCAGATCGTTGGTCCATCAGACATATTTTCAAGAAAAAATTGGGCTACAAGTGCGATTTGGAGCATCCTAAAACCTTCAACGAGAAAATACAATGGCTGAAACTTCACGACAGGAAGGAAGTGTATCACGATCTTGTCGACAAATATGAAGCGAAACGTATCGTTGGAGATTTGATCGGGCAAAAGTATATTATTCCTACTTTGGGCGTTTGGGAAAAGTTTGACGATATAGATTTTGCCAAATTGCCCGACCGTTTTGTGCTAAAATGTACGCACGATTCCGCGAGTGTGGTTTTGTGCAAGGATAAGACGACCTTCGATTATTCTGCTGCGAGAGAGAAACTTACCGAAGCCTTGAAAACCGACTACTATCATTATGATGGCAGACAGTGGGCATATAAAGGCATTAGGAGGAGGATTATTGCTGAGGAGTATTTGGATGAAGGAAACAATGCAAGTCTTACGGATTATAAGTTTATGGTTTTTGGAGGGAAATGCAAATGCGTTTTTGTGTGTGCGGGTCGTCAATCTCGATTGAGGCTCGATGCCTATGATATGGATTGGCAATTGATGCCGTTTACTCGTAACAGACATAGGAACATGAAGGAACGCGCTCTCCGTCCTCAATGTTATGATACGATGTTGATGTTGGCAGAGAAGATTGCTGGATTTGTGGATAATCCGTTTGTGCGTGTAGATTTCTATCAAGTCGATGGGAAAGTATATTTTGGCGAGGTCACTTTTTACCCGGAAGGGGGACTCGGTAGCTTTAAGCCTAAAGAATGGGATTATAGATTGGGTGAGTGGATTCAGACGGATGACGCCAAATAATCATGAAGGAACAATACTACTATGGTTACGAAACTTGTATATGTTTTGACTTGTGCTCCTGAGAAGCACTATATTGAGCAGGCACTGATTTCAGTTTTCTCAGCCCGACATTGGAATCCTGATGCTTATATTGTTTTGATTGTTGATGACAATACCGATCAGTTGTTTGTTGGGAAACGTGCGCTGATTTTGGATTATGTTTCAGAGAAGATTGTTGTTCCTTTTGAGGACACAACGCTTCCTCCCATGTATCGTTCAAGATGGATAAAAACGTCGGTGCGGCATTTGGTCAAAGGAAGGTATTTGTTTATCGATTGTGATACGATTGTGGCGGGTCCGTTGGATGCAGTTGACGGGATGAATATGGAAATTGGTGCAGTTCCGGATGCCTTGATTCCTGTAAAGGAATACAGCAGAAGTATGTTTGCCCCAATTAATAAGAGAGCGAAGCTGGTCGGCTATGACTTGAGCAAAGAAGCCTATCATTTTAATAGTGGCGTGATGTTGGTTGAGGATAATGAACAAGCCAACAGATTATATGATCTATGGCATTCGAATTGGCTGTCGTTTACAGAGAAAAAACTGTTTGTCGACCAACCGACGCTTGCGTTATCTGATGTAGAAATGGAGCATGTCATCCAACCGATGGATGTTCGCTATAATTGTATTGTGTACACGCAAAATGTTTTTACCAGGGAAGCAAAGATTTTGCATATTTCTTCCTACAGGAATCCGTCGTTTATTTTTTCTGATAAGGTTTTGGAATACATCAAGGAAAATGGATTGGATAATGAGTGGCTGCTTTCTTCCATATTGAATCCATGCTCGACGTTCCTTCCATTCGATTACGATGTTCTTCATTCCAATGCAGAACAGCGAAGGATGTGGAGAAAGGAAATTGCTCGTACTTCGAAAGGATATGGCAAGACTATCGATTCGTCCTTTGAGGATTTCCCGATGCCATCCCGTTTGCGCGGTGTTGTTTTGTTTTTGTTTAGGAATGGTTTGAACGGATTGGCCGCCGGGCTTTGGATGCTATGGAAAAGATGGTACGTGGCAGCCCATAAAAAGAGAATCAAAGACAATATTTGTAAAAAATGAGTCTGTGGAGAAAAATCGACAAGAGAATCATACGGCTGCGGTTTAAACCCATACGTGTTTTTTGCATCCATCAGGTCAGCGATGAGTTACATACGCTGACCACTTGTAAAGGAGATTGGATCCAAACAGAGTCGTTTAAGACGTCACTTTTGAATTTAAAGAAGAAATACATCTTCATTTCCCTGCAAGAGGCTCATAAGAAACTTCAAAATGACCATTTTCGAGGTCAAAATTTTGCTGTTCTGACTGCTGACGATGGCTATCGTTGTATTTATGATTTATTACCTTGGCTTGAAGAAAACCATATTCCAATAACGTTATTCTTGAATGCCAGATATTTGGATGGACAGTCGTGTAGTCCACATATTTTGAGACATGCTCGGATGGAAAATGCAGAGGTTACGGAAGAGGAAGTGGCGCAGGGTTTGTATCTGACTGAAAGCATGCTGAAGGGAATGCCTGGAGATTGGGTGACTTTGGCTTCGCATGGCTATGAGCATGTGAATGCCGCAAAACTAGGATTGGACCAATTTGTCGATCAAATACAAAAGAATGTGATGGCGTTAAGCCAATATAAAAGTTATATACCCTTCCATGCTTACACATGGGGAAGGCGTACAAAGAAAACGAATGCTGTGTTAGAAGACTTCAATTTGATCCCGGTTTTTATGGATGGCCTGATGAATTATAATGATTCCAAGGTCATTCATAGGGAATTGTTGCCTTTAATTAATTAATTAAAAACCAAATAATTATGAATGATGCCAATTTGGATTTAGGTAAAGAAAATGTAGTGAAGCGAAACTGCTCAATGGATGTATTGCGCGTCCTAGCGTGTTTGGCGGTCGTTATCATCCATGCGAGTTCATCGGGGGTTTCAATCGGAATTGCGGAGAAGGGAACTGCTGAGTGGCGTTTTTGTATGGCATTTGATAGCCTTTTTAAATGGTCTGTTCCGATATTTGTCATGATTACAGGATACTTCTTCCTGAAACCGGAAAAAGAACTTTCATTGAAAAAACTATACGGGAAATATATTCTCCGGCTTGTTGTTTGTCTCATCTTTTGGACTTGGTTTTATGCGATTATGCTCCATGGTCGGTATACAAAATTCTATCCTTTTGGGGGCCAGGACACTAATTTTTGGTATATAGGGATGTGTATTGGACTGTATATGTCGATGCCAGTTTTGAAAATCATTGCAGCTGATGAAAAAGTGTTGGCCTATTCTTGTTGGATATGGCTTATTCTCAACTTTTATTCGTTTATAGGTTATTATGTGCCTGTGCCTATTGTGATTACTGATTATGTCTTTGTTGGATATATTGGTTATTGTTTGTGGGGATATTACCTAAGTAGAATAGAGTTGAATCGAAAACAAGAAATTACTGTTTATGTTGTCGGATTCTTGTCGTTGATAGTTACAGTGGTTTTGCCATTGATAACAAATGGAAAAATTGTGTTATCTTTTGAAGCTCCTGGTCCTGTACTTGCATCCATTGCGATTTTCCTTTTTGTCATTAAGCACCCGGTTCAACTGTCTCCAAAATTCGAAAAAGCGATTACACACGTTTCGGGATTGACACTGGGGATCTACATGGCGCATACTTTTGTGTTATTTGAATTATTTTCCAGACTATATCGATTTATTCCCAACATGTGTTTGCTGGTGCCTGTGACGGTTGTCGTTGTTTTTGCTCTTAGTTATCTAATTGTTCTCGTCATCAAGCAAATTCCGATTCTCAAAAAATGGGTGGTTTAAACTATGGCAAAATTGTTGTCGTATTCTGATTCGGTTTTGGGGACTCCACGTAACCCCACAATGGACCTCTTACGCATCTTAGCATGTATGGGAGTCATTATTGCTCATTCTGGTGCGATGTGCTTCACCATAGGTGCTGTGGAAAAAGGGACTACGGTGTGGGAAGTGTGCCGAATCGTGAAGGCAGTTGCTTTGTGGTCAGTACCCCTATTCACCATGCTTACTGGCTTTTTCTTCCTGAATCCCGAAAAGGAGCTGCCACTAAAGAAATTGTATGGGAGGAACACTTTGCGTTTGGTAATAGCGCTAGTGTTTTGGACATTGTTTAACGCTATGACGGTTCACTCGCAGTTTTACCCATTCGGCGGCATAGAAACCAATTTCTGGTATGTGGGGATGTGCATTGGCTTGTACATTTCGATGCCAGTTTTGAGGCGCATCGCAGGCAACGGAAAACTACTTTCCTATTCATGTTGGATTTGGTTTTTCATTCGGTGTTATTATTATATTGGAAAGTACGTCGATGTTCCCATCGTGATTACGGACTACGTTTTCACTGAGTTTGTAGGTTATTGCCTGTGGGGGTATTATTTGGGTCAATTGGCCTTGGACAAGAAACGTGCGACATTGGTCTATTTGCTTGGACTGGTCGCTGTGCTGGCGATAGTCATTTTGCCCTTGCTGACCAAAGAAAAAGTAAGTTTCGGGTATGCTGATCCCGCCCCGATGCTCGCAACTTTTGCAATTTTCCTTTTCTTCATCAGGCATCCGCTTAACGTTTCAGAAAAAGCGAATAAGGCCTTGGCGCATTTTTCCAAGGCCACATTTGGCATTTACATGGCTCATTCCTTTGTGGTCATAGAGACTTACAGCCGGTTGTATCGTTTTTTCCCTAACCCATACGTTTTGGTACCAGTCGCTTTTATAGTGATTTTTGGATTGAGTTATTTTATTACACTTGTAATTAAGCAAATACCAGTCTTGAAAGACTGGATTGTTTAATGATTGTTCAAAGACATGAAAACGCCCATATTGTTTATTACATTTAATCGCCCGAATCATACAAGGAAGGTGTTGGAGGCTATAATGCAACAAAATCCGGATGTGTTGTATGTCTTTCAAGACAGTCCACGTGCCAATGTGAGCTCGGATTCGAAAAAATGTGATGAAGTTCGACGTGTTATTGAAGAGTTGACTGCAGGAGGTCGAGTCATTTTACATACATTGTTTCCCGAAAAAAACTTGGGATGTGGGCCAGGACCTATGACCGCCTTGAATTGGTTTTTTTCTGAAATTGAATATGGAATCGTTCTTGAGGATGATGCTGTTCCACATCCAGATTTTTTCCCCTATTGTGAAGAATTGCTTTTAAAGTATAAGGATGATGTGGATGTTAGAGCCATAGGCAGTATGCATTTGGATACGATGACATTTGGTGACGGGTCGTATTATTTCTCAATGATGAACAGGACTTTTTGTGCATGGGCCACTTGGGCAAGGGCATGGAAAGACTTTGATTTGTACCATAGGAATGTTTCCCGTAGCCAATTGAATCGGTGTTTGAAAGATTATGGTTGTGGCTTGCGGATGCGTGAGTATTGGTGTGACCGTTTGGTGGAAGTGCAGAAAGATGCCTTCCATAATAGCAGTTGGGACCAGCAGTTCTGGATGTCGATATGGTTGCACCATGGGAAAGGCATTATGCCTAATGTGAATCTTTCGACGAATATTGGTTTTGGTGCGGAAGCGACGCATACTTTTTCTTCAAGAAGCGTTGGCTCAAATCGTGAGTCGATCCCAATTATGCCATTGAAGCATCCCTCGTCGACAAGAATACAGTCAAAGGCAGATTGGCGATTTCAGGCCTTGTATTTCGACCCAGGCCAATATGGATGGAAAGGGGTGAAGTATTTCCCGTTTAGGCTTAACAAACGGATCAAGCGGCTTGTTGGCCATGAAGGACCGTGGTTTGGAAAAAAAGTAAGTGGATAATTAACTATCATCATTTTAGTATTTTTTTTGTTCGTCGATCATGATTCTTTCTGTCATAACAATTAACCGCAACAATGCCACCGGCCTTGAAAAGACCTTGTGCAGTGTCGCTTCACAGACTTTTAAGGAATTTGAGTATATAGTCGTAGATGGGGCTTCTTCAGACCGTAGCGTTGAGGTGATTAAGACCCATGAATCGGATTTCCCCCATTTGAGATGGGTCTCTGAACCCGACAAAGGTATCTATAACGCCATGAACAAGGGACTTCGCATGGCGACAGGTGACTATGTCCAGATTCTTAATTCGGGCGACGAATTGGCTTCCGATGACGTCGTTGAAAGGATGCTGAAAGCCATGGATGAGAAGCGTAACCCAAATATCCTTTATGGCAACATGATCAAGGCTTTTGTAGACGGTAGTAGGGTACGTGACCGTGGCTTCGCTGGCGAAGCACCGACCATGTACGACTTCATTCGAGGTACCTTGAATCACGATCCTGTTTATATCAACAAGTCGTTGTTCGACAAGTTTGGTTATTATCGGGAAGACCTGCCGATAACTGCTGATTGGCGGTGGTACGTTGAAGCCATCCCGTTTGGCGGGGTGATTCCCGAGTACGTTGATATCGATGTGACCATTTTCGACATGAATGGGATTAGTGAGACCCAGATAGAGCGTCGTGAAAAGGAAAGGGATGAAGAGTTGCGACGCATTCTTCCTATAGGTGTGTATCAAGACTATCAAACCTATTATTCCTCTATCGAACAGATTCGCCGATTGCGACGTTATCCGTTGTTTTTTAAGTTGTTCTATTTTACAGAGAGAGCTTTGTTCAAATTGGAGAAAAGAAAAAACAAGAAATAAGCAGGGCGTCTGCGGTAATTTGTATTTGTTTATTATTATAGAGATGAAAAATCCAATAAAGAAAATCTTAAGTCGAATCCGGGGCGAACAAAGCTTGGAGAAGCTCTTGAAGCGGGGACTTGTAGTTGGGAAGAATTTTAATTGCATGGGCGAAGTGATCATCGATCCCTCTCATTGTTGGCATATTAGTATAGGGAACAATGTTACGTTGGCACCAAGAGTACATATATTGGCACACGATGCAAGTACAAAGGTTTTTCTTGATTATACACGTGTGTCGAATGTGACGATTGGTGATAATGTGTTTGTTGGTGCGGGAACCATTGTGTTGCCAGGTGTTTCGATTGGAAACAATGTGGTGATTGGGGCAGGTAGTGTAGTGTCTCGGGATATTCCTGACGGTAGTGTTGCTGTGGGCAATCCTGCCAAAGTGGTGAAATCTATTGATGAATACTTGAAGATAGAAAAGGAAAAAATGAAAAGTGATAATATCTTTGGTGAGGAGTATACTTTAAGAAATCCTAATTTTGGAGAAGTTGAACGCTCAAAGATGTTAAAGATCACCAAAGAAGTAGGTTGTATTTACGTTAAGTGAGATATCATAAATGCAGTGCATTTAACCATGGAAGTAAAACTTAGTGTCATCGTTCCCCTGTATAATTCTGCGGCATGGCTTCCCAAATGTCTCGATTCTTTGTTGTGTCAGGATTTGGATGCATCGGAGTATGAAATCATTTGTGTGGATGATGGCAGTCCTGATCGTAGTAGGGATTTGGCAGCTTCCTATTCGGTTGAGCACCCTAACGTGAAAGTGGTGTCGCAACCGAATCAAGGTACGGCTGGCGCTCGCAATACTGGGATGCGGCATGCAGTCGGTAAGTATCTCTGTTTTGTGGATCCCGATGACTATGTGGAAAAGAATGTCTATGGAGGTTTGGTCAAGAAGATGGAGGAAGAGAATTTGGACCTACTGCGTTTCAATTATCGCATAGTGGATGAGCAATACTGTGAAATGGAAAAGTCGGAAATGGAAAACAGATTTGACTACTCGTCGCGGTTGATGACAGGTATGGACTTCTTGGCAAAACGTTTGGATGGTTCATGCTATGTATGGACCTATGTGTATAGGGCATCTTTAATTAAGGATAATGGGATTTGGTGCATCCAAGGTGACTATATTGATGACACACCTTGGCTTCCTCAGATTTGTATGAAGGCCGAGCGCGTGGATCTGACCGACCAAAATGTATACTTCTATTACCAACGCTCCGAAGGATTGGTTCGTGCAAAGAGCCCTGAAGCGATGAAAAAGAAAATCGAGGGTGAGTATGCGCTGATACCTACCTTGCAAAGACAACTAAAAGATATTACGCATGAGGGCGTGCGGCAATGGTATGAATCCATAATTGCGTTTTGTGTATTGTCGTTGCTATCCATGGTTGCCTTGTCACGGTATGAGGATTCCAAAGCAATTGTCAAAAAATTGAAAAGCATGAGTGTCTTTCCCCTTCATCAAATTCCATGGATTTCTTCGGCAGGCAAAAAAGTCTCTATAATCAACTTTTCTCCACGATTGTTCTGTTGGTTGTTGCATATAAAAGCTAATAAAAGATAAGACGATGATACCCAAGATTATCCATTATTGTTGGTTCGGCAGAGGTGAGATGCCTAAATTGGCAAAAGATTGTATTGCTTCATGGCGTAAGTTCATGCCTGAATGGGAATACAAGCTTTGGAATGAAGATAGTTTCGAGGTGGATAGTGTTCCTTACACCAAGGAGGCTTATGAAGCAAGAAAGTATGCTTTTGTGAGCGATTATGTGCGGCTGTGGGCTTTGGAGAGAGAGGGAGGCCTTTATATGGATGTGGACTTTGAGGTGTATAAGCCTTTCGACAATTTGCTTCATTGGCACGCGTTTGCAGGTTATGAGGGCAGCAAATATTCCCCTATTATGATGGGAGTGATAGCCAGTGAGCCTAAAGGCGTATGGGTGAAGGAACTGCTTGATTGTTATCAGGGACGGCATTTCGTAAGGACTGATGGCTCTTTTGACTTGACTACTAACGTGAAAACCGTATTCGATTACATGAAGACCCAAGGCTTTGCTTTCAATGGCAAAGAACAGGATTACAAAGATCTACATGTGTTACCTGTAGATTATTTTTGCCCTATGCAGACCACAGGTGAGTATTTCCGGACTGAAAACACCTATTGCGATCATCTTGGAATGGGGTCGTGGTCTGATGCGAGAAGTTGGAAGGACCGGGTGGGTAAGTTTGTAGGCCAGAAAAACATGATTCGATTGATAAAGTTGAAGAGAAAACTGCTAGGATGAATTGATTTTTATTATTTTTGCACGTTGTAATAAGTAATAGTGTTATGTTGACATATTTCCCCAATTTTTTTTCAAAAAGAGCGATGCTCTGTTACTTTATTACCTTATTGCTGGTAAGTGTTTTATTCATGAGTCGGGTTATGCCGTTCCAGTTTATGCTGTTTGGCATTGTTTCGGTGTTTTTGTTTTTCAATTATACCAGTAAACTGTCGATGCAATGGCGTCGGTTAAGCCCAAAATTGTTTAGAAAGAAGCTGTTTCTTACCGCATTGATAATTCGTGCTTTGTATGTGATTTTTATGTACAATTATTATATAAACATGACAGGCTTTCCTTACATGTATCATGCAGCTGATGAAGTGAGATACGATTATGTTGCATCGCTTTTAAGAGATGAGGGATGGGATGTTTTTCATATGTATGTCAATGCATACGGACTTTCGGATAGAGGGTATTTTTATTGGTTGGGTATGATTTATGGTCTTTTCGGTAACCATGTGCTTTATGGCCGTTTTGTGAAGTGCTTTGTGGATTCATTTGCTTGTCTGTTGATATATAATTTGACTAAAAGAAATTTTGGTGAGTTTACGGGAAGGATGGTCGCGCTATTTTATCTGATGATGCCCAATATGTGGTATTATTGTGGCATCACTTTGAAAGAAACTGAAATGGCGTTTCTTGTATTGTTGTTTGTGGAACGAGGTGACTATGTGATGCATTCAAAGAAAATTACCGTTGTAAGTCTATTGTTGCCGGCTTTGATATGTTTGATTTTGTTCTCTTTCCGAACGGCTTTGGCTTCCGTGTTGGTGGCAGCCCTTGTGGCAGCAATTATTTTCAGTTCCGGAAAACAACTTGAAACATGGAAAAAGGTTCTCTATACGTCTATGTTTGGTGTATGGATGATGATGACTGTCGGCGTGGAAATAATCCAAGAGACACAAGAGTTGTGGACTGGTAGAACTGAAAACCAGACACTTGGATATGAGTTTCGTGCTGAACGAAAAAATGGTAATTCATTTGCCAAATATGCTTCGGCATCAGTATTTGCGCCAATGATTTTTACCATTCCTTTTTCAACTATGGTTGCTATTCCAGAGCAGGAGAATCAGATGATACAGCATGGAGGTAATTTCATCAAGAACATCCTTTCGGGATTCACTATTTATGCATTGTTTTTGTTGTTGTTTAGTGGCGAGTGGCGAAAACATGTGTTGCCCATAGCCACGATGTGTGGATATTTGGTGGTGTTGGTGTTCAGCAATTTTGCCCACTCCGAACGATTCCATTTCCCCGTATTGGGATTGGAATTGATGTTTGCAGCTTACGGTCTGTCTCAAGTGAAAAACAAGCAAAAAAGATGGTATACCTTATGGCTGATATTTATTTGTTTGGCAAACGTGGCATGGTCCTATATTAAGTTGGCCGGTCGAGGAATGGCGTAAGTATAATAGTATTTGAATCTTCTTTATGAGAACAATTTGTTTGATATTGTATTATGGTTTTGCGAGGTTCCTTCCTAAGTCGACGATACCAATAATAGGCTCTTTGTCTCGCAGTATAAGGTCTTTGCTTTGCCGTCCTCTTTTCCGGAAAGACGAAACTCACCATGGTATAGAACTTAATGTGGAACAAGGAGCTTATTTTGGAAAAGGCAGCGGCTTTCTTGTTGGTGATAATGTCGGTTTGGGTAAGAATTTCAGGTCTCATAACAGGGATGTTATTATTGATGACTCTTTGATGATGGGGGAGGATGTGTTGTTTCTTGGGTCGGGCCATGGCTTTGATAGGACGGATATTTCGATGGGGAAACAGGAAGCACAGCAGCGTACACCTCTTCATATTGCGGGTGATGTATGGATCGGCGCCCGTGCTATTGTTTTGCCAGGTTGTAAGCGGATAGGTCATGGTGCAATTGTGGGTGCAGGGGCAGTGGTAACCAAAGATGTGCCAGATTGGGCTATTGTGGGTGGTAATCCGGCAAAAGTGATCAAGTATAGGAAAACTGTTGAAGAACAGGCATGAAGATTCTTATTGTCGCCTCCCATAATAGTGGTCGTTTTGCACCGTTTATTGTTGAGCAAGCACGGGCATTGGAATGTGCAGGTTGTGAAGTGGAGTTTTTCGGTCTAAAGGGAAAAGGTGTGAAAGGGTATTTGAGGAATCTCTCCGCTTTGAAGATAATAATCAAGGAGTTCTGTCCTGATGTCATACATGCACACTATGGTCTTTCCGGTCTTTTTGCCAACTTACAGCGTAAGGTGCCAGTGGTAACCACTTACCATGGCTCAGATATCAACGATAGTAAGATTTTCGCTCTTTCAAGGGTAGCGATTCGGCTTTCGGCGTGGAATGTTTTTGTGTCACGGAAAACGATGGAGAAAGCCTCTCCCCACCAGAATTATTCATTGGTTCCCTGTGGGATAGATTTTACCGATTTGCAATTGACTCCAAAGATTGAGGCACGGGAAAGGATGCATCTGAAAACGTATGGACAATATGTTTTGTTTTCAGGTGCTTTTGATAATCAGGTGAAAAATGCTGCTTTGGCTAAAGCTGCGGTTATAAGACTTGGTGACGAAATGGAACTGATAGAGCTGAAAGGGTATAGCCGTGATGAAGTTACATTGTTGATGTGTGCGTGTGATGCTTTTTTGTTGACTTCGTTTTCGGAAGGCTCGCCTCAAGTGATAAAAGAGGCGATGGCTTGCGGATGTCCTATTGTGAGTGTGGATGTAGGGGATGTTAAAGAAAGGGTGGAAGGCATTGAGGGGTGCTATGTGGCATCTTCTTTTGATGCGAAAGAGTTGGCAGAACTGCTGAGGAAGGCGATGGCTTTCAAGTATAGGACTAATGGTCGCGATCGACTCGCCAAAGATGGTCTTGAAAACCGGGAAGTGGCTTCTCAGCTTATAAAAATTTATGAAAGTGTAGTGCAATCATGATGAAACTTGTTGAAGGTAATAGTATTGATTCATTGTTATGGGACGCATTGGTGAAAAAATCTCAAGTCGCCACATGGTTCCAAACCCAAGAGGCATTTGCCTTTTTTGGGAGTCTTTCGTTTCTGGAAGCATTTGCCTGTGCCGTTGAGTCGGATGGCGCATTAAAGGGTGTTGTGGTTGGATACATCCAAAAAGATGGCGGGAGGCTAAAACAATATTTCTCTCGGAGGGCTATTGTAATTGGAGGGCCACTCCTGTCGGATGAAATCACCGATGAAGAACTTGGCTTTTTGTTGACGGCTTTGAAAAAGAAGCTACAGAAAAAAGCTATTTTTATCGAAACCCGTAATTTCAATGACTATAGTCGTTGGCGTTCGGCTTTTGAGCAAGCGGGGTTTGGGTACGAACCGCATTATGATGTTCAAGTGGAAACAACATCTTTAGAATTGGTAAACAGTAAGTTGGATAGAAATAGAAAACGCAATATCAAAAAAGCATTGGAAAATGGTGTGGTAATTGACGAGAATCCAAGTGCAGAGGATTTGAGACGTTTGTATTCGATGCTTGAAGAATTATATACTACAAAAGTTAAAACGCCTTTGTTCCCGTTTGAGTTTTTTGAAAAGCTAAGCAAAATTCCTTCGTCACTGATTTTCGTGGCCAAAAACGAAGAAGGGAAACTGCTTGGCGGCTTGATATGTGTGGCACTTGATCATCGGTGTGTTTACGCTTGGTTGGCTTGTGGAGATGATTTCAATTATAAGGCCTTGTCTCCTTCTGTGATGGTCAATTATGCAGGCGTTAGTTATGCGGCAAGAGAGGGAATGTCTCGGTTTGATTTCATGGGTGCGGGTAAACCTGATGACGGAGGCTACGGCGTCCGTGATTTCAAATTGAAATTCGGGGGAGAATTGGTGGAATATGGTCGCTTTATTAACGTGTGCAACAGGCTATTGTTCGGTATTGGCAAGTTAGCTGTAAAAGTTTTGAAGAGAGCATGAATGTATTGATCGACATAAATCATCCGGCGCATGTGCATTTGTTTCGCAATGTGTATGCGATGCTTGTTGAACATGGAAATAAGGTGCTTGTTGTCGTGAAAGAGATACCATCGGCCATGAAGTTGTTGGATTTGTATGGTATTCCTTACTTGAATATTGGTAAGAAAGACGACAATATTATGAAAAAGGGCTTGGACCAAATGGTATATGACAAACGTTTGCTGAAGATTGTTCACGAGCATCATATTGACCTAGGTTTGGGCTCGTCGATAAATATACCTCATGTTAGCAAATTGAGCAAGATGAAAAGCGTCATCTTGGATGATGACGATGATGAGGTGGAGCCTTTGTTCACCCAATTTGGCCATCCGTTTGCAGATACGATTTTGAGCCCGGCTGGCACACCGCGAAAATCCAAGAAGACGGTCTTTGTCAATGCCTATCATGAGTTGGCCTATCTTCACCCCAATCGTTTCAAACCTGATGAGAGTGTGTTGCAGGATGCAGGTGTTAAGAAGGGAGAACCCTATTTCATCCTCCGTTTCAATGCATTCAAGGCACATCATGATGTGGGCGTCGTCGGACTGACTATAGAGAATAAGAGGCGGTTGGTTCGCTATTTGGAAAGCAAAGGCAAGGTGTTTATCACCACCGAAAGGGATATTGATGACGAATTCAAACCCTATCAGTTGAAAGTCTCCCCAGAGAAGGCGCATTCGCTGATGTATTACGCCACTATGTTGGTGGGCGATAGCCAGACCATGACTTCTGAGGCTGCGGTATTAGGCACACCAGCCATTCGTTGCAATACATTTGTAGGGCGAATCCATTATCTTGAAGAAGAGGAACATAAATACGGGTTGACATATGGTTTTCGTCCTGATGAAGCAGAGAAGATGTTTGAAAAGATCAATGAGCTTCTTGCCATGCCTAATCTGAAGGAAGAATGGCAGGCTCGTCGTCAAAAGCTGCTTTCTGAAAAGATAGATTATACTCAGTTTCTTGCTTGGTTTGTTGAAAACTATCCCGAAAGCAAGAAAATCATGAAAAACAATCCCGATTACCAATGGAGGTTTAAGTAATGTTGGATTTCACGCAAAAGAAGTATTCAGAATTGTTGAAGTCTTTGAAAGAGAGGGACTACCGTTTTATCACTTTTGAAGCTTATTGTAATAAAAAGAATGGCTTGGGACCCGATGAGAAATATGTGGTACTTCGTCATGACGTGGATATGAAGGCTGAGAATTCTTATGCAATTGCAAAAATTGAACAGTCTTTCGGAATAAATGCTTCTTATTATTTTAGGATTGTCAAGCAGAGTAACAAGCCAGAAATCATAAAGGCTATTGCGGCATTTGGACATGAAATCGGCTACCATTATGAGGATATGACGGTTTGCGAGGGACAAACAGAAAAGGCGATTGCCCATTTTGAGCAATGGTTGTCCTATTTTCGACAGTTTTATCCAGTGCGGACCATTTGCATGCACGGATCCCCAACAAGTAGGTTTGATGGCAGGGATTTGTGGAAAAAGTATGATTATCATGATTATGGAATCATAGGAGAACCTTATTTTGATGTGGATTTCTCAAACTGTTTCTATCTAACTGATACGGGAAGGCGTTGGGATGGTTTTGCTGTAAGCGTTAGGGATAAGATTCCAAAATATCAGGACGTTTGGTCGTCAAAGGGTTGGACTTATCACGGAACCGACGATATCATCAAGGCTGTTGAGAAAAATGAATTTCCGAAACAACTCATGATGACTACCCATCCACAACGGTGGACGGATGGCATCTTTTCATGGGGTGTTGAATTGGCAATGCAAAGTGCCAAAAATGTGGTTAAAAAAAGAATGATAAGGAAAAAGGACTAGAAACGAAAAGACAGAAATGTTATTTTGTTTCTGAAGGTATCTACATTTCAGAAAATATTTGTAATTTTGCACGTTTTTATCACTCAAGTATAAAATTATAAAACTATGTATAAAAGAAATTTGTTATTGTTCATTTCGCTTATTGCGATGGCTGTTGTGACTAGTTCTTGTGTCACGTCTAGGAGTATCAGATATTTACAGGATATGCCTAAAGAGGGCCTGCCTTTGAATAAAGAGTTGGAAGCCGTCATTGTCCCGTATGACGAGTTGAGAATTCGTGTCTATAGTGATGGCGGTGACGAGGGTGAATTGGTGAAGCCGTTTAATATTATGGGATCAATGAATACTAATTCTGGTACCCGTTCTTATGGTTATCTCGTGGATGTGAATGGTAATATTCAGTTCCCTATTTTGGGTGAGTTGCATGTTGAGGGACTTACCCGCTTGGAGTTGCAGGAGGCTATCCGCACTAAACTTCAGAATGAAGGATATGTTAATGATCCTATGGTGGTTGTACGTATTATGAATTTCAAAGTGTTTATATTGTCTAGCACAGGTGGTAAGGTTATTAATGTCACAAATGAGAAATGTACTTTCCTCGAAGCTTTGGCGATGTCGGGTGGTTTAAGTTTATATACTCGTCGTGATCGGATAGGCGTGATGCGAGATGTGAACGGAAGACGGGTTATTCATTATTTGGATCCTCGTTCGACTTCCATCTTTGACGATGAGTTTTTCTTGTTGCAGCAAAACGACATTATCTTTACGGAAATCAATGCCCGTCGTTATATCACGGAAGCTTATTCCAATTGGAGCCTTGTTTTGTCGGCAGTATCTTCAGTTCTCACGGCAATAGGCCTATGGACTGCAATTAGTAATAAGATTACAAATTGATTGATGTTTGTCCACTTTTTTAGTTGTTAATAAGTTGTATAAAAAACGATAAAATGGATACCAATTCAACGACAAATAAAAACGTAAACGATGTCAATGCGTTCTTTGACGAAGATACCAATAGTGGCTTTAAGTTTAAAGACGTTGTCTTTTTGGTTCTTCGAAACCTGCATTGGTTCATTATCTTTGCGCTTATTGGAGGTTCGATCGCTTATTATAAGGCAAAGACCCAGGATAAAATTTACGCAAGCAGGGCATCTATGTTGATTAAGACCAGTGCAAGCGGTGGCTCAGAGTCTTTCCGTGGTTCAGCTCCTATTAATACCATCACTGGGTCTGGCTTGGTGATTAGTACCGTCAATAATGAGATGATGGTGTTAAGATCCCAAAGGAATATGGAAAATATGGTGAGGTCTCTGAATTTGACTATTTCTTATGCCTACAAGACAAAGGTGGCCAAAAGGAACAAGAATCTATATAAATCTTCACCGGTGGAAGTTAAGTTCCTTGATTTGGACGAGCAGTCAAGCGCTTCTCTTACCGTCACTCCAATTGATGAGAAATATGCACTTCTTGATGATTTGGGTTCCAAGATCCCTTCCATGAGGGTGCAGCTGAATGATACCGTGGCCGCTCCATTTGGACGGATTGTGGTTATCCCCACTTGGCTATATCAGGATTTTTATAATATTCCTGTGGTGGTTAAACACACTCCTTTGTCAAGTACAGCAGCTTATTATCGCGGTAGGGTTAGAGTGGCAAGAGATAACGATAGAAATGCCATTTTGAGGCTTTCTTTTCAGGATACCTCTCCTTTGCGTGCAGCTGATGTGTTGAATACAATGATGGATGTATATAATCAAGAATCTATCGATGACCAGCAACGCGTGCTTGACTACACTGAAAAGTTTATTAACGACAGAATTGATTATTTGATGACTGACATCAAGGAATATGAGCAAGTGCATGTCAGTTTTAAGCAGTCACACAATATCATTGATACGCGTTCGTTCGGGCAAGACTATATGAAAGCTAGTGTTGCCTCGACTGAGGAGGAAAAAAAGCTTATTGCTCAGGTTGGCATGATTCGCTATTTGGTTAGTTTTGTTGAAGAAAACGAAGAGAGTATTATTCCTGTTGGATTGACAACCATTTCCGCTGATGCTTCGGCTGCAATCAAACAGTATAATGACAATCTGTTGAGGATAGAGAAGTATAAAGCGGATGGCACTGAGAATAATCCAGTGGCCCAAAACCTTAAGGATAAACAAATAACCTTGCGTTCTAGCATCATTTCCCTTTTGGAAGGTTATATGATTGCTTTGGAGGAACGTATTTCAGCTGCCAATCGTGAAAAGATTGTGGCAAATTCCCAGATTTATACTGTGCCAGTCGCCCAGTTGGAACTCCGTGAATTGGAAAGGATGCAAGGCATCAAGGAGAAATTGTATCTCCAATTGCTGACCAAGCGTGAGGAATTGTTGATGACGAGCCCCCAGTTGGAGGCTACTGCAAAGGTTATTGATTATGCATCACCGATTTATGTTCCGATTGCTCCAAATGAAGGCAAGATGCTTCTTATTGGCCTTCTGGCAGGTTTGCTTGTCCCAATATTGTTCATGGTGCTCCGCAATATGTTGGATACTACGATTCATGACAGGATTGACGTGCAGAAGTCTTCCAATGTGCCTTTCTTGGGCGATATCCCATTTAAAAAAGACGTTCCTGGGCATAGTATTATGGTTCGTGAAAACGGGCGTGACTCGCTTTCAGAATCTTTCCGTCTGATACGATCTAGCTTGGAATACATGAAAGACAGAAAAGATGGAGCCCATGTCATCATGTTCACTTCATTTATGGTGTCTTCAGGTAAGACTTTTGTCTCCACCAACTTGGCCACTAGCTTTGCTTTGGCTTCCAGAAAGACAATCATAGTCGACTTGGATATCCGTAAAGGTACTCTTTTCAGGGTGTTCGGTGTAAATACAAGGGCTGGTGTGTCGAATTATCTATCTGGAAAGACGGATAATATTGACGATATCATTCATTCCGATACTCAGACGCCGAATTTGGATGTTATTTTCTCAGGCCCTGTCCCCCCTAACCCTGCCGAGTTACTTATGAATACACGTTTGGATGATTTAATCGCAGAGCTTCGGAAGCGTTACGAATACATCTTCCTTGATAACGTTCCTGTGGGCATGGTTGCTGACTCGGATATTGTGAAACGTGTCGCCGATACCACCATTATGGTGCTTAGGGCGGGCAAGACCGATAAGCGTTTGCTCTTTGATGTCGATAAGTTCTATAAGGATGGCAAGTTCCCGAACCTTTGCGTCGTGTTGAATTCCGTTAACAAGAAGAAACGTGGATATGGCTATTACGGTTATGGTTACGGTTATGGTTACGGTTACGGTTATGGTTACGGTTATGGCTATGGATACGGCTACGGTTATGGCAGTGAAGAAGAAGGAAAGAAGAAAAAGAAGAAGTGGTATCAGCGTATCTTCCGTAAACATCACCACCACCATCACCACCATTCTGGGCATCATAGTGTTGAGAGTGCACATGATGATGGGAAAGACTAATTATTAGATTATGTTTGGCATTCGATATAGGCTACCTGAGGACTTCTTTAAAGGTGCGACAGATGTTCATTGTCATCTATTGCCGGGTGTTGATGATGGTTTCTCGTCGACAGAGAAGTCCCTTCAGGCCTTAAAAAAATTGGAAGAGCGAGGCGTGAAAAACATGATTCTCACTCCTCATTTCATGAAGGATTATCCACTTAATAATCGTGAATCTATTACTGCTGAGTTTGAATCATTTAAAAAAGAAGCCGAACAAGTGTGTGGCATTCAGTTCCGATTAGGAGCGGAGTATATGTTGGATGCCTGTTTCTTGAATCATTATAAGCAAGGTTTTTTGACTTTGGATAAAGGTGGGACCCATGTGCTGTGTGAAACTTCTTATTTAATGTACGAACATAACATCACCGAAATGTTGTATGAGATAATGTGTGACGATTTTCAACCGGTGATAGCTCACCCCGAAAGGTATGAATATGCTGTGAAGGACAATTATTTTAGATGGAAGGATAAACGATACAAGTTCCAATTGAATTTGCTTTCTTTGGCTGGTGCATACGGGAAACCTGCAAAAGTGAAAGCACACTATTTGCTGAAGGAAGGGATGTACGATTATGTGGGCTCTGATATGCATGGTTTAGGCAATTTTGAACGCTTCCTTCCTGAAATCCGTCTAAGCAAGAAAAACATAGAGCGACTTGAGCAGTTGATCGAAAACAACAAGAAGCTGTTTAATTGATTTTAAGAATTCTCTTAATAATCCATCCCGGTGAGTCTGTCTCATCGGGATGGATTGTTTTATGGCATTCAGAATAAATACCCTATGGAGAAATAGGCACTGAATTGCTTCGTGTAGTCTGACCATTGGGCAGTCAGGCTGATGGGGCCGATGAAACTGTTGTAGGCATACTGCAATCCAACCCCAGAGTAAATGTTGTCTTCGGTGGTGGAATGGTTCTTGCCGAACAGATTCTTTCCATACAAGAAGTTGTAGGTTGCCGTGATATAATGCTTTTCGAAAAGCCTGTATCGCAGGTCACAACGCAAAACCGTTGCCAAGTCATTGACAAAGTCGGTGTGATAAATTCCAACGAATGGAAACTGCTGGTCGAAGTGCCGCGACGCCACTTCTCCACCCACGATGTTCCATAAGTTGGCCATTGTAGGCGAATTGAAAATGCAGCGGGCATAGACTTGGGGGATGATGGTGAACCTGCCGTTGTTGGGCGTAAGATAACCGAGGAAGGAATAATAGAGCTCAGGTACTGTGTTTGCTTCGCCTTTTGTGTCAAAATGGAAAAGACACCTGAAGGTAGTATAGATGCCGTTTTTGGCATAGTAGTTAAGGTCGCGATTATCGTAGCTAATCTTAATGAAAGGCGATAACAAATTGTTGTTTTGAAAATTGGAGTTTGAAATCAAAGATTGGTCGATGGTGTCGTTGCTGAAATCAAATGGAGTGAGTCTGTCGAATGAAGTGGCGGTATAGGAAAGGCCGATGGTATTGCTGAAATTGGTCAGGCGGAATGGCGACGCGTATGCACTAAACTTGTGTTGGCTATATTGGAGATTGGTATTGCTTTTGTCGAAAATCATGGCTTTGTAATGCTCGCTCCTGTAATCGTATGCCAAACTGAAATTGCCCAAGCTAAGACTGGAATATGTGCCTGTTATGTTGAATTTAGGATTGTAACTAAGTTTCCCGGTTAGGTTCAGTTTGAAGCCTGAAAGTAATTTGTCGTTAATACCGAGATTGAGCATAAGGGCGGCGCCTTCTTCCGTATCATAGCGTATCCCAAGACCAAAGACATGAGGATGAGTTGGCTTGAAATTCATCGACAGCGTATAAGTCTCTTGCGCTGTTCCGTCAATAGTGTCAATACCGTTTTCGGTCAAATTGTAAGTGATGTCATCAAAAGCGCCAGTGCCTCTGTAAACATCGATGGCATGGTTGATGTCCTTCTCCGACAAGAACTCGTTGACTTTTAAGTTTCCTTTTTTAAGCAGCCAAACACTTCTTTTCTGATTGGTTTGGTTGAGGACGATTGAGCTGACATAGACGGGAGCATCAGCCAGATTTCTTGCTTTTGAGGCGCGTAACTGTTTGGTAAGAGGACCACCATTTTTCGACTCCAGATGCTGCTTGATTTTCATCAAAGGTTCTTTGTATTCCTTTACTTTCTGATAGCCTCTTTGCACGAGTGTGTCGATGGCTTCATGGGTGAAACTCAAGGTGCCATAACCTGTTATGTCTGGCGCGATATAGATATCACATATTGCTTGGTTATCGTCTCTTTTCGAATTTACGGCATTGTCAACCAGGCCGTTAAGCACTTCTGGCAAAGAGAGAATCTCGCCATCGTGAATGGTGTCCCTGTCGCTAACGTCTACACCAATGATGATGTTGGCTCCCATCTCTTGCAAAAGGTCAGCAGGGAAGTTGTTGACCAAACCTCCGTCGACGAGGAGATGTCGACCCATACTGACAGGGGAGAACACACCTGGAATGGCCATACTAGCGCGCATTGCCAAAGGAACGCTGCCATAACGAATGTCAACTTCCTTTCCTGTTTTGATATCGGTGGCGACACAAGCAAATGGTATGGGCAAGTCGTTGAAATCCATGTCTTTCTGGTAGCCTACGCAGAGGTCGTTAAACAGATTGATTAAGGAAGTGTTATTGACATAGGCACTGGGTAGAAAACTCACGGTATTGTCTGCCTCTTTTTTGTTCAGAATACCATTGAAACCGAATGGAATATTGACTACCATGGTGCTGCTGCGTTTTCTGACTTCTTCCGACATGGCTGAACGTTCAATGCTGTTTCCCACGTATTGCGACCAATTCATGTTGGCAATGAGTTGTGCCAACTCATCGGGTGAATAACCCATGGCATACAGGCCGCCAATAATGGATCCCATGCTAGTGCCCACCACGTAGTCAACGGGCATGCCAATCTCCTCTAAGTATTTCAGAACGCCAATGTGGGCAGCACCTTTGGCACCGCCGCCACTCAACACCACGCCCACTTTGGGGCGTGGTGGAGTTAAATTGACGGTTTTGTGCTTGCCTTGTGCCTGTACCTCCACTATGCAGAGGAAAGCCAACAGGAATAGGATGATACGGTTCATGTTTTTGTTTTACTTTAATCCGCGTGCTTTCAGATAAGGTTCGTAATCGGGGTCTTGGCCACGGAACTTGCGGTATTGCACCATACCTTCGTCGTTGCCGCATTCCTGCAGGCAGTTCTTACGGAACGAAGCAGCCAACTCAGGATTGAAAAGATTGCCCGAACTTTTGAAATAGTTGAAGGCATCCTTGTCGAGTACCTCGGCCCAAGTGTAGGCGTAGTAGCCGGCACTGTAGCCGCCATTAAAGATGTGGCTGAAGTTGGTTGAGCGGTAACGAGGCAGAATCTCAGGCATCAGTCCGATGGCATCCATCTGTTGTTTCTCGAAAGCGTCGACATTGAGGTCTTGGACTTCAGTGAGCTCATGATACTTCATGTCAAGGATGGAGGCGGCGATGAGTTCGGTGGTCATGAAGCCTTGGTTGAACAAAGCGCTATTCTCAATCTTGGTGATGAGGCTGTCGGGCATGACTTCGCCAGTCTTGTAATGCTTGGCATACATGCGGATGACCTCAGGCTCAGCCACCCAGTTTTCCATGATTTGCGAAGGCATTTCCACATAGTCGTGAGGCACGTTGCCGCAAGTGCGGGTATAGAGGCCGTCGGAGAAGAATGCGTGCAGCGAGTGACCGAATTCATGCCACATGGTCTCAGTCTCGTCCCAAGTGAGCAGGGCAGGGGTGTCGCCCGAAGCAGGGGTGAAGTTCATCACCAAGGAGATGACGGGGTAAATCTTTTTTCCATCGATGTCGTGGCCGCTGGTGCGGAACTCAGTGCACCAAGCACCGCCGCTCTTCGATTCACGGGGATAATAGTCCATGTAGAGGATGCCGAGGAAATCACCGTTGGCTTCCTTCACTTCGTAGGTCTCCACGCCAGGATAGTAGATGGGCAGATTGGCGTTTTGCGTGAAGGTGATGCCATACAACTTGTTGGCAGCCATAAACATACCGTTGCGCACGTTATCCACGGTGAGGTAAGGCTTGATGTAGTTTTCATCGAAGTCGTATTTGGCCTTGCGGAGCTTCTCGGCATAGTACCACCAATCCCAACCTTCGAGTTTGATATTGGCACCTTCAGCATCTGCGATGGCTTGCATTTCGGCGAGTTCTTTCTTGGCGAGTTGCTGGGCGGGGTTGAAGATGTCGATGAGGAACTTGTCAACAGTCTTGGAGTCTTTGGCCATGTTAACGTCCAGCACGTAGTCGGCATAGTTGTCAAAGCCAAAGAGTTTGGCTTTTTGCACACGCAGTTTGCACATCTCATTGATGAGTTTCTTGTTATCGTACTCGTTGCCGTTGTCGCCCCGGTTGTAGTAGGCCTTATACATTTGTTCACGCAGGTCGCGGTTGTCGGCAAACTGCAGGAAGGGAATGAGGCTGGGTTTCGAGAGTGTGAACACCCACTTGCCTTCCATGCCCTCGGCCTTGGCTTGTTCGGCCGCGGCATCGATGCTAGTTTGCGGCAAGCCTGCGAGGTCGGATTCGTTCTCAATGACGAGTTTGTAGCCTGCATTTTCTTTCAAAAGATTGTTGCCGAATTGCAAGCTCAGCGTGGAGAGTTGCTCGTTGATTTGGCTCAGCTCGGCTTGTTTTTCGGCTGACAGGCCTGCACCATGGCGCATAAAGTCTTGATGGTATTTCTCCACCACGCGGATTTGTTGGTCGTCGAGGCTCATTTCGTTGCGGTGTTGATACACATAGTCGATGCGCTCAAAGAGTTTCGGGTTCATCATAATAGCATCGCTGTGTTTAGAGAGCATAGGCAACACTTGTTCTGCGATGGCCACCATCTCGTCGTTGGTGAGGCACTCGTTGAGGTTGAAGAACACATTGCTGACGCGGCTCAAAGTCTTGCCCGACTTGTCGTAAGGCAGGATAGTGTTCTCGAATGTGGCAGGCTCGGAGTTGTTGACGATGGCTTCCACTTCGGCAAGCTGTTCTTTCATACCCGCCTCAAAAGCAGGCAGATAGTGCTCATTCTTGATTTGGTCGAACGGCGGCACCTGGAATGGTGTCGTGTATTCAGTCAGGAAAGGATTTGGTCTTTCGGCTTCTGCCTTTTGTTCAGGCTTAGAGGTGCATGAAGCCAAGGTGATGACGCTTAATGCGATCATGTTGAAAAGTTTTTTAGTCATGTTTTTTAATATTTGATGTCAATTTTCTGCCTGCAAAGATAAAAAATGTTGTTTTTTGCTTGTCGAAAACCTAAAAACATTATCTTTGTACTCGGTTTTTTATGCAAATTTTGAAATTTAATATATGAGTTACATTTCTTGGGATAAAAGAAAACTGGTCAATCTGGAGTTTACGCTCAATCGTGAAGTGTTGCGTTCCAACGCTTTAGGAGCGTTTCTCGCCACCACTGTGATTGGCTGCAACACTAGAAAATACCACGGTCTATTAGTGGTGCCTCAGCCGCAATTGGACAATAACAACCATGTATTGCTGTCGAGTCTTGACGAGACTATCATCGAAAACAAGCAAGAATTCCATCTTGGCGTACACATGTACCCCGACGGCATCTTCGCTCCGCGTGGTCACAAATACCTTCGCGACTTCACCGCTGACCCCATGCCGAAGCTGACCTATCGTATCGGTAATGTGGTGCTCGACAAGGAGCTGATTTTCTCTTCAACAGAAGCGAGGCTCTTTGTTCGTTATACGCTGCGTGAATCTGTGGTGCCTATCACCCTGCGCGTTTTGCCTTTCTTGGCTTTCCGCAACGTCCACATGTTGACGCATGAGAACCATGAGGCCAGCCGCAAGGTGGATTTGGTGAAAAATGGTGCTTCATGGCAACTTTACAAGGACTATTCGAGGTTGTACTTGCAGTTCTCGCGTGCGGCCGAGTACACGCATGTGCCGCATTGGTACTACAATATGTTCTATATCCGCGAACAGGAGCGTGGCTACGATGCCGCTGAGGATCAGTTCGTTCCTGGATTCTTTGAGTTGCAGATGAAACAGGGCGACACGGTAATTCTCTCAGTGAGCCTGAAAGAAGAAAGTCCTACTGCCATCAAACGTCAGTGCGAGGCAGAGGTGAAGAGACTGTTGCCTCAGCATAGCTACGAAGAGTGTCTCGTGAAAGCCGCAGATCAATTTATCATCCGTGACGACAAGGGCACGCGCCTGTGGGCGGGTTTCCCATGGTTTGGTTCGTGCAGCCGCGACACCTTCCTTGCCTTGCCAGGCATTGCCTTGGCGCAAGGCGATGAGAAGACCTTTACTGCGGCTTTGGATTACCTTGTTTCGAGAATGCAAGGACCATTCTTCCCGCACCGTTACTACCAGAAGAGCCTGTATTTCACTGCGGTGGACTCGCCGCTGTGGTTCTTCTATGTGTTGCAACTCTATGAGAAGATGTTGGGCAAGGACAAGAAAGACATCTGGAAGAAATACAAGAAGCCGATGACGACCATCTTGGAGAGTTTCATCTCAGGCACCGACTTCAACGTGCATACCTTGGACAGTGGATTGCTCTATGCCGGCAACCGCGACTTGGCTCTCACTTGGATGAATGTCTTCGCACAAGGCAAGCCTTGGACACCGCGCACGGGTTTGGCTATCGAAGTCAATGCGTTATGGTATAATGCATTGCGCTATGGTGTGGAACTGTTGAAAGCAGCAGAACCGAAGAGTGCTTTGCTCAAGAAATGGCAGGATTTGGCAGACAAGGTGAAGGTATCGTTTGCCGACACCTTTTATAATAAGGCGACCAACGGCTTCTACGATTATGTGAATAGCAACGAGAAAAATGAGCAGGTGCGTCCCAATATGATGCTGGCGGCAGCTTTTCCATATAGCCCGATGAGCGACGAGATGCAGAAACGCGCTTTCGATATTGCCCACTCGGAGCTGTTGACTACCAGAGGAATACGTTCACTTTCGCCTAACGACGAGAATTACAAGGGCATCAGCATCGGCAACCACAGTGAGCGCGAACGCGCCTATCACAACGGCACGGCATTCCCTTGGCTGATCGCTTTCTATGCTGACCTCTCTGTGAAGCTGTTCGGCAAGACTTCACTGCCTTATCTGGAAGACTTGTATAACGGCTTTGAGGAGGCCATTAAAGATAACGGCATCGGTACGGTGTCGGAGATTTACGACGGCAACCCGCCCTTCGAGGCTAGAGGTTGCATCTCGCAGTCGACGAGCGTGGGTGCCTTGCTTTATTTGCATTACCTGATTCAAGAACTAAATAAGAAAGGAGGCTCAAAATGAGAGTCCTGATGTTTGGGTGGGAGTTCCCGCCCCATATTACCGGTGGCCTTGGAACGGCTTGCTTCGGCATGACCAAAGGCCTGGCCAAGAATGACGTGGATGTGCTGTTTGTGGTACCGCGTGCCTACGGCGACGAAGATGAGACCAACGTGCGTTTGCTCAATGCCAGCGAAGTAACCATTGACATCGACCATGAAAAAGACCGTAGCTATTGGGAGCGCGTGCAGTATATGGAGATTGGCTCCAACATCATCCCGTATGTCGGGCCTGAGAACTTTGCCAATGTGCTGGAAAGCGACCGCCATGTCGTGGAGCACTTCAACCGCAGTGGCTCGGTGTTTGCACGCAACTACCAGTTCTCGGGCAAATACGGCATGAACCTGATGGAGGAGGTGGCACGCTACGCTTTGATAGGCTCGTCGTTGGCCACGAAATACGACTTCGATGTCATCCATGCCCACGATTGGTTGACCTATTCGGCAGGCATCGCGGCGAAGGAGACCACGGGTAAGCCTTTGGTGGTGCACATGCACGCCACGGAGTTTGACCGTTCGGGTGAGAACATCAATACAGATGTGTACGCCATCGAGCGCAGGGGCATGGAGGCCGCTGACCGTGTCATCACGGTGAGTAACTTGACTAGAAATATCGTCATCAACAAATATGGCATCGACCCCGCCAAGGTCGTGACGGTGCACAACGCCGTGGAACCTAACGACAAGCCCAAGTCGGAATACGAACGCAGCGGCCTGGATGCCAAGGTGGTGACCTTCCTCGGAAGAATCACCTACCAGAAAGGGCCTGAGTACTTCATTGAAGCTGCCTATAAGATTCACCAAGTCGACCCAAGCATCCATTTCGTGATGGCGGGCACGGGCGACATGCTGGAGAAGATGATCCGCCGTGTGGCGCAGCTCGGCATGGGCAGTCACTTCCACTTCACGGGCTTCCTGAAGGGAGAGGCCGTCGACCAAATGTTCGCCATGACCGACGTGTTTGTCATGCCGTCCATCTCCGAACCGTTCGGCATTGTGCCGCTGGAGGCCATGCGTCTCAATGTGCCGGTGGTCATCAGCAAGCAGTCGGGTGTCTCCGAGGTCGTCAAGCACGCCTTGAAGGTCGACTTCTGGGACATCAATGGCCTGGCTGACGCCATCTATGGCCTCTGCCACTACAAGCCTTTGGCAGACTGCTTCAAGGACGAGGGCAAAGACGAGGTGGACAGCCTCAAGTGGGAACTGGCCGCGAAGAAGATCAAGGCGGTATATGAATCGGTAGTTAAGTAAGAATAATAAAAAATATACGATATGAGCAAATCAATCTGTTTCTATTTCCAAGTGCATCAGCCTTACAGGCTTCGCACCTATCGTTTCTTCGAAATCGGTAAGAAACACTATTACTATGACGACTACAGCAACCGCATGATCATGCGGCGCGTGGCCGAGAAGTGCTACCTGCCCATGAACGAACTTCTGATGCGCCAAATCGACAAGTTTGGCGACAAGGTCAAATTCGCGTTCTCGTTCTCGGGCGTGGTCATCGAGCAGATGGAACAATTCGCGCCAGAGGTCTTAGAGAGCTTCCAGAAGCTGGTTGCAACGGGTAAGGTAGAGGTGCTCTCCGAGACCTACGCCCACTCGCTGGCTTCGCTGTCGAACCCCGATGAATTCAAGCGTCAGGTGACGGCCCACAAGCACAAGATGAAGGAAGTGTTTGGCGTTACTCCAAAGACCTTCCGCAACACCGAATTAATCTATAGCGACGAAATCGGTGCAGCGGTGGCCGACATGGGCTACAACCTCATGCTTACTGAGGGTGCCAAGCACATCTTAGGTTGGAAGAGTCCCAACTACATGTATGCCAACGCCATCAACCCGAAATTGAAGGTGTTGCTGCGCAACTTCAAGTTCAGCGATGAGATTGCCTTCCGCTTCGCACAGGATAGCTTCCGCGCCGAGGACTTCGTCAACTGGCTCAATGCGCTTCCTGAGGAGGAAGAAGTGGTCAATATCTTCATGGACTACGAGACCTTTGGCGAGCACCAGAGCGCCGAGACAGGCATCTTCAATTTCATGGAGGCTTTGCCGGGGGCCATCTTGAATGGCAGCAAGTTTAAGTTTGCTACCCCGCAGGAATTGGCGAAGAAGCTGCAGCCAGTGAGCGCCGTCAATGTGCCTAATGTGTTGTCGTGGAGCGATGAGGAACGCGACCTCACGGCATGGCTCGGTAACCCCTTGCAGGATGACGCCTTCCGTGCTTTATACGAACTGAACGCCAAGGTGCATCGTATCAAGGACGAAGAGTTGCAGCAGGACTGGACCATGCTCCAAACCTCCGACCATTTCTATTACATGTGCACGAAGTGGCTCTCCGATGGCGTGGTGCATAAGTATTTCAACCACTATGCCTCACCGTACGATGCCTACGTCAACTACATGAATGTGCTGACCGACTTCACTGATAGGGTGACAAAACTGTCGAAACGGAAAGTGAAGGCTGAATGAATTTTTGAATTTTAAATTTTAAATTTTGAATAATAAATGAAAACCCCCGAATACCTTTTTGAAACCAGTTGGGAAGTTTGTAACATGGTGGGTGGCATCTATACGGTGCTTTCCACAAAGTCGAATGTGATGCGTCAACTGCTTGATGACCATTATATCACGGTAGGACCGGATGTGGTTAAAGAAGCGCATGAGACGCTTTATTTTGTAGAAGACAATGACCTCTTTCCCGAGTGGCGCGAAAGGGCATTGGCACAGGGCATGAAGTTCCGCATCGGTCGCTGGAAGATCGAAAGTAGCCCAATCGCCATCTTGGTCGACTACACTACACTTTACCAGTCGAAGAACGATATCCTTACGCATCTCTGGGAACAGTATGAACTCGACAGCATTCGCGGTCAGTGGGACTACATTGAGCCGGTGCTGTTCGGCTACGCTGCAGGTCAAGTGATTGAGAGCTTTTGCAATTTCTGCCTGCCACAGACCAGCAACATCGTAGCCCAGTTCCATGAGTGGATGACGGGATCAGGTGTGCTTTACCTCAAGGAGCATTGCCCGCAGGTTGCCACAGTGTTTACTACTCATGCCACCTATCTTGGTCGTGCCATTTCGGGCAATGGCCTGCCTTTATACGACAACCTGAAGACTTATTTGCCTTCGGTGATGGCCATGCAGTTCAACGTGGTCTCGCAGCAGTCGATGGAGCAGAAGGCGGCCAAGAATGCCGATGCCTTCACTACTGTGAGTGACATTACAGCGCAGGAATGCGAGCAGTTCCTCTACCGCAAACCCGATGTGGTGACAAAGAATGGTATCGACCATACCTTCAGGCAGGACAACGCCGAGTTTGTTGAGAAACGCAAGACAACACGTGAGAAGATTCTGAAAATTGTCGAAACCCTGTGTGGTGAGAAAATCGACCCCAATTGCTTAATGGTCATAAACAGCGGCCGTTATGAGTTCAAAAACAAGGGCATCGACCTTTTCATTGAAGCATTGCGCCGCTTAAACGAGGACAAGAACTTGCCTCGCACTGTTGTTGGTGTAATCGCTGTTCCGAGTAATATTGCAGGTCCTTCAAAGGATTTGCAACACCGTCTAGACGGCACCAACGCCATCATGGGGCATACAGATTTCCCAGCTACGCACCATGTCTTTGAATATGAAAACGATGCGATTTTGAACGCCTTGCGCAATTCAGGTCTGCAAAACGATGCCAACGATAAGGTGAAGGTGATGTTTGTGCCTGCTTATCTCAACGGTAATGACGGTATCTTTAACATGACCTATTCGGAGTTCCTTACAGCTTTCGATTTTTCAGTGTTCCCATCTTATTATGAGCCTTGGGGCTACACTCCGCTTGAGAGCGTGTCTTTAGGCATCCCGACTTTGACCTCTGACGTCTCTGGTTTCGGTAAGTTTGTGCAACAAGAATGTGCCGATAATCAAGCCGTGACCGTGGTGCCTCGTCAACAGGGTGATAATAATAAGGTGATAGACGAAATTGTCGCCGCTTTACGTCGTTTCTTGACTTTGACGGATAAAGGTATGGCCCAGATATCCGAGTCTGCCTTGCAAGTGGCCGAGAAACTATTGTGGAAGGATTTGATTGTCAATTATCAGAAGGCATGGGACGTGGCTCTTGAGAAGTCGGGAGGCCGTCATTATATGATGGAACCGGTGCCATACGCCGATATGCTGCATGAGGTAGTCTACCAGAAAAATGACTCACCAAGTTGGAAAAAGATTTTGGTGAAACCAGTCTATTCTGTTGAAATGCAGAAACTTGAAGAGCTTTCACACAACATTTGGTGGTGTTGGAATGTGGATGCCATCGAGTTGTTTGAATCCATCGATCCAGAAGCTTGGAAGGAAACGGAACAGAATCCCGTTGCCTTAATGGAAGGCCTCTCGGTGGAGCAAATCAAGGATTTGGAGAACAACGAAGACTTTGTGCAACGCTTGAACAAGGTATATGACCAGTTCAAAAACTATATGTCACAACCGACAAAGCAGAAGGATCTTATAGCCTATTTCAGCATGGAATACGGCCTGATGAAGAGCCTCAAGATTTATTCCGGTGGCTTGGGCATTTTGGCTGGCGACTACATGAAGCAAGCCTCTGATTCCAACGCCAACATGGTAGGCATCGGACTGCTGTACCGTTATGGCTATTTCGCACAAGAAATCACAGTCTCAGGTGAACAGCGTGCCGAATACATCCCACAAAAATTTTCGCAGCTACCTTTGCAACCTGTACTTAACGACAAGGGCGAATGGGTAAGGGTGAGCATTGCTTTCCCTGGCCGTTCGGTTTTTGCCAAAGCTTGGCGTGTCAATGTGGGTAGGGTAGGGTTATACTTGCTTGATACTGATATCGAAGAGAACTCGTCAGAAGACCGTGGTATTACCAGTCGACTCTATGGCGGCGACAGCGAGATGCGTATCAAGCAAGAGATGTTCCTCGGCGTGGGAGGTATCCGCCTGCTTGAAGCCATGGGCATGAAGCCTACCATCTATCACTGCAACGAAGGCCATGCTGCCTTCAGCGGTTTGGAACGTTTGCGCGTCTACATCAACAGGCACAATCTCGACTTTGATGTTGCACTTGAATTGGTTAGAGCTTCCACCTTGTTCACCACACACACTCCTGTCCCTGCTGGTCACGATGCATTTGAGGAACACCTTATCCGTACTTATATGCCGCACTATGCCAGCCGCATGAACATTAGCTGGGAACGCTTCATGGGCTTGGGCCGTTTCAATCCCAACAACGCGAATGAGAAATTCTCGATGAGCGTGCTGGCCACCAACCTCAGCCAGGAGGTGAATGGCGTGAGCAAGATTCATGGTCGCGTGTCGAGGGAAATGTTCCAGCCATTGTGGCCTGGTTATTTTGCTGAAGAGAACCACATTGGCTATGTCACCAATGGTGTGCATCTGCCCACCTGGAGCAATCGCTTGTGGCAGCGGCTTTACAAGACGACCTTCGGCCCCGATTATATTGACCACCAGTCGGATGAGAAGATGTGGAGCCAAATCAACGAAGTTCCAGATGCAGCTATTTGGAACGTCCGCAGGCAGTTGAAACATGAGTTGATTGCCTATCTCTCTGAAAAGTTGAAAGAGGATATGCGTCAACGTCAGGAGAGTCCGAAGCTGATTATGCAGACGGTGAATAGCCTCAACGAGAATGCTTTAATCGTTGGTTTCGCCCGTCGTTTTGCTACATACAAACGCGCCCATCTGTTGTTTGGCAATCTGGAGCGCTTGTCGCAGCTCGTCAATGAACCGAAGCGTCCTGTTATCTTCCTCTTTGCCGGTAAGGCCCATCCTAACGACAAAGCGGGTCAAGACCTCATCAAGATGATTATCGACATCTCGCGTAAGCCTGAATTCATCGGTAAGATTTTGTTTATCAGCAACTACGATATGGAACTCGGCAGCCGTCTTACCAGTGGCGTGGATGTATGGCTCAACACGCCTACGCGTCCACTTGAGGCATCGGGCACCAGTGGCGAGAAGGCTGTGATGAATGGCGTGCTCAACTTCTCTGTCCTGGACGGTTGGTGGGCCGAGGGCTATCGTCCCGACGCTGGTTGGGCCATCCAAGAGAAGCGTACTTATCAAGACCAGCGCTATCAAGACGAGATGGATGCTGAGACGATTTATAACACGCTTGAGAACGAAATCGTACCGCTCTATTATGCCCGTAATGTACATGAAGTGCCTACAGGTTGGGTGGCAGCCATGAAGAAGTGTTTGAGAGAGATTTCGCCGCGCTTCACGATGAAACGCATGATGGACGACTACTTCAATCAATACTACAATAAGCTAATTGAACGGACGAATTGGATGCGCGCCGACCGCTACAAGAAGGCCTTCGAAATCAATGCGTGGAAGACGCGTGTGCGCAACAATTGGGACAAGGTGGAGGTGAAGTCGCTCATCCTGCCCGACACCAATGTGCGCCCGCTGACCTTTGGCGAGCAGTTCATCGCTGAAATCACGCTCCTTACGCCTGACCTTGAGCCTGGTGATTTGGCCATTGAGTTGCTCTTCGGTAGGAAGAATAATGACATGGAGGTGGAGATTAAGTCGGTTGAAAAGATGAAACTTGTCGATTCAGGAGACGGATGGGTGAAGTATTATATTAAGGTGCCGATTACGCGTGCTGGCGTGTATGACTTTACCTTCCGTGTGTATCCTACCAACCCGATGTTGCCACATCGTCAGGACTTCCCGCTGGTGAAGTGGATTTGATAAAAGAAAATGAAAGGTTGCAACATTGCAACCTTTTTTTGTATTTGGAATTTGATTACCTTTGCATTTGAAAAATCAAAACAAATTGAACTATGGCTGTTTATCAAATTTGGCTTGTTGTCGCCATTGTATTGGTGATTCTTGAAATCATGACCGCCGGATTCGGTGTCATTTGCTTTGCTATTGGTGCTGTTTTCTCGGCTTTGGTTGCAGGTTTGGGCGGTAGTATTACTTGGCAAATCGTGGTGTTCGCTGTGGTGTCGCTGCTGACCTTTGTCTTTCTCCGTCCTGTGGTGATCCGTTTTTTGGACAAAAAATCTAAAGATGTAAAGACCAATGCCGATGCCGTCATCGGAAGGAAAGGCGTTGTGTCGGAACGTATTGATTCAGCTCAGCATACTGGTCGTGTGGCCATAGATGGAGATGATTGGAAGGCTATCTCTGAAGATGGGTCTGTCATCGAAAAAGGTGCTGAAGTCAAAATAGTAAAATTGGATAGTATTATATTAACAGTTAAACAGTTATAATTATGAATCCCTTTAATGTCGTACTTATCGTATTAGTGGTTCTCGTCGTATTGTATGTGCTTCGTGGAATCAAGATTGTTTCCCAATCGGAAACAATGATTGTGGAGCGTCTTGGTAAGTATAACCGCACCTTGAACGCTGGTATTAATGTCATTCTGCCTATCGTTGAACAAGCTAAGGAAACTATTGTTCGACGTCAGAACGGCTCTATGGCGCGTTCTTCGCGAATTGATATGCGAGAGCAAGTGTATGACTTTGACAAACAAAGTGTTATCACAAAAGATAATGTGATGACCGAAATCAATGCCTTGCTGTATTTCCAGATTGTCGACCCGATGAAGGCTGTCTATGAAATACAGAATCTTCCTGTAGCTATTGAAAAATTGACGCAGACTACACTTCGTAACGTAGTTGGTGAAATGGAACTCGATGAAACCTTGACTTCACGTGACACCATTAACTCAAAGCTTCGCAATGTGCTTGATGATGCCACCAATAAATGGGGAGTAAAAGTAAATCGAGTTGAGTTACAGGATATTACACCGCCTGAGAGTATTCGTCGCACTATGGAACTTCAGATGCAGGCTGAGCGTAATCGTCGTGCCGAAATCTTGAAAGCAGAAGGTGAAAAGCAGTCGCAGATTTTGAACTCGGAAGGTGAGAAGCAGGCCGAGATTAATGCAGCTGAAGCTGAGAAACAGGCCAATATCCTGAAAGCCGAAGGAGAAGCCCGTGCGAAAGTGTTGCAAGCTGAAGCTGAGGCTGCCGCCATTCGTAACATTGCAGAGGCCGTCGCCGACCGAGGTGCTGACCCAGTCAACTACCTGTTGGCAGTCAAGTATATTGAGACTTTGAAGGAAGTCGCCAGCGGACAAGAGAACAAAACTGTCTATCTACCTTACGAAGCGACCAATGTGTTGGGCTCGCTCGGTGGTATCAAGGATTTGTTTGGAAAATAATCATCGTTTTAGTTTTTAATGTGTATGCGGATTTTGGACTTTTAGTCCAAAATCCGCGTTTTTTTGTCCTCATAGTCCACAAGGTAGGCTTCTTTTCCTATTTTTGCCGTAACTATATGGATAATACATGAGAAAGACGATTTTCTTCTCGTTTATGCTGTTTTTGCTCATTACAGCCTGCAACAAAAGCGTTGAATACGAAACGTTGAGTGCTCGTTGGCCTGTGTTTGGTGATGTGTATGCACTGAAAGATGAGTTTCCGGATAGCGCTATGATGTTAATGCAGTCTGTTGCAGATACTTTGGAAGAGAAGTCTCTCCTTTTGGAATCGCCTTTTCTGTTCAATGAATATCAGATACTCAGTACGGAGCTTCGGTACAAGAATTATGTTCCTGTAGGTAATGACAGTCTGACGGAGCAGGCTTTCAATTTCTATGAAACCCTACTTGACCAATCTAATACTGCATCGCATGATGAGTTCTTGCTATTTCAGTTCGCACGTTCCTTATATTATAAGGCGGTGGTGGAATCACAACGTAAACAAACTATGGAGAGTTATTCAGATTTTATTCGTAGTTTGGGGGTGATGGATGAACTGACTGAAAAACGGCATATTTTTCAGATTTCGGAGAAGGATCTTGATTATGAGCATTTTATTGCACTTATTTACACGCGGATCGCTTCTTTCCTCTATCGATATGATGCTTGGGAGGTTGCTTTAGAGGTGCTTGAAAAATCAAACGAGAGCTTCACGGTTGAGGATAATGCCTTGGGCATTGCTGACAATTTGGAGATGATGGGCGACATTATGCTTGCGCAGAGTGAACGAGTTGCAGCAATACAATATTTTAAAGCTTCCGATAGCGTTCATGAAAAGCTTCAAAATGATAATATCTATCAGAATTACAGCGCTTTAATACATCATTCCATTGAACTTTTCGATCAGGGGCAGAACGACTCTGTCTATCACATGCTACATCATGCTTTTGACCTTACCGAAAATGCATATCTTAAGCGTAAAATCAGTTATGCTCTTGGCCACTTTTATTACGAAGACCAAAAGATGGACTCTGCTCTCTCTAATTTTGAAAGGAGTTTTCCGTTGTTGCCGCGACAATCTATCAGGTCGTTGTGCCGTATCGTTGAGATTTCCAATGCATTAGGAGATAATGAGAAAACTGTGTATTATAGCGTCCGTTTGGCGGAGCAGGCATTAGAGCAACAAGCCATGACCCAAGATAAGGTTAAGATGATTACACTATACGAACGTTATAAATCCGACAAACGTGACGCTCAGAACAAAGACCTAATCTTTTTCATTTTGGCCATTGTGTTACTACTGGTGCTTATCTTGGTCATTGATTCGGTATGGCTCGAAAAACGCAGACGCAAACATCAGAAAGACACGGAAAAACATAGTCGCATTAAGAGCCAATTAGAGAAACAACTTGAAGATGCTTTGAATGAAGCAAAGTTTAGAGAGAAAAAGATCAACGAGTTGGAGTCTGAGTTGGAGAAAACCGTCGGTAGCCCCGATTTCCAGCAGCAGCCGTTCAACAAGAAGTTGGAAGTTCTGAAGAAGATGCCAATCTGCTTGCGCGTTTGCAAAGTGCTTGATTACAATGTGAAAGCTGGTGTGGCATATCCGGAGCTCACATTGACGGATCATCATTTGAGTCAGTTGGTCAATGCTGTTGATTCGGTTTTTCCCAAGTTCTCCGTAAGGATGATTGAACAATATCCGCGTCTCAACCGTTCTGATGTGATGTATTGTTGCCTTTATATTCTTGGGGTTAATGAGATACAAGCAGCGGCTCTTACGGGCAAAACTTATCAGGCAGTTTGGAAACGCTCGACCAAGTTGCATGAGATTTATGGTAATAACTCTGATATGATGTTTGTCCTGCATAATATTCTAAAAGACTGGAAATAAGTTCATTATTGTCTTATCTCTAATTTTTGATTTGTTTTGATTATTACGGTTGATTATGGTTTATTGTTTTTATAAATAATTGTCTTTTAATCTAATATAGTTTATTTGTTTTATAAATTTTGATTATCTTCCTTTGTGCGTTTTTGCGCCTAGCTTAGTGGGTTATTACTTTTGCCTCTCAAATCAACGGTTTTTGATATGAATTTTATTATGAAAGATGTCCATGTGGGCAAGATGGTTCATACGGAACTTAAAAGGCAAGGGCGTACTGTCACTTGGCTTGCCGAACAAATCTATTGTGAAAAGTCCAATATTTATAAATTGTTTAGGCGCAAAAGCATCGACCTTGAGCAGTTGATGAAGATTTCTGAAGTGCTTGGTCATAATTTTTTGCGAGACTGTTACGATGAATATCCTTTTGATTTGGTAAATCAATAAGGAATTATTTGGTTTTTTTCGAGTGCCGTAATCGTTATGATTGCGGCACATTTTTTTAGTATTTCAGACGATGCTTTGTGATTTTTTTCAGATTATCCTCAAAATCAAATTATAGTGTCCTCAAAATCAAAATTATATATTAGGGTATTTACGCGTGTTCCTTGTCTATATAGTATGATTCTAATCACAATTCACTTATTTATTCACCAAACTAATTCATTATGAAAAGGAAAGTATTTTCTTTGATGATGACGCTTTTGCTCGCCTTTATGGGCGTGGCGAAGGCGGATGTAGTTACCATTGGTGATGGAACGAGCACGACATACGT
>ONFO01000030.1 GCA_900317155.1 uncultured Bacteroidales bacterium
CCTCGATTTTGCCCCTGAAACGTTTCAATCGCTGGAATCGCCTTTATCCATTGGGATTCAGCACATGTTGCAGCCTGCAAAATGACCTATAAGTCAAAATTGATTTCTTTGTGTTTTCCAAAAACAATGGATTAAAAAGTGGGGGCAAAGGTAAATAAATTGAAGACTAACCCGTCTTCAATTTTTATTAGCCCGCCTGAATCCATCGAACGGGCTGATTATTTTGATTTTATGTTTAGGGGTTACTCCACCACGACCTTCTTCACTTCGACACCATACCTATTGCTGATACGGACGAAATAAACTCCTATCTCATTCAGATGGAGATGTTGCAAGCCGTTCGCTTCGTTGAGGCCGAAGATTAGCTGTCCCATGGCGTTGAAAACGTTGACTTGTGAAGTCTGGCGCAGTTCGATAGTAAAGTCACCATTTGAGGGATTGGGATAAATGGTAAAGGCATCTAATCCCGTCGAAGGATTGTATTCGTTCAAGTCGAGTACTACCTCATTGGGTGGCAGCACGATGTTGTCCACCCAGACGCAATCTTGCCCACCTGTGGCACCGCCATCTTTTTCGTAGCTCCAAGTGAGGTGATGGCTACCTTCAGGAACCATGAAACTAATGTAAGTCCATCCGGTTTCGCCTGCCCAACGTCCCATGCGTTCGCCATCGACATAAAACACCAGGAAGTCGTAACCCGTCTCGGTGGAGGTCCTCACATAGAAACTGATCTCGTTGTCGCAAGCGAAGTCATAGTCGAGACTCATGTCGGCATGGCTGCTGTGACCCATCGATGTGGTGCGGGCGCAGTATTGTCCTAGGTAGGTTCCGTTGGTGACAATCTCCCAGCCACCTTCGCCCTCGAACTGCCAGTCGAACTGGCTGAAGTCACCCGTCTCGAAGTCTTCCATTTGGCTGTCCACGTTGAGGAAATAGGAATCCGTGACGATGTAATTTCCTGAATAGGTGGCCAAAATGAGTTCAAAGGCTTGGGCGTTTCTGGCTTCTGCAATGCTTAGAGTGAAATCAACAGTGAAAGTGTCATCAACAGCCAAATCGCCAATGCTGAAGAAAGTCTGGTCGAAGATGATTTCTGGGGCGGAACAGAACACGCCAAAAACAGTGCTGGGGGCAAGGCTATGGCCGGTGTTCTGGCCAATGAAATGCAGGGTGATGGTCTCGCCGCTGTCGGCATGGCCGTTGCTGTTGCCTTCTCCTTCCTCCAAGATGGTAGCGATAGGCCCGAAGTCGGGGGCGTTGAGGGTCATGTCGAATTGGCTCACCCAGGTCTCGTTGTCGTTGGTGCAGGTCAGAGTGAAGGTGACCACAGTTTGGTCGGGCACATCGTCGCTAACGGTGAAGGCAAAGGCATTGTCGAGGCTAACATTAGCATAGGAGTCTACTGTTCCAACCGTAGCAGAACCTTGCGTAACAGTGATATACGGTGCGTCACAACTCAAGGTGGCAGTGACGTTGTTGGCCGAAAGGTTGCCAACATTGCGGAAGCCAACGTTAAGGCTTTGGCTTTCGTTGAAGTCCACCTGACCGTCGGGATCGTTGAGGGTGTAGCTGTCGAAAAGCACATGGGCACAATTGTCGTTGTCGAAATGCAATTCAAGGTGCTGCGGCCAACCATTCATGCCCGTGACATAGAGGTCGAGGACATCGTTGTTGTTGACGGCGGCAAAATAGAGTTCTGACTCGCCATTGGCATCGGTGGAAGCCAAAGCAATCAGTTCATCCCCCTTGAAAAGTCGGCATTTGAAGTTGTAAACACCATTGCCATTTTCATCCTTCACAGTGACGGGGATACGGTTGGTACCTACGGGAAGGGTAGTAGCGCACTCTATTTCGGGTGTAAAAGGTTCGTCAAACCAAGCACTGAGACCTACATCGCCCAAGGCATTGAGGGCATAGAAAGTCCAACGCAACACGCCAATCTCGCCATCCATGGTGATGAAAGGCGAGGTCTGTATCTTACTTTCTTTCAAGGCTTCGCCGAGACCAGCCATGCGTTCGTGGCAGTAGGCATCGATAAGCTCACGGTGGTAATGGTTAGAAGGACCATCGCCCAACTGGTTATACCAACCATAGCGCGAGTTGCCGATGGCGGCCACGGCGCCAGTTTCGTTCACAACCATGCGTTCCAAGATACAGTCGTCGGCAAAGTCGCCACAGATGCAACCTTGGCTCTTGAAGATGAAGTAGTTGTGGTCAGTGCCATTGGCGCCATAGAATAGGCTCGGCGTGATGTCCCAGTTGCTCCAGCCCGACACATAACTCGTGTTGGCATGGCCGAAGTGGTTCACGAATTGTATACCATCGTTGATGGCAGCAGCCAGCTCGTCTGGGTCCCAACTGTGGGATGGCGTTTCATAGATACGCACAAAATCATAGTCTTCAGGGTATCCATATGTCGTATAGCCGTTGAAGTTGCACTCACCAACGAGGCGTTCAAGGTCGTTGCTGGCATATACGCCATCGCCGAGATGCTCACCAGCCAGAATGGGTCTACGGAACTCGCCTAAGACAGGCGAAGTCATATAGCTGAATGACTTGGAGAGTATGGTTTCCAATTGGTTGGCATTGGTGAAAGGCAGACGCGCGATGGACAATTCGGGCAATAGGTCGTCTTCTCCAATTTCGCCCCATTTGTTGTCGCCGTCGTCGTTGAGGGTGCCGTCGAGACAGGCGTAATAGCTGTCGGAAGGCACGTTGTCGTCGTAGCCTTCTTGGGCGTGACACCACAGGCTGCGATAAGGGACCAAGTTGACATCGCCTCCAAGGAGTACCATGGAAATACCGTTTTTCTCGTATTCATCGATGATGTAGTTACGTATCTTTTCCTTGTTGTCGCGACCTTGCATGGCAGTGTAAATGTCTTGGGTGGTGGCAATACGGACACGGATGCCGCGACCAGCATAAAGGGCCACATAATCTGAGAAGTTCTCCACATAGTTTTGTGGTGTGATGAGCAGCATCTCGTATTCTGGCAAGGCACCGTCGCGGCGGGCATAGCTATCAAGCATCTCGGCATTTTGCGCCAAGCGGTTGATGCTGTTTCTCGTCTCGGGACGTAGCCAGAGTTTGCGGCTGTGGTCGGCACGAGAGGCCTGATATTCCACTTTGACCGTTACGGTCTGGGCATAACTGACCTGACCTGAGGCAGGTTTGTATTTCACAGGCGTAAAGCCTCCGAAGGCAAACGAGACGCCATTGAGCACCTGCGTGCTGACTGTGTTGAACTCTTTATTGGGATAGGCTTCGTTGGAGCGGTATAATGCCTCGTTTTTCTCAAAAGCCATTGGGCTGTCATCCGAGATGGGGTGCGACCTTTGCGCAGGGATAAGGTTATATTGGCCTTCAAGTTTCACAAAGTCGCTCAAAACCAAATGGATGGCTGTGGCTTCGGTGTTGGGAGGCAACATGAGGCTGATGCTCTGCCAAGGTAGTTGTGGCTCACCAACGGTACCGTTTTGGACGGATTGATCAAACGAAAGCGTCTGGTATTCACCGACTTGTTTGACGGTAGGCATTCCGAAATGATAAGTGTGTGTGATGTTTTGCGCCGAGACTATGATGCCAGCGGCAAGCAATAAAAAGGTTAAAGCAAGTTTTTTCATATAGATTTCAATATTGAGTCGCAAAAGTAAGTAGAAATTCGGAAAAAGGGGAGGGCTTTGACTTAATATCTCATTCTTTAGGATTGCCCAACACATCATGGACTTCCCAAGATCGCGCTTTCATTTTGCAGGTGGCCGTGCAGCGGATGTCAGAAACGGAGGACCCAAACAATACTTCATAGGTGCCTGCAGCGGTCTCCCAAGCCGAATGTTCCTCGTTGAAGGAAGCCAGTTCGTAGGCACTGACTTTCATCGTTAAAGTCTCGGACTCGCCTGGTGCCAATAGTTTGGTTTTGGCAAAGGCCTTTAGCTCGCGGGAGGGTTTTTCAAGACCACCAGATGGTGTGGCCACATAGAGTTCAACGACTTCGCGGCCTGCCACTTTGCCTGTGTTGGTTACCGTAATTGTGGCAACAAAACCATCTTTGTCGGCTTTAACCTTGGGTTTTGAATAACTGAATGTGGTATAGCTCAAGCCATAGCCGAAGGGGTAGGAGACCTCCACATTGTTGGTCTGGAAATAGCGATAACCCACCCAGATGCCTTCGGCATAGTCGGTGTAGTCGACATTTGGGCGTTCGCCTTTTCTGCCTTTGGTCATGTCCCAATAATAGGGGAAGTTTTTGGATGACGGCATGTCCATATAGTTGATGGGGAAAGTCATGGGGAGCTTGCCAGAAGGATTCACTTTACCCTTCAAAATGTCGGCCACGGCATGGGCGCCTTCTTGTCCAGGCGCCCAAGGAAGTACGATGGCATCGACCAGATGTTTCCAAGAAGCCGTCTCTATGACGCCGACGATGTTGAGCACCACGACGACTTTCTTTCCCGCTTTATGATAGCTCATGCTGATGTTTTGAAGCAGCTCTCGCTCGATGGAGGTGAGTTCAAAGTCGTCTTTTACGGCACGATCGGCTCCTTCGCCAGCAATTCTTCCCAAGACCACTACGGCCACATCGTTGTCTTTGGCCTGACGTTCAATGGCTTTCACTGAAATTAATGGCTCGGAGCGGTGCCGTTTGTCGATGGCACTTCCTTCCATCTTTTCCGTTGCTGACTGTGTTGCATAGCACGTGCGGTAGAATTCGGCCAGGTTTTCATCCAAGGTAAAGCCCGCTTCGGTCATGGCTTCCTGCATATTGACGATGTGTTTCGTGTTGACCTCGCCCGAGCCAGTCCCGATACCAAAGAAGTCGACAGAAGTGAGGCCATAGAGTGCTACTTTTTCGCTGCCTTTCAGCGGCAAGGTGTTGCATTCATTGCGCAGCAGAATGATGGATTCCTCGGCAGCTTTACGTGCCACAACCGCATGAGCTTTCAAGTCGGGCTTGTTGGAGAATTTGTAGCCCTTGAAATGCGGAGTCTTGACAATGTATTGCAGCATCCGACGCACATTGCGGTCAAGCTCCTCTTGGCTGATGGTGCCCTCGTTGACGGCAGCCAAAAGGCGGTCAATCTCTACTTGTCGGCCAGGTTCCATCAAGTCGTTGCCCGCTTTTGCGGATTTCACCGTTCCGTCTTTGACCCCCCAGTCGGTCATTACGATGCCGTCGAAGCCCCACTCGTCGCGGAGGACAGTGGTCAGCAGGCCGTGTTTCTGTTGGGTGTATTCGCCGTTGAGCTTGTTGTACGACGACATCACCGTCCAAGGTTTCCCTTCCTTGATGGCAATCTCGAAGTTTTTCAGATAGAGCTCCCTCAAGGCGCGGTTGCTTATACGCGCATCGTTTTCCAAGCGATTGGTCTCTTGGTTGTTGGCTGCGAAATGTTTGACCGATGTGCCTACACCGTTTTTCTGTATGCCACGAACATACGCCGCCGCCATCTTGCCCGAAAGCAGCGGGTCTTCGGAGTAATACTCGAAATTACGTCCACAGAGAGGGTTGCGGTGGAGGTTCATTCCCGGGGCGAGGAGCACATCCACGCCATATTCCAGCACTTCATTGCCCATGGCAGTGGTTACGGTTTCAACGAGTTCAGGGTCCCAAGAGCTGGCAAGGAGCGTGCTGGTAGGGAAGCCCGTGCAATAGAAGGTCTGGTCAGTGCCTTCGCGTTTGGGCTGGATGCGGAGACCGGCAGGACCGTCGGCAAGCACCGTCATGGGGATGCCGAGGCGCTCGATTTCACGGGTATAGCCTGCGGCACCAGGCACCAACGATCCAAGACCACCCACCAAAAGGGAGACTTTCTCCTCAATGGTCATCGCATTCAATATTTCTTCGACGTTGTCTTCACGAAGTGTGAGTGTCTGTTGGATAGTTTGAGCATAGGAAGACAAGCCCCATGCAAAGCAAAGCAGAATAGTGAAACATGTTTTTTTCATGGCGAATGAATTAATTTGGGTACAAAAATAAAAAAAACTCGCCGAGATTTTTTCTTTTTTCTACTTTTGCCCTTTAAATCTGCAAAATATGAACAAGATCAGAGCCGCCGTAGTAGGTTACGGCAATGTGGGCCGCTTCGCACTCGAAGCTTTGGAAGCCGCCCCCGACTTCGAAGTGGCGGGCATCGTCCGTCGTAATGCTAACAAAACTATTGAACTCTCTCAATACGAGGTTGTTAAAGACATCAAGGAACTGAAGAACGTGGATGTGGCCATCTTGGCATGCCCCACGCGCAGCTGTCCCGAATACGCCAAACAGATTCTGCCTTTGGGTATCAATACTGTGGATTCCTTCGACATTCACACCTCCATCGTGGACTATCGACGTGAATTGATGCCTATTAATAAGGAAACGAAAACCGTCAGCGTCATTGCAGCTGGCTGGGACCCGGGTTCGGATTCCATCGTCCGCACTTTGATGCAAAGCCTTGCGCCTAAAGGCTTGTCATACACTAACTTCGGCCCCGGTATGTCGATGGGACACAGCGTTTGCGTGCGCTCCAAAAAAGGTGTGAAGAATGCCTTATCAGTAACCATTCCTTTGGGCGAAGGCATCCATCGTCGCATGGTCTATGTGGAACTTGAAGATGGCGCGACTTTGGAACAAGTGACCAAAGACATTAAGGCAGACCCGTATTTTGCAAGTGACGAGACCCATGTGTTTGCCGTCGACAGCGTTGATGCTGTGCGCGATATGGGACATGGCGTAAACTTGGTGCGCAAAGGTGTCTCAGGTAAGACCGCCAACCAGCGCATGGAGTTCAACATGAGCATTAACAATCCTGCTTTGACAGGTCAAGTGTTGGTCAACGTGGCCCGCGCCACGATGCGCCTGCAACCAGGTTGCTACACGATGGTGGAGATTCCCGTCATCGACATGCTCCCAGGCGAGCGCGAGGAACTGATTGCTCATTTAGTGTGACTTATGGGATTTGCTTCGCAAAGAAATCTGTCAAAAATATGAAAAATAATCTAATAAAAATCTGAATATGAATATTTTGAATAAGATTTTTGATCGATTTCTTGTCCTCAGGACAATCCTAATACTATTTGTTGTATTGGTTGTTTGCTCTTGCAACAAGAAGCAAGACAAGGTTGAGGCTTTGTTGTCTCAAATGACCTTAGAGGAAAAATGCGGCCAGCTATCTTGTCCCATAGGTTTCAATTTCTACGGTAAAGATGGCGATTCGCTTTGGCTCGCCTATGATTTCATTGGATTGATGGACACTATGCCGCTCGGCTCCTGTTGGGCGGTACTTCGTGCCGATCCTTGGTCAAGGAAGACGGTGGAAACGGGCCTGCATCCACGTGAGTCGGCAAGATTACTGAACAAGATGCAACGTCATGCAATAGAAAACACGCGACTTGGTATCCCGATACTGTTTTGCGAAGAAACGCCCCATGGCCACATGGCAGTAGGCACTACTGTTTTCCCGACAGGTATCGGCCAGGCCAGTACTTGGAATCCTGCCTTGCTGGAACAAATGGGCGAAGTGATGGGGAAGGAGGTGCGGCTTCAAGGCGCACAAATCGGCTATGGCCCCGTCCTCGATATCGCTCGCGACCCACGATGGTCAAGGGTGGAGGAAACCATGGGCGAAGACCCATATCTTTCTGGCGTTTTAGGTGCAGCGGTAGTGAAAGGAATGCAGAAAAACGTTTGTGCCACCTTGAAGCATTTGGCCGCCTACGGCATCCCGCAAGGCGGACACAATGCCGCCACTGCAGAGGTTGGGCAAAACCGCTTAAAGACAGATTACCTGCCATCCTTTGAAAAAGCCATTTGCGAAGGCGGTGCCAAGACCGTGATGACTTCCTACAACACCATCGACGGTGTGCCATGCTCGGCGAATCAATGGCTGCTTCAAGAGGTTTTGCGCAATTCGTGGAACTTCAAAGGTGTCGTTTTCTCCGATCTAAATGCCGTCAACGCCATTTATGCCACGCAACATGTGGCCGCCGACCCAGCCGAAGCCGCTGCCATGGCTTTGAAAGCGGGTGTCGATATTGACTTGGGCGGTTACAACTATGGTGGCTTCTTGAAAGAGGCCTTGCAGCGAGGTCTCGTCACCGAAGCCGACATCGACCGTGCCGTGCGTCATGTCCTTCAACTGAAATTCGATTTGGGATTGTTTGAAAACCCATACGTTGACGAGGCTTTGGCAGAGGCAGAAGTGGGCGCAATAGAAAACGCCCAATTGGCCAAGCAAGTGGCATTGGAATCCGCCGTTTTGCTGAAAAACGACGGCGTTTTGCCTTTTGGCAAAAACATCAAAAAGGTGGCTGTCATTGGACCGAATGCCGACAATATGTACAACCAACTGGGTGACTACACCGCACCCCAAGCCCCTAATCGCATCGTGACCATGCTCGAAGGCATCCAAGAAAAGGACAGGGCAGAAGTGATCTACGCCAAAGGCTGTGCCGTGCGCGATGAGAACGATGCCAATGTTGACGAGGCGGTGAAAGTTGCCAAAGCCGCTGATGTGGTGGTGTTGGTGGTAGGCGGTTCTTCTGCCCGCGACTTCAAGACAAGCTACGAGGAAACGGGTGCTGCCATCGTTAACGAGTCCATTTCCGACATGGACTGCGGTGAGGGTTACGATCGCTCAACTTTGAGGCTTTTGGGCAAGCAGGAGGAACTGCTGCAAGCCATCTGCGCCACGGGAAAGCCCGTCGTGACGGTTTACATCCAAGGCCGACCTTTGGACATGAACCTTGCTGCTGAAAAGTCAAACGCTCTGCTGACGATGTGGTATCCTGGCCTGGAAGGCGGTTCTGCCTTGGCCGACATCCTTTGGGGCGAATACAACCCCGCTGGCCGTCTACCTATCTCTGTGCCGCGCTCGGTGGGACAAATACCTGTCTATTATTCCCAACCTCAAACGGGTGATTATGTGGAGGAAACCGCCAAGCCTTTGTTCCCCTTCGGCTATGGTTTGAGTTATACCCAATTTGAATACAGCGATTTGAAGGTAGAAGTCTTGTCGGACATGTCATCCCAGCAGAGGCTTGTGGGTGAGCGGGAATCTATGGCCGACACCTTATGTAGAGTCACTTGCACCGTGAAAAACATCGGTTCTTTCGACGGTGACGAGGTCGTCCAACTCTATGTCCGTGACGAAGTGGCCAGTATTGCCCTAGCCTCAAAACTGCTGAAAGGCTTTCAAAGGATACATATTAATAAAGGTGATACCCAACAGGTCACTTTCTACCTCACTGAACGCGATTTGGCGATGTATTCAGTTGAAAAAGGCTGGCATTTGGAGCCCGGCGATTTTACAATTATGATAGGTGGAAGTTCAGAAAATGTTGTGCTTTCCAGTAGTCTCAAACTGAAATAATCAGCTAACTTTCACATTAACAATCCCATTCCTGTCGCAGCGCAACACTACGCGTTTGTACTCGGTCTTGCCCTCGTAAACGCATTGGATGACGAAAGTAATATGGTAAACTTTCTTTCCTTCGATGGGTTTGTATTCTTCGTCCTCCCAAGTGCCCGAGAGCGGGAAACTCGGATTGTCCATTTTGCGCGTGTATTCCGTGATGTTGTAACGAAGGATGTCGTTGATACCCCTGAGCGGATAAGGGCTGGCCTTGGCCAATTCGGCAGGCCAAAGCTGGACTTTCTTGCGGTATAATAACACCTTTTCGTCCTTGCCGCTCACTTCGGTGAAGAGAGGATTGCGGCTGCGTAGCTTCATCACCTCGGGCAGTATCTTGTCGCTGTCGATGAAGTCGACACTGTCCTTGCTCCAGCCAATGTATCTTTCTTTGACGCGGAAGTCAGTGCGGGTGTCAAACACCTTGCTGCTGACACGACGTGCGAAAATAAGGCGTAGCCAGTCTTTCAGCCTGTCCTTAAACATATAGCTGATTACCAATGCGATAAGGAAAGGTAGAGTGAAGTTGCCGTATCGTTGCTGGAAGAAAAACGACGACAAAGTGGCCACCACCATGGCAGCCCCTGCAGCGAGGCTATAGAGGATTTGTTCAACCAAGAAGGTGTTCTTTCGCTTGGTGGCGTTAAGGTAAAGGTCGCTCTCGGTGAATTTTTTAAGGAGGCTGGCGCGGAAGACGAAGTCTTCGTTGCCTTTGGGCTCGTCCACTTTTACGCAGAGGTAGCCCTGTTTTTCCCTATAAGCCCTTTCTTCAAAGAGCACTTCTTTGAACCGTGCTTCAAGTTGCTGATAATCATCTGGATGCTTCAGTCGAATGTTGTCGCGGAGTCGGTAGGTGTATTTCTCTAAGACATTGCTCAAAAATTCATCGCCGTAGGCAAATACTTGCCTTATCCTATCCGAAGCGTTTTTCTCATCCAGCTGACCAAGAAGATGGCGATAGCGTCCTAATATTTTGCAGCCGTCTATCAAATAATGTTGGCATTGTTCTCGACGGTTGGGCATGTCTGCCTCATGGGTGAGGACAAAGCAGCCATCACGGAAGGCACTCTTTGCAATGGCACAATACATCCTGATGGCATGTGTGAGGTCTTGCGTGTCATCGGGAGCGATGTCCAGGTCGTTGAAGTTGGTGATGAGCGCTTGGTTGGGAAGCAATTGCTCGTCATTGGCCAATTCGTGCAAGCTATAGGACGGGGTGATAAGGCGCACACCCGACTTGAGGTCACGGTAGAAGTCGTCTTTGCTGTACTTGGCCGCGTTGATGTCGAGGCTGTTAGGGACAAAAATCCACGTGTTCATCACATAGTCGGCGTATTTCGTTGGACGTTCCGCTTGATGTGTGTTGAACCCTACCTTGAACTCCAAGGTGAACTTGTCGTGGACTTTTGTCTCTAAGTCAATCATTGTTGTGCGTTTCTGTATTGTTCGTCAAGATTGAAGCCTTCTGGATGCTTGGCTTTGATGTCTTTGTAGTAGTCCCAAATCTCGGCCAAGTCTTTGTCGTAATCGCCAGTGGGATAAAAGATTCGTTCTATGCCACAATACCGTTTCTTGTAGTCGATGAAGCCAAGAACGATGGGCACATTGGCGCCTTGAGCGATGACATAGAAGCCTTTTTTCCAATGCTTTACGGCTTTTCGGGTGCCTTCAGGACAAATCACGAGTTGCGTGTCTTTGTTTTGGCTGAACATCTCGACCATCTGCTCCACGAGGTGGTTCTGATGACCGCGATTGACTGGGATACCTCCGACTTTCTTCAAAAGCCAGCTAATGCCAGGCTTGAAGAACTCTTGCTTGATCATCACCTTGAACTTGATGTCGTAGTACCAATAGTAGGCCAAGCCGACAAAGAAATCCTCGATGGCGGTATGCGGTGCCATGATGCAGACGGCATTGCCGAGGTCCTTTGGGGCCTCGTTGACGGTCTTCCAACCGCCAAGTTTGAGTCCTAATTTTCCGATAGATTTTTTAATACCCATAATCAAATGACTTTCCAACGCTTAGTCCAGCTTTTTATCTGGTATTTGAGGTTAGGTTTTCGCTGCAAAAATAATAATTAAGGGAATAAACTTGAAACAAATGTCATACAGTTTTTTCCCATCTTCTTGAGAAAGTAATCTGTTTTTTCCTAAATTTGCCTAGTCAAAAAACTAATTTTTAATCCTATACATATTAAATCATTAAATATCAATTTATTATGAAAAACATTTCGCTTAAAAAACTGATGTTGGCACTCCTCATTGGAGTTGCACTGCCTTGCGTGAACGCTCAAACTTCTCAAGTTGCCCATATCGGCGACATCCTTTGCGAGGGCAACCAAGTGGTAAGCCCCGCCAATTTCAATGCCTCCACCCACACCCCCATTGGCGTGGTCTTCTATGTCGATAATGTCGGTAAACACGGCTGGGCCATCGACTTGCAGGATATGGGTTCTTATAAATGGCAAAACCCAAATGGTGAAACGCCTTTAACCAACTATGGCAATCAAAGGTTGGCTATCTATGACCTTGACGGCTATCGGAACACTGAGATTATTTATGCCCTGTACAATGATAGTACCTTTAGTGCACGATTCCCCGCATTCGATGCCGTTGATTTCGAGAACGGTTGGTATCTGCCTACCATCGGACAACTCAATTACCTCTACGGCAACCTCATTGAGGTGAATGCTGGCATTTACGCCGCAGGAGGTATCCCATTTGAAACAGGAATCAGTTGGACCTATTGGTCGTCTACCGAGAATACCTCACAATATACATGGGCTTTATACTCAAATGGTGGTTTCAGTAACGATAGTATGACTCGTAGCTATCGTGTCCGTGCGGCCCGCAATTTTGCATTAGACCAATAAAACCTGTGCGTCATGAGAGCAAGAGACAAAATCAAGAAATGGCTGTTGCTGTGCGTGGCAATGCTGCTTTGGGGCGGAATGGTCCATGCCGCCGAGCTTCCCAGCACACCGGCTGATACCTGTCGCATCTTAGCCTTTTGCAATCCGCCAGAGGCGGGCACCATTACAGGCAGCTTATCAGGCGACTATGCCATAGGCACTGTGCTGACCTTCACAGCCGAGGCCAATCCTGGCTATTACTTTAGCAATTGGACCAATGGCTTTGGCGAGGTGGTGAGCATTTCCAAAACGTATACTCATGTCGTCACCTACCATTGCGTGTTGATTGCCAATTTCACCAATCATCCGGGCATCGGCAACCTTGTCACCAATGCCGACGGTAGCCAAGGCGTGTTGTTCCACGTCAATCCCGAAGGCACCGAAGGCTGGATGGTGGCCTTAAACGATGCCTCCCCAGGTGTGCAGTGGGGCGACAATTCCAATGTGTTGGCTTTGCACGAGATGCCTTTCCAGCTTCCCATCGCCTTGGAAGACCAGTCGGGCTATCTCAACACGAGTATTCTCAGGAACTTGCAAGACCCTGCAAACGGTTATGCGGCCAGTGTGGTGGATTTCGACAACGGTTGGTATCTGCCCTCCGTGGGCCAGCTGCGCAAGCTCTATTCGGCCTTGCCTTTCATTGAGACGGCCATTACGGATGCGGGCGGCACAACCTTGAGCGACGGCTACTATTGGAGCAGTTCGGAGTATTCGACTGGCGAGGCTTTCAGTCCTGCGTTTGCCTTGAACAACTCACCTAAAGGGGCAGGTTGTCGCATCAGGGCCATCCGCAATTATGTGATGGTGGGAAACAACGTTGTCCTAGTGGCTTCCAACAACAACAGTTATGGAACGGCCACGGTGTCGGGCAATGGAACCTTTACTAACGGGCAGCTTGTGACGGTGACGGCCACGCCTAGTGCGGGTTACGCCTTTGACCACTGGTCGGAAGACGGTGTGGCGGTTTCGTATGACGCGCAATACCAGTTCACTTTCACGCGCAGCCGTTCTTTGGTGGCGCATTTCGCCTTGAAAGGCAGTGTGGGCAGCATCATTTCCAACGCTGACGGCAGCAGAGGTGTGGTGTTCTGGCAAAGTCCCGACGGCACCGAAGGCTTGATGGTCGCTTTGGAGGATGCCTCCGAAAGCTGTGCATGGGGCGAGAATGTCAATGCACTTACCTTGGTGAATAAACCATATGATCTTCCCATCGCTTTAGAAGATGTTTCGGGCAACACCAACACGCGCTGCATCCGTAACCATCAAGGCACCGATAATGGCTATGCTGCCTCTGTAGTCGATTTCGAGCATGGCTGGTATCTGCCTTCGGTGGGCGAGTTGCGCAAGCTGTATGCAGCTCTGCCTTTGATTGAGAACGCGTTGGCCATTGCAGGAGGCGTTACTCTTACTACCGACACCTATTGGAGTAGCACGGAATACGATAATGGCACAACCGCCACTGCAACCTTCGCTATAAGCAATGCTCCCAAAGCAGGTGCAGGCCGCGTGAGAGCCATAAGGCATTTCTCAACCTTGGGGCCGAATGCCGTTGCAGTTAGGGCCAACGATGCCGCTTGTGGCACTGTGAGCGGTGGCTCAAGCAACTTGGCCTACAACCAATCGGTCACGGTGACAGCCACGCCTAACGAAGGCTACGTTTTCAACTATTGGACTGAGAACGGGATGATTGTTTCGTATAACGCGCAATACCAGTTCCCCTTCTCTCGTAGCCGTTCCTTGGTGGCTCATTTCGTGGTGCCGGGCAGTGTGGGCAGCGTGGTCAATAATGCCGACGGCAGCCGTAGTGTGGTGTTCTGGCAAAGTCCCGACGGCACCGAAGGCTTGATGGTCGCCATGGAAGATGCTTCCGAGAGCTGTGCATGGGGCCAGAATGTCAATGCACTTACCTTAATTAATAAGCCCTTCAACCTTCCCATTGCCTTGGAGGATGTGTCGGGCAACACCAACACGCGCTGCATCCGCAACCATCAGGGCACGGAGAACGAGTATGCTGCCACGGTCGTTGATTTCGAGCATGGCTGGTATCTGCCCTCGGTGGGCGAGTTGCGCAAACTCTATGCAGCCCTGCCGCAGATTGAGCCTGTGCTCCTCAATGCGGGCGGTGTGATGCTCACCGAAAACACCTATTGGAGTAGCACGGAATACAACGATGGCACAGCCGCAACTGTAACCTTCACTATAAGCAATGCTAACAAGGGAGATGCAGGCCGTGTGAGAGCCATCAGGCATTTCTCGACGGCTGGAGTCAACGCCATTGCGGTCAAGGCCAACGATGCCTCAGTGGGCACCGTGAGTGGGTCTGGCAACTACAATAACGGTCAATCGGTCACGGTGACGGCCACGCCTAACGAAGGCTACACCTTCAACTACTGGACGGAAAACGGAATGATTGTTTCGTTTGACGCGAATTATGCTTTCCCCTTCACGCGCAGCCGTTCCTTGGTGGCCAATTTCGTTTTGGAAAACAGCGTCGGCAGCGTCATCACTAATGAAGACGGCAGTCGCGGCGTGATTTTCCATAGGGATCCAGCGGGCATTGGCGGTTGGATGGTGGCTTTGGAAGATGCTTCCGAAGGATGTGTGTGGAACAACAATTTTGATGTTCCCGAACTGGAAAACCTGAATCCGTCCTTCACCGTGAATCTGCTTTCCGACATGGATGGCATCCACAACAACCGCATCCTTCGCAGTGCTTTTGAGGCCAACCCTGAATATGCGGTCAACCAAACGGATTATGAAAATGGCTGGTATTTGCCCACTGCTGGACAACTGCGCAAGCTTTATGCCGTCATGCCGCAAATTGAGCCTGTCATCTTGAATGCGGGCGGCGTAATGCTGACAGAAAATCCTTATTGGAGCAGTACGGAACGCACTGCAGGTCAGACTTGGGCACCTGCCTTCGACTTCAATGCCTTAAATAAAGGAGACGCTGGCCGTGTACGTGCCATCCGCAACTATCTCATGCCTGAAGTGGAGCCAGGGAAACACATCTTTGTCGGTACCAACGGCACCCTGTTGTGGAGTGACCCGTATAACTGGATTAATCCATCGAAAAACTTGCTGGATAATGATGATGATGTGATCATTGCCACCAAATGCGTTGTTGATGTCGATGCTTCGGTCAGGTCGCTGACGATGGCTGCTGGTAGCACTATCAGCGTGGATGAAGACAAGATTTTGACCGCTACGGAAAGCATCTCCAATACCTATGAGTCTCGCATCAACCTTAGCGAAGGCGCACAATTGATGAATCCAACTGAAAACACCTGGTTTGCTTTAAAGAAAAGCATTTTAGGTTATGTCAACAACGATGGTGGCGGTTGGTACACCATTGCTTCACCTGCCGTGGCTGGCATGGACGCTGAGACTTTTGCCCAAGGTAATTATGACTTGTATTACTATGACGAGCCAACTTCCTACTGGATAAACCAGAAAATGGATGATGGCGGTTTTGACAAACTTAATTTGGGTCAAGGGTATTTGTATGCCAATGCTGCACCACAACTGTTTACCTTTGAGGGTCAGGCCAAGGCTTCACTCGCCGAGTTCAGCAAGCCCATTACCTGTACGGCATCTGCTTATCCTTTGCAAGGCTTTAATCTCGTTGGTAATCCTTACACGAACAACATCAATGTCTACAACCTGAAGGTGAATAATGTTCCTCTGACATCGTATTACAAACTTCAAAACGATACAGTTTTTGTGGTTTATACCAACGAGCCGATTCTTCCAGCGGAAGGCTTCTTTGTGAGAAGCGGGGCAGGCGACTTGAGTTTCAATGCAGCGGCGAAAGACATAACGCCCAACGCTTACGTTCGTCTTGTTTTGAATGAAGCTGACAAGATGCTTGACCGTGCCTATCTGAAGATGACCGAAGGGGATGGTTTGGGCAAGATGGAAAATGGTAGACCCACTGCTTCATTGTATTTCCGTCAGGATGATAGGGAATATGCCATCGCGGTGAGAAAGGATGGAATAGCTGAATACCAGATTGGTTTCCAGACCATTTATAATGGTACGTTCACCATTACCGCAGATTTGTTGGATGCAGAATGCGGCTATCTACATCTTATTGACCAACTCACAGGTGAAGACATCGACTTGTTGTCCACGCCATCCTATACCTTTGAGGCGAAGACAACAGACAATGCCAATCGCTTCAAATTGGTGCTTTCCAATACTGAGGACGCCAATGGCAATGAGAAATAGAAGTTGACATTTGGCGCATAAAAAACAGCCGACGGAATTTGTCCCGTCGGCTGTTTTCGTGTGTTTGGGTGGTGTTGTTACCAAATCACGGCTCTCTCTTCAGGAGCGATATACATATTGGTTCCTTCAGGAATGTCGAAAGCCTCATAGAAGTGCGGCATCGAGCCGAGGGTACGGTTGACGCGAGCCTCGGCAGGTGAGTGCACGTCGGTCTTCACTTGGCGTTCGATGTACTTGTCGCGCGAGTTGTTGCGCCAGATGGTACCATAGCTGATGAAGAAACGCTGGGCGGGCGTATAGCCGTCGATGCTTTGGTTGGCCTTGGCCTCATCTGTCATCTGGTAAGCATCCCATGCCACATTAAGACCACCGAGGTCAGCGATGTTCTCGCCGAGGGTGAGTTGACCGTTGATTTGATAGCCTCTCACATTGAATTCGTTGAAGAGCTTCACCAGTTGTTGGGTGCGTTCGGCAAACTTGGCGGCATCTTCTTCGGTCCACCAGTTGTTGAGGTTGCCCTTCTCGTCGTACTTGCAGCCTTGGTCGTCGAAGCCGTGGGTCATTTCGTGGCCAATCACCACACCGATGCCACCATAGTTGACGGCGTCGTCAGCATCCATGTTGAAGAACGGAGGTTGAAGGATGGCGGCGGGGAACACGATTTCATTCATCTCGGGGCTGTAGTAGGCGTTGACAGTCTGCGGAGTCATGAACCACTCTTCCTTGTCGACAGGCTTGCCGATTTTGGCCATTTCCCTCTCGTTCTCGAAACGGATGGCGCGGTGCACATTCTCGAAATACGAATCAGGTGTGACTTCATACTTGCTGTAGTCCTTCCACTTGTCGGGATAACCGATTTTCACGTTGAAGGCATCGAGTTTGACGAGTGCCTTGGCTTTGGTTTCTTCGCTCATCCAGTCGAGGTTCTTGATGCGCTCACCCAAGGCAATACGAAGGTTGCCAACAAGGTTCAGCATACGCTCTTTGGCCTCGGCAGGGAAGTGCTTTTCCACATAGAGTTGACCGATGGCTTCGCCCAGGCAACCCGAAGTGGCGTCAAGGATGCGGCGCCAACGGGGCTGCTGCACTTCCTGACCGTAGAGGTAGTTGCCATAGAAGCTGAAGTTCTCAGCGTCGAGGTCGCTGCTCAACATGGAGGCGCTACCGTGGATGACCTTCCAACGCAGGTAGTCCTTAAGGGTATTGAGGTCCGTGTTGAGGATGATTTTGTCCATAGCGGCCATGAAGTCGGGCATACCCACGTTAAGGCTTTCGATCATCGGGGCACCAGCGTACTTGAAATAGGTGTTCCAATCGAAATTGGGCGTCGTTTTCTGCAATTCGACAAGCGTTCTCATGTTGTAGGTCTTGTCGGGGTCGCGGCGTTCCACGCGAGTCATCGAGTTGGTGGCTAGTTTGGTCTCAAGGGCCAGGATGCGCTTGGCCTTGTCGGCAGCGGCTTCAGGTTCGGTGCCGGTGAGTTCAAACATCTTCGCGACATGTTCGACGTATTTGTCGCGCATCTCTTGCGATTCTTCAACGAGATAGTCGTCGCGGTCGGTCAGGCTCAAACCACCTTGATAGAGGTGCATGATGACCATTTCGGCATTCTTCGGGTCGGGGCTGCCGCCTGCTCCAAAGAATCCGCCGATGCCTTCGCTGTGGAGTTTGCCTAAAAGCTCAGCCAGTTGGGTCTTGTCGTTAAGGTTGTCGATCATCTCGAAATAAGGCTTCAACTCGCTGTAGCCGCGCTCGTCGATGGCGACGGTGTCCATGCCAGCGTTGTAGAAGTCGCGGATTTTCTGGGCCACACTACCTTGTTGTGCGGTGGTGTCTTGTGAGACCTCATCGATGATGTCTTGGATGAGAAGCTCGTTGCGTTGGTCGATTTCCGTGAAGGCTCCGTAGGTGGAGTATTCTTCCGGAATCGGGTTGTTCTTCAACCACTCGTTGTTGACGAAGCGGAAGAAATCCTCAGCCGGGTTGATTTCGGTGTCCATGTTGCTCAGCTCGATGGCGGGAACAACTTCTTTCTTGGGTTCAGGTGTTTCGGCTGTCTTTTGTCCACAGCCAGCTGCCACTGTACAAATAATCGTCATGGCTACAATGTGTTTTTTCTTCATTACTATTTATTTAAAGATTTAAGATTCAAAGATTTAAAAATGAGATTCCCTACGGGAATGGAGAATAGTGTTGTGTGTATACACGGCGGCATAACCAAGTTAAAGGAGGTTTGGTGCCCAAAGCCGCCGTATTGAATAATAATGACAATACGCCATTCCCTCAGGGAATCTTCAACCTTTCCATTATAAATCTCCTTCTAGTTTTAGTTCCGTCTGCAATGTCCTCAAATAAGGCCGTTCTTCCACCATCTTTTCAAACTTATCTTTGTCGGTGTAGGCCTCGATTTCGGCGGGACGCTCCATCACCTCGGGCTTGAGTTGGTATTGGTTGTTGTGCAGGCTTTGTTTCAGATGATGCTTCAAGGCACTCATGCCTTCTGTATCGTGCTCAAAGAGCAGGTTGTCGACGCTGAAATGGATTTCGGATGTGCCTATTAATTTAGGTGTGTATTTCCCTAATGCCGCCGCAAAATTGGGTGAGACGTTCTTGTAGCGGTTGACAAAATCAGCCCAAGCCGCAGTGAGTTGCTCCTGGGTGAAAGGGGTGTCCCAAGTCTCCTCTTTTTCTTCAGACTTCTTTTCGGCTTGCTGCATGGCCTTGTTGATGCTGATACTGCTTGTCGTTCCGCGTGGACGGACGACTGGCTGAGCGGACGTTGAGCCCGTCGAAACGCCACTTGTAACTGGTGGGTTTACGGATTGTGTAGGTTGAGGTTGTTGTGCAGTAGTCGGCCCTTCGACCCTTCGAGAAGTCTCAGGGATCCCAGTCTCAGGGACCTTGGCAGAAACCACGGGCTCAGAAACCTTTGTAGTAGCGGCCGTTGAGCCCGTCGAAACGCCGCTAGGTACGGTAGGGTTTACGTTTTGTGCAGGTCTATTCTGCGGCATCTGCACAGGCTGTGCTTGAGCCGTAGGTAGATTCAAGGCTTGGCTGCACAAGGCGCATATCTTCAACAAGGCAATCTCCAAATGCAGGCGTTTGTTGTTGGCGGCACGATAGTCGATGTCGCACTTGTTGTTGATTTCCAAGGCTTTAATCAAGAAGGGTAGGGGACAGGTTTGCGATTGAGCCAGATACCTTTGCTTCAATTGCTCACTGACTTCCAAAAGCTGTACCGTAATCGGGTCTTTGCATACCAAAAGGCTTCTCAGATGGTTACCCATGCCGCTGACAAAATGCTGTGGCTCAAAGCCTTTGCCGATGATGTCGTTAAGGATGAGCAGGATGTCACTCGTGTTGCCATGTAGAATATGGTCGACGATTTGGAAATAATAGTCGTAATCCAACACATTCAGGTTGTCAATGACATCCTTGTAGGTGATGTTCTTGCCGGAGAAGCTGACCATCTGGTCGAAGATGGAAAGTGCATCGCGCAAGGCACCATCGGCTTTTTGGGCGATGATATTCAGGGCTTCGGGCTCGGCGGCTACACCTTCGCTTTGAGCGACAAAAGCCAAATGTTTGGCGATATCATCCACGGTAATTCGTTTAAAGTCAAAGATTTGACAGCGTGAAAGGATGGTCGGGATGATTTTGTGTTTTTCCGTGGTGGCCAAGATGAACTTGGCATACGCAGGCGGCTCTTCCAAGGTCTTCAGGAAAGCGTTGAAAGCTGCCGCCGACAACATGTGAACCTCGTCGATGATGTAGACTTTGTATTGCCCGATTTGTGGAGGGATGCGTACCTGGTCGACTAGACTGCGGATGTCCTCAACCGAGTTGTTGGATGCAGCGTCCAATTCATAGATGTTGAACGAGGCGTTGTTGTTGAAGGCACGGCACGACTCGCATTCGTTGCAAGCCTCCATGTTCTCCGTGGGGTTGAGGCAGTTGATGGTCTTGGCCATGATGCGGGCGCAGGTGGTCTTGCCCACGCCTCGCGGACCGCAAAACAGGAAAGCTTGCGCCAAGGTGTTGTTGCGGATGGCATTCTTCAGAGTATTGGTGATCGAGCCTTGACCAACGACGGTGTCGAAAGTGATGGGCCTGTATTTTCTTGCTGATACGACGAAATTTTCCATATCGGGAAGCCTTGGTTTTAACCGACAAAAATACAAATTTTCAGCGTTGACCTACATAAATTGTCTCGGATAATGAATATTCTGTTCGTTTTCAACATGAATTCCTATTGATTAACCACGAATTATCAAAAATTCAATTTATGAATCAATTTGTGATAAATTTCTGATAATTCGTGTTTTATAAAGAAAAAGCAAGCCAAGCTGTTTGATATTTTTCTGCACAATTGTTGACGGCATTGAAATTCCTTTTATTTTTGTGCCTATGAAAATGCTGATTCTGGTTCCGAAAGTCACAGGGCGCGTGATGTATGTCTTCGATTTGATGCTCAGGCAGTTGCTGGGCCTTGAATTCGATTTGACTACTAGCGAAGAGCAATTCGTGGCTTTTGAGGGATATAAGATGCATTATGGCACTCAAAGGATTGACGATGAGCCTTTTGTAAAAGCGGATGAGCTGCTTTTTGAACGTCACATTCACGAACAATCGTTCCGAACTGTTGGATTTGAGGGAACCGTGGCTCCATACGCGGTATTTGGCAACGGCAATCTCATGCCTTTCGATGTTTTTGCGGCTTCGTTTTTCTTGGTTTCCCGCTACGAAGAATACCTTTCGCAGGTGCGCGACCAATACGGACGTTTCCGTGCAGAATCGACATGGATGTTTGAGAACGATATGCTTCAAAAGCCTTTGGTCAACATTTGGGCTTTGGCTTTGGGCAAACGATTGCAAGCCGTTTTTCCTGATTTACCCATTAAAAAGCCGAAATTCACTTTCGTCCCGACTTACGACATCGATGCGGCTTGGTCATATAAGCATAAAGGTGTTTACAGAACTGTAGGTGGTTTCCTCAAGGATTTGGCTTCTGGCGACCGCGATCGCATCCGCGAAAGACATCAAGTGTTGAGAGGCAAGCGGAAGGACCCTTTCGATTCCTTCGATTTCCAGTTTGAGTTGCAGAAGGCGTTCAAACTCAAGCCGATATATTTCATTCTTTGTGGCAATTACGACACCAACGACAAGAACATATCGCTCCGCAAGGAAGCCTTCCGTAACCTCATCAAGCACCTCGGCGACTATGCCGATGTAGGGATTCATCCCTCGTTTTCATCGTATCTGGACATCGACAAGATGAGGACGGAAATCAGCAATCTTTCCGAGGTCCTGCATCGTCCGCTGACCAAGAGCCGCCAGCATTTCCTGAGGATGAACCTGCCACGTAGCTATCAGAAACTCATCGAGTTGGACATCAGCGACGACTATACGATGGGATTTGCCTCACAAGCAGGTTTTCGGGCAGGCATCGCCGACACGTTCCGTTTCTATGACCTTGAAAACGACATGGTCACCAACCTGCGTGTGCATCCTTTCGCCCTAATGGACGGCACCATGCGCGACTACCTTAACCTCGATGTGGAAACATCGCTTGCCCTCGCCAAGCAACTTGTCGATGAGGTGAAAGCGGTAGGCGGGACCTTTTTATATTTGACACACAACGAAACCCTTGGCGGCGAAAAACGTTGGGTCGGCTGGCCAGAGATGTACCGCCAACTTCTGACATATATTTACACTTAAAGAATTGCTTGCAATTCATATCTCTAATTCCAATAAATTCAACAAACTACAATTCTCAAATTCTCTAATTCTTGACGAATAAATGATCCAATACCTCACACATAATCAAATCAACTTGAATAAATGGGATTCGACCATCGCTGAATGTGGTAACATCTACGCATATTCCTGGTATTTAGACATCGTCCATCCTGGCTGGGAGGCCTTGGTTGAAGATGACTATCAGTCCGTTATGCCTCTAACAGGTGGAAAGAAGTTTGGTGTCAACTATCTCTATCAGCCCTATTTTGTGCAACAATTAGGCGTTTTCTCAAGACAGCCTTTGTCACCCGAAAAGACGGAAGCCTTTCTTAAAGCCATCCCTTCAAAATATCGTTTCGCAGAGATTAGATTGAATGAGAACAATACTTTAAATAATCCATTTGAAGGCATTGAATATCATCGCAATATAATCCTTGACCTCAATCAAGATTATGGTTCCATCAGGGAGAACTACCATACCAACACCAAACGCAACCTTGCCAAGGCTGAAAACCACAACCTTCAGCTACTTTATAATGTGATTCCCTATCATGTGGTGGCCTTGTTCAGGGACAACCGTGGCGCCGACTTAGAAAAATGGGGCGACACCGAATACGGTACCTTGATAAGTTTGGGAAAGTCTGCCCAAATCCGCAATTCAGGATTTGTCTTAGGTGTGAACGAAATGGGTGATGGCGAGATTCTGTGTGCAGCCCTTTTCATGAAAGCCAATGGCCGTATCACTTTCCTATTCTCTGGCCTCAACGAAAAAGGCAGGGAGCGGCAGGCTATGACTTACCTGCTTGACCAAGTCATCCAAAAGTATGCAGGCCATTCCCTTACATTCGATTTTGAAGGTTCCGATGACGATAATCTGGCCCGTTTCTATCTTGGCTTCGGCGGAGTGGAGACCAAATACCCTTCCTATTCTTTCAATCGGCTTTCAGGGTTTGAAAATAAGGTGCTGAACCTTTGGAAGAAACGGAAATGAGTTTCAGAGGCTCAATAAAGCAAAACAATCATACTAAAAGGTAGTATAAATATAAATTGCCCGTCAAGAAAACTCCTGACGGGCAATTTCAATGCATCAAGGTTGGCAATTATTTTGCTTCCTTCGGATAAGTCAATCCCATGTTATAAAGGATGAACGAATAAATATCTGCTTGTTCTTCCAAGACCTTGGAGATGGGCTTGCCACCACCGTGACCTGCCTTGGTGTCGATGCGGATGATCTTGGGCTGGTCTCCAGTCTGGGCTGCCTGCAAGGTGGCCGCATACTTGAACGAGTGGGCGGGCACCACGCGGTCGTCGTGGTCGGCAGTGGTGACCATGATGGCGGGATAGTGTACGTCTGCACCGCTCTTGATGGTGTGTAGCGGCGAGTAGGCATACAAAGCCTTGAACATGGCCTCATCGTCTTCGCTGGTGCCGTAGTCGCTGGCCCAGTTCCAGCCGATGGTGAAGAGGTGGTAACGCAGCATGTCCATCACGCCAACTTGCGGAACGGCCACGGCAAAGAGGTCGGGACGTTGGTTGACGACTGCACCCACAAGCAGACCGCCATTGGAGCCACCGTTCAATGCCAAGTACTTTGGCGAGGTGTAGCCGTTATTAATAAGGTATTCGGCGCAGGCGATGCAGTCGTCGAAGACGTTCTGCTTCTGCAACTTGGTGCCGGCGATGTGCCATTCCTCACCGTATTCGTTACCACCGCGCAGGTTCATCTGGGCATAGATGCCGCCATTCTCGATGAAGGGCAGGCGCGAGGTGCTGAAGCCTGGGTTGAGGGTGATGTTGAAGCCACCGTAACCGTACAGGAAGGTTGGGTTGGTGCCGTCTTTCTGCAAGCCTTTCTTGTAGGTCAGGAACATCGGGACCTTGGTGCCATCCTTCGAGGTGACAAAGACCTGCTCGGTGATGTAGTCCTCCGACTTGAAGTCGATGGCGGGAGCACGGAACACGGTCGAGGTGTTGTCGTCGATGTTGTATTGGTAAATCGTGGTCGGGAAGGCGAAGGAGGTGAAGGCGTAGAACACTTCAGGTTCTTCATACTTGCTGCTGAAACCGACGGCGCCGTAGGTGGGCAGAGCAATCTCATGGAGTTGTTGGCCGTCCATGGTGTAGACATAGGCGTGGTTGGCTGCATCCTTGTCGTAGGTGACAATCATCTTGCCCTTGGCCAGGTTGATGCCAGAAATGACATTTTCGCTTTCGGGAATCACATCCACCCAGTTCTCCATCTGAGGAGCTTTAGCCGAGACTTTGCATATGCGGCCCTTGGGCGCGTTGTAGTTGGTGAAGATATACAGCACATCATCAATCACGTCGATGGGGCCATATTGGTAGTTCATGTCGTCGGCGATTTGTACAAACTTACCCTTCGGGTCTTGCATATCCCTAATCCATAGGGTGCTGCCTGCGCCTTGACCGCTCTCGAAGAGGAACATGTAATGCTCATCCTCGGTGAGGTCGACCTGGTGGAAATAACGCGGCTGTGCGGGGTTGGAGTAGAAGAGTTCGTCCTGTTCCTGCGGCGTGCCGAGTTTGTGGTAGTAAATCTTATGGTTTTCGTTGACATTGCTGAATTCCTTGCCGGCTTCAGGTCGATCGTAGGCGGCATAGAAGAAGCCGTCCTTGTACCACGATGCGCCCGTGAACTTGGCCCATTCGATGTGGTCGGGGAGGAGTTCGAGGGTAGCCATGTCCTTCACGTAGATTTCAACCCAGTCGGAGCCGCTGCGTTGGATGGTGTAGGCCATGTATTTGCCGTCGTTGGAGAAGCTGATGCCGCCCAACGAGACGGTGCCGTCGTCGGAGAGGGCATTGGGATCTAACAAGACGGTTGGCTCGCCGTCAAGCGTCTCCTGCATGTAGATGACGCTTTGGTTCTGGAGGCCGTCGTTCTTAGAATAGATGTAGCGACCATGTTTCTTCGAAGGCATGCCGTAGCGTTCGTAGTCAACGAGTTGTGTGAGGCGGTCCTTGAGGGCGCTGCGGAAAGGAATGTGGCTGAGGTAGTCTTGTGTGACTTCGTTCTGCTCCTTGACCCATTTCGCGGTCTCGGCGGAGGTGTCGTTTTCGAGCCAACGGTACGGGTCGGCGACCTTCGTGCCGAAGTAGTCGTCAACTACGGTGGTGTCTTTTCTCGTCTCGGGGTAAGCCTTGACGGAATAGCGTTCAGGCTGCTGTGGTTGTTGGTTGCAGCCGAATAGGGTGATTGTGCCCATAACTAACAAGGTGAGTTTTTTCATTTATGGTTGATTTAAAGATTTAAAATTCAATATTTAAAATTCAAAATTCAAAGATTTGGACTCAACATTTTGTCGCTTCGCGTCACTGCGAGGCACGAAGCAGTCCAGAGCGTTATTTGACGGACAAAAGTACGATAATTTGGTGGAATGGTAGAATAATTCTTTTGCATTTCGAAAAACTTCGCCAACTCGCCGAGTAAAAAACCACCAACTCGCCGAATGAATTCTTGCCAAGTTCCTAGATAGATTTTTATCTTTTTGATATACATAAACTTATGTTCTTATATTAAATATGAATGATAAACCTTTATGCAACTAGATTTCATCTTTCAAGACGATATGCTATTTATTGTTATATGTCGGAATAATTGTATCTTTGCACCGAAGAAATACTGTATGACTAATAGTTTTAAATAATATGCAATGAAAGCGAAACCATTTATCAAATGGGTAGGCGGGAAAGGCCAACTCATAGAACAACTCGAAGCAATGCTTCCTGCTGACTTTGATAATTGGGAGAACGTCACTTACATTGAGCCTTTTGTAGGCGGAGGAGCCATGCTCTTCTATATGTTGCAGACGCATCCAAATATCAAGTCCGCAATCATCAATGACATTAACGAGGATTTGACTACATGCTATATGATGGTCAAACAAAGTCCTGATGCCTTGGTTGAATCATTAAAGCAAATCCAAAAAGAGTACTACTCTCTCCAGAATGAAGATGCACGCAAGCAGTTCTTTTTGTTGATGCGCGATGAATTCAATACAAAGCAATTAAATCCTATCGACAATACCACGTTGTTTTTCTTCCTTAACAGAACTTGCTTTAACGGATTGTATCGAGTGAATAAGGCAGGACTTTTCAATGTGCCTTTTGGCAGATACGAAACGCCCACCATCTGCGATCCGAACACCATTTATTCTGACAGCGAGCTGCTTCAAAATGTTGAAATCCTTACAGGAGACTACCAGCAGACAATAGCATATGCAAATGGTAATACGTTGTTTTATTTCGACCCGCCTTACCGCCCGTTGACCAACACCAGCAGCTTTAATGACTATGCCAAAGAAGCATTTAATGACTTTGCCCAGCGTCGTCTGAAAGAGTTCTGTGATCGGGTGGAGGCCTCGGGACATAAGTTTATGCTGAGCAATTCTGATTGCAGTGACATGTTCTTCGACGACTTGTACGCTCAATATATCATCGAACGTGTCTGGGCATCCCGTAGTGTAAATGCCAATCCTCAAAAGCGAGGCAAACTGACCGAAATACTAGTTCACAATTATCAAGCAACCAAACAAACACTAAAAGCATAATATGGCAGCACACACCAAAGAGCAATTTGATTTGTTCATCTCCCAACTACGTGAGACTAATGCGACACTTGACTTCTATTGCGATTTCCCGAAAATTGCGAAAAATGTAGCAGACATTGAAATCAGTCTCAATACGTTGAATTATCTTATCGGGAAAGAAGATTTACGCACTGCCGTACAAACACTATGGGATAGGGACAAACGAGTTTTTGAAGTGATGGATATTCTTATTGCCACACGCAAAAAGGATGGCAAGAAGTACATCGACAATGATGGTTCTATGCATTCAATCCATTCACTGTTCAGTTCGGTTGATGGCGTGATGAAATTCATCGAAGGCACAGGCTTGGATAAAGTGTTCAAGAACAAGGATGTCAAAGATCTGGTGGATTATGTGTTCGGTGTTGAAACTGGATTAGACACCAATGCTCGTAAGAATCGTAGTGGTGAAATAACAGAGACGCTTGTGGCACGCATCTTTGACAATGCCGGAATCAAATACCGCCAGCAAGTCTCATCAAAAGAGTTTCCCGCTATTTCTGATGTGTTGGGCGTTGACCAAAAAGTGTTTGACTTCGCTATTACCGCCAAAAACAAAACCTATCTTATCGAAGTCAACTTCTATTCAGGCGGTGGCTCAAAACTAAACGAGGTGGCGCGTTCCTACACTGATGTTGCGCCCAAAGTAAACGGTGTGCTTGGCTACGAGTTTGTTTGGATAACTGATGGCGAAGGTTGGATTAGTGCCAAGAACAAGCTGGAAGAAGCCTTTGCCGCTATTCCGAGCATATACAACCTTACTACAATTAGTGAATTTATTACCAAAATAAAATAGCATATGGCACCAACTCCTTCCATGGTTTCGCGTGGACAAAATCCACTTGCAGAATTTCCAGTTAATGGAACTTTTTATGTGGCTATTTATCAAGGCAGCTTATCTCCTTACGATGTTTTGATAAAATACCGTCAAATCGAAAATGGCGAGTGGAGCCATATTCGAACACCTAAGCACATACATTGGGCTGTGGATATATTGATCAAGCAGCACATGGAGAATAACGCCACAGAACGATTGATAGACTCTCTTATTGATTTGTGGGATAATACCATCCAACCAATTAGAAGCGAAGAAGAAAGAGCACGGATTCTCGATCCGGCAACACTATTAGCCGAAGTGGATGCAGAAGCCGCAAATTATGAAGAATTGGCAGGGAAGGGTGAGTATAGCGTGAAGTTTTTATTGTTGCTTGCGCGGTTACTAATGGTTCAAGAGAAAACCAATTTTGAGGCTGCTTTCATGTTTAGAAATCTATTGGAACAGTTAAGAGAACATAAGGACATTTTCAAAATAGTTTCAACAGCAACACATCGATAAAATGTCAAAGAGTATCATATATCCTGATTTCGCCATTCTGCAAGGCGACTGCATGAAACGGCTGGCTGAGATAGAGGATAACTCCGTAGATGCCGTCTTTGCCGATCCACCCTACTTTCTCAGTAACGGCGGCATCAGCGTCCATAGCGGCAAGCAGGTATGCGTGGATAAAGGTGATTGGGATAAAGGTGGCACTCCAGAGTATATCTACGAGTTCAACCGTCAATGGCTTGCCTTATGTCGTACCAAGTTGCGCGACAACGGCACGATTTGGATTAGCGGAACACATCACAACATCCATGTCGTCATGCGCTGTCTGCAAGAGTTGGGCTACAAGGTGCTGAACACCATTACTTGGCAAAAGACAGACCCGCCGCCCAATCTTTCATGCCGTTATTTCAATTTCTCAACCGAGCTGATTATTTGGGCTCGCAAGTTTGAGAAGAAGCCGCATAAGTTCAATTATGAGACGATGAAACTGCTCAATGGCGGGCAGCAAATGACGGATGTATGGCGCATTCCAGCAGTCAGCTTATGGGAGAAACAGCAAGGCAAACACCCGACTCAAAAACCCTTACGCTTGCTCTATCGAATTATCCTTGCCTCTACCAATGAAGGCGACACGCTTCTGGACCCGTTTAGCGGTTCAGGCACAACCGGCATTGCGGCCAATCTGCTCGGTCGTAAATACATTGGCATTGAGCAGGATGAGCAGTTTTGCGAGTTGTCCTTGCGTCGCCGTCAAGCCTTGGAGGACAAGAATACGCGCAAGAAACTGTTTGACAAGATGCGTTCTACACCCGAAGAAACGACTGTGCTCATCAATCACATGCGCGAAACAGATCGCGAAAAAGCGATGCAGTTGGGTATAACTTATGTGCGTGTTGGTGATGCCAAAGGTTCATTATTGGTCAAAGAAGGATTTGAACGTTTGGGCTATGTTTGCCTACACACCCGAGGCGATGAACCGAAGTTGTTCAGACTGACCAAAAAAGGCTTTCAGATATGGACGGCAGAGGCGTTGCGCGAGGAAGGCTTCTCTGCCGAAAACGCTCCTTATTATGCTGTGATGCGGTTTGATTCCTCGGAGCAAGTTACGTTTGACCAACCTGTTGACCTTCATAAACGCCAGTACACCGAAGTCGCGCGCATCCAACCGCTTAGTGATTTCATTGGGTTAAGATAGTCTGTTCTCAGTTCTTTCCAAAATGGAAATAACTGAAAAAATGACTGTTGCAAAAATTGCAACTGTCATCTAATGAGTTGGAAAAAAACAACCTGTCGGAAATCCCGACCAATTCATTCAGTTGTTTCATAGAAAAACCGGAATTCCCGATTTATCCTCAGTTGTTGTAAATTTTGCAATAACTGCCGACTATTTTCATTTTGGAAACAGTCAGTAGTTCGGAATAACCGAACAACTAATGGTGGTATTTTCCAAAATGGAAATAACCATCCAAAAACATCGACTATTTCCATTTTGGAAATTGTCGTGTTGAATTAACCGAGAAAACCTCGGCAACTTCGTGTCTAGTATGTGCTTTATGATAAATGTTCAATACATTGAACATATTTAACAAAATATTGTTCAGTATATAAAACATTTTTCCTCGTTTTAGGTTTATTTATCACTTAAATGTTCAATATGAAAGACAAATTTCTATTTAAAATGTTTTGTATATTGAACATTTTATTTATTTTTGCAGCCAGAAACTCAATCATAGGGAAAAATGGAAACATTAGTAAGAAGACATCTCAACAGGATGCAGACCGTGAACCTCGATTTTGTCAGGAACATCATGGACGAAATCGACTGGAACGAGCGGCTTCTAATGATCAAAGGCCAGAAGGGCGTCGGTAAGACAACACTCATGACACAACGCATCATGCAAGTGTTTGGCCCAACCAACACCTCAGATGTGCTTTATGTGAGCCTTGATAACATCTATTTTGGCACTCATCATCTGCTGGATTTCATTGAGCAGTTCCATGCACAAGGAGGAAAATACCTGTTTCTGGACGAAGTGCATAAGTATAAGGGATGGAGCATCGAAATCAAGAACGCATACGATGAGTTTCCCGACATGCACTTTGTGCTGAGCGGGTCGTCGTTGGTCAATCTTTCTGACGGGGAGGCCGACCTCTCGCGCCGCTGCATTGCCTATACCTTGCTTGGGCTTTCGTTCAGAGAATACTTGCGGATGTTCCATCAAAAGGACTTCAAAAGACGGACACTTCAAGAGATCCTTACCAACGGTAATAGCATCTGTGCCGAAGTCAATGCACAAATCCGCCCATTGCCGCTTTTTGCTGAGTATTTACGCTATGGCTACTATCCTTTCTTGAAAGAAGGGCAGAACAATTATTATGTTCGTATCGAGAACGTTGTCAATACCATCATTGAGGTGGAACTGCCACAATTACGGAAACTCGACGTGGGCAATATCAGAAAAGTGAAGTCGTTGTTGGGCATTCTGTCTTCCAATGTGCCTTTTGCCCTCGACACCGTCAAACTGGCGACTATGGCGGAGATTTCACGCACCACATTGTTGAATTATCTTCAAATCCTCAGCGAGGCTCGTCTGATTCAGTTGTTGTATTCGGATGCAACGAATGTGAAACGACTACAAAAGCCGGACAAGATTTATTTGGAAAATCCCAATATGCTTCATGCCCTTGCCACGACACGGGTCAACGAAGGTACAGAGCGCGAAGTGTTTTTCATTAATCAGCTCGCGTCAAGTCATGTTGTGGAATACAGCAAGACTTCAGCGGACTTCACCATCGACCATCAATACACGATTGAAGTTGGTGGACGCTCTAAGATTGAAGTTGGTGGACGCTCTAAAGATGGCAAACAGATTGCTGGCGTTTCGAAGAGTTATATCGCTTCCGACGATGAAGAGTATGTGCTTGGTAACAAAATCCCGCTCTGGCTATTTGGCTTTTTGTATTGAGACTTACATCTTATCCATCTCCGAATCATCCTCAATCCTAAGATTGTCGATGATGAATTTCTGGCGCTCCATGGTGCTCTTGCCCATATAGTATTCCAGCAATGGAAATCCGTTCTCAGAAAATCTTACCATCCCAAAGCATCTTGAGAAAATCCGTCACATAAAAGAGTTCCTTTCTTCGGATATTCTTGTGATAGAGTCAAGTGAGACCAATGTACATATTTTGATGTAAAAATAGGATAGTAAAGTCGGATTTTCAATCAAATAATCGCCCACTCAAATCTCTGCGCAAACCTCTCTTGTTCAGACTTCGAGATTTGGCATTGATTTGCCGTGATTCTCCAATTCTTTATTCCTTGCTTTACTTCTCGGATAATGGTACTCGTTTGTATTCGAAGAAATCAACAGACTTTGGGTCGTCAAATTGGTCGGGTTCAGGTCGTAAGCAGGCGACAGTTGCCAACCTTTTTTACCTAAAAGGAATCCGTGGTTCCTGAAATGGTCGTCATGGTTGCCAATGCAAATGTTGAATGCCACACGGCGGTACAGTTCTTTCAGCGTGGCACTTGTGTCAGCCACGCCTGTGGGGCCAATGATGACATCCACAATGTCCAGGTAACCGTGTCCTGTGGAAGCGTTGTCACCGTCTTTGAGTTTGGCCAAAGTCAAGGTAGAAGCGAAATGCCGACGACCATTGTCAGTTCGGTCGAAACGATGTGACAACAATGTGTGATATTTTACGCCGTCAAGTTTCAACAAACGGGTCTCGGCAACATTGATGCCAACTTTTCTGGCCAACACATGCGCAAAATGCTCCCAAAGAGCAACATCGTAGTCATCGGAGACCGATGGAATCTTGGCGATACACAAATGGCCATTTTCATCCATGACATTGGCTTTAGGTCGAGCACCTCCCAACGATGAACCCTGGTGGAACAGGTTATCAAGCCATTCTTCACGCATGGGCCGTCCTGATTGCTCATTTCTTTCATATTCATGTGCCATGAAAACGAATTCACAGAGACTGGTCAATGGCGGTACGCGCATTTCATTCTCCGATGCACCTATGAAAGCGTCATTATGCATGAAACGAAAAGCACCCATCCGTGAAAAGTCATCCAATTGGGTCAAGTAATCATAGTCGGTAAAAGCCTTGGGGATGCGTTTTTCTTGTTCGGCTTTGATTCTCTCACGCTTGTCAATCAGCCTTTTGCCCCAACGGTCGGGCATGGCATCACCAAAACAGCCGAAAATCTCGCCTGATTTGTATTGTTCGCCCGAGAAGTTCATCAAGTCTCCACTTAAAAGGATAGAGCGATTCGAGCGTAGCCATTCCACATCAAAAGAAAAACCGTATGAAGGCGTTCCTCTAAGCATTTCATGACTTAATGTGCCAACCAAAACAGGGGCATCAAGCCAGTCGAAATCCGCATATACTTGAAGCCTTTCCATCATTCCGTCTTTTTTGATGCTCTTTGGCGCTGCTTCAAGTCTAAGTCTTGCAGGTTTCGCCCGATTTCATCTTTTTGTGCCAACAAGAGAATGTCTTCGTCCAACTGCAAGGCATACAAAACGCGCAAATAAATCCCTATAGCTACGGTGGGCGCACCTTTCTCGACGCGCATCACCGAAAGTTGGGAACATGTGGCGCGCTCAGCCACCTGTGCGATGCTCAGGTCACGCCTCAATCGGGCCAACTTAATTTGTTCTCCAACGATGGAGAGGTTCTTGGCGAGTTTCCTTGGAAGCAGGGTGCCTTTTGTCGTTTTTGTCATAATAAACTATCATTTGAGACTGCAAAAATAGGGAATTATTGCATTATATGATAGTTTGTTCAGAAAATTTACATCTTATCCATCTCGGAATCATCCTCAATCCTAAGATTCTCAATGATGAACTTTTGGCGTTCCATAGTGTTTTTGCCCATGTAGTATTCCAGCAGCTCCTTGATGCCGAAGTCGTAGCGAAGGATGACAGGCTCAAGGCGCATGTTGGGGCCGATGAAGCCTCGGAACTCGTCGGGGGAGATTTCGCCCAACCCTTTGAAGCGGGTGATTTCGGCCTGCTTGCCGCATTTCTCCTTGGCAGCGATGCGTTCCTCGTCGCTATAGCAGTAGTAGGTCTCCTTCTTGTTGCGCACACGGAACAAGGGGGTCTGCAAGATATAGACATGTCCGTTGCGCACGAGGTCAGGGTAGAACTGGAGGAAGAAGGTGAGCATCAGCAGGCGGATGTGCATGCCGTCGACATCGGCATCGGTGGCGATGACGATGTTGTTGTAGCGCAGGTTCTCGATGTCCTCATCGATGTTCAAGGCGGCTTGCAGCAGGTTGAACTCTTCGTTCTCGTAACACACTTTCTTGGTCATGCCCAAGCAGTTGAGCGGCTTGCCGCGCAGGCTGAACACGGCCTGGGTCTGCACGTCGCGGCTCTTGGTGATGCTTCCCGATGCGGAGTCGCCCTCGGTAATGAAGATGGTGCTTTCGAGGCGCTTCTCGTGGTTGGTGTTGAGGTGGATACGGCAGTCACGGAGCTTACGGTTGTTCAGGCTGACCTTCTTGGCGCTCTCGCGGGCAGCCTTCTTGATGCCGGCAATTTCCTTGCGCTCCTTCTCATTGGCTTGGATCTTTGCCTGCAGCACGCTGACCGTCTCAGGGTTCTTGTGCAGGTAGTTGTCCAAATGGCGTTTCAGGATGTCGAAGACGTATGTTTTAAGGAAGGGGCTGTCGTTGGTGCCGTCTGGATTGTTAGGCGCGAGGTGGGTGGAGCCGAGTTTGGTCTTGGTCTGTGCCTCAAACACAGGCTCTTGAATCCTCACACACAAGGCGCAAATCAAACCTTGACGGATGTCGGCAGGCTCGTATTCTTTTTGATAGAACTCGCGCACCACGCGGGCATAGCCTTCGCGGAAAGCGGACTGGTGTGTACCACCTTCAGTGGTGTGTTGTCCGTTGACGAAGGAATAAAAGTAGTCGCTCGACTGACCGTTGACATGCGTGAAAGCGGCCTCAAAGTCGCCGTCCTTGATATGGATGATGGGGTAGAGGCCTTCGCCTTCCATGTTGTTCTGCAACAGGTCGAGGAGGCCGTTTTTAGAATAATAGCGCTTGTCATTGTAAATCAAGCTCAAACCACGGTTAAGGTAGGCGTAGTTCCACACGCGCTTCTCGATGTATTCATCCACATAGTGGTAGTTACCAAACAACGCGGAATCCGGGATAAACTCGGTCAAAGTGCCAGTGTCGCCATCGGAAGGAATGATGCCCGAATCACTGACCATTTTGCCTTGTGCAAACTCCACAATCCTTGTCTTGCCCTCTCGGACAGACTGCACCTTGAAATAAGACGAAAGCGCGTTGACGGCCTTGGTTCCCACACCGTTCAATCCGACCGACTTCTGGAACACCTTGCTGTCGTATTTAGCACCCGTATTCAGTTGCGAAACAGCCTCTTTCAGCTTACCCAGCGGGATGCCACGGCCATAGTCGCGGATGCTGACTTTTTTTTCGGCTTTATCAACCCTAACTTCAATCTTCTTGCCGAAGCCCGAAGTGAACTCGTCGATGGAGTTGTCGACGACCTCTTTGATGAGCACATAGATACCGTCGTCCTGCGAGGCACCGTCGCCGAGTTTGCCGATGTACATACCCGGACGGCGACGGATGTGTTCCATGTCCTCAAGGTGGACAATGCTGTCGTCGTTATAGTTCTCAGTGGTTGGAATAGGGTCGCTATCTTGTGTGAAGATGTCGTCTTCGATGATTTCGCTCATAAAAGTGGATTTGGTTGCAAAGGTACAAAAAAAACATCAGAAAACACCTTTAGTGGTTGTTTTCACCCATTCCCAATCTTCACGATTGGGAACCAATTGTGCCAACCGACTCCCCGTTTGTTTGTGGAACACAATCCATTGATAAACGAACAAAGCCGAGTAAGTCAGTGTAGTGGTGATGGCTGCGCCTCGGATACCCAACAAAGGAATCAGGATGAAAGCAGAGACAAGAGTAACCGAAAGACCAATAAGCGAGGCGTAGAGGTTGTATTTCGGTTTACCTGTGCCAGAGAAATAATTGGCCAAAACGGTATGGGCAGAGAAAAACACGATACCAGGCGACATCAGCAGGATGACGGGACGGATATCAGCAAACTCTTCCGAGAATAACAACTCAAAAAAAGATGTCGGGAGTAGGCAGATTACCAACAAAGCAGTGAATGTCAGCATAATGGAAATCTTCATGAAACGAAGTGTGAGTTGCGAGGCGCGTCGGTCGTTTTCGGTATTGCTGAGTGCAGAGAATTCCACTAAACCTATGCTATATCCGACTATATTCACTCCTTCTGTAACTTGAGTACCGGAGGCATAAACACCTATGGATTTTTCGTCACATTGCGTGTTCAACAGATAGAGGCTCAGGCGTTTGTTCAAGGTACTGACCAAGGTGGATAATTGCATGAAAGCACCGTAATGCAACATTTCCTTCATGGTGTCTTTAATAGGTTCACGTTCTTCGCGTTTTAGACTTGGGAAGAGCAGTATCCAACCAATAAGGGTGGCCAAACTATAGCCACAAAGCTGAGAGTAGAGTAGGGCTTTCGCCGTCCTCAGGTTCATGGCGAAAATCAACACAGCCATCATTGTGACCTGTGTGAGTATTTGTATGAGAAACAACCAATTAAAAGTACCGACCTTCTCCTTCCCAAGGAAATGGTTCAAATTAAACTCGTGCAGGCTATAGACGAAAGTCATCAGCAAAACAAGCCAGGCATAGCCTTCAGGAACAATGGTGTGGTAAAAATCGGGAAATAAATGTAAAATTTTGAAAAACAAGAGGTAAATCAGCATCACAAAGGCAATCCAGCTGTAAGAAATCGTCATCAGCGTTGCGAGTTTCTTTCGAGGCGTGAAATACACCAGTCCACTGCCAGCGATGAGTTCGATGCCTATTAATAAAAAGGTGATGTCCGTCTGGGCAATGAAAGCCTTTCCCCATTCAACAGCGCCAAGTAATTTGGTACCCATAATGAGGGTGGCCAATTGCGTCAGCACATTGACCGCTCTTGCCGCTCCCGTTCCCAGTATTTTTTTGAACATACTATCTCCCTTAGAATCTGCAAAAATACAAAAAAAGGATATGCCTAAAATCTGAAATAAAAATTGGTTGATACAATAAGGACAAAAGTGCCACGTTATTTCCTTTATGAGAAAAATATTGACCCTTTTATTATTCCTTTTGCCGTTGTTCGCTTCGGCCCAACAGCTGATAGCTCATCGCGGCTGCATCAAGGATGGTTATGATTTTTGGCTTTATGTTCCAGAGGATTACGACCCCAATGAGTATTCGAAACCTCTGATATTGTTTCTACATGGAAGGACATTGTGTGGAGATGACTTGAATATAGTACGTAACTATGGGTGCATCAATGCGGTTGAACGAGGCGTAGGGATTGATGCTTTGATTGTTGCTCCCCAAGCTCAAGGTGCCTGGAATCCACAGAAATTACACGAGGTTTACGAATGGGTGAAAACGCATTACAACATCAACACAAGACGGTTCTATGTAATCGGGATGAGCATGGGTGGCTACGGTACTTTGGATTATGCGGCCACTTATCCAAACGAGGTGGCTGCAGCTATGGCCATGTGTGGTGGAGCTACAGTGAAAACGCTTTGTGGATTGAACGAGGTTCCCTTATGGATTGTTCATGGCACTGCCGATGCTGCTGTTTCTGTTAACTGCTCACAACGCGTTGTGGATGAAATGTGCGCCTGTGGTGATACGAGTAGACTCATTTTTAGTAAGATGAAAGGCGTTAACCACACCCGATTGGCACGTGTTTTCTATCTTGATCAGACCTACGATTGGCTTTTTTCGCATTCGTTGAGCGACTCGGCAAGAGTGGCCAATAAATCATACACTGTTACAAATGTATTGCTGAAAGATGCGTATGATAATTTGGAGAAGAAGACCAACCTGAAGATTATTGACAACAATACAGAGAGCAATAGGAAATACTACACAGTAAAGAAAGGCGACACCCTTAGCAAGATTGCTGTCGAAAACGAAACCACGGTTTCCATACTTTGCAAACTCAATAAGATGAAGAAAACCGACAAATTAAGGGTCGGAAGAAAAGTCAGAGTAAAATAAGCGATGCATAGTAGGAAAACAGCCCGCCAAACTAGATTTGACGGGCTGTTTTCGCTATGAAAAAAATAAGATTATTCTACCGGGATGTCCTTGTTGACGTTCTTCGAACCCCAGAGGGCGTAGAAGAGTAGGAAGGCGAGGCCGATGACGATCACCCAGTAACTCTGGAGGTAACCAACACCACCCAAGCCGTCGACTATGGCGTTCTGGAGCAGAGGCAGGATACCACCGCCGCAAACCAATGCCATGAAGATACCTGAAGCCTTTTCTGTGTACCTGCCAAGACCTTCAACAGCAAGGTTGAAGATGCCGCCCCACATCACCGAAGTGCAGAGACCGATGCAGACGAGGAAGGCTGCATTAAGTGGGATGTTCACCATGCCGAAGCCGTGAGCACCGTTGAAAGCGGGGAACTTGACCATCGTGGAGGGTCCAAACATGGCCAACAGGGTAAGAATGATGCCGATAGCTGACACTACTGTAAGCATCGATTTGGCCGACACTTTACTGCCGACGATGCCACCGATCAGACGACCAATGAGCATCAGGAACCAATAAGTGGCTGCCACTGAGCCAGCGATGGCTTCGGCGTTGACACCGCTTCCCAACACATTGAGTTCGGGGTTCTGGAGCCATTTGTTCAAAACATTCGGAATGCCCACCTCGACACCGACATAGATGAAAATGGCGATGGCGCCGAGCACAAAGTGACGGAAGGCCATTGGACCTTTGCCCTTTTCCACTTGTTTGACGGCGTCTTTATTCTGCTCGTTTTCCGGAATCTTAGTCATCAGGATGACGATGAAAGCGAAGGCAAAGATGCCCAAAGCGGTGTACATAAGAGGGAAGACGTCGCTAATCTTGGCATCAACGATACTGGGGATGAGCAAACCCGTAATGATAATGACTGCGGTACCACACAACGAGTTGAAGGAACCTCCAATCTGAATGAGTTGGTTGCCCTTGTTACCGCCACCGCCCAAACGATTCAACATCGGGTTGACCACAGTGTTGAGCAGGCACATGCTGAAGCCCGCCACGAAAGCGCCGAGGAGATAGACAGCGAAACTGCCAAAGACACCCGATAACGTCTGGATACCGACACCGATGAAGCCTACAATGACAGCGATGAGTGCGGTCTTCTTATAACCTCTCTTTTGGAGCAAGTTGCCAGAAGGAATGCCCATCACAGCGTAGGCAATGAAGTTGGCAAACACGCCCAAAGTACCTTGCCAGTTGGGGATGTTGAACTGGTTCTTCAAGATGTCGCCCATGGGGGAAGCCAGGTTGGTGACGAACGAAATCATTCCGAACAAGAGAATCATCACAATGATCGGGATGGTGTAGTTCTGTTTTTTTAAGGTTGTTTCCATAGATATTTGAGATTTAAAGATTTAAGATTCAAGATTTAAAGAATTGAAAACTTGAAAATGATTGTTTCGTTGTATTCTTCGCCTGAACGCAAGAAGGTGTTGGGGAAGTTAGGCTTGTTGGGCGAATCAGGGAGGGCTTGGCACTCCAAAGCGACTCCCGAGTAATCCTCATAGATGTGGCCGTTCTTGCCCCTCGGACAGCCTGAAAGCCAGTTGCCAGTGTACACCTGAACGCCGGGCTGGGTGGTGTAAATCTTCACCATGCGGCCCACGCCCTCATGTGAGAGCTCGGCAGCTAACGTGAGCTTGTCCTTTGCCACACCGTCGATGACCCAACAGCTATCGTAGCCTTTACCGTTGATGAGGTCGGGGAAAGGCTCTTTGATGTCGCGGCCAATGGGTTTTGCAATCGTGAAGTCCATTGGAGTATTGGCCACGGATGCCATTTCGCCTGTGGTAATCAGCTCGTTGGTGGCGGGCAGGAAACGCGAGGCGTTCAGTCTCAGGTTGTGGTCGAGTATATTGCCGTTTCCTTCGCCTTTTAGATTGAAATAGGTATGGTTGGTCAGGTTGACGATAGTGGTGTCCGACGAATAGGCACAGAGGCGGATGTTCAGCTCGTTCTCATCGTTGAGGGTGTAGTACACCTTCGACACCAGCTCGGCAGGATAACCTGCCTCGCCATCGGCACTGAGGTAGGTGAATACCACACTCTCGCCATTAATGCGACTGGCCCATTTCTGGTTGGCGAAGCCGATGCTGCCACCATGGAGGTGATGTTTTCCATCGCCGGTATTGATTTCAAGCTGGTATTCCTTATCGTCAATCTTGAAGCGGCCGTTGGCAATGCGATTGGCGAAACGCCCAGGCGTTTTGCCTGCACAGGGCCCGTCACCATAGTAATCAGTGGCATTGGGGTAGCCCAGCACGATGTCGTCCAAGTGGCCGTTGCGGTCTGGTGTGACAATGCTCACAATGCCCGCGCCAATGTCGCTCAACTGCACCTTCACACCGTTGGCATTGGTCAGTGTGTAGAGCTTGATGTCTTTATTGTCAGGAGTTTTACCCCAGGTTTTTACTTCGATGTTCATTGTTGTTTATTTTGACGCGGGACACGGGACTACGGGACGCGGGACCAAACCATAGTCTCGTGTCTCGAAGTCTCGTGTCCAAAAAAACTTACCATAAATGTTGGGGATAAACGCCTTTCTCAATCAACTCGCGGATCTTCCGCATCACCTCGGGCTTGTCTTCTTTATAAGTAACGCCGAACCATGAGGCATTGCTCGACAGCACCTTCAGCTTGGCCGATCCGTCGTGGATGCTTTGGTTCACCATCAACGGGATGAAGAATTCGGCTTTGATGTTGGTTTGGGCTGGTCCTTTCAGGAACCCGACAAAGCCCTTCTCGGAATAAGCGAAGAAGTCGGGTGTGAAGCCGAAGAAGTTCATCGAAACGAGTGAATCCATGTCCAGCGGATGCGAGCCCGTCTCGTCGGTGTAGGCCGCACCACCGTCTTCGGTGTGACCGATGGCCGTGCGTTCGACGATGGTTTGAAGATTGCCTTCCGCGTCTGCAGTGCAGATGCCGCGACTCACCGTGCCGAAGTCCGACATGGTGTTGCGGAGCTTGTAAGCTACCATGCTGTAGGCGCCTTTCTTGCCTTCACATTCCATGAGATACTTGGCCAAAACCTCATAGGCTTCCTTGCCATAGAAATCATCGGCGTTGATGGCGGCGAAAGGCTCGTGAATCACATCCTTGGCCATCAAGACGGCGTGGCAAGTGCCCCAAGGTTTGACGCGCCCTTCAGGGACGCTGAAGCCTTCCGGCAACTTGTCGAGAGACTGATACACATACTCTACGGGGATGCCGAATTTCTCCGTGTTGTTGACTTTCTTGAAGGCCTCGGCGAAATCCTCGCGGATGACGAAGACCACCTTGCCGAAACCGGCGCGCTTGGCGTCGTAAATGGAATAATCGAGGATGGCTTCGTTGTTAGGGCCGACGCCGTCCATTTGCTTCAGGGCACCGTAACGCGAGCCCATGCCTGCTGCTAAAACTAATAGTGTTGGTTTCATTATGTTGAATTGTTGTTTGTTGAATCGTTTAATTGTTGTTTTGAGTTTACCTTCGGGAATGGGGTGCTGTTTAGTTGTTACAAGTGGCGGCAAGAACAATTTGCCAATCTCTAACGGCATTGGCCGCCGCTATTAACAAAAACCTAAAACTTCCATTCCCCACAGGGGAATCTTATAATCTCCTAGCACCGTCCGAAATCACCACATCATAAACCTTAGGTTCGTGACCGAATTTGGCGGCAAATTTTTCTTTTGCCGTGACGATGAAGGCATCATACAGGTCTTCTTTCACCAAGTTAATGGTGCAGCCGCCAAAGCCACCACCCATCACGCGGGAACCGGTCACGCCACATTCCTTGGCGATGTCATTGAGATAGTCTAATTCCTCGCAGCTCACCTCATAGAGTTTGCTCATGCCGTAATGCGTGCCGTACATGCGGTTGCCAACGGTTTCATAATCACCTTTTTCCAAGGCGTCGCAGACATCGAGAACACGCTGTTTCTCACCGATGACATATTCCGCGCGCATGTAATCCTCGGCAGGTATCTCCACATCGATCTCGTTGAGCATGGCCATCGTGGCATCACTCAGATATTTCACTTCAGGATGCTTCTTGGCTATGTGGGCACAGGCGTTCTCACACGACTCACGTCGACGGTTGTAGGCCGATGATGCCAATTCGTGTTTTACCAAGGTGTCAAGAAGCACGACTTTGTAACCCTTAGGGTTGAAAGGATAGTACTCAAATTCCATCGTGGCACAGTTGAGGCGCATCAGGTGACCTGCCTTGCCGAAGAGGGAGGCAAATTGGTCCATAATGCCGCACTTCACGCCAACATAGTTATGCTCCGTTGCCTGACCGATACGAGCAAGTTCAAACTTGTCGATGCCGAGGTTGAGTAACTCGTTGAGGGCAAATGCAAAAGTGCTTTCCAAGGCTGCCGATGACGACATGCCAGCGCCAATCGGAACATTGCCATAAAACACAGTGTCGAAACCTTGCAGCTTGTATCCACGCTTGATGATTTCGCGGCACACTCCAAAAATGTAATTGGCCCAATGCAAATGAGGATGATCTTCCTCGTTCATGCCAAACTCACAATAGTCCTCCTTGTCAATGGAGTAGGCGCGAACCTTGTTGGTGCCGTTGAGGCGGATGCAGGCGTAGATGCCCGAGTCGATGGCACCCGGAAAAACGAAGCCACCATTGTAGTCAGTGTGTTCACCGATGAGGTTGATGCGTCCAGGCGATGTGTAAACAACGCCCTCATTACCAAAGCGTTGCTTGAAAAGAGATTTTAATTCTTCGATAGTCATAGTGTAAGGTTAAATTTGGGCGCAAATTAGGAAAAAAATTGATTGGGTGACTTAGATTTTTGATTTGGTCACGATTTTTTCTCCGTCAGGTATTGCGACGGCGTTTGCCCATACTTTTTCTTGAACGAGCGCAAGAAGGTAGCATAGGAATTGAAGCCCGCCATGACTGAAATATCTTCCAAAGAGTGTTGGTTTTCAGTGCTTTGACTATCTAACATGGCTTTGGCTTCCTCCAAACGAAAGTCGTTGATGTAGTCGTAGAAGGTCGTATGAAGCTCATGATTAATATGATTGCTGAGGTACTGTCGGTTGGTGCCCAAATGCTGGGCCAACTTCTGCAATGTCAGTGTGTTGTCTTGATAATACTTTTTTTCGCTCATAACCTTGTCAATGTCGCAGCCAATCAAGGGCTTACTTGCTTTGGGTTGAGGCGTGGTAATGGCTGTTTCTTGAGGTTCGTTTTCACTTTCGTCGACTGGGGAGGGAGTGAATACCTGCTGATGTATCAGTTTTTGCATGACGTATAAAACAATGCCGATGCAGATGAAACAATAGAGCGTGTCGAAAAGCAGATTGCGCCCGACAGAGGTTTCTGAAAACCACGACTGTTGCGACAGGCTTTCAATAGACCATAGCAGTTGGAAAGCAAAATAGAGGACAATTAAAATGTTACCCCAACGCAGGTCGAAATACTCCAGGTCTCCAACATTGTCCAGTAACATCCGAGTATGTTTCTTGATGGAACGGACCAAATACACCAGCAAGGCCAACGAAACCGCCAAAGTGTATATTTGCACGACTGCCAAAACCATGGGACTTCGGCTAATAGCAAACAAGAGCAGGGCTATTAAATAAGGTACTTCCAAAAGCAGAAGCTGATGAATCTTATATCGATTAGGAAAAACCAATGAGACCGCGAACATCATGTAACCGCCCACGATGATGTAGTCGAAAAGAACCAAAAAGGTGTTGAGGAACTCGGAGTAAGGCTGATGGCGACAAGCTAATACCACAAAGTTATTGAAAAAGCAGATGCCATGCAAGATTAAAACAAAAGCAAAAATCCTTTGAAACTGGTAGTTTCGGTGTTTCAAGAGCATGTAAATGCTGCATAACGTCAACAAACATTGCGTCATGCCAGATACGAAACAGAGCAGCAATATGTAGAACGAGTCAATGTCCATGTTGGCAAAGGTACGGTTTTTCTCTCCGCTATTTTACAAACCGTGCTATTTACTTGGTTTTTTTACGCATCGCAGACTAAAATTTTACGCAATGACGAAATCTGGTTGCTGTTTTTACGCATTGCAAACCGATTTTTGGGCGAATGAAAGACCGAAGCGGAGAAATATGGTGACATTTGCGAAACGAAAAACAGGCTATAACAAATTACAAACAAACACTATTCAAAATGGAACAAAACAAAAATCAAGAAGCTTGGCGTTTGCTTGACGATGCTTCAAAAATCAACGATCCTGCCACAAAGGCGGAAACCGACCACTTGGAAAGCCTTCTTAAACAAGCCCGAGAAGTTGCCGATGATCCGTATGAAGAAAGTTTCGCTCATGAGCATGAAAATCTGACGAATGTGGTTGCTTGGTCAAATCAACGTCACAAGACATGGAGTTGGGCAATCATTGGAGGTGCCTTGCTGGGCGTTTTTTTGCTTTGGTGGCTGACTAATTCGAAAAATGAAGATGTGGATAAAGAGAAGCAAAAGTTGGAAAAGGTTGAGGCTTGGAGTCAACCTTGCGACACAGTGATTACTTACGAAAACTGCGGAGAGCCGAATTGGGTGGAAATGTATAACAGCCCTAACAAATACAAGGCACACAATTTAGCCTATGCAAAAGAAAGGGTAGAGCATCTGAAAAACGACATCGCCAAAGCCGACTCCATGGAGTATTATGCCGCACACAAGTCGGAATATGAAAAATCTCTCAAGGAGTGGGAACCAAAATTCGATGAAATCAACAGCATGTCGTACGACAAGCTCAAGGAAATGGCCGTGAAAGACGCAAAAAACGACATCAAGAAAGTGAAAGGCGGTGCCAACTTCGTACTCACACTGCTCATTATTGTTATTATTCTCATTCCTCTTTATATTTGGACTGGTTATCAGCACGGTTATGAGATCACTGCGAGCCGTAGACGTGAAAAAGTACTTTCGTGGATACGCAAAATAGGTTTCGGCATTGCCGGTTTCTTCTTTGGCGCTGGACTCGTGTTCAAATTCTTCCCCGATGAAACCCCGAGGGAAAGACGTGAAAGAAAAGGTTTCTCCAATGATACGGGAAGAATAGGCACAAACTTGCTCTTTAAAGGTCTTCTCATGCTTGCAGGTGCCATTATTTTGGCCTTTGTGTCGATTTTCATTATGTTGGTGGAAGTCATTGCTGGTTTGAAGCACAAGCTGAGAAATATAAAAACCGTTAGCAAAGCCTAACCTAATACCTTGTCGAATGGCGTGTATGTGCTTCGCGCGAATGAATAAACCGATGTCCTGATGGGATATAACGAGGAGATGAGAAATGAAAAGAATAATCGCCCTGCTTATTTATTTGGTGCTTACCCTAGCCTATGTATATGGGGAAAATGACGGCAGAAGACCCCGCTGGCTGTCTGAAGTGCCGGTCGCGTCTAATGGTACATTTGAATATAAAGTCATTACCGTATATGCGCAGACTGCATCAGAAGCCAAAGGGTTAGTGCCGAGAGAAGTCACGAATTATGTTGAGACAACACAAAAAGTTCAAATCACCTCAGTATCGAAGATAACCTCAGAGAATCATAATGGCGATGTTTCAGAGGAAATCAGTTTTAATATGATGGCCATTGTGGAAGGTGATCCCGTGAATGTGGTGGTCAAAATCATCGACGAATACCATGAGGCCAAAGACGGTCAAGGGGTTTATTACTTTCTGTGTGCCGTCGGCAATCCCAAAGCTTCTTCGGTGAACTTTGATAGAGTGCAGATTACGGATAAATACGGAGCGAAAGGACTATGGCGGTCGGCGATTATACCAGGCTGGGGACAGATGTACAAAGGCAGCACAGGAAAAGGTATTGCCATCCTCGGTGCCGAAGTGGTTGCCGTCGGCGGAATAGTGGTTTTCGAGAGTATGCGCTCCAGCTATGTCGCCAAAATCCACACTCAACCGCAGTATGCCCAGCAATATGCCTCAAAAGCCAGCAACTGCAAGAACATCCGCAATGGCTTCATCGCGGGTGCCGCAGCAGTCTATGTCTTCAACCTGATTGATGCCATTGCCGCATCAGGTGCCCGATGGCTGAAGACCACCAACGGAGAGCTTTCTTTCTATCCGACAGCCACGGCTGACGGCATGGGACTTACGGTGGCTTATCATTTCTAAAACATTGATTTATAGCAGCAAATAATAAACATCAATTAACTAAATCTAAATCAAATCGTTATTGTTATGAAAAAAGCTAAACTAATTCTATGCGTAGTAATCGCCTGCGCATTGTGCATGTTTTGGTCTTGCAAAAAAGAGGAGCCATACGGCCAAATTCAAGGAATTGTGACCAATGCCTCCACCAATGAACCTATCCAAGGCGTCAACATTTCTCTCAGTCCTACTGGCCTCTCCGCCGTAACAGGCAGCGACGGACGCTATGAGTTCAACGACCTTGAGGCTGGACAATACACCGTTCAAGCCATGAAATCGGGTTTTGAGAGCAACACGAAGAGAATCACCATCGTAGGTGGCAAGATTGCATCGGGCGACATGATGTTGACACGCATGACGAATGGCTTCCGCCTTAACGTGGAATACCTCGACTTCGGCACCAACTTCTCGCAGTTGCAGTTCAAGATCATCAACAACAACGAGACACAGCCGATGAATTGGGAAATCGTGGAAAGCATGAACTGGCTGACCGCCAATCCTTCGACAGGCAACTTGGAAGGCAGTCAGGAGACAACGGTCACGGTTGAAATCGACCGCTCTCAAATCGATCAAAGCACGAGTGCATTCCTTACCGTCAGAAGTGGCAATCAAACGGTGGTATTGCCAATCAATGTGACAGTTCCCGGCAGCACTTCCAGCCCCCAACTTCAACTGAGCGAGACCTCGCTTGATTTCGGAATTTCCGCTAATAGTCTCACTTTCTATGTGATGAATGGCGGGCCTTCAAACACTTCGTTGAACTGGTTCTGCTCCAACGTCGCTGTGGATTGGTTAGTACTGAATCCCACATCGGGTACGACTTCCGGCGGCGGTAGCACTGAGGTGATTGCCAGCATCGACCGCACAAAAATTAACGGCATGGTTACCACTTCGGTCACTGTGAGCGGTGCAGGCAACACTTCCACCATTACTTTCACTGCCTCATCAGAAGGTTCGGGATCGGCCATTCTACAACTGAGCGATGGTGCGTTGGATTTTGGCGATGAAGAGACCTCAAAGACCTTCCAAGTGAAGAATGTCGGCTCCAACGGCACCACACTTGACTGGACCATTGCAGCTCTTTCGGTAGACTGGCTGACGCTTACCCCAATGTCGGGCAGCACCAATGCAGGCGGAAGCACACAAGTGACAGCCGTTATCGACCGCAATAAGATTACCAGCCATGTTTCGACCACGGTTACCGTAAATGGCACTAACAATAGTGCAAACCTCTCGGTATCTGCCGATTACAAGAATACTGGTGTGGTGGTTGACGATGGGCTGTTCTGTTATTTCAATTTTGATGACGAAGAGGTTGTGGACTGGCAGGGCAATTACATAGGCATTAATAGTGGCACGACCACCTCTACCGACACTCCTTCTGGTGAAGGCAAATCCAGACAATTTAATGGCAACTCGCTCCTATTTATAGAAGATAATATCGTTCCATCGGGATCTTCATATACCATAAATTTGTGGTTTAAGACTGAAACAAATGCCCAATATTTACTTGGTACAGATGTTTTGTACCTTGATTGGCCATGTTATAGTTTAAATCTGACAGAATCTTCCTGCATTAATTACATAGCCGACTCTCCAATCTATCCAACAACGACAAATAATCCCATTTCCAATTATCTTGATAATCAATGGCACATGTTGACAATCTCTGTAGTAAATAATGGAAACTTGGCTATGATTTATCTTGATGGTGTGTTGTTTGAGTCAACGCAAAGTTATGGTAATAATGGTTGGAGTTGGGGCAGCAATGTAACCATGACCTTTATCGGATCGGCTGTTAACAATAACCACGCAGGAAAATTCAATGGCAAATTGGATAATTTCCGCAGCTACAATCGTTCGTTGAGTGCATTAGAAGTGCAATCCTTGTATCAAGCAAAACAGTAAATAATTCTGATTGACTATGAAAAAACTATTTCTTTTCGCTCTGTTTGCTCTGATGTTTGCAGGCTGCACAGAGGATGAGTACACCTTGCTTGGCAAGGTAATAGGTACGGTGACCGATGCCACCACGGGCGAACCGATCAGCAATGTAACAATGACCCTTTCACCTTCGGGAAAATCCGCTACAACGGGCTCTGACGGCATATTTGAATTTAACGACCTTGAAGCCGTTCAATACAAGATGCAAGCTCGCCATGCCAATTACAAGACTGACACAAAGACAGTGACTGTGCTGGCAGGTGAAATAGTCAGAGGCGATATGCAGTTGACACCAAAGGAATAATTCAACTTTAATTCAATTAACAAAACTACAAATAATGATGAAATCAAGAATCCAATTGGCCTTAGGCATTGTCTTTGCCTTTGCGCTGTGCATGATGACATCATGCGAAAAGGAAAAGCCAATTGCCACTGGCAAGATCCAAGGAATTGTTACCAATTCCACCACTGGCGAACCTATTAAGAGCGTTAACATCTCACTCAGTCCGACGGGCCTCTCTGCTGTTACAGGTAGCGATGGCCGCTACGAGTTCAACAACCTCGAACCTGGACAATACACGGTTCAAGGAATGAAAGAGGGTTATGAGAGCAATACAAAGAACATCACCATCGTGGCGGAAAACATCTCTTCGGGCGACATGACGATGAAGCCCATGGTGAGCGGCTTCACCATCAATGTGCAGACCCTTGATTTTGGTGAGAGCTTCTCGCAGTTGCAATTCAAAATCATCAATGCCAGCCAGACCATGCCCTTGAGTTGGGAAATCGAGGAAAGCTTGAACTGGCTGACAGCTACCCCAAATTCGGGCAACTTGCAAGGCGGCCAAGAAACCACCGTTTCGGTGAATATCGACCGCGGTCAAATCCAACAGAGCACCACGGCTAATATCATCGTACGCAGCAGCGACCAAAGCAATGTGCTCCCAGTGAATGTCACTGTCGCGGGCAACAATGGCCCACAGCTTCAACTCAGCGAGAATTCCATCGACTTTGGCACCTCTGCCAACAGCTTGACTTTCTATGTGATGAACACAGGTCCGTCAAACACTTCTTTGAATTGGGTATGCTCCAACATTAACGTGGATTGGCTGACCCTGACGCCTACTTCGGGCAACACGGCAGGTGGCGCCAGCTCCATGGTGACCGCTACCATCGACCGCTCGAAGTTTGAAGGCATGGTTTCCACCTCGGTCAGCGTAAGCGGTGCAGGTAGCTCTTCTACCATCACCTTCAGTGCGGCTTCAAGCGGTACGGGTACGGCCATCCTGCAACTGAGCGAAGGTTCGTTGGACTTTGGCGAGACTGCCACTTCCATGAGTTTCCAAGTGAAAAACGTGGGTTCCGCCGGTACCACGCTGAGCTGGAGTATCAATCCTGTAACTGTGGATTGGCTGTCGCTTACCCCGATGTCGGGCAGTACCAGTGCTGGTAGCGGCACCCTCGTGACAGCCATGATTGACCGCGACAAGATTCACGGTCCTGTCTCGACCACCGTAACTGTGAACGGCACCAACAACAGTGCCAATCTTAACGTTTCGGCCAGCTATGTCGACAACAGCTTGGTGATTGCTGACGGTCTGTCTTGTTTCTTTAACTTCGACGGTGACGAGATTGTGGACTATTTCGGCAACTATACAGGCATCAGTGCAGGTGCAACCTTTTCAATGGACACGCCGAGTGGAGAAGGACAATCCTTGCAGTTTAATGGTAGTTCATCAGTTGTTGTCCAAAGTAATATTGTTCCTGGAGGCAACACATTCTCGATGAACATTTGGTTCAAGACAGCTAATGCCAATCAACCTTTGGTTGGATCAAATCGAGCAACAGGAGCAGGCACACGGGCAGTGTTGATGTTTTCAAGTAATGGCAATATTAAGTATGTCTCCGGAAGCGGCACTACCCTTACCACCAACGGAACCGTTTCAAATTGTTTGGACAATCAGTGGCACATGGTAACCGTGACCTATGATGGTACTATTCTTATGATTTATGTTGATGGGGCGCTGTTTGATTCGAAAGCCTCTAACAGTATGGCATGGGGTTCATCTGTAACCGTTAGTTACTTTGGTACAGATGATGGATATGGCGGTGCTTGGGGCTACTTCACTGGCAAGCTTGACAACTTCCGCAGTTACAATCGTGCTTTGACGGCATCTGAAATACAAACACTATACAACGCCAAACAATAAAAGAAAACAAGTGTGACATTTTTTTGGTGGCCTCGAAGACTTTTTCGAGGCCGCTTTTTTTATGGGTCGTTTCCCGTTGTTTCAATTCGAGCGTTGATTAAAAAAACTTTCACCCCGCCTCAACTGACTGATAATTTTGTATTTTTGCCCATTCAAACTTTCAGATTCCTAACAAAATAAACCTATTAAAAATGAAAAAGACCTTTGTTTTCCTGTTTGCCATCGCGTTTTCGTTGGTTTCGAGAGCGCAAGATGTCAATTTCGAGCAGTATTTCCTCAATGAAGGCTCGTTGCGTATGGATGTCTTCCAATGCGGTAATGCCGAAGGCTCGCACTATGTGTTTGAGCGTTTTGTTATCGAACCGTATTTTGGTGGCTCCAAGGTCAATCTGATTGACCCATTTAATTTTGGCACAAATCGGGTAAAAGTGGTTGATGCACAAACAAATACGCTCATATATTCAAGGGGCTACAATACCTTGTTCCAGGAATGGCAAACCACCGATGAAGCCCGAGTGATGGAACGTTGCTATGAAGAATCAGTAAGTGTTCCACTGCCGCGCAATGAGGCATATATCATCCTTGAAATCAGGAATTTCGATGGCGAGTTTGAAGAGATTTTCTCAAAGCTTTATGAGCCTAATGAAATGTTCAATACCACCGAGCAACGCTATGTGTTTCCCGTTCAAGACATTATGGTCAGCGGCTCGCCCGAAAGCAAGGTAGACATTGTGATTTTGCCTGAAGGCTATATCGCTGATGAAATGGACCAATTCCTTCAGGATTGCCAGTATTTAGCCAATGTGTTCACTCAAGCGGAGCCGTTTGCAAGCCATATCAACGACTTCAATTTCCGCGCGGTGCTCGCACCTTCTGAGGAAAGTGGTGTCGACATTCCAGCCTCCCATATCTGGAAGCGCACCATTCTCAATTCGCATTTCTACACCTTTTATATTGATCGATATTGCACAACACGCGATTATTTCTCAGTGAAAGATGTGGCAGCCAACGCACCCTACGACCAGATTTACATTTTGGTGAACAGCAGTCAGTATGGTGGAGGTGGATTTTATAATTTCTATTCGATGAGTACGGCAGGCAATATGTCGTCTTCCAGCGTCATCGTGCATGAGTTTGGCCATGCTTTTGCAGGTTTGGCCGACGAATACGAGGAGCCAGACAACCCCTTGGCCTTGCTCTATAACCTGAACGTGGAGCCATGGGAGCCTAACATTACCACCTTGGTAGATTTTGAATCGAAATGGGCCGACCTCGTAGTCCCTGGTACACCTATTCCCACGCCGAACACGAATCAATATAACAATGTAGTCGGAGCTTTTGAGGGCGGAGGCTATTTGACGGAAGGCATGTATAGGCCGCAACGCAATTGCATGATGCGCAACTATGCCCCTTTCTGTGCCGTTTGCAACAGAACGATTGAAGCTGTGATTGAAGCGCATTCCGATAGCCCAGTTGCAGTGAAATCAGAGCATTTGCAGCCCGAACCGTCGCTTCGTGTGTGTCCTAATCCGGCTACGGATTTCATCGATGTGTTTGTCAATCAAGCGAATGAAAAGGCTGAAATCCTTGATTTGAACGGAAAGGTCGTGATGACGGTTCAACTCAAAAACGAGGTGAACAGAATCGGCATCAGCGACTTGTCCAAGGGCATGTATGTGCTTCGCGCGAATGGTGAGACTCGAAAATTTGTGAAACAATGAAACATAGGTATTTGATATGGGTGTTAATGGGCGGTTTGATGTTGGCTTCTTGCGCCCACAGTCCCGAGCCAAGTGGTCCCATTCCAAGTCGCCAACAACTGGAGTGGCAACAACTTGAAAACTATGCGTTTATACACTTCGGCTTAAACACGTTTAATAACATGGAATGGGGCTATGGCAACACGCCATCCTTTACTTTCAACCCCACCAATTTGGATTGCGAACAGTGGGTCTTGACCTTAAAAGCCGCCGGTATGAAAGGCGTAATCCTAACCGCGAAACACCATGACGGATTCTGCCTTTGGCCGACCGAGACCACCGATTATTCCATCAAGAACACCTATTATAAGAATGGGGAGGGAGACTTGGTGCGCGAGCTTTCGGATGCCTGCAAGAAGCATGGCTTGAAGTTTGGACTGTATCTCTCGCCTTGGGACCGCAACCAACCCGAGTATGGATATAAGGGCTATGTGGACATCTATCATCAACAGATTGAGGAACTTGTGAGCAACTATGGACCCTTGTTTGAGTTCTGGTTCGATGGTGCCAATGGCGGTAGTGGATGGTATGGGGGTGCCGATGAAATGCGCTCCATCGTAGCTGAGCAATACTACGACTATGAAAAGGCGAGGGACATCGTGTGGAAATATAGCCCCGAAGCGAGCATCTTTGGTGGCACAGTCCCGACCTTGCGATGGATAGGCAACGAGGAAGGCAAGGCCAATGCCACGCAATGGTGCATGTATAAAACTGACTTTGAGTCGCTTAACGATGAAAAGGCCTTGCAACAAGGCTTTCGTGACGGTGAGGCCTGGCTACCTGCCGAGGTGGATGTCTCCATTCGTCCGGGATGGTTCTATCATGAAAGCGAGGATGGTCAAGTGAAGACTGTGGAACAACTTATGGATTTGTATTACCAAAGCGTGGGTCATAATACCAATCTCTTGCTCAATTTCCCTGTGAATCAAGAGGGTAGGATACCCAGTATCGACTCAGCCAATGCCGTTCAATGGTACCAGAAGTTGCAAAAGGACTTCGCTAACGATTTGCTGAAAGACTGTAAGGTAGCTGCCAGCAACACCCGTTCATGGCGGTTCAGCCCGAAGCATGTTTTGAATGAAGACTACACTAAATACTGGGCAACCGAAGACAGCATACACCAAGCTGAACTCATCTTTGTTTTTCCCAAAACTACGGCTTTCAACCGCATATTGTTGCAAGAATATATTCCTTTGGGACAGAATGTTGATGCATTTTATTTAGACTATTACTTTAATGATAAATGGTTGCCTATTGAAGTGGATGAACCAACAACTACTATCGGTTACAAGCGACTTCTTCGTTTCCAGACCGTTAATGCCGATAAGTTAAGAATTAGGTTTAAGGTGTTTAAGGGGACTCTGTGCATAAATAAGGTTGGAGCATTTTTAGTACAATGACTTGTGACAATGACTATGACAGCTTGCCCATGGGCGTGAAAGCAGTCATTGTCATAGTCACTTGTCAAAGTAAAAAGATAACTTATGATTGAACATCATCCATTAAAACCGTTCGTTCCCTCAAACGCGAGAGTTTTATTCCTCGGCAGTTTTCCGCCGCCAAAGAAGCGTTGGTGCATGGACTTTTTCTACCCCAACTTCATCAACGACCACTGGCGCATCGAAGGGCAAATCTGGTTCGGTGACAAGAACCATTTTGTGGACATCGAGCGCAAATGCTTCAAAATGAATGAAATCATTACGTTTCTGAACGAGAAAGGCATAGCGCTTTTCGATACAGCCATGGCAGTCAATAGGCTGAAAGACAATGCCTCGGACGCCTTTTTGGAAATTGTGGAGCATACCGACATTGATGCATTACTGAAACAAATACCGCAATGTCATGCCATTGCCACCACGGGCGAAAAAGCCACCACAGAAGTATGCGCTTATTACAATACGAATTCGATTCCTTCTCCTAACGAACAAATCACCCTAAGGGAAGGATTAACACTTTATAGATTACCTTCATCATCACGCGCTTATCCTTTGTCATTTGACAAAAAGATTGAAGCCTACCGCAGGATGTTCGAGACGGTGTTTACCTAGTCATCAAGGCATCAATCGCAGGCAGTATCTCGCCTGATTTGCCTTCAAGGTAGATGTCCGTGATGTAGTTCGTATAGGTCGAAGGCTCCATGTTGATTTCGATGATCTTGGCACTGTTGCGCTTGGCGATGCCAGGGATCATGTTGGCCGGACTGACCTGTCCCGAAGTGCCGATGATGACGAAAGCATCGCAGTTTTCGGCAGCACGCACCGAGCCATAATAGGCGTCCTCGGGGATGCCCTCGCCGAAGAAGATGAAGTCGGGCTTCATCAGCCCTCCGCACTGAGTACAACGAGGCGGTTCCTCGGTGAGTGTCATGCTCTTGGCATCGACCTTATGGCCGCATTTGGTGCAGACGAAGCGCGACATGTTGCCGTGGAACTCATACACCACGCTGTTGCCCGCCACGGTGTGCAGGTCATCGATGTTCTGTGTGATGACGCTGCTCAAACGGCCTTCCTTCTCCCATTTGGCCAAGACGAGATGCCCAGGATTGGGTTTGATGTCCTTGTTGCTGAAGAAGTTATAGAACACCTCGCGGATGATCTTCCACGACTCCTTGGTGTGGCGGTAGTAAAAGTCGATGTCGAGTGAGTTGGGATCATACTGGTTCCAGATGCCGCCCTCGCCACGGAAAGGTGGGATGCCACTCTCAGCCGAAGTGCCCGCGCCAGTGAAGCCCACGATGTTCTTCGCCTTGGAGAGGATTTCGGCAGCTTGCTTGATTTTTTCGGTATTGTTCATGGATTTAAAGATTTAAAATTCAAGATTTGAAGATTGTTTTTCAGGTGCAAAGTTATATAAAAAAATCCACTATATTGCAACCTATAAGTTGCGAGTTTGGTTTTTTTGTATTATTTTTGCACCGTATATTTATTTAGACGATAAAATGACTTTCGATAAAATAATAGAAGATGGGCGTCTTTGGGCTGTCCGTTATGACAATGACAAGGACAATGCGCTCCAAAAGGTGTTGTTGCAATGGTCTGATGCTGAATGGCTTGCAGATTTCTTTATGCAGAACCTCGATGATTTGATTTCTTATTTCAGGATAACCAACATTGAGGATGCCATTTACCAAACTATGGAAGATAGGGATGATCTGGCTTGCATTATCATGGACATTTCGCCTGATGCAAATCTTGACCATTTTTTCCGTCCGCTCGACAACAATCAGACTGGTGAGATGCTCCTTGAGAAAGATAAAGGCCGTCCTCGTCGCAGGAGTTGGCTGCGTTTGTATGCCATCAAACTCAATGTGGGCATATACATCATCACCGGTGGTGCCATCAAACTCACTCATACCATGCAAGAGCGAGAACACACTTTGCAGGAGTTGGAAAGGATGGAAAAGGTAAGGAATTTCCTGCTTCGCGAAGGCGTTTTTGACGAAGACAGTTTCAACGATTATCAAAAGGAGGTAGAACCATGACACAAGAAGAAGCCATTGCTCGTTTGAGCCGTTATCAGTCGCCCACGCCCTCAAAGTGGCGCGAGGAAGAAGAAAAACGCCGTCAAGCCAAGACAGAAGGCTGGCTGCAGTATTCTAGAAGGATTGCCATCAAGATCGCTCTTGCGATGAAACAGCAAAACCTTTCAAGGCAGGATGTGGCTGACCGAATGGGTTGCTCGCCGCAATATGTTTCACGATTGTTGAAAGGTGAGGAAAACCTCTCATTGGAAACTATTTGCAAGTTGGAGGAAGCGCTAAATATTTCCATCCTCCAATATGAATTTGCATAAAACCTAGATAGTTTTACTTAATCATACAGTTCAATAAACTCATACGAATTTCCCATAGCCTTCAAGAACTTAATAAAGTCCTCCTGACTAATGATAATCGTCCCCGTGTTGTCATTGGGATGGAAGCTTAGGCTAGGGGCATTCAAGAGGTTTTTGTCGATGAAAAGGTGCACCTCGTGGTTTTCGTCGTTGATGAGGCCGAAAGGGGAGACACTGCCGGGCTTCAGGCCGAGGTATTTCTCCATGCGTGCCTCAGAGGCAAAAGTGAGCTTGCCTTGGTGCAGGCGCTGTTCGAGGTCGTGGATGTCCATTTGGTGCATGCACTCGAAGATGACGAGGTAGTGCTTGTTGCCCTTGTGGTTCCTGAAAAACAGGTTCTTGCAGTGCGTGGCCTCAAACTTGCCCCAGTAGGCCAACGACTCCTCGATGGAACCCAATGGCGGGTGGAACTTGATGTCAAAGTCGATGCCGAGGCCAAGCAGGGTATCCACTACCTTCTGCTGCCGCTCACTCAAGGGTTGGTTTATTTCGGATGGTTTCATATTGTTGTCAATTTTTTCTTCTAATTCGGACTTCAGTTGACTATGACTTGTGACTATGACAATGACCACTTCCCCCAAGAAATGAAACTTTCACCTTCCGTACAAGCTGTCATAGTCATTGTCAACGGTCATAGTCAATGTTACAACTTGCTTTTCAATGCTTTACCTGTATAAGATGCCTTGCACTTCACCAAGTCCTCGGGCGTGCCTTCAAAGACAATCTCACCGCCTTTGTTGCCGCTTTCGGGACCCAAGTCGATGACCCAGTCCGCCGACTTGATGACATCCATGTTGTGCTCGATGATGATGACACTGTGGCCGTTGGCAATCAGGGCGTTGAACGACTCCAGCAGCTTGTTCACATCGTGGAAATGCAGACCTGTGGTCGGCTCATCGAAGATGAAGAGCGTGGGCTTCTCCACCTGTCCCTTGATGAGGAAATAAGCTAACTTCACGCGCTGGGCCTCGCCGCCCGAAAGCGAACTCGACGACTGCCCGAGTTTGAGGTAACCCAATCCGACCTCCTGCAAGGGCTTCAATCGGTTGACAATGCGCCCGACAATGGGAGTCTGCCGCTCAGAGGAGTGTTCAAAGAAGTCGATGGCCTCCTCGATGCTCATGTTGAGGATGTCGGAGATGTGCTTGCCGTCGTATTTGATCTCCAGTACCTCTTCCTTGAAGCGTGTGCCGTGACAGGCCTCGCAAGGCAGATAGACATCAGCCATGAACTGCATCTCGATCTTTTGCACGCCCTCGCCCTCACATTCCTCGCAGCGACCGCCTGGCACATTGAATGAGAAGAAGGCAGGCTTGATGCCACGCAGTTTGGCCAGTTTCTGCTCGGAGAACAATGTCCGTATCTCATCATAAGCCTTCAAGTAAGTAGCTGGGTTGGAGCGCGATGACTTTCCGATGGGGTTCTGGTCGATGAACTCGACGGCCTGGATGAGGCGCAGGTCGCCTTCCAAAGCACCATAGCTGCCACATTTCTCGGCGTTTTCGCCTAACTGCCGTTTCATGGCGGGGTAAAGCACATCCTTCACCAAGGTCGATTTGCCCGAGCCGCTCACGCCCGTGATGACGGTCATCATGTTGAGCGGGAAACGCACGGTGAGGTTCTTGAGGTTGTTCTGTGTCGCGCCTTTGATGACGATGGCGTTGGCGCTCTTGCGTTGGCGGGTGGGCACGGGGATGCTCATCTTGCCCGTGAGGTATTGCGTGGTGAGGCTCTTCTCGCAGTGGACGAGATCCTTGATCTCGCCCTCGAACACGACTTCGCCGCCAAAGGCACCTGCCATCGGCCCGATGTCGATGATGTAGTCGGCGGCACGGATAATCTCCTCATCATGTTCCACCACGATGACGGTGTTGCCGATGTCGCGAAGGCGTTTCAGCACCTTGATGAGTTGTTCGGTGTCGCGGGAATGTAGGCCGATGCTAGGCTCGTCCAAGATATAAGTGGAGCCGACCAGACTGCTGCCCAACGAAGTCGCGAGGTTGATGCGCTGCGACTCACCGCCCGAGAGCGTGTTGGAGAGACGGTTCAGGGTCAGGTAACCCAAGCCCACCTCGATAATGAAATCCAGGCGGTTGTTGATTTCCACGAGTAGGCGAGAGGCGATTTTGCTGTCGGTCTCGTCGAGTTTGAGGTGGTCGAAGAAGGCCTTCAGCTCGTCCAAGGGCATCAGCACGAGGTCGGTGATGCTCTTGCCGCCCACCTTAACATATTGCGCTTGACGGCGCAGGCGTGTGCCGTGGCATTCGGGGCAGACCGTCTTGCCGCGGTAGCGCGACAGCATCACGCGGTATTGTATCTTATAGGACTGTGTCTCAACATAGTTGAAGAAGTCCACTATGCCTTCAAAATACTGGTTGCCGGTCCAGAGGAGGCTCACCTGTTCATCGGTGAGTTCGTAGAACGGCTTGAAGATGGGGATGCCCACCTTGTCGGCCACACGGATGAGGGCGTCTTTCCACTCGCTCATCTTCTCGCCGCGCCAGCAGGCGATGGCGTTCTCGAAGATCGACAGGCTTTTGTTGGGCACCACCAGGTCGGGGTCGATGCCGATGACGCTGCCGAAGCCCTGACAGGTGGGACAGGCGCCGTAGGGGTTGTTGAAGGCGAACATATTGGCCGTGGGCGGCTCGAAAGTGATGCCGTCGGCCTCGAAACGCGACGAGAAGTCGGCTTCCTTCCGCTCGCCATCGAGTTCGCTAATCACCTGGCAGGTCTCCTTGCCCTCGTAGAAGGCGGTCTGCACCGAGTCGGAGATGCGCCCGATGGCGTCATCCATGCTCTCGCTGACCTTGATGCGGTCGATGAGCAGCTTCACCTTCTTCTCGCTGACCTTTTTCTTCTGGTCGAGGAAATCCTCGATTTTGATGATCTCGCCGTTATATAAAATACGGTAGAAGCCCTGCTGCATGAGGATGTTGAGATGTTCTTCCAGACTGCGGCCTTCAGGCAGGTGAAGCGGCGCGACGATGTAGGCCGTGCTGCCTGTTGACAGACCGAGGATATGGTTCACCACATCCATCACCTGATGCTTCTTGACCAGCTTGCCCGAGGCGGGGGAGTAGGTCTTGCCGATGCGGGCGTAGAGGAGTTTCAGGTATTCGTAGATCTCGGTGCTGGTGCCCACGGTGGAGCGTGGGTTGTGCGAGTTCACCTTCTGTTCGATGGCGATGGCGGGCGAGAGGCCGGTGATGCTTTCCACATCGGGCTTGTTGAGTCGGCCCATGAACTGCCGTGCATACGAGCTCAAGCTCTCCACATAGCGGCGTTGTCCTTCGGCATAAAGCGTGTCGAACGCCAAGGACGACTTGCCCGATCCCGACAGGCCGGTGATGACCACCAGCTTGTTCTTCGGAATCTGCAAACTGATGCTTTTCAGGTTGTTGACCTTCGCGTTGCGGATGGTGATATAGGAAGTTGTTTGCTCTTTCAAGGTTCGGAAAAATTGAATTTGCAAAGGTACGGAAAAGCGGGGAAATAAGAGAGAGGGAAGAAGAAAATATTAAGAAATCTTCTGCGCCAAGCCTATAAGCAAAACGTCATATAAGGCGGAATGCACACAATGTCGCCTTTCAAAGAAAGGTTCTTTGGATGAATGACATAACAACCTCCAATACGCTCGTGAAATTTTTCCTTGAATCTTTCAAGCGAGGTGGTCGAGTAGTTCTCGGTTGACTTCACCTCAACAGGGAAAACCTTGTATTTCAATTTGCTATGGTTCGACAAGAGGAAGTCAATTTCAATGTCGTTGCGGTGCTTTGTTTCGTTGTAATGCGTATAAAAAAACAGCTTGTGACCCGCTGCCACCAGCATCTGTGCGATGGCGTTTTCGTATAACATCCCCTCGTTGAGTGAGAGTTTCCCATGCAGGATTTCCCGATACAGTTCGCCATCGGAAACGTCGTTTTCGCTGAAAGCATGGCTGACCAAAAGTCCAGTGTCGCCCATATAGCACTTCACATAAGTCCTGTCCTCGTTAATGGAAAGCCCAACGTTAGGGTCGGCGCAGTTGAAGCACTCGTTGGCAATCATCGAATCGGCAAGCCAAAAGAAAGTGTCCTCATACTGCATGAAATCGGAGCCTTCCACTATCTTGTTGAGAACCACCCGCTTTTCGTGTTTGGAAAGCAGACCGGGAACCTGGTCATAAATGGCCAGCACTTTTGAACGATATTGGTTACCAATTTTCATAATATCTTCTCGATACAACCGCAAGATGTCGCGCTTTTCCTCATCGCATAAGGCAAAATCACGCGAGTTTTCGAGAAACACATCCAAGGGCTTCGGCATACCCCCGACAAGGAGATATTGCCTAAACAGCATCATGGCTTTGCGGTGCAAATCATTAGTGAGCGGTCGTTCCTTCTCGAAGCACAGCTTAATGTAATCCAGAAGTTGCTCCTCTCCGAAAGCCCAACAAAATTCCTCGAAATCAAGTGGATACATCTTTATGCAACGCTCTTCTGAAGGGATAACGATGTCTGCGACATTCTCATGAATGGAAATAAGCGACCCTGTTTCGATATAATCATAGCGCCCATCTTGCACCAAATACTTCACGGCCTCGCGTGCTCGAGGAAATTTCTGGACTTCGTCAAAAATAATCAGTGACTGCCTTTCGTGCAACTTCACTTTAAACTCGCTGGAAATAAGCATAAAAAACGTGTCAAGGTCGTTGAGATTGTTCACAAAAGCCTCCTTCACCACATCCCGGGCCTTGGCAAAATCGATAAGGATATAGCTCTTGTATTCGTTTCGGGCAAACTCTTCCACGATGGTTGACTTTCCGATTCGTCTTGCTCCTTCGACAAGCAAAGCTTTCTGTCCGCCCATCCTTTTCCATTCAAGGAACTTTTTGTATATCTTTCTCTTGAAAATCATATAGTTATAATTTAATTTCCGATAGTACGCATGTGCAAAGATATATAAAATTCCGATAATACGCACCTTTTGATAATAAATGTTTTCCGATGGTGCGCAGGTATTCAATTACTTTAAATTCCGATAATGCGCAGGTGGAAAAGGGATTTAGGTCGCAAAATATGATGAAATATGCTGACTGTTACGAAAACTTTATTGTCCATACACCACAAAAACCATCAAAACACGAATTTTGTTGTACATAGACAATAAAATCATAAAAATTTCAATTTTTGTTGTCCATAAACAATAAAATTGTATATTTGCAGCGAAAAACTATGCTTATGGACTTGATTTCAAGAAATTACTACGCCGAAAAAGTCGATGGTTGGTTGGGAAAAGGACGTGTTATCGTGCTGGTTGGACAACGTCGCATCGGGAAAAGTTATGTGCTGAAAGACTTTGTGTTGCGGCATAAAAACGAACCTGACGCCAATGTCATCTATATCGACAAAGAAAAAAAGGAGTTCGATGCCATCAAGGATTACACCACCTTGAACGAATACATCGATGCACGGTTCGCCATCGGAAGGCAAAATTATATCCTCATCGACGAGGTACAGGACATTGCCGAATGGGAACGCTCGGTGAGGAGTTACCGCACCGAGGAACGTACCGACATTATCATCACTGGCAGCAATGCAAAAATGCTTTCTTCTGATTTAAGTACTTTGCTGTCAGGGCGTTATCAAGAAATCCACATCCACGGACTATCCTATTCCGAGTTTCTGGTTTTTCATAACTTGGAGGATAACGAAGGCTCCTTATATAAGTATTTGGATTACGGTGGTTTGCCTGGGCTGCGTCAAATCGGATTGGAGAGCGAGGAACGCATCCATGACTATTTGCAAAGTGTGTTGAACACGGTCGTACTGAAGGATATCATCGAACGACACAACATTCGTAACGTAACGTTTCTGAACAAGTTACTCTTGTTCTTGGCTGACAATACGGGTAAACCTATCTCGGCAAACAACATCAGCAATTACATGAAAAGCCATGGCACGACGGTTTCCTCCAACATCGTCTTGGACTACAGTTCATTTTTTGAGGAAACTTATCTGTTGAAATGTGTGCCACGCTACGACATACACGGGAAGAAACTGCTCGAAACGAATGGTAAGTATTACTTCGAGGATATCGGCTTGCGAAATCTGCTTTCTGAAAACACCCAACGCGAGAAAGACATCGAAAAAGTTCTTGAAAATGTGGTGTATCAGCAATTGCTTCGCATGGGTTATGAAGTTAAGGTAGGGCTGTTACAGGCCGGTGAGGTGGATTTTGTCTGCTCGAAAAGGAAACAGCAGGTCTATGTGCAAGTGTGCTATCTGATTGCCACGGAAGAGACGGAGGAACGGGAGTTTGGCGTTTTAAGGCGCATTGCAGACAACCATCCGAAATATGTGATTTCCATGTCGCCTTTGGTGAAACGTGATAACATCGATGGCATTATTCATCTCGGTCTGCGCGAATTTCTACTGAATGGTTTTTGAGTGGACTCTCTACTCATTTTCCCAATAATTATTGTCCCCAAAACGAAAAAAAAATACATTTTTTGCTTGCAAATTCAAAAAATCCGTATCTTTGCGGTGTAAAAATTCACTAACTAATCAATAGGAGAGACGCTATCGAAAGATCTATACCCTTTATTAACAAGCACTTACGTTGAGTGCACAAAGAAAGGGGGACCTGATGTCCAACATAGTGAAAAGCGACAAAGAGCTGATTGAACGCTACCAGGATGGTGATGTTCACAGTTTTGAATTATTGATTGGTAGATACCAGAAACAAGTTTATTCCTACATACTCACGCTAGTGAAAGACAAGCAGTTGGCTGACGATGTCTTTCAGGATACCTTCGTGAAGGTGATCCAGACCATCAAGTCGAAGGGCTACAAGGACGACGGACGTTTCGTGCAGTTTGCCATGCGCATCGCCCACAACCTTGTCATCGACCATTTCCGCAAGGAGAACCGCATTCCCACGGTGGAGTCGTCGAGCGAGGACTACAACTACATTGACAACGTGCCGATTACCGACCATTCCGTCGAACAGGGCATGATCGTCGACCAGGTCCACAGCGACTTGCACCGTATGATCGCCTTCTTGCCCGACGAGCAGCGCGAGGTGCTGCGGATGCGTATCTTCGACGACATGAGCTTCAAGGACATCGCCGACATCACCAACGTGAGCATCAACACGGCGTTGGGCCGCATGCGCTACGCCTTGATCAACTTGCGTAAGATGATGGTGGCCAATAATATGACCCTCACGTATTGACCCGCGCTACCATGGCCTATGACTATGGCTTATGGCCAATGCAACGGCAGTAAAAGTGGCCATAGTCATAAGCCATCGGCCATGGTCAAAAAAGAAAAACCGAAAAAAGAGAAAAAATCTTTCCTCGTGTAAAATAATAACGGAAAGGTAGCGTTCTAAGGTAAAGTCAAACCTAAAAAACGCCTATGAGAAATAGCTACACCTCTTACCTTTCATCCGTTGACGACGACATATTAGTATCACAAATCAAAAGCGTTTTCGAGAGAGAGAGCGAGAATCAAAGACCTAGCCGCAATGTCATGCAGTTCCTTATGGGTTATGCCGCTGCCTACGACACGGTGAACACCGGACTGATGGGGCAGGTCGCCTACATGAACAACTAAGTCATTCGGATGATGAAGACAAAAAGCCGCTGATTCAGCGGCTTTTTTTGTGCCTACATCGGCAGCATCAATTGATTTTCATAACGAATTATTGGTAAGTACCCCAATCTTTCCAAGAAACATAATCTATCCCGTTTATGTTACAGGAGAGGTCGCCTAAATAGAAAACTGCGCCACGACTTCCGTCTTCGCCACGAAGTGTAAGATAGTCTCGGGTGTTTTTCGAAAGCTTTTGTTCGGCCTCGATAGTACTCTTTATTTCTATGGCGAAAGTATGTTTCCAGTCGGCAATAATATCAACCTCAAAGCCTTTCAGGTCACGGTAATACGTCAAATTAGGTTGCTTGCCGTGATTGAGTCTGGCTTTTAACAACTCACCGAGCGCAAAAGTCTCCACGATGGCTCCTTTGTTTGGGTGCAGAATTAGTTCTTCCACCGTCTCAATCCGCAGCAAATGACAAAGCAGCCCCGAATCCATGAAATACATTTTTGGGGTTTTGACTAATGTCTTTCCAAGGTTTTGACAGTCAGGTTCTAAGAAATGGATTAGAAACGATGATTCCAAGATAGAGAGCCATTGTTTTACGGTTGGAGCGGATACGCCGATGCCCCGGGCAATGCTATCCATCGAGAGCATTTGACCGCTATAAATGGCGCAAATCTGTATGAACTTCTTGAACACAGACAAATTGCTATAATTGATTTGGCCTTCAACATCCAAATCGAGGTAGGTGTCCACATAACTGTTGAACCAATCGTCTAATGTGAAATGTTTATCTGGGTCGCGCAAAGGTGGATAAAAACCTTTGAAAATAGCTTCATATACGTTGCTATCCAACAAGTTGTTGTGTTTTAATTCCTCGATGGAGAAAGGAAGCAATTTCAGGAAAGCTGCACGTCCAGCCAAAGAATCGGTCATGTTTTGCTTCAGGTTGAATTGGTTGGAACCCGTAAGAATGAACTTTCCGGGTGTATAAACCCCTTGATCCACATAATATTTGACCGCATCAAAAATCTCGGGTACCTTTTGGGCCTCGTCGATGATGGCGCCATTAGGGAAGGCCAATAGGAAGTCCATCGGATTGGCGGCAGCCATTTCCCGGAAAGCCTTGTCGTCAAACGAAACATATCGTTTTTCAGGAAAAGCCATTTTCGCGAGGGTCGATTTGCCGCTTTGTCTCGGTCCCGTTATGCCTATTACCGCGAATTGGGAAGCGAGCCTCAAAAGGGCGTCTTTTGCAGTTCTCTCAATCATTGTTTTACCTTTTTCTGTGATTTCTGCGGCAAAAATAGAAAAAATCTAAAGTTTTGAGTGGAAAAATCTAAGGTTTTTAATGGTAAAAATCAAAAGTATCGATTCGGAAAATATAAAGTTTTAATCAAATTAACCCTATATTGAGTTGAAAAACAATATGGTAAGATGATAAATTTTATGTTTTTAAAGCGGTTTATATAAAGACGGATAGCCGCTGAATGTTCAGCGGCTTTTTTTGTGCTTTTTTGTAATATTTTCACCTTTTCTCCGTATTACTTAACAATCATTAAAAAATACCGATATGAAAAAGAGTTTTTACTATTTGTTTTTGGTGCTTGTTCTTTGTTTTTCAAGCACTTCTTGTTCGCAATCCAATTCCAATTCGATGGAGAAAGCCGCTCCGTGTTTCGAGAATTTGAAAAAGGTTTCCGATGCGGACAAAGGCAAGTTGTGGGGTAAAACACTATACGGCCCGACGATGTTTGTCGATGTTCAAACACGGAATCTCGTTGCCAATCAACAAAACAAGGAGAATTCCTTCGAGCAAAAAGGAGACTTGTTTTTCGGGCAACTTCCTGAAGACATCATTATCGCCAACACGTCCATATCTTATTGTGGTGAGGATTGGACTTGCGTAATATGGGACGGCAGCCGAGATTTACTGACGTCAACGCAACTTCTGATTCATGAGAGTCTGCACCGCATCCAAGACGAAATCGGATTGCCTTCATGCGGGTCTTCAAACCAACACCTCGACGAAACGGAAGGCGAACTGCTGCTGAAACTCGAATTGGGCATCTTGAAGGACTTGCTGCAAAATGATTCCAAAGACCTAACGGAAGGCCTGCGCGATGCGATGACGGTGCGCAAATATCGTCAAACGTTGTTCCCAAACGGCAACGAAAACCAATTTGAGTGTCACGAAGGAATGGCGGAATATACTGCTTTCAAACTGTTGCCTTTGGACAATGATAATGAAGCAATTAGAAAGGGGTTGGTCGCTGCTGCCATTACGAAAGGAATGGACGGCAGCGGCTTCGGTAACTCGTTTGCTTATCTCACAGGCCCCGCCTACGGACTCCTGATAGATGAAATGATTCCCGATTGGAGAAACGGCATCCGTTCAGGTAAAACCATCCCCGATGTGATTTCAACGGAGGTTGCCATTCCAGATACGGTTGAAAATGCTGAAATAGAAAGACTATCAGCGCGTTATAATCTGACAGAGTATCTCAACAAAGAAAGAAGCCGCCTTGAAGCCCGCGACAAGGAAGATGCCGAATTGAGGGATCGTTTTTCTGAATCCAAATGGTTGGTGATTCCCAACGATAACATCAATTTCGGTTTCAATCCCTCCGAGAGACTTGTTGCGTACGATACTATCGGCGTAATCTGTAATACGATGCAATTACGAGGCTCTTTCGGCACCCTTGAGGTAGGAAACGGCATCATGCGCACCCATAATTGGTCAAGCTTCATCATCCCTTATTCCGAGGACCATTGCGATGCCAAAATCTCATTGAATCCGGGCTATGCCATTGAGCCATTGGATGAAAAGAGTTTCACGATTGTGAAGAAGTGATTATCATATTTGGTGGGTTTCACGGCTCACAATAAAACATATTATTTCAAAAAGCCGCTGCGCCAAGCAGCGGCTTTTCTTTTTGCACAAACCTCTGTAATCTTTGATGTTACACACCTCTTTATAAAATAAATATTAATTTGTTTGGAAAGTGCTGGAAATCTCGCTAAATTTGCAGACTTTTAAACGAGTTACAAATTCAAAATCTAAAACATAACACATTATGAACAAGCAGATTACATTAGAGCAGGCCGTCGAGAAGGTTCATGACGGCATGACGATCATGTTCGGCGGTTTCCTCGGTGTTGGAAGCGCCACGCAAATCATTGACGCTATTGTTGCAAAAGGCGTTAAAGACCTCACTATCATTGCCAACGACACGGCCTACGACGAAGTGGCTCACGGCAAACTGGTCAGCAACCACCAGGTGAAGAAGGCTATCGTGTCGCATACCGGCACCAACAAGCAGACTGCCATCCAGAAGAACGAAGGCACCCTTATCGTGGAATACGTTCCCCAAGGCACCCTCGCAGAGCGCATCCGCGCTTACGGTGCAGGTCTCGGTGGCGTGCTGACCCCCACGGGTCTTGGCACCATCATGGCCGATGGCAAACAGATTGTGAATGTGGATGGTAAGGACTACCTCCTTGAAAAGCCCCTGAAGGCCGACATCGCTTTCCTTCGCGCCAACATCGTCGACGAGTTCGGCAACATGGTGTTCCTGGGCACGACCAACAACTTCAACCCGCTGATGGCCACCGCCGCCGACTATGTCGTCGTCGAAGCCGAGAAGCTGGTGAAGGTCGGCGAGATCAAGCCCGAGTGCGTACATGCCTCTGGCATTTATGTCGATGCAATTTATGTGGAAAAATAAATGAATGGGGTAGAGACGCAAAATTTTGCGTCTCTACAGCAACAATTCAACAATTAAACGATAAACAATCAACAACAATGGAATACAGAACAAAGATCAGACTGCGCATGAGCGCAAAGGATGCCCACTACGGTGGCAATTTGGTTGACGGCGCCCACATGGTTCACCTCTTCGGTGACGTGGCTACCGAACTCTTGATTATGCGCGACGGCGACGAAGGCCTCTTCTGCGCATACGACATGATTGAATTCAAGGCCCCTGTCTATGCAGGCGACTTCATCGAAGCCGAAGGCTGGATCGACCGCGAAGGCAACACCTCACGCCACATGATGTTTGAGGCCCGTAAGGTGGCCGTCCGGTTGGATTCATCAATTAAACGATTAAACAATCAACAATTCAACAAATGGATAAACTGATCATCACTGCCGCCATCTGCGGCGCAGAAGTCACCAAGGAACAGAATCCCAATGTGCCTTATACCGTTGAGGAAATCGTGCGCGAGGCCAAGTCGGCCGTCGACGCCGGTGCCGCCATCGTGCACCTGCACGTCCGCTGGGACGACGGCACGCCCACCCAAGACCGTGGCCGTTTCCAAGAGTGCGAAGAGGCTATCTTGAAGGTGTGCCCCAACGTCATCCTCATTCCTTCGACTGGCGGTGCCGTTGGCATGACTCCCGACGAGCGTCTCCAATCGACTGACACCAACCCGTTGCCTGAGATGGCTACCCTCGACTGCGGTACCTGCAACTTCGGCGACGAGATCTTCGACAACACCATGCCGACCATGCGCGCCTTCGGCAAACGTATGATGGAACGCGGCATCAAGCCCGAATACGAATGCTTCGAGATGGGTCACCTCGACACCATCCTCAACATGGCCAAGAAGGGTCAGGCCCCTGGCGCTCCCATGCAGTTCAACTTCGTGTTGGGCGTGCCCGGCTGCACTCCCGCCACCGTCGCCAACCTCTGTTGGCTCGTGAACGGCATCCCCGCTGGCTCCACTTGGACTGTCACCGGCGTAGGTCGTCATGCCTTCCCGATGGCCGCCGCTGCCATCGCCATGGGCGGTAACGTCCGCGTGGGCTTCGAGGACAACCTCTACCTCTCGAAGGGCGTGTTGGCCCAATCGAATGGTGAATTGGTCGCCAAGGTCGTTCGCATCGCCAACGAACTGGGTCGCCCGATTGCCACCTCCGACGAGGCCCGCGAAATCCTTGGTCTCAAACCGCGCAAATAATTAATAGGATAAGAAAGCATTTTTCTAATACACAAAATGAAAACAACAAGAAGTTTCACTCTGCTTGCACTACTGATGGTTTTTGTGGTGAGTTGCAATAATCAGAAGACTAAATTCAATGGTCACAATTATGTAGACCTTGGTCTGCCGAGTGGAACTCTTTGGGCTACCTGTAATGTAGGCGCTGAAGAGCCAGAAGATTATGGCGACTATTTCGCTTGGGGCGAAACGAAGACAAAGGACACATACAACTGGAGCAGTTATCAGTATTGTAAAGACGGTGATAGCACTCTTACCAAGTACTGTTGCAATTCAAAGTACGGCAACGACGGCTATACCGACACACTAACTATTCTTCAAGATGGTGATGATCCTGCTACTGGTTTGGGAGTTGAATGGCGTACGCCTTCTATGACCCAATGGGAAGAATTGATACAATATACCACCAACAAATGGACGATACAAAACGGCGTAAAGGGAAGGCTATTTACAGCCGATAACGGCAACAGCCTTTTTCTTCCCGCTGCTGGCGGCTACTCGAATAGTGGGCTTGTTGATACTGATTCCGACGGCATCTACTGGTCGAGGTCACTCTGTACTGACTTTTCCAACTGTGCGTGGGGTATGGATTTCTATTCGGGAAGCTACGCCATACACTACTTCTTTCGCGAAGGTGGCTTTTCTGTTCGCCCTGTGTGTTCGAAAAATTGAAATACGACTCTACAAACAAAACAACAATTAAACATTTAAACAATAAACAATTAAACAACAACAAAGATGCAAAAACATGGTAACAAATACGGTACTCACCGTGTAATCGAACCCGTCGGCGTGCTGCCGCAACCCGCTAACAAACTGAACAACAACATGGACGAGATATCGACTCCGCTTCGTTCACCGACATCCACAACTACGCCAAGCAACAGGCTGGTCCTGGCGCAAGCGAAGAGAAGATCATGGAAGAGGTGAAGAAGGAGATGTTCCTCAACGTGGAACTGCAAGGCAAGCACCGCAACCGTCGTACCGGCTCTGGCGGTATGCTCCTCGGCAAGGTCGAGAAGATCGGCGACGCCCTGAAAGGCAAGATCGACCTGAAGGAAGGCGACCGCATCGCCACTTTGGTCTCTCTGTCACTGACCCCGCTCCGCATCGACGAGATCCTCGCCATCCGTCCCGATGTTGACCAAGTCGACATCAAGGGCAAGGCCATCCTGTTCGAAAGCGGCATCTATGCCAAGATCCCGACCGACATGCCCGAGAAACTCGCTTTGAGCGCCCTCGACGTGGCTGGTGCTCCCGCCCAGACCGCCAAGTTGTGCCAATACGGCCAGACCGTCGTCATCCTCGGCGCTGGTGGTAAGAGCGGTATGCTCTGCTGCTACGAAGCCAAGAAGCGCGTCGGCGTCACGGGTAAGGTGATCGGTATCGCCAACAGCCCCAAGTCGACCCAGCGTATCAAGGACCTCGGTTTCTGCGACATCGTGGAAAGCGCTGCCGGCATGACTCCCGTGCAGGTTTACGAACTCGTTGAACGCCTGACCAACGGCAAGATGGCCGACGTGACCATCAACTGCGTCAATGTGCCCGACCAAGAAATGACCGCTGTGCTCTGCACGAAGGACGACGGTATTGTCTACTTCTTCTCGATGGCCACCAGCTTCACCAAGGCTTCCTTGGGCGCTGAAGGTATCGGCAGCGACGTGAACATGATCATGGGTAACGGCTACACCAAAGGCCACGCCGAATTCACCCTGCAGGAACTCCGTGAAAGCCCGAAACTGCGTAAGATCTTTGAGGAACTGTATGCTTAATAGAAACTAGACTGGGATTAACAACCCTAACCCTTTAACCGTCATGGCGGAGGAACATCCGCCATCTCCCAAGCGAGAAGACGACACCTATGCGTTTGGGGGATTGCGGGTCAAGCCAGCAATGACGGTCAAGGGGTGGGGGACAGTCAAAAAAGAAACACTATGGCAGAATCAAGAAGAAAACAATTGTTCCCGGAAGTCACCGACGAGCAGTGGAACGACTGGAAATGGCAGGTGAAGAACCGCATCGAGACCCTTGAGGACTTGAAGAAATATGTGAAGCTGACCGCCGAAGAGGAAGAAGGCGTGAGAAAGACCCTCTCGACCCTCCGCATGGCCATCACTCCTTATTATTTGAGCCTCATCGACCCGAACGACCCGCATGACCCCGTCCGCCGTCAGTGCATCCCTACCGCTTTGGAGACCCATCAGGCAGCTGCCGACTTGCTCGACCCGTTGCACGAGGATGAAGACTCACCGACCCCCGGCTTGACGCACCGTTATCCGGACCGCGTGTTGTTCCTCATCACCGATATGTGCTCCATGTACTGCCGTCACTGCACGCGCCGTCGTTTCGCCGGTCAGACCGACAACGAATGCGGTCCCGACCGTATCGAGAAAGCCCTCGAATATATCGAGAAGACCGAAAGCGTGCGCGACGTGTTGCTCTCTGGTGGCGACGCCCTGATGGTGAGCGACAAGAAACTGGAATACATCATCTCGCGCCTGCGTCAGATCCCTCATGTGGAGATCGTCCGCTTGGGCACTCGTACCCCCGTGGTCTGCCCGCAGCGTATCACGCCCGAACTGTGCGACATGCTGAAGAAGTACCATCCCGTGTGGATCAATACGCACTTCAACCACCCGAACGAGGTGACCGCCGAGTCGCGTCGTGCTTGCGAGATGCTGGCCAACGCTGGTATCCCGTTGGGTAACCAGAGCGTGCTGCTCCGTGGCGTCAACGACTGCGTCCATGTGATGAAGAACCTCGTCCATGAACTCGTCAAGATGCGTGTACGCCCGTACTACATCTACCAGTGCGACCTCTCGATGGGTCTGGAGCATTTCCGCACGCCCGTTTCGAAGGGTATTGAGATCATCGAAGGACTGCGCGGCCACACCAGCGGCTTCTGCATCCCGACCTTCGTCGTCGATGCTCCCGGTGGCGGCGGCAAGACCCCGGTCATGCCCCAGTATGTCATCTCGCAAGCCCCTGGCAAGGTGGTGCTGCGCAACTTCGAAGGCGTCATCACGACCTACACCGAGCCGACAGAGTACCACAGCGAATGCAACTGTCCCGAGTGCCAGGCTGCACGCGCCAAGGAACAAGTGGCTGCCGACAAGGCCGTTGACGGTGTCATCTCACTGCTCGAAGGCGAGAGAATGAACATCGAGCCGAAGGCTTTGAAGAGACACGAGAGAAACCAAGAAAGAATCTAATTAACGCTGAATAATGAGAAGGCTATTGTTCATCGTTGCGATTGTATCCCTGTTGACAGGTTGCGCCGTTACTAGGCATTCTGGAACAGCGAAGCCCGAAAATAGTACAGGGGAAACAGCAACTTTGAAGGGTAGCGTTTGGGAAGATGAAACTGGAGAACCGGTAGTATATGCTAATGTAATTCTTCTTGATGGGAAGGACAAAATGAGGTATGGTACTTATACTAATGAGAAAGGCGAGTATCAGATAGAAGGTGTCTCTTATGGAAAGTATACTGTAAGATTTATCTCAGTTGGTTATTATGAGAAAGCAATTCTTATTGACATTAAGAAAAACGAAGAACAATTGTCTACTGGTTTGAAAGATAATCACATTAAGCTTGATTGAAATGACCTTCATCGATGACATATTAAATTACGACAGCCTTTCGATAGTAGGCTTGCAGAAGAACACGGGGAAGACCGTTAGTCTGAACTATGTGCTCGACCGCCTGCCCGTCGAGAGGAAGCGTATTGCCGTGACTTCAATAGGCATTGATGGAGAGACCACCGACCAGGTGACGCGCACACAGAAGCCGGAGATCTATCTGCGCCAAGGCATGTATTTCGGCACCTCCGAGATGCACTACCGCCAGAAACGCATCGTCTCCGAACTTATCGACGTGAGCGACGAAAACACCTCGCTGGGTCGCGTGGTGACGGCCAAAGCCTTGACAGGGGGCAAGATCCTCCTGTCGGGGCCTTCGTCGTCGAGCGGACTGAAGCGCTGGATGAAAGACATGCACCGCGTGGGCATCGAACTCGTCATCATCGACGGGGCCTTGTCGCGCATGAGCCTCGCTTCGCCCGCCGTGAGCCAGAGCATGATACTGGCCACGGGCGCCGCGTATTCAACCAACATGAACACGCTGGTGCAACAGACCGCCTTCGTGGTGGACCTGATCAAGATCCCGCTGACGGAGGAGGCCAATCTTAACCTGCTGATGCCCATCGAGAAAGGCGTGTGGTATATCGATGACGAAGGCGCGTTGCACGAGTTGAGCCACATCTCCTCGCTGTCGCAAGACTTCCGCTTCGAGGGCATGGACCGCTGCAAGATCCTTTATGTGGCGGGTGCCTTGGTGGACGGCTTCCTCGAGAAGGTGAGGAAGAACCCGAAACTGAAGACCTGTGAGCTGGTGGTGCGCGACTTCACCAAGATCTTCGTCAGTCCGCAGCAGTATAGGCTGTTCTTGAAGGCAGGCGGCGTGATTCACGTGCTGCAAAAGAGCAAACTCATCGCCGTGACGGTGAACCCGACCTCGCCCTTGGGCGTGACCTTGGATTCCGACACGCTTTGTGGAAGACTTTCGAAAGCGATACAACTTCCAGTGTATGATTTAATGAAAAATAGTGCGGACGAGCCGTCCGCAAGCCCTGTATGGAATTGAGAGACCACATAGAATCGCCCTGCGGCCTGCGTTATGTGTTCGAGCAACTCGAACTGCAAGCGGGCTATACGCGCCGTTGGATGCTCGACATGCCGATGATGCGGACGGGGGAGGAGATTGCCCAATCGTATGAGGTGCTGCGGCAGTTCGTGCGTTTTGTGGAGGAGGTCGATACACCTTATATTAATACGCTCCAGTTCCGCCTGCAGGGACTGAAGGACATCCGCACAACCATCAAGAACCTCGGACAGCAAGCCGTTTTGGACGACATCGAACTCTTCGAGGTGAAGCATCTGGCCATCTTGGCAGTTGATGTGGCGGAGCGGATGAAAGCCCACGGCTTGGACAAGGCCATCGCTGTGCCCGACTTGAACGAGGTCATCACCATCCTCGACCCCGACGGGCTGAAGATGGCGACCTTCTATGTCTATGACTCCTATTGCCAAGAACTACGCGACCTGCGTGCGCAGATGCGCCAGAATCCCAGCCGACAAGAGGAACTCTTGGCCGAGTGTGCCGAGATTGAAGAAGGAGTGCGGAGAGATTTGAGCAAGCAGTTGGTTCCTTTTGCGAAGGCTTTAGAGGAAGCCCAAATCGCCATGGCGAAGATTGACATGAACCTCGCCAAAGCCTTGCAGATAAAGCAGTTGGGACTTTGCTTCCCGACGATTTCAGCGGATGACATCAGCCGTTACGAGGCGATGTTTCATCCGCAGGTGAAGGATGCTTTGGCGCAGCGCAAACGCGCGTTCCAGCCGGTGAGCCTCACCTTTGGGCAGAAGCCCACCTTGATCACGGGTGCCAACATGGGTGGCAAGACCGTGGTCTTGAAGACCTTGACACTGTGCCAGTACCTGTTCCAATACGGGTTCGGCATCCCGGCCCAATCGGCTGACATCGCCGTCAAGGATGAAGTTTTCTTCTGCATCGGCGACGAGCAGTCCATCGAGAAAGGGCTATCGTCGTTTGCCGCAGAGATGAAGAACATCGATGCCGTCATCAAGGCATCGCGCGAAAACAGAAAGATAGTGGCGTTGATTGACGAGCCGGCCCGCACCTGGTGTCGGCCTTGGTGAAGGTGTTGAGGGGCGACAATGTGAGCCTTGTCATGACCACGCATTACGATATAGAGCCGACCGATGCCCGTTGCCTCCGTGTGAAGGGCTTCGAGAACGGCACGATGAACTACGAACTCGTCGAGGTGCAAGACGGCGAAGTGCCGCACGAGGCGCTGAATATTGCCGAGAGTTTGGGGATTGACAAGGAGTGGATTGAGACGGCGAGAGCGTTTTTAATTATGGCGAATTCGCCACAATTAAACCTATCGAATTCGATAGGTTTAGACCCAAAGGGGTCTAATTCGACCCCTTTGAATGAGGATGGTGAGAATAAAACCCCCTCGAATTCGAGGGGGTTTAGGAACCTCGTTGAAAAGAAAGGAGGGAAATAATATGGCAAAGATTCTGGTTCAAGATACAAGCATAATGATACTTTCAATTGACAGCAAAGATTATATCTCTTTGACTGACATTGCAAAGTATAAAACTGACGACCCGCCAGCGGTTATTGCCAATTGGATGCGCAATCGTAACACAATTGAATATCTGGGAATTTGGGAATCGTTATATAATCCCAATTTTAACCCCCTCGAATTCGAGGGGTTTAGAAAGCAGGCTGGATTGAATGCTTTCACTATGTCGCCAACAAAATGGATTGATGCAACTAGTGCAGTTGGTATTTTAGTAAAAACTGGGCGTAATGGCGGTACATACGCCCATAAAGACATCGCCTTTAAGTTTGCCAGTTGGATTTCGGTTGAGTTTGAGTTGTATGTTGCCAAGGAATTCCAACGCCTAAAAGAAGAAGAACAAAAGCAACTCGGTTGGTCGGTGAAGCGTGAGTTGGCGAAGATAAACTACCATATCCACACGGATGCCATAAAAGAGAATCTTGTTCCAGAAGAGATTGACCGTTATCATGCCTCATTGATTTACGCCAACGAAGCCGATGTGCTGAATGTGGCCTTGTTTGGTGTGACGGCGAAGGAATGGCGCGATGCCAACCCCGACTTGAAGGGCAACATCCGTGACTATGCGAACATCAACCAACTGATTTGCCTCTCGAATATGGAAAACCTCAATGCGGTCTTTATTAATAATGGTATGCCGCAACGCGATAGACTGATAGAACTGAACAAAATCGCCATTCAGCAGATGAAGGTGCTGGAGGGCGTGGAAGAAAGGAGGATGCTGAAATAACGAATTGGAAATGAACTAAAAACGATAAAAAAAATGAAGAACATTAGATTTTATACACTGCTTGCGCTCCTGCTGATGATGGGAGGCACAATGAAAGCCCAACAATGGGAGATTGACTATGGCGATTCTTTTTCTTACACATCCCTGTACCAAGGCATTATCAACACTGATGGCGATGCAATAGTTATGGGAGTATGGGGAGAGGACAAGAATCATTACAGACCGATGACGATGCGAGTGGATATGGAAGGTAATTATGATATACATGCTATTGAGGATGAGCAATTTAACATGTTGCGCCCTTCCGACATTCTACAGTTGGAAAATGGAAATTATTTCATGGTAGGTATAAAAGACAACACTCTTATCGCTATTGTTTTTGATTCTGATTTCAATGTCATCCATGTGAAAGCCTATGAGAAGCCGGAAAATGCTCTTTCAATTTGGGAAGGGCGCATGCTTGATGATAATGGAACGGTGATATTCTGTGGCTATTATTCTTGTCAAAGTGCGACTGGTCAATCGAGAAAGCCTTATTTCTATCGCTTTGATGAAAACGCAGACACATTATCCTGTCGATTTGTTACGGCAGAATTACCTCATCCCGAAGCGAGCATTAAAGAATTCAATTGTTTTCAATTACTAAAGAATCCGAAATCCGAAGGTATTATTGTGCTTTGCTCTGGATTGAATAATATGTGTTCGTTGTTGATGTACGACGATGATTTCAACTATGTGGATGGCTTTAATCTACAACCCGCTTTTCGGCAGTATTTTGAAAATGCTTATTCCAATCATTGGCTTTCCGATGATAAACTCTTAATAATGGGATATATGTGGCCGTATGAGGAACTAACTGAATGGAATATCGGTTTGGCTGAAGTCAGCCTTGACGGAACCTTTGGCCGTTGTGAAAGAGTTTATTACAAACAGGATACAGCAGTAAAAGCACCCCCGAAATGCATGGGATATGTGAACGATACCACCATTTATGGACTTACTTACAATTTTAAGAGTGTTTTCAGTGGACCATATTATGCTGGTGTTTTTTTGTTTGACAAGGATATGGAAGTATTGGGGAAGCGTGAGTTTTATGAACCTGAATACGAAAATCATGTACCTTCACCGGGATTCATCATTCCGCTTCCTGACGGTGGTTGCCTGTTCAATGCGGAGGTGTCCACATTGTTTCTCGGTGACTATACTTATGGCAAACTCATCAAGATGCGGCGCGAGGATTTCAATCCGATTCCATGCAGTGTAAAGGAAGTGCCGCAAGAAGCGATAAAGGTTTATCCCAATCCAACAAATGGAATAGTAACGATAGACGGTTTGGAAGTTGCCGAAGTGAAGGTTTACAACATCCTTGGCCAGTTGGTGAAAGAGACAAAAGAGAATGTGATTGACCTGTCGGCACAAGAGGCCGGCACATATATATTAAAGGTGATTACCCCTTCGGGAGTCGTCACGAAACAGATTATCAAGAATTAACGGACAATAAATCAATTATTTAAACAACATAAACGAAAAATATGGAAAGTAAATTAGGACTTGATTTTAAGAAAGTGGAGTATGCCAGAGGGCTGGCGAAGAACATCGCTGACGATGTGCAGGCCTTCTGCGAGCAATACACCACGGTGGCCGTGGAGCGCACCCTCGCCCGACTGATGGGCATCGACGGGGTGGACGAAAGCGATGTGCCGCTGCCCAATGTGGTGGTGGACGCCATCAAGGACAAGGGCGTGCTCGGCGAGGGCATCCTGTTCTTCATCGCCAACGCCATGATCCAGACGGGCCTCAACCCGCAACAAATCGCCGAGAAGGTGGCCAAAGGCGAACTCGACATCACCAAGGTGGTGACGCGCGACCAGAAACAGATTGCCGCCACGCTGCAGCCCGTCATCGACGAGAGCCTCACGCGCATCCGCACTCGCCGCGCCCGCCGCGAGCATTACCTCGAAACCATCGGCGAAGGCCCCAAGCCATACCTTTATATTATTGTGGCCACAGGTAACATCTACGAGGATGTGGTGCAGGCCCAGGCCGGCGCCCGTCAGGGAGCCGACATCATCGCCGTGATCCGCACCACGGGCCAGAGCCTATTGGACTATGTGCCATACGGCGCTACGACCGAGGGCTTTGGCGGTACCTTCGCCACGCAGGAGAACTTCCGCATCATGCGTAAGGCCCTGGACGAAGTGGGCGAGGAGGTAGGCCGTTACATCCGCCTCTGCAACTACTGCTCGGGTCTCTGCATGCCCGAAATCGCCATTATGGGCGCTTTCGAAGGCCTCGATGTCATGCTGAACGACGCCCTCTACGGCATCCTGTTCCGCGACATCAACATGCAGCGCACCCTCATCGACCAATACATGAGCCGTATCATCAACGGCTTCGCGGGCGTCATCATCAACACGGGTGAGGACAACTACCTGACCACCGCCGACGCAGTGGAAGCCGCACACACTGTTCTGGCCTCCGACCTCATCAACGAGCAGTTGGCCAAGATCGCCGGTCTGCCCGAAGAGCAGATGGGCTTGGGTCACGCCTTCGAGATGGACCCGATGCTCGAGAACGGCTTCCTCATGGAACTCGCGCAGGCGCAGATGACCCGCGAGATCTTCCCCAACGCGCCGCTGAAATACATGCCGCCCACCAAGTTCATGACGGGCAACATCTTCCGTGGCCACATCCAAGACGCGCTGTTCAACATCATCGGCATCTGGACGCACCAAGGCCTGCAACTGTTGGGTATGCCCACCGAGGCCATCCACACGCCGTTTATGAGCGACCGTTACCTCTCCATCGAGAACGCCCGCTACATCTTCAACAACATGAAGGACATCGGCGAGGAGATGGAGTTCAAGGAGGGTGGCATCTGCCGTCAACGCGCCCACCTGGTGCTCGACAACACCATCAAGCTGCTTGAGGAACTCGTTAAGGAAGGCCTGTTCACCGCCTTGGAAAAAGGTATCTTCGGCGACGTGAAACGCCCGAAGAACGGCGGCAAGGGCTTGGCAGGCGTGACGCTGAAGAGCGAGAATTATCTGAATCCGTTTGTTGAACTAATGAAAGGGAAGAAATAATGAGTGAAGGTTTGTATTCAATGGAGGCCAAGGATTACGACAAAACCCTAGACCTCACCAAGATAAAGCCCTACGGCGACACCATGAACGACGGCAAGATGCAGTTGAGCTTCACCTTGCCCGTGCCTTGCGGCGCAGAAGCCATCGAAGCAGCCAAGCTGCTGCTGAAGAAGATGGGATTGGAAAACCCCAGCGTGGTGTATTACAGGGAACTGACGCCCGGTTTCACCTTCGTCAACTGCTACGGTAGTTGCACGCACACCGTCGATTATTCGACCATCTATGTGCCAAAGGTGGAATCCACGACGATGGACATGTACGAGACCGACAAGTACATCAAGGAGAACATCGGCCGCAAGATTGTCATCGTCGGCGCCTCGACGGGTACTGACGCCCACACCGTGGGTATCGACGCCATCATGAACATGAA